>CAVVCY010000001.1:0-406940 GCA_963746905.1 uncultured Acidobacteriota bacterium
AATGGGCTTTCGCGGATTGGAGTCCTACTGGTTGCTTCGGTAGTGGTGAACGGTCACGCCGGGAAGATCTGCGAACGCTGATTCGTCGGCGGTAATCACTGTGCGGTCTGTGGCGCGGGCTGTGGCTGCGATTAGTAAGTCGTGCGCGCCGCGTGGACGCCCGGTCTGTCTCACGGCCACCAGAAGCTGAGCGTGTTCGAATGCGATGTCCCGGTCATAGGAGATGACTGGAATCGAGGTGAGAATCTCGTCGACGTAGGCCCGTCGGTCGGCCTTGGCATTCGGAGATGCGAGTTCGACGCCCACGACTAATTCGGCAACTGTGATCGCAGCAATTGCCACGTCGTCGTCTTCGTGGATCAAATCGTCGAGATCGATGTCTGCTCGCTCTGCGTCGATCAGGAAGGTGGTGTCGAGAAGCACCACACTCATGATCGGTTGTCGAGCTCAACCAACTCGCGGAGATGTGACAGTTCCTCTGTCCAAGCTGAATCTGGTCGGTGACGTTTCAGGATTTCCTTTACCTCGGAACCACGGCCCTTGTTGATCGGCTCGAGATGTGCCACGGCCTTGCCACGTCGAACGATCGTGTAGTGCTCGTTTCCGTGCTCGACGCTGTCCAAGACGTCGGAGAAGCGTCTTGCTGCTTCAGTGGCTGAGATATCTGGCATGAGATCAGATTATCAGATTCGGCGATCAAGTTGGACCCTTTTGTAGCCTCGACATGCCAACAGGTCCCGTTTCTAAAGGTTGCAGTCCCCCTCGGTGCCGCCTACCTGTCCTGTTTCCCTAGGGGCCTGAGCGGCAGCTCACTGATGATCAGCTTGGCTCGATCAATGTGCGCCCTTCGCTGGCCGAGGCCAATCCACGATCGGTCGTGACGATCAACATGTCGAGCTGGCTGGCCAATTCGACGTAGAGGGCGTCGACCAGTCGAAGGTTCTCCCGTCTCTGCCACGCCCCTTGAGTAGCGGTGGTAGGGGGTGACGGACGATCGGTGACGATGCGACGAGGTTGACTCGCTCAGTCACTTGTCGGGTCCCCAGTTGACCGGCTCGATGCAGCCTCCCAAGAGCGGAGAGAACTTCGGCGTCGAAGTGCCCTGGAGCATGTAGGTCTGCGTCGTGCAGGCGTACCTCGATCGACGTTCGGCGAGGTCAGAACCAACGAGCAGGTCGACCATCGCCGAGGCGTCGAGGATGAGGGATTCAGCCAAGGCCCTCTAGCTCGTCCTTGGCTCCTTCGATTGCGGTGTACGCACGTCAGGTATCCCGGTCGGGGATAGTGTTGCCACTCGTCTCAGCCACTCCTCGGTGTCGCCCGCCGACAGGGCTGAGCGCACTGCATCCTGAGTGAGGTTCGACACATTGAGCCCTGCGTCCTTGGCTTGATCGGCCAGATCATCCGGAAGGTACACGTTGACTCTTGCCATGCGCATACTATACACACACTGGAGGCGGTCAGACAACCACCCAAAACGTCCCGTTTCTAAATGCCCGGGGGAGAGAGGGCACGTCCAGCACGTCCCCCTATCTGTTGTGTCAGCGGTCAGACGAACTGACTCAGTGTTCGAGTAGTTCCCAGGCGGGGTGGTATGAAATGATGAGGACCAGGGCTCCGGGCTCACGGAGGTCGACACGCCTGAGGTCGCATCGACGTAAGACCCAACGCCGCGGTGGGCCGAATGCCAGACTGATTCCATGGCCCAACCGAGGGCGTCCGGACGTCTTCCTCTTGGTGTGTGGATCAGCGCCGCCGGGGTCGTCGCTCTTCTGCTTGCCGTCTCCGGTCGCTATGGCTTTCATCGTGATGAGACCTACTTCGTAATGGCCGGACGGAGCCTCGACTGGGGCTACGTCGACCAGCCGCCCCTGACCCCGCTGGTAGCCCGGGTCTCCGAGACCCTGTTCGGAACCTCGCCTACCGCACTTCGGGTCTTGCCGGCCCTGGCCGTCGGAGGAGTGGCGATCCTGGCCGCGGCGATGGCCCGCAGGTTCGGGGGCGGCCGGGTCGCGCAGGTGCTCGCCGCCTTCGCCGGTGGTTGGACCGGGGTACTGCTCGGGGAGGGCCACCTGCTCAGCACCGCCGTTTTCGACTACTTCTTCTGGACACTGGGTCTGTGGATCACGGTCCGCTTGCTCGATGGGGACGACCCCCGCTGGTGGCTCGCCCTCGGGTTGGTTGCGGGGGTCGGCCTCGAGAACAAGCACACCATGGCCTTCTTCGCCGCGGCAATCCTGGTTGGGCTTCTGGCCACCCGACAGCGCAAGCTGCTTGCATCGCCCTATCCCTGGCTGGGGGTAGCCATCGCCGCCCTCATCGCACTGCCCAACCTGATCTGGCAGGCGAATCACGGCTGGCCCCAACTGGAAGTGGCCGAAGCTCTACGCGCCCGCAGCGACGGCCCACTCGCTTTCGTGATCCAACAGCCGGCATTGCTTTCGATCACCCTCGCAATCCCGGCCTTTGCCGGGCTGTGGTGGCTGGCCCGCTCGGATGAGGCCCGGCAGTGGCGGCCGCTGCCCATTGCCTACCTGGTGCTGTTCGCGGGGTTTCTGGTCACCGGAGGAAAGTCGTACTACGTCGCCCCGATGTACTCCGCCCTCCTCGCGGCAGGAGGGGTGTGGTTCGAGCGCCTCTCCGTCTTATGGCGTCGAGTGGTGGGCGGATTGACCGTGTTCGGCGTGGCCGTCGGGCTGTTCATCGCGCTGCCCCTTCTCCCGATCGAGCGGGTGGGGTCATTCGATCCCACTGGAGAGCTGGGGGAGACGGTGGGCTGGCCCGAGCTGATCGACCAGATCACCGCAGTTCGTGAGATGATCCCTGCCGAGCAGAGGGAGAGGGCGGTGGTGTTCACCGGTTCCTACGGAGAAGCAGGAGCGGTCGACGTCCTCGGTCCGGATGCCGGCTTGCCTGCGGCGGCCAGCGGGCACAACAACTACTGGCTCTGGGGCCCGCCCCCCGAGCACGGGCCGATCATCGGGGTCGGGTCGGTGGCAGCGGAGCTGAAGTTGATCTGTCCCGATCTGGCCCGGGTGGCGACCCTCACCAATCCGTACGGCGTGGAGAACGAGGTGGCGGAACAGCCGCTGTTCCTCTGTCTCCAGCCGAGCGGCCAGCTGTCCGACGTCTGGGATCGCCTCCGCCACTACAACTAGCGACGCGGGAGGAACGCCACCACCTACGCAGCCGGCGACCTGTTCGCCGCGGGACCCGTCGACAACAGGATCTGCGCCGGTAGAAAGCGTCTGTCAACACTCCTCGACCGTTCGACTGGTGTTTGAAGGCCAGTGACCAGACAGCCGTATCCTCAATCGTGGCATGGACCTCTCAAGCCAACGAGTCACGTTTCTAAAGGCCCTGGGAACTTCGGCACGTCCCAGTTCTCAGTACACCCAATCCGTTCACTCCTGAGCAGCGGAGTCGGAACCGAGGACCGGTTTAGGAAACCTGCTGTGTCTTCGAGCCTTCGGACTCCCGAAAACGCCAATAGAAATAGGGTTTTCGCGTTCTCTGGGGTCTGACGCGTTCCGGTGGGGTGGCCGCCCTGCCAGAATGCCATTTCCCCGCCGTCGTAAGAGAGTTAAGCCATGGAGAGCGACCTCCACGTCGTCTTTGGGACCGGGCCAGTCGGTCTGGCAACCGTCGAGCTTCTCGCTGCTCGGGGACATCGCGTTCGTGCTGTCAACCGCAGCGGCCGAGCCGGGGTGCCCGTTGGTGTCGAGGTGCGCGGAGGGGACGCGGCCGACTCTGGGTTCTCGCGAGACGCCGCCGGGGGTGCGGCTGTCGTGTACCAGTGTCTCAACCCTCCGTACACGAGGTGGCCCGAACTGTTTCCACCGCTCCAGGCAGGTGTTCTCGCTGGTGCCCAGATGGCAGAGGCCAAGTTGGTGGTGATGGAAAACCTCTACATGTACGGGTCTACGAAGGGCGCTCCGCTCACCGAGGCCCTTCCGTACGCCGCCACCGGTCGGAAGGGAAAGACGAGGGCGGAGATGGCGCAAGATCTGCTCGAGGCACATCGAGCTGGGAGAGTCCGTGTCGCCATCGGGCGAGCCTCCGACTACTTCGGCCCTCACGGCCGGCTCAGCGCCATGGGAGAGCGCGTCTTCTACCCGGCCCTCACAGGGAAAAAGGCGCAGGTGATAGGGAACCCCGATCTGCTTCACACCTACAGCTACATCCCCGACATCGCCAAGGGCATGGTCACTCTCGGGGAACGCAGCGAAGCCGACGGCGAAGCATGGCATCTGCCGAACGCTCCGGCCGTCACTACCAGGCAGTTCATCGAGCAGGTATTTATGGCGGCGGGGGCCGCTCCGGGGATCCAGGCGATGTCCCCGTTCATGGTGAAGATGGTCGGCCTCTTCAACGGGACGGTCCGCGAGCTCGACGAGATGCTCTACGAGTTCGATGAACCGTTCGTCGTTGACTCCGGCAAATTCCAACGGGCCTTCGGCGATCACGCCACTCCGCTGAGCGAGGCGATCCCGGCCACGGTGGAGTGGTTCCGAACCCACCCGAAGTCGTAGACGGGCACCGGCTCACCGTTCGGCGAGCAATAGATACCTACCTCTGCGAAATCGGTGAGTACCAGGAGGCCCTGGGTTCAACCGTGTCGTCGGAAATATCTCCGATCCCACTTCAGGCGCTTGATGAAATTATGCTTCCGGTGCCTTACGATGCGTGAAGCGCTGGCTCAACCCGTCCCGTTTCTAAACGGCCGGCCAACCTGGCCGCACGGCTGACAAGTCCGTTTCCTCGAGAGTGGCTGACAAGTTCGTTTCCTCGAGAGGGATGAACGTTAACGCATTGACTAACTCTAGGATGAACGTTATCGCATTGACTAACGTCTGTTATTGAATAGACTAACAAACGTGAGTTACCTGAACGGCGCCAGACTCCGACAGATGCGTGACCTAAAGCGGATGTCGTTGAGTGATGTTTCAGCACGGACAGGGGTAAGCAGGGCTCAACTCTGTTTGATCGAGAATGGCAAGACCGATCCACGAATTTCGACGGTTGTGAAGATTCTCACTTGTTATGGCAGTGGTCTTGCAGACCTTGAGCCGAATCCGGTGGAGGTCGTGTCCGTAGCGGAGGTTCGAGAGGGAAATAAGGCGGTGGACTGGACGATCCACTGTCGCTGTCTCCGTGCGTTCTGACGAGGGCGGAACGTGGAGTTCAATTGCTCGAGTCTGTGGACTAGGTCCCTCGGACCCCTGGCAAGGCTCGATTGGAAAGAAGAGCGCCAGGTCGATGTTGGCCTCGAACGTGTAGCCCTGGCAACCAGGAGTTGAGGCAGATCAACAGAGCCCGTTCGGCGCTCGAAATGGCCCATTCTGAGAAAAACGCCATTCTTCGCAGTCTCTGGTTGGCGAAAGCAGCGGACTATGCAATCAAAGGGCGCGCCGTCCTGGTTGGGGGAACGGCGGTGAACCTGCACACAGGGTCATACAGACCTACCGACATCGACATGTGCGCCCTCCTCGACGCGTCCGACCGTCAGGCGTTGGTCGAGCTTGGGTTCACCAACTCACAAGATACGCGAGTTGACACCGTAGATAGGTCCGAGGGAGGTCGACGGCGGAACGTGGAGTGAATTGGATAGGTCAGGCCCGAGCCGAATGGAAAAAGAGGTCAGGGAGATGGCCCAACGTGTAGCTGGACCAGGAGGTGAGCAGATCAACAGAGCAGTTCGCGCTCGAAATGGCCATTACTGAGAAGAACGCCATTCTTCGCAGTCTCTGGTTGGGAAAGCAGCGGCAGCAAACAAGGGCGCGCCGTCGGTTGGAGGAACGGCGGCGAACCTGCACACAGGGTCATACAGACTACCGACGTCGTGTTGCTCCGAGGCCGACCAGGCGTTGACGAGTTTGAGTTATCAGTTCGAGGATGGAGAGCTGTGGTTGTTGGAATTTCCGGACTCGCAAGTGGACGGCGACATCGAGATCGTTGACCTGAGCTCCGAGGACCAGCTCGCCGTGATACGACAGGAGTCTCTTGGCGTCGACCGGACCTATGGCCAGGGCGGTCGGAGTTAGATAAGAGTGCAGTCGCCGTGATACGACAGGAGTCTCTTATCGTTGACCGGATCACTCAGGCCACCGACGGTACGAAGATTACGTTTCAAGAGGCGGTCAGACTCTGCGTGGTGGTCTTTGAGAGCACCAACTGGCCATGGGTCGAGGGCGAGATTGGAAAGCGGGACTCACTCGAGCCCGGGCTCCAACTGGTTACGACATTTGGTCGCGTCATGGAAGAGGCACGCGCGAACCTCGAACGGCTCCAAGGTGGGGGTTGAAAGGCGCTACCCGTCCCGTTTCTAAATCGCGCGTTTGGCACGAAAGTGGGGGAGTGCAGTTCCCCGGGCGATCTGAGCGAGCGTTCATCCTTATGCTGAGCGAGTCCCTGCTTTTATCAGCCTAAAGCCTCCTAAACCTGCTAAACTATGAAGCCATGGAAGCCCAGACCCTCAAATGGACTGACCAATTCGGACGAACGTATCCATACTTTCCTTACAACGCCGGCCTCATAGCGGACGCTGAGATCGAGTTTTCTTCTGAAGCGGCACTTGCCGTTGCTGAGGCATCGAGTTCACTTGGATCGGTGCCCGGCCTTCCCATCGCAGGGATCGCCTCGGTCCTCTATCGATCGGAGACGAGTGCGTCCTCGTTGATCGAGGGCGTAGGGCCGGGTCCCCGTCGGATTCTCGAAGCCGAGATCGCGAGTGAAGTAGAAATCGACGATGAGGAGGCGCGTCGCGTGATCAGCAACCTCGATGCATTACGCGACGCGATGAAGACTGAGATACCAGCAGGACCCGATGATCTCCTGCGTTGGCACCGGACGCTGATGGCTGGCCATCCGAGGATGCCAGCCGAAACGATCGGTGCCTTCCGAACCAAACAGAACTGGATAGGCGGTGACTCGGCGGGGCCTCGCAACGCAGAGTTTGTCCCGCCGCGACCGGAGGAAGTCCCGGCCCTGATTGACGACTTGGTCGCCTTCTGCACTCGTACCGATCTCACTCCCGTGGCTCACGCAGCGATTGCTCACGCCCGTTTTGAGGTGATACATCCCTTCGTGGATGGCAACGGGCGCGTTGGTCGTCTGCTCATTCAACAACTTCTCCGTCGACGACTCACCCTGCCGTCTCCGATACCCGTGTCAGTCGTCTGGGCTGAAGACACCGACCGGTACGTCGAAGGCCTGCGTGCCTACCAGGACGGAGATGCCGATCGCTGGCTGCAGTTCTTTTCACTGGGAGTGATCGGAGCTGTTGGTTGGATGACCGAAATTTCCGAACGGATCACAGCTCTGATTAAGGAATTCAGAACGCGAGTCGACACACGCGGAGAATCAGTGACGGTTCGTGTTATCGAAGATCTGCCTAATCATCCGATCGTGGATAGCCAGTCGGTGGCGAGTCGCTATGGAGTTGCTGCCCAAAGTGCGCATGCCGCGCTGGTACGGCTGGAGACAGCGGGGATCCTCAGCGAGCGGGCGTTCGCCCGGAGGCGAAAGGGCCGACCGCGCCGAATGCTCGCTGCGACTGAGTTGATCGAGCTTTTGGCCTGAAGCAGGCCGAGCAGCCGAAGGTCAGTCCCATTTCTAGACGCGCCGCCCCGGGCTGCGAACGGATTGGTGGAGGTTCACTCGGCTGGCGTGTCGTCTTTCTCGTCGGATCGAAGTTTGCCCTGTCGTATGCGACCCGCTTCTGCGTCTGACAGTCCTCGTTCCAAGACAGCTACCGCGGCGGGATCGCGATGGTGGGCTATCTCCGCAGGCGTCATAGCCACGGAGGGGTTTTCAATGCTCGCGGAGGTATGCGAGAAGTTCTCGGTACTCGGACATGCGCTCGTTGAGCCACTCCAACTCTTCAGGCTGGAGGCCTGTATCCGTCACCAGATCGTGTGCATCGGACATGGCTTCATGATATCCCGCAGGCAGGACAGACTCGACAGAGGGTTCCAATTCCACAATCTCGGCCGTTGCGCCACGGCCAGCCCCATGGCCTGCTCGTCCCGTTTCTAACTCGTTTGGTATCACTCTGCGTGGTCGTTGCCTAGATGCGTTTTGCGCAGACGTCGAGAATCGCGCCGGCCATTTGGATCGCCTCTTTGACTTCGGCTGCACCGAAGGTTCTCGATCCGTATTCGGACCGGTTCCGGTTGCGGCGAAGCCGGTCGAGCTGTGCCAGCGCAGGCTCGTCAGCGTCCTCGGCGAAGGTTTTGGCGAATAGTGCGAGCGCCTGGTGGGATCCGGGTCGATTTGTAACCCGATGTCCCGTCATCAGCAGGACGGCGGCGACTGACTTGCGAGCGGCGTCGTAGGCGAGGACGTAAGCGCCGGCCAGATCGATGGACTCGACTGCTTGCGCTGCCTGCAGGTGACGTCGCGCATCTTCGATCCATCGCCGAGCCGTCATCTCGTCGACTTCGACGGGCTCTATGAAACTCTTGGCGATGAGGTCGTCGAGCCCGCTCAAAACAACGCAACCATTGGTCGACTCTTCACTGTTCTCTCAAATCCGCCGTCGGCGCTCTCCCATTCCGCCTTGGAACGAACCGAAACGTTGATTGGGCGGCCCACTTGGCTTTCAATTCTTGACACCGTTTCGTAGACCCGGCTGATGTCCGGTTCACCGATCACCATCAGATCTATGTCTTGAGGCGCCGCTGCGCCGGGCGTGGCCCAGGAACCGAATATGAATGCTTCGTCGATTCCGTTGAGGTCGGCCAACGCATCTCGCAAAAGTTGTTCGGGCCCTAACGCTTTGGTGAGGAGAGCTTTGAGGTCTGGGTAGAGAGGCGAGGCTTGGTTGGCCTCGATCAGGCGCGATCTGCCGGACGATGTTGAGGTCACCAACCCGACTGCCTCGAGCCGTTCTACTTCCTTGTGAGCGCCAGCCCTTGAGGTGGCCGCACGCCTCGCCAGTTCGCTGAGGGATACCGGGCCCTGGGCGAAGACGAACAACTCGGCGAGTAGACGCTCCTGCTCGGGGGACCGAAAGATAGGGAGGCGAGATCTGGGGTTCACAACCTATGAACATATGTTCACTCTACGTGAAAGTCAAGGATGCCGGGGTTTACACAGCTGCCTGATCGACCGACCTCGTTATCAGGGATACGTCAGTGGCTTGCCCGTTCGATTTCCAAAACATGGCAGGACCGAGACGGCAACACGGTCCCGTTTCCTACAGGATCGCCCAGCCGATCACCTTCGCCACATAGCTCAGATTGAAGCTGCGTGAGAACTCAAGCCGCACCTTGCCGAGCCCGCTGAAATACAGCTCGAGTTCGCTGTCTCGGTCGAAGGTGCCCGCCGTCTCAATGGAGAAGGCCTGAATCTTGCTGTAGGGCAGGGACGAGTAGTCGGTTGCCGGTGAGGCCCTGCATGTTCACGGCGATGATGCGCTTGTTGGTGAACATGACTTGATCGCGCGCTCCCGCAGCTGCGATCAGTGACGTCTCGCCTTCGACGTACAGCGGGGCAACCTTTTGTTCGACGGTGGCGACGGGTACCTCGCTGAGCTTGATGAAACGAGCGTTACTGAAGTCGATCATTGCGCCTCCTTCATCGAGTCCTCTCCGATTGACATACCAAGCCTATGGCAAGGGACATCTGCGGGCATACGATGCTCGATGTGACGATGGCCTCCGGCGCCTCCTCGGGATCTGATGACAGCTACGAGGAGAGGCGGATTCGAGAGCTACGGCGTTGGAAGCGACGCGCCAACGGATTCCTTCTCGGCGCCTTTGTCGTTTTCCTGGCCAGCCACCTCCTCGGTGACGGCACCGGTTTGAACGGCTGGATCAGGGCGGCTTCCGAAGCGGCATTGATCGGTGGGATTGCCGACTGGTTCGCAGTGACTGCCCTCTTCCGACACCCGCTAGGCATCCCGATCCCGCACACCGCCCTGATCCCAAAAGGCAAGGACGAGATTGGGCGGGGTCTCGCCGAGTTCGTGCAACAGAACTTCTTGGACCCGACCAACCTCCGCCAATGGCTCACCAACGCGGGCCTCGCCGAGCGGATGGCCTCATGGCTCGAGTCGTCTGAACATGCGACCCTGGCCGCCCGTCGCGGCATCGAGACCGCGGCAACGATCGCCGAGTCAGTCGACGACGACCAGGTGGAGTCGACGATCATCCAGACCAGCCTCGACTGGATGCGAGAGACGGCGGTCACCCCCCTGATATCGCTGGTTGTTGACGCCTGGCTGAAGGACGGTCGGAACCGGGAGTCGATCGAAGCCAGCCTGAGAGGAGTCGAAGTCGTCCTCGTCGACAATCTGCCCTACTTCCGGGAGAGTTTCGCCCGTTCCGCACCCTGGTGGGTCCCTGCATGGGCCGGCGGTCTCCTCTTCGAGCGGATCATCGCCTCGTTCCGGATCCTGGTCGACGACATGGCCTCAGACCCCAGACATCCTGTCCGTTCCGACATCGACAAAATGCTGTCGAAATTCGCCGACGACTTGCGCAACTCCGCCGACCTGGCCGAACGCATCGAGGAATCGAAGCTGCGCCTCCTCAACACACCGGAGTTTGCGGCGGCGATCCAATCGCAGTGGCAGATTCTCCGTGGAGGCCTTGACCGCGCTGCCCGGGAGCCCGGTTCGGAGCTCGAG
Organism: uncultured Acidobacteriota bacterium; assembly: GCA_963746905.1. Taxonomy (GTDB): domain Bacteria; phylum Actinomycetota; class Acidimicrobiia; order Spongiisociales; family ZC4RG35; genus JALYNX01. The sequence continues at coordinate 10,634 of CAVVCY010000001.1, forward strand.
CAGCGACTGGCGGAGCTGATCCAGTGGTGGGCTCGCCGGGCTCTCGATGACGCCTCGCTGCTCAGGAAGATCGACGACTGGATCGCCAAGTCCGCCGAGCGTCTTGCTCACCAATGGGACGACGAGGTGACCGGGCTGATCGAGACCACGGTGGCCGGATGGGATCCGACCGAGATATCCCATCGTCTCGAGCTACAGATGGGTCGGGATCTCCAGTTCGTTCGAATCAACGGCACGGTGGTCGGAGCCTTGGTCGGCCTTGCCATTCATGCGCTGCTGCTCGTGGTCGACTGATCCCAGCGGCAAGCTCTCTTCATCGGGCGGCGGAGGCTTGGGGTCCCGTGCCGGGTCTCAACCCGCTTCGAGATGTCCGTCCTGCATGTCCTCGAATGTCGTGTAGGCGGAATCTTGCAGGAAGACCACGCTGGCTTCGCCTGCACTTCCCGGGGAACCGGCGGCAACGACGTTGGTGGTCCGATCGAGGTCGACCCGGGTGATCGCTGCGGCCAGGGTGAGTAGCTCCTCCGGTCCCATGTCGGTGGAGTACATGTCCCAGCTTTGCTCTATTAGACCGGGTATCGCAGATGGTCCCAACGCCTGCACCATGGCGACTGCAGCCATTAGGGCGAGACCGCCGTTGAGCTGACGACCGAGGTCCCCGTCGGGGAGAGATTTGCGCACCCGGCTGAAAGCGAGAGCATCCGATGCACCCAACAGCTGCAATCCCGCAGCGATCGAAGCCTGGGCGTGGCTGTCCTGCAGGGCCCTGGGGACATCGATCTCGAGGCCACCCAGAACTCCGATCATGTCCTGAAAGCCGGCGAATCCGGTAAGCAGATAACCATCGAACTCGGCGCCGGTCAGGTCGCTGAAGGTCCGAATCATCCCGTCCGGGCCGGCGACGTTGAGGGAGGCGTTCACCTTGCGCTTCCCTCCGCCGTCGATAGGCACCCATGAATCTCGCGGCAGGCCGACGACTGCGCTGGCCCCATCCTCGGCGAGGACCACGAAATGAATCGAATCTGCCCGAGTCGCCTCGCGGTCCTCGCCGGGCCGGGCATCGGACCCGACGACGGCAACCGTCTTGGGGAATTCACCCAGTACTGGTTCCACATGATGCGACGGCCACCAACCACCGACAATCCGCCAGGTCGGATCGGCCACGGCCAAGGTGATGTCGTCGCCGGCCGCCACGACCGCAACCCGTCCCGCATCGCCGATCACCCCAACCGTGGCGACCGCAGAGGCTGGTGTGGTCGAGGTGGTGGCCGCGGTGAAGCTGTCGATTACGGAGGGCGGGGCTGCCACGTTGACATCGTCTTGGGGGAGGTCGTACAGCGCCCGGATCAGTGCGGCGAGCTGAGGGTCGGCGCCTCCGTCACCGGTTACCTCGAGCACCGTGGTGGTCGTCGTCGCGATCGTCGTGGTTGTTGAACTGGTGGTCGCCACGCTGCTGGTGGTCGTGTCTTGCGCCGCTGGGCTACATGCCGAGACGATCAGCACCAGAGTGAAAGCGAGGGCGGGTCGTCGCAATGTTTCAGCCTCCTCAAACCAATGCCGCCCTCAGGCGGCGAGGTCAACGTAGCCAAACTGCGTTGTTACGCCACACCACGTCGACCGATGACCCGTGGTCGCGAACGAGAATCGCCTGAGATGCCCCCGTTGTACCTTCAACTCAAGGCGGGTTCGTCGCGGAAATCGCCAAGTAGTCGACTCGACCCACTCGCATCATCTCGACTGCGGAACCGACGTACCCGTGGCTCAAGAGGGTCTGGTTCAACCGGTCGGCACCGACAGGGTCCAGGCCGTGTCCAGAACTCCGTTTCAGTTTCTTCTCCACTATGAGAAGGCGACCTCCCGGAGCAAGCGCACGCCGCACCTCCGCCAAGCCGGCCTCGGTGTCTGCCCAGTGGTGATACGTCGACACCGCCAGAGCTGCAGTGAATCGGGCATCGCCGAAGGGGATTGCTTCCGCCGATCCCAGTTTCACCTCAGCCCGAGGCACCCGTCTCGCCGCCCGCTCCACCATCGCCGGGCTCGGGTCGATACCTGCCGTTTCCGCACCGGTCGTCGCAGCATGCTCGAGGGCGGCACCCAAACCACATCCCAGGTCGACAAAACGGTCCGTGGAGTCCAGCGACATGCGATCGACGGCAGCGAGATTGCTCTTCGGGTCCCGGTTGCATACTGAGAAGAGCCAAACCTTGAGCGGCGACCACCGCTCGACATCGTCGATTCCGGATGTCATGGCAGCGAGGATAGGACCGGTCAGGTCAGCAGTTTCTGGTACTGAATCAAGTTGATGTCTGGGAACGCTCCCGGATCCAGACCGCCCGCTGGGCCGGGGCGAGTGTCTGATCGACAACGCCGAGCAGGTCGACAACCAAGGTGTCGACGTCGATCTCGTCACGTATGAGATGAGAGAAGCCGTCGATCACCTCGGGTGAGGAATAGCTCGAGCGGGAGAAGCGCCGGTCGATCAGGTCATGGAGCCACCGGCGCAAGGGGTTGAACAGAGCGGCCACGACCAACGTCGACACCGCGACCTGAATCTCACCTTTGAAGGCGAGACTGCCGAGCAGAAAAACCCCCAGGACGTAGACCGCGCCGAGGAGGCCTACCAGGATCCCATAGGAGATCGACCGGCTGATCAGCCGGTCGATGTCGTAGAGATGATTGCGAGTAATGGCTATGCCGGCCGTGATCGGTATCCCGAGGACGCCGGTCAGGGCCACCGCCAGCCAGGAGCTGGAGCCATGGTGACGTGTCGGGGACCCATTGCTGAGCCGTGTAGAACACGGCGAGACCGACACCGGCCACAGTCGCCGAGAATGCGAGCCACTTGAGTTGGAGTCGCTCCACACCCTTGGACCTGTGGAACCGGAACACCATGGCCGCCGCCGGAGCGAGCAGGCTGAGTGCGAGCAGGATCCCCCCGACGACGGTCAGCGCTGTCGATTCGAGGAACCCGGCCGCGGCCTCGATCCCAAACGGATTGTCAAACCGATACACGATCTCCCCGGCCACCTCCTCGGTGAATTCGGGCTGGATCGTGTTCAACACCACAGACAGGCTTGCCACCCCGAGAACCAGCCACCACACCCATCGCCAGCCACGCGAAGGGACCTCGCCGTCGGGAAACAGCAGCAGGGGCAGGGCCACCAGGCAGAGGATCATCGGAAAGTAGACGGTCAGGTTGAGCCAGCCCACATAGCTGATGCCCGGCCACCCGTTCGGCTTTGCCGCCTCGTAGTAGGTCTGTGTAACCCCCCAAGTCGCGGCAAGGAGCCCACCGAGAGAGAAGATCCAGCCCATGCGGTTGTCGGGGACCCTTAGGACGAGCACGAGACCGACGGTGCTGAAACAGACCACGATCGCCAGGAGCAAAGGACCACTCGCATCATTGGTCCCCAATCCGGCGCCCATCACGGCGATGACCAGCGACGCCACGACGAGCACCAGCGTCGCCACCCAGCACGTGAAGGCAATCAGCTTGCTGCGGCTGCTCTTCAACATCAGAGCCCTCCGTGTCGTCTCCTACGACCGGGCCAACTCTGTCGGACGATCGTTACGGGGTCGTTACCGCCCCAAGCCTCCTCAGCCAGTGCGATGGCGGTCGGCGAGTGCAATGCCGGCCCGCCAACCAGGCGCGTGTCCGCCTTCCGGAGGGTGAATGGGCTCGATCGGTAAGCCACTTCGAGCAATCAAGTACGAGATCACCGAGTTCGAGTTCCACATCTCACCTGCGTCCAGCTCATCTCGTCCCCAGATCATTGGCGGTACGGTGGGTACCTGATCGAGGAGATTCCGCGCCCGAGGCGCATCTCGGCTCAGGAGCTGGACTGACGCAGCCTGATCGGCGTCGGAGATGACACCATCTCGCCAGCACCGGACCTCGTATCGAAATGGCCGCAACCTGGCGAGAGAACGGTTGAAAACGGGTCCTTCGAAGGCCACCCCACGCGAGGAGACGTCTGCATCGGGACTTGGCCAGGCGTTCTCCACCGTGAACCTGCCCTCGGGGAGGCTCACCTCCAATGCGGTGTGGTACAGCTCGAGACGTGGTCTCCGTTCTGTCCGCGCTTTGAAAGCCTCGTAAACGCGCCCGTTGAATCGCACATACCCGACTCCTCCGGCACCCAGAGGAATCCAATAGAGATCGATCCGGACGAGTCCGACGTGATGCGCGGGAAGGCCCGGTGCCACCGCTGGATTCGTCACATGGCTGTCGCCGCTCGGCGGTCGTTCGCCCATGACCGCAAGGTAAGGCGACGGCCGGGTCGGGCTAGGGCCATAAGTCCAATGTCCGCCGCCAATGTGCCGCTGGTGACTTCCACCTCCAGTCCCGATGGCGGGGCCTAATGTCGCCGCATGCCGCAGGACGACGATGCGTCGATCGACGCGGAGATCATCACCGCGCTGCGTCGAGGACGCCCTGAGGCGTGGGCGGCCCTGTGGGAAGCCGTCGATGAACTCGATGGCGAGACCACCTTCGCCACCTGGGCCGGAGGTGAAGCTGTCAGAACGACGATGGTGGACGGGGAAGAACAACCTGTCTATCAGATGCCTTATCCCCTCTACTCCGAGCCCGTCCAACGAGTGTTGGCATGTCTTGGAGGTGTGGGCCTGATAGTGCCGTTCGATTGGATGGGTTGGAAGGATCTGCCCCGCTACCGGGATCATCCCTCAGACTTGGCCACCGCTCCGGTGACGGACGCGGTGCGGATCCTGATCGCCATACAGCGATCGGAGCGCTTCGTTGACGGCAGCATCGAAGGAGCGCTCGAGTCCAAATTGATGCAAACCGCCTTTGCCCGGATCCGGCGCTGGTGTGAGGAGAATCCGCCGGACCCCGCCCAACTGAACTGAACCTCGGGGACCTCAGACTTCGGAGAGCACCTCGCGCAAGGTTGCGGCGAAGGCTTCGGGATTGCCCATCTGGCCGTATTCGCCGCCCAGGAAGCCCGCGTGGCCGCTGGGGAAAGCAACGGCCGCCGTGCCGAGCTGTTCAGCCACCGCCACCCCGGCGCGGTGGGCCAGTTCCCCCTCCGACTCGACTCCCGCACCGAACACGATTCGGGTCGAAGCGGCACGCAAGGCATCGAAATCGGGCTGATAGTGGGTGCACGAGATCAGGTTCTGTCCCAAGAGCGGGTCGTCCCGGGATCCGTCGTCCTCAGTCGGCAAGCCAAACATGGCCGGATCTGAAGCTGGCTGGTCGACGTATCCGGCAGTGATGGGTCCCTGGTGGCTGACGATGGCGATGAACTTGGCCATCGCCGGGCCGAACCCAACACGCTGGTACGTCTCGTCGATGTCGCTGATGGCTGCAAGCGCCTCCTCTCGATCGGGGAGCACCTGAGCAGCCGGGGGCTCGTGCGCAACCAGAGTCCGGACCTGCTCCGGGTGCCGGGCCACCAGAGCCAACGCGTTCACGGCTCCGCCGCTGCTGGCGAACAGGTCGACCGGTCCGGCGTCGAGGGCGTCGATCAGCCGATTCAGATCTTCGGCGTGTATCACGGGCGTGGACTGGGAGCCCGGGTCGGTGTGCGTGCTCCGCTCCACCCCGCGGGGGTCATAGGTGACGACTGTTCGGTCGGCGAAGTACCCCGCAAGGGTGCCGAATCCGCCCGCACCCATCGGCGATCCGATCAAGAGCAGGACCGGCTCGGTGCTCGAGTCGTTGGCCCTGAACGTCGTAGGTCAGCACGGCTCCGGGCACATCCAGCGTGTTCGTTCGCTGCTCAGTCATGGTTGCTCTCCTCCGTCATTTGTCATCACTACATCTAGCACAGGATCAGACGCGGGCGTCCAAGAGGCTTGACCGAATACTGTGGAGTGGTGGCACTAGCCAGAAGCCGGACGGCGCGGGCGGCCAGCGACTGACCATGAGGGCAGTCGTCTACGACCGATATGGCGGTCCCGAGGTACTGCGGATCGAAGAGGTCCCGAAGCCGACCCCGGGGCCGGGTCAGGTGTTGGTCGAAGTGGTGGCGACGTCGCTCAACCTCTCCGATTGGGAGTGCCTGCGGGGAACCCCGTTCTATGCCCGTTCGGGCGGTTTGCGGACCCCGGGGCGACGGACGCTCGGCTCCGATATCGCGGGGAGGGTGGAGGCCGTCGCCCCCAACGTCACCCGGTTCCGCCCCGGCGACGAGGTCTACGGAGACAACCTGGCACTGATGGGCGGGTTCGCCGAATATGCGCTCGCACCCGAGAAAGCTTTGGCCCACAAGCCGCCGACCCTGAGCTTCGTCGATGCCTCGACCATCCCCCAGGCGGGACCGATCGCACTGCAAGGGACTGCCGGGATCGGTCCCGGGCAGCGGATACTGATCAACGGCGGCGGAGGCGGGTCGGGGTCGTTCGCCACCCAGCTCGCCAAACGCGTTGGAGCCCATGTGACGGCTGTCGACAACGCCGGCAAGCTCGAGCATATGCGATCGGTCGGCGCTGACGAGGTGATCGACTACCGCAGCCAGGACTGGACCCGGATGGAGCCGAACGACCGGGTTCTCGACCTGGTCGCCCACCGCTCGGTGTTCGCATTTCGGAGGTCACTTGCCCCCGGTGGCCGATATCGGTGTGTCGGAGGCTCGGTGCCGGCGCTGCTCCGGGTGGTCACGGCGGGAGCCATCCTCGGCCGACTCACCGGGCGCAGGATCGGTCTGCTCATCGTCAAGCCAGGCCCGACCCACTTCGAGCCGATGGCCGATCTCTGTGTTTCCGGGGAAGTCCGGATATTCATCGACCGTATGTTCGGCCTGGAGGAGGTGCCCGAGGCGCTGGCCCACGTCGGCGAGGGTCGTGCCCTGGGCAAGGTGGTGGTGGAGGTCAGGGCGTCCACCGGTGGGCGGCCGTTGCAGTGAAACGATCGATGAACCTGTCAGCGGACGACCTGCCCCCCTACGATCGCGAGACAATGGAGACGCTGATCGAGGTCGTGAAGCCGGCAGTGGAGCGGGCGAGCTGAGCAGTCACGTTTCACCTCGCATCGTCGGCGAGCTGTCGCTCGAACACACCCCGGCAGTCCGCCTCGTCGGCGTGAGACGTCTCGAGCTAGGGGAGGTTCCTGTGCCGGAACCGGAGTCCGGCGAGGTCCTTGTGAGGGTGCTTGCCATCGGCCTCTGCGGCTCCGACGCCCACTGGTTCCTGGAGGGTGGGATAGGCGATGCGACGATTCCCGAGGGCGGCATTGTCCCCGGGCACGAGTTCTGCGGGGTGATCGAGTCGGGGCCACGCACAGGGGAGAGGGTGGCGATTCATCCAGCCATCCCCTGCCTCGAATGTGAACAGTGCACTCGCGGCCAGCTCAACCTCTGCTCCCGGATGCGTTTCGCCGGACACGGGAGCACGGATGGCGCCATGCGCAGTCACCTGGTTTGGCCGGAGCGATGTCTGGTCAGCCTTCCCGAGTCAGTAGCCGATGAGGAGGGGGCCCTCCTCGAGCCGTTGTCAGTTGCCCTGCATGCCATCGATCTCGGTGAAGTCGAGGTCGGGGATCTGACGGGGGTCGTTGGATGCGGTCCTATCGGGTTGGTAGTGATCGCGGCGCTTCGTGCTCGAGGGGTCGGGACCATCATGGCCGCCGAGCCCTTGGAGCACAGGCTGGCCGCTGCCCGGCAGCTCGGTGCGGGGCCGTGGTCGGATGACTCAGGCCTCGACGTGGTCTTCGACTGCGCCGGGACGGACGAGTCGCTCCACATGGCATTGGAGGCGCTGGCGCCGGGAGGCCGTGTGGTGCTGGTTGGTGTCCCCGAAGGGGACCGAACCTCCTTTGTGGCCTCGCTCGCCAGACGCAAGGAAGCCTCGCTCCTGACATGCCGTCGAATGCTCCCCGATGACCTGGAACGAGCCGCCGCCATGGCAGGAGCCGGAGAGGTGGATCTGGGAGCACTTATCACCCACCGTTTCCCGATGTCCTCGGCCATTTCCGCCTTTGAAACCCTGGTGGGGAGGACCGGGATCAAGGTCGTTGTCCTTCCTGGTCACAGTTGAGCCAGGTCCGCCTCCACCGCCTCCCAGAGACGGGTGAGCGCCGGCGAGACCGCGTCGGTCCGGCTCACCACTTCCAGCAGTGGGAACGAGGATTCCGGCCCGTCTAACCATTCCCCGCCTTCGCCCAGCATCAGTGTCGTCTCCCCAATCCACGGACGACGCCCCGGAACCAGACCACCAGCGGTGAGACTCTTCCGAATCGCCTCGGAGGCCTCATCGACCAGCGTCTCCGGAAGCTTCCGTCCCCGGACGACCGCCCAACGAGCGAGGAACCGGAGGCCACGCAACACGTCGTACATGTAGAAACGGGGGAAACAGAGATCAAGCCAGTCCGGATTTATGACCTCGCCACTGGTCAGCGACCGATAAAGGCGGTGATCGATCAGGTATTCGGCGCCCCGATCGAGAAATTCCACCTCCTCGAAGTTGAAGTGCCGCCCGTTCGAGAAGAGCACTGCTTCCAAAGGGGGCAGTGTGGAGACAATCGAGCTCTTGGGGGTCGGCTTGGTATACGCCTCTTCGTCACAGTTCAGCCCGCCGTCGGGCAGCTGGTACCTGAAGAACCAGGGCCGCATCCAGGGAAGCTCCTCATCGACCTCCACTTCGCACGCACTCAACACCTGATACATCGTTCCCGCCGCGCAATGGCAAACCACGTGTCGGTGGGTGTCCACCTCGGGCGGCAACAGGTCGAAACGAAGCGGAAAGAAGGTCAGATAGCGCGACCGGAAAGCGTCCACCATGGCCTCGACCGAATTCCTCGGGATGAGCTCGGCCAGCCCCAACTCCCAGAGCAAGGTCATGTGCCACCAAGGCGAGTCCCATTTCGGCCAGTACGGGTCTTGGCGGATACTGTCCTCGGCCTGATCCGACGCCAGGTACTCCACCGATCGGCCGACTTCACCCTCAAAGGCAAAGCTCAATCAAGAGCCTCCTTTTGTTCGGAAACGAGTGGATCAGTGACGAAACCACTCGGGAGAGGCATGGCCCGACCCTAATCAAACGGATCCTTCCGCCGGATCAGCGGTCGACCATGCGTTGGGCGCCCTCGGAATAGCGCTGCCCCTGGACCGCAATCCCTTCGAGAGCCTGGTCGATCTCGTCAAAGTCATCCGCCGTGAGATCCACCTCGACCGCTGCGAGGTTCTCTTCCAGGCGGTGGAGCTTTGTGGTGCCGGGGATGGGAACGATCCACGGCTCGCGGCTGAGCAGCCACGAGAGCGCGATCTGAGCCGGGGTTACCTGCTTCTGTTCCGCGATCCGTTTCACCAGGTCCACCAGGCCGCGGTTCGCCTTACGGTTCTCCGGGTCGAAGCGGGGAACGGTGTTGCGGAAGTCGGAGTCCACGAAGGTGGTGTCCTCGTCGATCTTGCCCGTGAGGAAGCCTCTCCCCAGAGGGCTGAAAGGGACGAAACCGATCCCCAGCGCCTCGAGTGTGGGAAGAATCTCCTTCTCGGGCTCCCGCCACCACAAGGAATATTCGCTCTGGAGGGCGGTGACGGGCTGAACCGCGTGGGCCCTGCGAATCGTCTTCACCCCCGCCTCGGACAGCCCGAAATGCTTCACCTTTCCCTCGGCGATGAGGTCTTTCACCGTGCCGGCGACATCCTCGATTGACACGTCGGGGTCGACTCGGTGCTGGTAATAGAGGTCGATGCGATCGGTCCGGAGGCGGCGGAGGGAGTCCTCTGTCATTTTCCGTATGTGATCGGGCCGGCTGTTCAACCCCTGTGACCCATCGTCTCCGAAGTCGAAGCCGAACTTCGTGGCGACCACGACTTCGTCTCGGAACGGGGCGAGGGCCTCGCCGACCACATCCTCGTTGGTGAACGGACCGTAGACCTGGGCCGTGTCGAAGAGGGTGACACCACGCTCGACTGCGGCATGGATGATGTCAATAGCGTGGTCCCGGTCGGAGGGCACGCCATAGCCGGAGCTGAGCCCCATGCAGCCGTAGCCGAGGGCGGAGACCTCGAGACCGCTCGTGCCCAGCTTTCGTTCTCTCATTCGGCGCTCCTCGACTGGTCGCGGCGAGCCCGATCCTGGCGGGGTGAGTGAACACACCCCTTCGTATCGGTCCGTCGATCCTCGCACAAATCCCCGCGAAGCTGTACGGCCGCGGGTTCGGGTAGCGTTCGAGAGATGAACGACCAAAGGCGAATGCCCTCCGTTAGGGACATATGGAGACTTGTCATTGCGATTATTGCGGTCGTCGCGATCGTCCAAGAGCTCCGCAAGCCTTCGGATGAGAGAACGTGGCATGGGAAGGTCGCCGACTTCGTGCCCTACGACTTCCGAATGCCGACAGCGGAACGGGTGCGGAGCACATATTGGAACCCCGAGGGTCCCATCGTCTCGGGCAAGGTCTTCGGTGTCGGATGGGCTCCCAATCTGGGTGCACTGACCAGGATGGCCGGCAACCGCAGTGCCAACGAGGATTCAGCCCCTCAACCTTCATAGGGACGGAGGTCGCAAGTTGGCAGAAGAGATGGTCAATGTCCGCTACATGGTCGACGACGTGAATGCCACGGTTGCCTTCTATACGAAACACTTCGGCTTCACTCTCGGCTCCGACATGGCTCCGGCCTTCGCCGACGTTGTTCGGGGTCAGCTTCGTTTGTTGCTCAGCGGTCCGGCCAGCTCCGCCGGCCGCCCCATGCCCGACGGCGCCATACCAACCCCCGGCGGGTGGAACCGCATCCATTTCATCGTGGATGACATCGAGGCTGAGGTCGAGCGCTTGAGATCTGCTGGGGTTCGCTTCCGGAACGACATCATCACCGGGCCCGGCGGGAAGCAGATCGTGCTCGAGGATCCCTCGGGAAACCCGATCGAGCTGTTTGAGCCTGCCGGCAGATAACCGGCCCGCTTTCTTTCGGGAAGCGGGTCAGACGCGGGCGCGGTCCCGTCCCTTGCCGCTGGTCACCGCCACTGCCTGCAGCCGGCTGCTCACATTGAGCTTGGCCAGGATCGCCGACACGTGATGCCCCGCCGTCAGCGCTGGTCGATCCCGCCCGGGCAGCGTTCCTCTCCGTTCAGGATGGATATCTCCCGCCCGCTGATTGGGTTCCGACAGTCGACCCGGAGACATCGATCCGGTTCGGTCTCCGCTAGCCGACAACTCAACCCGGCCCGTCTCCTGGGAGTGTTCCCAGGAGACGGGCCTTGTTGGCGCGTCTGGTGATTCAGTCGGCCGGGTCGAGGCGAAGCGTGGTGGCCAGCACCTCATCGCGGACCATGGCGTCCAGGCTCGGGCCCGGCCGGTACTTGGCCAGGAAACCATTCGAGGCCCGCTCCACGGAGTCGGGATCATGCGCCGGAACCGCCCGGAATCGGAGGGGCTCGCCATTGACTATCAGGCTCACCTCGGGATCGGCCACCGCCCGGCGATACCAGTGTCCCTTCTCGCCAAGGACCGATCGGACGAAAACCTCGTCCCCCTCGACCACCACCCAGATGATGGTGCGCCTTGGTCCCCGATTGCTGCTGGTCTCGATCAGCACCTCGTCGGTGACCGCGATCTCGTGGAGTTGTTCCTCGGTCATTCGAATCAGCTCCGTTGTGTATGCCCGGGGGTTAGCAGACCGGTCTCGAATGCCGCCCCCACCGCGCCGGCCCGGTCGTTGACCCCGAGCTTGGTGTAAATGTGGAGGAGATGGGTCTTCACGGTCGCCTCGCTTATGAATAGCCGCTCGGCGATCTCCTTGTTGGTCGACCCTGCGGCCACCAGACGCAGCACCTCCAGTTCGCGTTGGCTGACCGCTTCTTTGACCGGTCCTCGCATCTGGCTGAGCAGCCGGGCGCCGATGCTCGGAGAGAGGACCGACTCACCGCGTGCCGCTGCGACCACCGCCCGCAGCAGCTCCTCTTGTGGGGCGTCTTTGAGAAGGAAGCCGGTGGCGCCGGCCTCGATGGCGGGGAGGACATCGGAGTCGGTGTCGAACGTGGTCAACACCAGCACCCGCGCATCCACCTGCCGCTCGGTGAGCTCCTTGATCGCACTGACGCCGTTCATTTCCGGCATCCGCAGGTCCATCAAAATCACATCGGGCTTGTAGGTCAGGGCCCGATCGATGCCGTCACGGCCATTCATGGCCTCGGCCACCACCTCGAAGCCTTCCTCGTTGGCGAACATGCCCCGAAGACCGTCGCGCACCACCGGGTGGTCGTCGACTATCAGGACCCGGATCGGAGTTTCAGCCACTGTCGCCATCCACGGTGATGGCGGGGAGAATCGCCGAGATCGCGGTGCCCGAGCCGGGCTCGGATTCCACTTCCAGAGTTCCCGAGAGCCCCTCGACCCGCTGGCGCATGGCAGTGAGGCCAAACCCCGATCCTGTCGCATTGCCATTGGTCAGGGCGGTTGGATCGAGGCCGATCCCATCGTCACGGACGTCGATCGAGACGAGGTCGCCCATGTACGAGAGAGTGACTCCGACCCGTGATGCGCCCGCATGCTTCGCCACGTTGGCCAGTGCTTCCTGGGTCACCCGGAGCACGGTGACCTCCACCTCGGGATGAAGACGGCGGGTGGTGCCGGTGGTGGTCAACTCGGCGGTCACGTGGTTCAACGACGACCATCGTGCGGTCACCTCCTCGAGAGCCGCGGGCAGGGCTCGCTCCTCGAGGGGGGAGGGGAGCAGGTCGCGGACCGCACGCCGAGCCTCGGCGAGGCTGTCGCGGGCCAGATGCATGGCGTTGTCGATGCGCCGCGTGAGTTCGGCGCTGTCACCGCGCGCCTGGCCGGCCGCCTCGAGTTGTGTGATGACACCGGTCAGCCCCTGAGCGATGGTGTCATGGATCTCCCGCGCCATCCGTTGGCGCTCCTCATCGACCCCAGACACCCGCGCCTGCTCTACGAGCTGGGCCTGAAGGGAGGCATTCTCCTCGATGACCTTCTTCAACTCCCCGATAGCGACACGTCTCTGCTCGCTGAGCTCGGAGATCTTCTCACCACCGATCACCCCGAAGCCGATGGCGGCGGTCTGGATGACGACGATGATCACGAACGTCACCCAGGCGTCGGTTCCACCGTTGGGGTAGACGATGCGTGAGTTGATCACCAGCGAGTTCAGGAAGACCGCGACGAAGGCGAACGGGGGCGGCTTGAGGAGGAAGGCGTGGATGAACCCGGTGATCACAAAGGGAAAGAAGCCGGGCCGGTAGTACATCATCGCCGCTCCGATGACGATCAGACCGGCCATGTAGGCCCTCATCCACGCCTGGTTCTCCCATCGAGAGACTGCCCTTGTGAACATGAACAGCACCCAGACCGCTGCAATCGCCGCCAGTCCCAGGGTGACTGGAAGTTGTGAAGGGTCGCCGATGGCATTGAGCAGACCGAGGACCAGACCGACCGCCAGCGTGACCCAGGGGACCCAGAACACAACCCGATCGAAAGGTGTCTCCCAGGGACCGCTGGTCTCGAGAGACTCCGCCACCGAGTCGGGATTCACTCCCATCGGAAGAAGAGGGTGGCAAGGAGACCGAAGCCGAAGGCGAAGGCGGCCATCACCAGGAGACTAGAACCCGACGGTGCCTGACCTAGCCATGTGTCGGTCAACGCCTGAACCGCGGCCCCTGCCGGGGTCAGGTCGCTCAGCTGGCGCAGGCCTTCGGGCATCACAGACCTGGGGAAGTAGACACCCGCAAAGAAGAGCATCGGGAAATAGAGCGCCATCCCAAAACCCTGAGCGGCGGACGAGCTGGGAGCCACCGCTCCGATGAACAGGCCGATCGCCAGCATCGAAACTGCTGCCAAGAGGAAGGAGAACACGAAGCCGATCAGGTTTCCGGGAAGCGGGATGTCAAAGATCAGGTTGGCAACGGCCAATCCGAGCAAGCCTGCAGTGACGGCCACTCCTACCTGCACCAGGAGTTGGGCGCCCACCAGTCTCCGAGGTCCGACCGGTGTCGTCGAGAGCCGGCGCAGCAGCCCCATCTCCCGGTAACCGGCGAGAACTGGGGGGAGAGTGGTGAAGGCGACAGTGGCCAGCGCTAGCAAAAGGACGATCGGGGCGTAGAGATCGACGAGGCGGTAGCCGCCAAGTTCGGCGCTCGGCTCCCTTCCTCCGGGAAACGCATACCCGAGCACCACGAGCAGGACAGACGGGAAGGCCAGCCCCCAGAAAACTGCCATTGGCTCCCGGGAGTACAGCTTCGCTTCGACGTTGGTCATATGGGTCAACGCGGACATGTCACACCTCCTCGGTGCTGGTTTGAAGGGATCGGCCGGTGAGGGCCAGAAAGGCATCGTCGAGGGTCGCCTGCTCCACCCGGAGCTCCTGGGCGATCACGTGGTTCTGAACCAGGGCAGTTGTAACGGAATGGAGCACGTTGCCCACACCCCGGACCACTGTCTGGTCACCCTGACGGGTCACGCTGGTGACCTCGGCCAGCCCGGCGAAAACTGAATCGTCCAACCGACGGGAAGGCCGGAACCTGATCACCTGCTCGTTGTCGGTTGATGCGATCAGTCCGGCAGGGGTGTCGAGGGCCACCAATCTTCCCGAGTCGATGAGGGCAACGCGATCGGCGAGACGTTCCGCCTCTTCCATGAAGTGGGTCACCAGGATGACCGTCGCGCCCTTCTCCCTGAGATGTTCGACTACGGCCCAGGTGTCACGGCGGGCCTGCGGGTCGAGGCCGGTTGTGAGCTCGTCGAGGATCACCACCTCGGGGTTCCCGACCAGGGCCAGCGCGATCGAGACCCGCTGCTTCTGGCCACCGGACAACTTGGCGAAGCGGGTGTCCCGCTTCTCGGTGAGCCCGAGTTGTTCGAGCAGTTCCTCCCATGGGACGGGGCTGTCGTAGAACGAGCTGTAGAGCTCGAGTGCCTCGCCCACTTGGATCCGGTCGGGCAATCGGCTCTCTTGAAGCTGGACGCCAAGACGCCGGCGAAGCTCGTCCCGATCCTGTTGCGGATCGAGGTCGAGGACTCTGATGGTTCCGCTATCCGGGCGACGCAGTCCGGCGATGGATTCGACGGTCGTGGTCTTGCCGGCGCCGTTGGGTCCGAGGATTCCGAAGATCTCGCCCTTCTCGACGGTGAAGCTGATGCCGTCCATCGCCGGGACGTCGTCATATCGCTTCGTCAGATTCTCTACTTCGATTGCGGGCATGACTGCTCCTCACTCGTGGTTCTCATGCGACAACTATGCGAGGAGACAGCCCTCAGCACATCGGCATCGCGGCCATAGTTAGGGGTCGAATGGTCGACCAGATGAGTCAACCGATTAGTTGACCGGCATCCGACCTCGATCTGCCCGGCGTGGTCTGATTCTCAGATCATCCGCTTCTCGTACTGAATCAGCGTGATATCTGGAAATACTGTCTCGCCGACCCGGACGAAGCCAAGCCGCTCGTAGAAGTGCTGATTGCGCGTGGCATAGGTCGGGGTGTCCAAGGTCCAGAAGGCGGCAGGGAAGGTCCGCTCTATGAACTCCATCGCCTGGGTGCCAAGACCTTTGTTGTGGTGATCCGGGTCGATGACGAGGACATCGAGATGGAAGTGCCCCGAGCCTTGATCAATGACAGTGATTCCTCCGATGATCTCGCCACCTAGAGAGATCTTGTGGCACTCACCCCGGGCGATCTTGGCAAGCATTTCCTCGACCGAGTCGTAGCCGGGAGGACCACCGATCGGGACCCCTTGATGGAGTCGAGCATCATCGTGGAAGGCCGCGATCTGCACTCTGACCAGATCCTCAGCGTCGGGGGGAGTTGCCGGCTTGAAATCGATATCCATCCTCGGCGGAATGTAGGCGTGCCTCGCTGGGGAGCGCTGTGATCCCCGTTCTCACAGCGGGCCGACGGCACCTGGCTGGCGAACTGCAGGCGGCAGGGTCTGGTGGTGGCTCCAGCGGGCGGCGACGCGGTCGATACGGTGGGCGTCTCCGCGCTGGAGGGGCTGAGCCGTGGTGGGGGTGGCGGTCTTGTAGAAGAAGTACTTGGCGACCTCGACGGCCGCCAGGTAAGTCACAACGATCCCGACGAGCACGGCGAAGAACGGTGCGGGGAGAGGCGCGAAGCCGAGCGTGTCGTTGAGCGGGCTCTGGGGGATGAGCGCTCCGACGGTCACCACCGCGATCACCGAGGCGAACAGCGGGCGGGAAGGTCGGCTCTTGAAGAACGGGACTCGCCGGGTGCGGATGACGAACACGATGAGGGTTTGGGTGGCAAGGGACTCGACGAACCAACCGGAACGGAACTCGGGTGCAGTGGCGTGGAACACCCACAACATGATTGCGAAGGTGGCGAAGTCGAAGATCGAGCTGATTGGACCGAAGCGGACCATGAAGCGGCGGATGAACCCGATGTCCCAATGCGATGGCCGGGCGAGCTGTTCCTCGTCGACGCGATCGGTGGGGATCGTCATCTGACTGGTGTCGTAGAGAAGGTTGTTGAGCAGGATCTGGAAGGGGAGCATCGGCAGGAACGGAAGGAAAGCGGCGGCGACGGTGACGCTGAACATATTCCCGAAGTTCGATGACGTGCCCATGAGCACGTACTTGATGGTGTTGGCGAAGATGCGGCGGCCTTCGGCGACGCCGTCGGCGAGCACGTCGAGGTCGCGCTCGAGGAGGATGATGTCGGCGGCGTCCTTTGCCACGTCGGTCGCCGAATCGACCGAGATCCCGACGTCCGCGTGGTGCAGGGCGAGGGCGTCGTTGACGCCGTCACCGAGAAACGCAACCGCCGAGCCGGCGTCGCGCTGCGCGCGCAGGATGCGGGCCTTCTGCTCGGGGCTGACCCGGGCGAAGATAGTGGCTTCGTTCACCGCGACCGTGAGCTGCGTGTCATCCAGGGCGTCGAGGTCGGTGCCGGTGAGCGTGCCTCCCGAGTCGACCCCGAGCTTGCGACAGACGGTCTCGGCCACCAGCGGATTGTCGCCCGTGACGATCTTGACTGTGATGCCGAGCTGGGCGAGCCGGGCGATCGACCCCGCCGCCGAGGGCTTGGGCCGGTCGAGGAAGACAAGAAACCCGGAGAGGGTGAGATCGCGTTCGTCATTGGTGCTGAGCGTGGTCATCCCGGGAGCTGGCCGGCTGGCGACAGCGATCACTCGGTTGCCCTCGCTGAACTCGGCGTCAAGCACCCGTCGTCCTTCGTCGGGAACGTTGGTGCAGCGGTCGAAGACTGCTTCGGGGGCACCTTTCGTGATGAGGAGCACCTGGCCGTCGTGCTCGGCAAGCACCGACACACAGCGGCGGTCGTGGTCGAAGGGGGAGATGGCGACCCGCCGGAACTCCCCGGCCCGGCTGGCGGCCGCAGCGGGTGCCTCCCAGAGGGCGACGTCAAGGGGGTTGCCGCCCACGGCTGTGCCCCCGGTCGGGGTGGCCTCATTGCACACCAGGCCGAGTACGAAGACCGAGGTGTCCGGGGCGCCGGCCGTGTCGATGGCTCGTTCGAAGCTGATGTGGCCGTCGGTGAGCGTGCCCG
This sequence comes from uncultured Acidobacteriota bacterium, assembly GCA_963746905.1. Classification (GTDB taxonomy): domain Bacteria; phylum Actinomycetota; class Acidimicrobiia; order Spongiisociales; family ZC4RG35; genus JALYNX01. Next base: position 28,073 of record CAVVCY010000001.1, read on the forward strand.
TCTTGTCGGTGAACAGCACGTCGATGTCGCCAAGGTCCTCGATGCATACGAGCCTTTTAACGAGCACCTTCTTCTCGGCGAGCCGGCGAGACCCCGTGGCCAGGCTGGTCGACACGACGGCTGGCAGAAGTTGGGGGGTGATGCCCACGGCCACCGCAAGCGAGAACAAAACGGCGTCGATCACGGGTCGGCCCAGGGCGACGTTGATCACGAAGATCGTGATGCTGAGCACACCACCGACCTTTGCCAACAGCCCTGAGAAGCGGGTGAGGCCGAGCTGGAACTCGGTCTGGGGCTGGCGCTCTCCGAGCCCGACAGCGATCCGCCCGAACTGCGTGGTCGCGCCCGTCGCCACTACGACCGCGTCGGCTGCTCCCTGATGCACGACCGTTCCCATGAACAGGCAGGACGACAACTCTGCGAGTGGAGCGCCGCTAGCCACCGGGTCGGTGGACTTCTCGGCAGGCAGCGATTCCCCGGTCAGGATCGACTCGTCACACTCGAGGTTGGCCGCGGTGAGCAGCCGGAGATCGGCCGGGACGATCGACCCCACAGCCAGATGCACGATGTCGCCCGGCACCAAGTGTGTGACCTCCACGCTCACCGTCTCGCCGTCGCGTGTGGTGGCGATCTCGTGGCGGATCTCGTTGTGCATCGCCTCCGCGGCGCGCTCGGCCCGGTACTCGTTGGCGAATCCGAGCCCGACCGATGCGGCGACGATCACCCCGATGATCAGCGCGTCGAGTCCCTCGCCCACCCCTGCTGACACGGCGGCCGCGGCGAGCAAGAGCCACAGCAGCGGGCTGCGCAGCTGGCGCGCCAGCACGGACCAGGCGCTGGCGTGGTGGGAGCGCACCGCGTTCGGACCGAACACCTCCGCCCGCTCGGCGATCTCGGTGGTGGTGAGCCCCGACGAACGACTCCCGAACGCGTCCAGAACCACCTTCGTCGGCATCGCTGCGGCTGACTCGATCGAGGGCAGCGAGGCTGCGTCGATCCGAAGCGCGACATCGGTCACACCCAAGTATGCAACGCCGCCCAACTCATGACGCCCGCAAGTTCCGACTCCGTGTGTGAACCGAACAGTTGACCGTCATCCGACTGCTCGATCAGGCGAAGCCAAAGAGCGGTGGGAGCACCACGACCACGACCGCCGCCCAAATGGCGAAGAAGGGGAGGTAGGAGGTCTGCCATCGCTCGAGTCGGTGGAAAGCGACCTGTCCCCTGAGAAACCGCATCGAGAGCCAGGCGGCCCCGACCAGGTTCACGAGCAGCACCAGGTTGAGGCCGAGCGCTGCCGCACGGTTCGGGGTGAATCCGAGATCACTGATGCGAATCACCATCGTGCCCAGCACCATCACATCGAGCACGAGTGCGCTGGCGACAGTCACCAGTTGGACGCGGTCCATCCACCCTGGAGGAAGAGACGGCTCCCGCGCTGAAATCGCGTAGAGAACCAATCCGAGCACAACCACCAGAAGGACGTCGAAGACTCCGAGCAACTCTCGGTCGAAAACTCCGGAGAGCCCGGTCCCTGCGTAGGTGATCGCGGCGACGGTCAGCATCAAGGCAAACAGGGGAGTGAAGAGCATGGTCAGCACCGGCGCCATGTTCTCGACGACCCGCTGCTTGGACTCCACGAGCCACGCCGCCACGATCACGGCACCGGCCGCACCCGAGGGCAACACCCACTCGAAGATCAACTCCGGGAGGTCGGCCCCGATCGGCTGCAGGATCAGAGCGGTGAGCATGACCAGCACCCCGCCACCGAGCGCGATCAACGCGTAGTAGATAATCCACTCGCCTGTGAATCGGACGAAGTCCATGCGGCGCTCATGAGATTGGAGCGCGCCGCTCATGTACGGGTAGGCGACTGCGAACCACAAGAGGACAGGTAGATAGAGCGCCACGAGAAGCTCGGTGTCCGAGATCGTCGACGCGAAGACCTCGGTGCCCGAGCCCGCACCGAATGGGTAGAGGTTGACCACCAGGGCAGAGAGCAAAAACGGCGCAAGTGTCAGCAACCAACGTTTGATATCGAACTGCCGTCGCAGGGCGAAATATCCGGCGAGGAACGGCAGCACGAAAAGGCTGGCGTTTCGCAGCAGCCACCCCGGTTCTTCTTCGGGGAACCCAGCAGCGAGGCGGGCGACCTGGATCACGACCGCCGCAGCCAGCGCGAAGGCAATCGCCTCGAAACCTCCGGTAGGTGGGGGAGCGGGCTCGTCCTCGCCGGTGGGGATGAGCTGCTTCCACAGTCGATCGCTGTGCTCCCGGGCGAACTCCCGGGTCAGAGTGTCGATGTCCCCCATGCGCCTCACAGCAATCAGAAATGCCTCATCGGCGGTGAGGCCGGCCGCATCCAACTCGGCGATCTGGTCGCGGAGATGGCCCTCCAGCTCATCGACATCCCGGCCGTTCACGGCCGGGGCCTCTCCGACGTAGGCCCGCCACTCGGCGATTTGTGATTCCACGGCATCCATTGGTCAGCCCTCACCGAGCGCCATTAAGGGCCCACCGGGGTCTCGAAAGATGTCACCTAGGGCGCGAGTGACCGTCTCCCATTGCCGTTGCTGCTCCGCAAGCGCCGACCGCCCGTCGTCGGTGATCGCGTAGTACCTGCGGCGCCGTCCGTCCGGCGGGGTCCGCCAGTCCGTCGTTGCGTACCCGAGGCGGCGGAGCCGATGAAGCAGGGGGTAAAGCATTCCGTCGGTCCACTCGAGCTCCCCGCCCGAAAGATCGCGCACTCGCCTCAGGATGGCGTAGCCGTAGTTCTCACCCTCGGCCAGGATCGCGAGCACGAGCGGCGTCGCCGAGGCCGCCACCAGGTCCTTGTCGATGTGCACAGCCACTCCTTGGCTTCTCGCTATACATAGAAGTATAGGGTACATAGAAGCACAAGGTATAGGTGGCCAGCAAGTTGTCGGGATGGTGGGCCGAGAACCGGACAACCAGGCTCGAACTAGGCTCCGGTGGCTGGTGCAATGACAGACTCCCTACACAATCTGGCGACCAAGGTCACCACCGCCGACCTGGTCGACGCCATGGGACGCATGCATAAGCATCGCTGCCACATCCTCGACATGGTGACTCCCACTCCGGGTCGAGCCCTGTTCGGCCCCGCCTCGATCATCTCCTTTTTCCCGACCTGCACTGAGGCCCTCGACCCGAATCGCTACAACTTCGCCAGCCTGTTTCACGAGGCCATCGGCACCGAATCGCAGGGGCGGGTACTGGTGCTGGCCAGCAACGGACACCGCGAGATCTCCCTGGGTGGGGGCGTCAAGCTGTCACGAGCCCAGAGAGCGGGGTTGGCCGGGGTCCTCGCCGACGGCCGACTCCGGGACTTCGATGAACTGTCGGGCTACGACTTCGCCACGTATTGCAGGGGACAAGCGACGAAGTGGGGCGGTGATGTCGTGACTCCGTTCCAGGCCAATGTCCCGGTGGTGATCGATGGTGTCGGGATCTTCCCCGGGGATTACGTCTTCGCCGATTCCTCAGGGGCGGTCATCGTGCCCGCCGGTCAGATCCTTGAGGTGCTCGAGGAGGCGATACGGATCAACGAGGAGGACGTCGCCCACCTCGTCGAGATCGAAGCCGAGGGCCCCGACGATTTCCTTGAGTACCAGCGGTGATCGGGGGCAATTGCTCTAAGGCGCCAGGTGCTCGGTGAGGAACGTCCTCGTTTGTTCAGAAACCACGACCGCGGCCGGGCCGGACAGGACGCGTCATCAAGCTGAGTGCCAATGACGCAGACTGACCCCGGTCGGGGCGACCGGCAGCTGGCACGGGCGATCATGATCGTGACTGGACTCGTCATGGTGGCGCTGGTCGCTGCCTTCGTCAGCTTCGACCCGGGCTCGGCCTGTCCCGCGGCGGCAGCCTCGCCGAGCAGAGAAGCGGCGATCCCCCGGGTCATCCCGGGTGCGACCGGGCAGCCGGTGCATCTGGCGGTGCTGGGCGATGTAGGCACCGGCGACATATATGAGCGCGCAATCGCCGATCTGGTCGCCGAAGCCGAGGTCAATGACGAATATCAGGCATTGGTGTTGTTGGGGGACAACGTCTACCCGGACGGACGCCCCAGTCGCCTCGACTCAACAGTGTTCGAGCCGTTCAAGGCGGTGCTCGATGATGGGACCTTCCTCTTGCCGGTTCTGGGAAATCACGATGTGATGGGGGGACACGCCTGTGGGCAGGTCGAAGTACTCGGCATGCCTGGGCGATGGTATGCGACGACCATTGGAACGGTCCTCTTCATCGCGCTCGATTCGAACATGGTGCGGGATACGGAGCAGACCAGGTGGCTCCAGTCGACCCTCGCCTACCGCCGATGCCACCTGGCTGGTGGTGGCGATGCATCACCCTGCCTATTCGGTGGGCTACCACGGCTCCACCCGAGAGGTCCAGGATCGGTGGGTGCCTCTGTTCGAGAATATGACGTCGATCTAGTGCTCACAGGCCACGACCACGATTACCAGCGCACGATGCCGATCAACGATGTGACGTACATCGTCTCTGGCGGAGGATCGAGTACCAGACCCACCGGTGATGCCGATTACATCGCAATGGCCAGATCGGTGCGGCATTTCTTGGACGTCTCGATATCGACTGAGCGACTCGACGTGACAGCGATTAGCGCCGCCGGCCCATTTGACCACGTGACCATCACCAAGCTGCAGCCCTGATCCGCACTCCCAGAATCAGCTTTGCCTGGTTTGGGGTCCCCAGCGGGATCTCACTCGGGGTGCCCCAGATCCTCGATCTGGCTCAGCAGGTCGAGGGAGTCGTTGGCGGCCGCTGCCACCGGACCGTCGCCGGCCGCGATCTCTGTCAGTAGCCCCTTTGACCTCGGGCCCCCTATGTCGGCCAGAAGTCGGACCAGAGAGGGGGTCAGGTGACCCTCGGACCTGGCTTTCTCGATGAGGTCGATCGATCGTTCCCCTGCCTTGACAATCGACATGCCGGCCAGCGTCCTGTCCTGCTCGTCACCAGACTCAAACGTCCGGACCAGAGTGTTCCCTGCGGATTCGGCTCCGACTGTGCGCCACGCGACGCCGGCGCTGATGACCTTCAGGGAACTCCCGACGCCCATTTCGACAGCTTACGAGTCGAAGTCCCAAAGCCCGTTGGCGTCCCAATAGGCCGGTTCATGGGCCGCGGGATGGGAGAACCAGCCGTTGCGGAACTCCTTCACTTTGGGATGTTGGAATCTCTGGCCTCCCTGATCGACAAGGATCACGAGGTCAAACTTGACCCGGATGTCGTAGATCTCCTTGACGCGGTTGAAATCGGGCATCCACTGGTTGTGAACGGGCCACGCCAGAAGCACCAGCTTCTTGAATTCCACGCCCTGTTTCGTGGCGAGATTCGCGACGGTCCCACCGTGACTGTGGGCGAAGAAGTCCGGCTCCACCAAACCCTGGTCACCGATCCACTGCTTGAGCCGCAGGGCCGCGACTCGCCTCGCCCCGTCCGAGTAGGCGCCCGACCATTTGAAACTCTCGTCGTGCAGATCCAGATCGGGACGGTGGGCATCGAGCGCCTCATAGAAGTCACCTCCGGGCTGATACCAGGTTTGTTCGGCCGCCCAGGTGCCGTGGGTGATCACCGCGGTGCTCGACTCCCGGCGACGCTTCTTGGACGGTGGGGGGTCGATCACATGTTTTTGAAGCTGTTTGTTCTTCGGTTGAATGTGGCGCAAGACCTCCCGCGCCAGCTCGGCCACCAACGGGTCTGCGGACCCTGAGCCAGCTTCGAGGATGGCCTGGATCTCGGGCCGAAGCCGGGTGGTCTCTCTGGCGCCGGCGGCCGCAGCCACCGCGACGAGCGGATGCGGGCTTTGAAGGGCTGCCTCAAATAGGGCGGCGGTGTCTTCGAAGGAGGGATGCTCGTAGAGGTCGTGCACCTTCCGTTCCATCTCGCCCTGGACCACCTCCGGCGGTTCAACAGCCAGCTCGGCCTTCGTCATGGCCAGCGGACGGACCGCCTCGGCCACCGGAATTCGATGCGATCGCTCCACCGCTCTGAGCTCCGGAAGGTCGAACTCGACATCGGCGATCTCAGTCTCCAGCTCTGTTAGCTGTCGCTCATGGCCGAGAACGCCGGCCCGAGCCGCGAGGAGCAGTGCGGCCTGGGAGGCCGCCGAAGACTGGGTTCCTTCTGAGTCGAGACCCGGTGTGACCGCGAAGGCTGCTCTCGGATCGATCGGCTTCAGTGGCTGATCGCTCATGTGCGCCACTCGCGTGGTTATACAGGGTCGGGGTCGCTGCGTCGATGGCGGACGTCAATCTGGTCAGTCGTCGTCGTCCTGCCAGATCCCGACGCGCAAGATCACGAACTCGGCGGGTCGGATCGGGGCGATGCCGATCATGACGATCAACCGGCCGTTGTCGATGTCGTCCTGGGTCATGGTGTCGGGACCACAACGGACGAAGTAGGCGTCCTGAGGCCGGTTTCCGGGAAAGGCACCCTGGGCAAAAACTCCAAAGAGGAAGTTGTCGACCTGGCGCCGCACCCGGGCCCACAGTGTCTCCTTGGTCGGCTCGAACACCGCCCACTGCAGACCCTGGCTGATCGACTCCTCGATGAACAGCGCCATCCTGCGCACGGACACGTACTTCCACTCGGGGTTCTCGGTCCCTGCTCGGGTCCGTGCTCCCCAGACGACGGTGCCCCGGCCGGGGAGGATACGAATGCAGTTCACTCCGAGCGGGCTGAGCTGTTCGATGTCGGTCTTGGTCAGCGGAATCGATGGGTTTGCTCCGGGGAGGGTTGCATCCCCACCGGCAGGTGACCGCCAAACGCCCTGGTTGAGGTCGAGGCGGGCCAGCATCCCGGCCACCGCTCCGGACGGAGCAAAGTCCCGCACCCGTCCCCCTCGCATCGGGTCGGCACGGCTGAGTCGGGGGAAGTAGAGGGCGGCGTCCCGGGTCTCGAAGAATTTATTGGCGTCGAGCAGCTGCGTCATTGACGGTGCGCCAGGTGGATGGCGGGTCCAAGACCACCATCGCCCTTCGCTCACCGGCATAGGCGATCGCAGCGGTGAGCACTTTCCGGGGCACGCTGGCGACAGTCGAGAAGGGAGGGAGGACGATCAGGTTCACCAGATCGGATCGATCCAGGGCATAGATACCCCGACTCGACTCCCGCATCCCTGCCCCGACGTAGGCGGGGATCCCGAATCGGCCGTCGTTGCCTCCGCTGGCCGTGACCGTGATCGGGAGCCGGGGCGGCAGAGCGCTGGGGAGCGGCGACCGGGCCCGGATCAGGGCCGACCCTTCGAGCACCCGGTCGACACGGCGCGGGCTCCCCGCCGCCAACGAACAACCGTTGAAGGTCTCGACCACGCCGGTTCCCTGATCGGTCACCTTGAGGTCGAAACGGTTGCGGGGTAAGGGGTCGATCGTCGCCTCCAACTTCGAGCTCCAGGCCCCAGGGCTGGACGCCTCGAGGACGAATCGCGAGCCGCCCCGTCCGAAAGTCAACGTGGCGACATCGTCGGGTGTATGCAGATGGGCTCGAACCACAACCACGCGGCGTCCGCCCTGCTCAAAGAAGTCGCGGATCGAATGGCCCAGGTCGCTCTTCAACCACAACCCGCCAAAAACGCGCTCGAAGTCGGGGAAGGAGGTGATCAGGGTCGGGGTGTCGATCGGACCCCGAGCGGCACGGCCCACGAAAGCGGTAGTCCCGGTGTCCACCCCGACTATCGCCTGGGGCGGCGTCACCTCTTCGATGTAGACCCCGGGCGTCCTGTAGCGGATCGTCATCGCCGAAGACGCTATCGGGCTGTGCCAGGATGCGGGTCATGACGATCTCTCTTGGCACCTTCGGCTTCTGGCGGGCACTGCGCAACACAACTCCTGAGATGGCCCGGGAGGCGGAAAGTCTCGGCTTCGGTGCCATCTGGGCGGGGGCTTCCCCCAGCGGCGACCTGGTTGACGTAGAAGCCTTGCTCGACGCGACCGACCGGATCCCGGTGGTGACCGGAATCGTGAACGTGTGGCGGGAACCCGCCGACGTGGTCGCCGCCTCCTATCACCGGATTGACGGGCGCTATCCCGATCGATTCATGTTGGGAGTGGGAATCGGGCACCCTGAGGCCATTGCCGAGTTCCAGTCACCGATGGCGAAGATCGATGACTATCTGACCCTTCTCGACCAGGCGGGGGTGCCCCGGGATCGCTTGCTGCTCGCCGCTCTCGGCCCGCGGGCGCTTCGGGTCGCCGCCGAGCGCACTGCGGGGGCTCACCCCTATCTGACGACCCCGGATCACACCAGCTACGCCCGGGAGGTGATGGGCTCTGGTCCGTTGCTCGCGCCGGAGCACAAGGTCACTCTTGACACCGACCCCGAAGAGGCTCGGGCTACCGGGCGCAAGGTGATTGCCTACTACCTGGACCGGATCAACTACCGCAACAACCTGATGCGCAGCGGTTGGACGGCAGAAGACCTGGCGGACGGTGGCAGTGACGCACTGCTCGACGCCCTCGTGCTCCACGGGACGCCCCAACAGGTGGAGGTCGGGCTTCGGGCGCATGTCGAGGCCGGAGCCGACCACGTCGGAGTCCAGGTGCTGGGCGAGGATCCGATGCCCTCCTTCCGTCGCCTATCAGAATTTCTCTTCTGAAGATCAGCAGCATTCTCTCAGTTCAAGCTGAGACCCCACGACAGACGTCAGATGCGATAGGTTTCAGGCGGGGTACTTGGGCGGTTGGCGCTATTGAGAGGGTGCGATGCAGAACACGACTCACGCCAAGAGCCGATCCCGATGGTCACGGAGCGGGCATCGCCCGCCGAGCACGCCACAAGGCGCGGGCTCCTAGATGTCAAAGAACATCGTCGTCTGCCTGGATGGGACCGGAAATCAGGTAAAGGCGACTGCCAACAGCAATGTCCTTCACTTGTTCAGCATGCTCGACCTCGGGGATCCAGCCAGTCAGGTCGCCTATTACGACCCGGGCGTTGGGACCATGGGGGCACGTGGCGCCTGGTCGACCTGGGGTCGCAAGTTCACCCGGCTGCTCGGCCTCGCCTTCGGCGCGGGAATCAAGGACAACCTCGAAGAGGCGCTGACCTTTCTCATTGAGAGCTACGAGCCCGGTGATCATGTTTACGTCTTCGGATTCAGCCGGGGGGCGTTCACCGCCCGAGGCCTGGTGGGGATGACCTACCGGTCAGGTGTGATGCGAGGCGGGACCGAGAACCTGGTGCCGTACGTTGTCGCCGCCTACACCAAAGGCAAGGCATTCACCAACGACGATTGGGACAAGCTCGACCGCTTTGCCGACACCTTCTCGGTGGTAACCGACAAGAGCCTGGCAATGCCAGTCCACTTTCTCGGGCTCTGGGACTCGGTGAAAGCGCTCGGCATTCTCCGCCCTGACCCGAAGTGGCCCTACACCCGCCAACTGCCCAACGCCCGTCACATCTTCCACGCGGTGTCGATCGACGAGCGCCGCCGGGCCTATCGGGAGTACTTGATCAAGCCCTCAAAGGCACTTGTGAGCAAGGAGACCTGGTTCGCCGGAGTCCACTCCGACATCGGTGGCGGGTTCAAGGATGATCCCGAGCTTTCGAGGATCACCCTGAAGTGGATGGCCGATCGCGCCCTCGATCACGGGCTCCTCCTGGCACCTGGCGCCTATGCCAAGCAATGCACGGTGAGCGCCAGTGACGCCACCGGGCGCCTGCACCGCGCCGGCTGGATCTGGGGTCTCATGACTTTCCGCCAGCGGCCAATGGTTGCCGAGACACCGCTGGTCCACGCCAGTGTGAGAGCACGGATGCAAGGTGACGCCGGCTACCAGATTCCCCGCAATCCAGACGAGGTCATCTGGGACGATGCCGACTGGCTCTCACCCCATCCCGATGTCCCGCTCCACCATGCTGCCGCGGGTGATCCGTCGGCAAACGTCATCGAGAACCCGTCGTGAGCGTGGCTGTCCGGAACCCCATCGACGAGGTCCGTGAGTACCTCGACGGTTGGGGATCCGACCTCGACGACCAACGTCTCATCCTGGCTCTGGTGGCGGCGGGCGTTCTCGAAGCCGACCCCTGGATGGTCCAGGCTCCCGACATATGGGGGTCACTGCGGAGCTCGCTCGAGAGTGCATGGACAGCTGCTGGCTGGGTCCGCCCGGATGAGATGCTGATGCGGATCACAGCGGAAGCTGCGGCCGCGGCCGTCGACGGCTTGCCCAAGTATCGGCTCCTGATCGGCACCGGCCCCGGTCTTCAGACCAGCCTCTACAACTGGGTTCAAGCCCTGAACCAGCATCCCTACGTCGAAGCGAAGGTGGCGTGCGAGTCCCTCGAACGAGAGCCGATCTGGCATTGGCCGCTGCGTTTCGGGTTCCTCCCCGACAACGAGTCGGCCGCTCTTCGCGAGGGCTTCACCAACAATCGGGCCTGGCCCGAGCTTCAGACCGTGGTAGACGCCTCCGACGGATGCGACCTACTGGTGCTGCCCATGTCGCTCTCCTCGGCCGAATCTTTGGACCGAGCCGATACCGGCGACTGTGCCTTGGCGGTCGTGCTCGGTTCCATCGATGTCCACTCCGAGGATGTGGCCCGGATAGCCGATCTCGTCGCCCTCCAACTCGAAACCTGGGGCTGTCATCTCGCCAACCAACCCGGAGATGCCAGCGCTTGGCTCAATTGGCTCACCGAGTCGCTCTCACACAACTTCTCAATCGACATCGCCCTCGCCGACGCCGACGGCGCAGCCGGGACCGCGGGGACCTATACGACCGTCGCCCGGGACTTGATCTGGTCCAGCCGTCTCGAGTCGGTGATCGGCCGCTATGCCCAGCAGTTGAGGGCCCTCGGAGATCGCGTGGTGGAAGTCCCGGACACGATTCGGGGGGTGTTGCCAGGCGATCCGCCGATCGGCAAGGTGCCGGCAGGCGCGATGGGTGAGTTTCTGATGGCTGCTCTCAACCAGGAGGCATTCGGCTTCACCGGGGAGACTCATGAGGCGACCGGCTTTGCCCTGCTGGTCAGTGGCATCGGCGACATTCCCGACCCCGGTCCCATGGCCGACGGAATGGGGGCCGGGGGAGAAGAAGAGGGTGGCGCCGAGGTCCGCATCATCAACGGTGTGGTCAAGAAGAATCGGACGGCGCACCGCCTGGCTCTTCAGGCTGGCGAGGACTACAAGCTCGAGGTCTGGATCGGGGTCGAATCCGCTGAGTCGATCACGGTCGCCGGCGCTCCTGAATTCCCGGATGAAGAGCTTCCGTCCGGCCCCAACAAGATCGATGTCGTGTTCACCTGCATCGACAATCAGAAGGAGACGCAACGGACTCACCTGACCCTCCCCGAGAAGGGCGACTCGAACCGGACCAAATTGAGCCTCCACTTCGCTGATCCAGGGACCGTGTTCGGGCGGCTGGCCCTGATCCACGCCGGCCGGGTGATCCAGACCGCGGTTCTCCGAGCTGATGTCGTCGATTCTGGCCCCAGCCGGCTCGGGCGCCCCCAGATCGTGGTCGAAGAGGTCATCCGATCCCGGATCACAGGGGTCAAAGAAGCCGAAACCTTTGATCTCGCGGTTGTGGTCAACCGGGACACCAAGGGACGGAAGACCACGTCTGCGATACGCAAGGACGGGGTCACCATTCGATCAGCCGAAGGTCTCCAGGAGGGGATCGACAAGCTCCGAGACGCGTTGACTGCGGTTGCCGACGATCCCGACGCCTTTGCCACCATGACATCGCAACAGACCCTGAAATGGCTGCATGCCCTGGCCCACTTCGGATACAAATTGCACGGGACCTTCATCGAGGATCACGACATCGACGCGGGCTACTTCAGCCACGGCAGGATCCAGGTCGTATCGGCGAGAGCCGACGCCTACCTGCCCGTCGAGTTCTTCTACGACCGCGACCCTCCGACAGTTGTGAAACTGTGCCCCAATTGGAAGAAGGCTGTCCTGGCCGGGGAGTGCGCGGTGTGTGACGATCTGGAGCCGGGTGACCCGAGGCCCATCTGCCTCAGCGGGTTCTGGGGGGTCAAGTACGTGGTCGAACGTCACGTCCATCAGGCGAAGTACGGCGAGATCCCGGGCGACTGGAGGTTGCAGCGAGAGCCGACCTCGGGGCGGAACCAGCTCAAACCACTGGAGAGCATCGTTTGGGGGCTCAGCGACAACATCGACGAGAGCGATCGAAGGTCGCTGGGGCGCGCCTTGGGCAAGAGGCAGTTTGCTGCGACCAAAGCCGCTTCCTGGGCGGACGTCGAGACGAAAGTGGGGAGCATCGACCCGTCCATGGTCTTTCTCCTACCCCACACCGACGACTCCGAGCTCGTCGAAGAGTGGGAGATCGGCGGGGAGATGGACATGGTCACCCTGATCGGCCAGCGGATGTGTGCCCCGCGGGAGAAGGGCGTGGTCGTCATCCTCCTCGGCTGCGACACGGCGAAGACGGACATCCCCTACCAGGGCATGGTTCCCGAATTCCGCCGCGCCGGGGCCTCGGTGGTCGTGACCACAATCAACGCCATTCTCGGTCGTCACGCGGTCCCGGTGGCCAAGGAGCTGTTGAAGATCCTGAAGGCCGGCGCCGGACAAGCCGACCGCTCGATGGGTGACGCGATGCGTGACCTTCGACGGCAAGCCCTTGCAGATGGCTATCCGATGGTGCTTTCGGTCGTCGCCTTCGGCGACGCCGACTGGGTTCTGACGGCGTGAGCGTCTTCCGCATCGAGATGCTGGGCGCCGAGGAGGGCGATGCCCTCTGGATCGAATACGGCGACCCGGCGAAGCCCCGCCGCCTTCTGGTAGACGGCGGCGTTTTGGGGACATATCCGGCGCTTCGGTCGAAGATCGATGGCGTGCCGGGGCGGGCCCGGTTCGAGCTGGCAGTCGTCACCCACATCGACAACGACCACATCGACGCCATGGTCAAACTCCTGGCCAGCGACTGTGAGTTCGACGTCGGCGACTTCTGGTTCAACGCCTGGGATCAGATCAAGGAAGACCGTCTGGGCGCCAAGCAAGGTGAAATGCTGTCCGATCTCATCAAGAAGCGGGGCTTCCGACACAACAACAAGGCGAAGGGTGGGCCCATCGGCGTCCCCTCCGATCCCGCCAAGCCGCTCCCAACACACAAGCTGGCCGGCGGCATGACAGTGACAGTGTTGGGACCGGAGGCCGCTGACCTCCAACGGCTGCGCAAGGAGTGGAAGCGGGTCATCGAGGACGCCGGGCTGGAGTCGGGCGGCGAATTCACCGGAGCCAAACTCCTCGAGAAGGCTCCCCGCTACGCCAAGGACCGTTTGGGCACCGATCCGCCCAACGTCGAACGGTGGGCCAATCGGTCGTTCAAAGAAGATGGGAGTGCTCCCAACGCCTCCAGCATCGCCCTCCTCCTCGAATACAAGAAGAGAAAGGTCCTCCTGACCGGTGACTCACGCAGCGGGTCGTTGACCATTGGAATCGACCGGTTGATGAAGGAGAGACACGTCGAGAAACTGGAGATCGACGCGCTGAAAGTCCCCCACCATGGGAGCAAGAACAACGTGAGCAACGACCTTGTCAGTCGCCTGGTGTGTGAGAACTTCCTCGTTTCCAGCAGCGGGCGCAAGTTTCACCATCCCGACGACGACGCCGTGGCCCGGATGCTCTTCCACAGCAACCACCCGACCCTCCATTTCAACTATCGGTCCAAGGACAACGAGGACTGGGACCGGAAAAACTGGAAGACCAGTCTCGGTTATCAGACCGTCTACCCGGAGGGAGCAGGGCCTGGCCTGGTGGTCAACCTCGACCCCGGGTGAGTTCAAAGCTATCTCTTCCAGACCACGCTGACATCGCGCCGGCATCGTCGATATCTTTCCGGGCCACAAGGGACCGTCGAAGGCACGTGAGGTCGAAGGGAAAGCCATGGACAACCGTGATGTCGTAGATCTCTACCTGAAGGCGACCGGCTCCGGGGATCTCGCCACGGTCCGGGAGATGCAGCACCCCGACATCGTGGGTCGATACCCGCAATCAGGCGAGGTGTTCCGCGGACGGGACAATTACATGGACATGCAGTCTGCCTACCCCGGACTTCCCCGATCGGAGGCCTCAAACGTGATCAGTGAGGACAACGTCGTCCTCATGCCGACGTTTCTGCCGTTCGGCCATTCGACAATCACGGTGTTTGGCGGCGACCGATTCGTGGTTGAGGGCGTCGCCACGTATCCCAACGGCGAGGTCTACAACGTGGTCATCATCCTGCGGCTGCAAGGGGGCAAGGTGATCGAAGAGACGGCCTACTTCGCAGCGCCCTTCGATGCCCCGGAATGGCGCCGTCAATACACAGACTGACCAAGATTGTGAAGCTTGCGGACATGAGTTCTCCTAGGGGGTGCTCGAAATCGCCTTCCGGAATACGGGAAGGCTGCGCTCGATCATCTCCGCGGTGCCGGTGAGCGAGATCCGGAAATGGCCCGGCGACGCGCAGGTGGTGCCGGGCAGGATCAACACTCCCTGCTTGGCGAGCTGCTCCACGAAGGCGACGTCGTCGGGGTCGGGGGAGCGGACCCAGAGATAGAAAGTGCCATCAGGAGTCTGCAGTTCGTAGCCGGCGTCCTGAAGCTCTGCAACTAAGAAGTCTCGCTTGCGCTCGAGCTCGATCAGGTCGATGGAGAGCTTGTCGAGCTGTTCGAGGGAGTACTGCATGATGGCGCTCGGGAACAGCCAACCGCCTGCGATCTGAGCCATGAAGATCGCTGATCGCACCGGCTCGGGGTCGGGCATCAGTGGCGACAGGGCGAGCCATCCGATGCGTTGTCCCGGGGTGAGCAGGATCTTGCCGTAGCTGTAAGAGACCAATGTGTGGGGGTAGTACTCGGCAGGGCTGGTGAACTTGGCGTTGCTGAAGACCAGCTTGGAATAGGGCTCATCGGAGAGCAGGTAGATCGGCGCCCCGAACCGGATCGAGGCCTCTGTCAGCACCGTGGCCAGTCCCTGGAGGGTTGAGGGCGGATAGATCCGACCCGTGGGGTTGTGTGGGGTGTTGACGATCACCAGGCGGGTCTTCTCGGTCATCGCATCAGCGATTCGATCCAGGTCGAGGTCGTAGTCGTCGCTCCTCACTGGGACACTGACTGGGGTTGCTCCGACGGCAAGGATCATCGACCTGTAGAAGAACCATGGGGGGTCGGAGTAGACGACCTCGTCATCGACGTCGACAAGTGCGCCGAGAGCGGCGGCGATGGCGCCGAACGCTCCTGGTGTCATGGCGATGTCCTCCGGGTCGAACTGCTGTCCCCGCCATTCGCGCAGATGATTGGCCACGGTGCGACGCGAGTCATCCTCGGAGAACTTGTAGGCGTAGTGGGCCTTGTCGCGCGGCGTGGTGGAGGAGACCAGGGCGGAGGCGAATCCGTCGATCACCATCTCCTGGGGGTTCCCGAATGCAAGGTCGGCAGCGTCAGGCTGGCGACGGTTCTCCTCCCATATCGGAAGGAAGGAGAGCAGCGTCTCGTTGGCTGCCGTGATCTGTCGGATCCGCTCGGTCACCATCGCCGGCGACGTTAGCGACGCGCAGGTCGCCGGTCAGTGGGTCGATTCGTCGGGTTCGAGGTCGATCACATGGTCGAACCGGGCACGGGACGCTTCTTGCCCACTCTTCATGTTGCTCGCCAGCAGGGTGAGACCGGGTCGCTCTTGGATCCGAACGAGGAGATAGTCGACTTCCTGATTTGCGTAGTGGTCGTGGCTGTCGTTGATCTCGGTCCGCTGGCCAAACAATGCGTCGGCCTCGTCGAAGAACAGAACCGCCCCAGCCGCCTCTGCCTCATCGAACACCCGACTGAGGTTCTTTTCGGTCTCCCCGATGTATTTGCCGACGACAGCAGAAAGGTCGATGCGAATCAGGGGGCGTCCGAGTTCCGAGGCGAGTGCCTCCGCTGCATTTGCCTTGCCCGCTTTGGGCCCTATCAACACTGCTGTTGTGACCTCCGTCGACGAGGCGTGTTTTGCAAGGTCGGTCAGACGTTGTTGCTGGGCGGCAGGGACATCGAGTTTGGCGATGGCGGATTGGTGCCCAAGACGCTTCTTCACACCCTCGAAGCTAGCTCCCTTCCGATAGGGTCGACACCCCCACCACCCAGGCCATGAGTACCTCGGAGCCCTTACCCTACGTCGACCCTCTCACCGCACCGGTCGGCCAGACCTTCGTCATCCAACAACATCACGCCACCGCGCTCCATCACGACTTCCGATTGGAGATGCTGAACGAAGAGGGCCCGGTGCTGGTCTCTTGGGCGGTCCCAAAAGGCCTGCCCCGACGGAGAGGGGAGCGTCACCTGGCGATTCGAACCCCGGATCATGGGATGGAGCACGCCACCTTTTCCGGATCCATCCCCGGTGACGAGTACGGCGGAGGAGAGGTCCGCATCTTCGACCACGGTGAGTACGAGATGGTGGGTCGAACCGACGATCGGATCACGTTTCGCCTCCGAGGGGAGCGGTTGAACGGGATCTGGCATTTGGTGTCGACCGGTCTCAAGAATGGCAAAGAGCAGTGGCTGGCGCTCATGTCCAAAGACCTTCGCCAAACGGCCCAGGAGCGGCCTCCCCTCGAGCCGATGCTCGCCACCCAGACCGCCGAAGCCTTCGACGATCCGGAATGGGAGTTCGAGCCGAAGTGGGACGGGATCCGGGCTCTCGCGATCTGCGAGGAGGGCACCCGTTTCATTTCGACGAAGGAATCACGACATCACGGTCGCCTATCCCGAACTGCGCCGAATCCACGAACAAGTGGTGGCCCTCGACGCGGTGCTCGACGGTGAGCTGGTGGCCTTCGATGGCGGGATCCCCTCCTTTCAGACGCTCCAGCAACGGATGCACCTCAGGAATCAGCGCCAGCTGGAACAGCTTTCGCTGCAAGCACCCGTGGTGTACATGGTCTTCGACCTCCTCTACCTCGACGGCCGGGACCTGACTGACCTAACACTGCAAGAGCGGCGCCGGGTGTTAGAAGAGGCCGATCGTCGCCTCGGAGCAGATCCAGATTTCACCGGCGGTCGCCGGCGATGGTGTTGCCCTCTTTCGGGCTGCCGTGGCACAGGGCCTGGAAGGGATCATGGCGAAACGCCTGTCGTCTCTGTACCTGCCGGGAGCTCGATCCCGTGATTGGCTCAAAGTCAAGATCAAGTTCGACGCCGACGTGGTGATAGTGGGCTGGACCGAGGGCGAGGGTCGGCGGCTGGGCAGCCTGGGATCACTGATGATGGCGGTGTACGACGGAGACGAGCTGCGCTACGCCGGAAATGTGGGGACCGGTTTCGATCGTGACGCCCTCCAGGACCTCATGGAACGATTGCAGGCTCTCGACGAGACAAAGCCACCGTTCCCGGCCGACGTGTTGCGATCACGTCCCGACTTGCGCCGGGCGCATTGGGTCACTCCGTCACTGGTGGCCAAGGTCGAACATCGGCAGGTCACCTCGGCGGGACGGCTCCGGTCGCCGTCATTTCTGGGTTTGCGCAGGACAAAGACCCAAAGGAATGCACCTCCGCCCAGCTGGTCGACAAGGCGACCTAGGACTGGCGGGGGCTTAAACCGGCTCGGGCGCCGGCTCGGGTATCAGGTCCAGGAGTTGTGTGTTCAGCTGATAGAACAGGTCGGAGGTCATCGAGCCTTCTCCGTGAAGGCGATTGAGGTCTTTCATGAGCTTCAACCACTCGGCGAAGGCATCTGCCGGCGACAAGGAGTCTGTTCTCAGAGCCGTCTCAATCTCAGAAATGCGGCGCTGCACGTCGTCGGGCTGGCCCGGATCGAGCGGAGTGGCCTCGGGGGCAGACGGCTTGACCTCCTCACCATTTGAGCTCGGTGCTCGCTTCTCACGTTCCACGGGAGAAGGTCGGCGACGCGTTGGCTGATCGGATTCGGTCGCTGCCACCCGTCTCGCACCCTGCTCGACACCCAGTTCAGCTGCGAATTTCTTAGGGTCGGTGACGGTGAGCACGATCTCCTCACCATCAACCATGATGTGAAAGCCGTCAGCGCGAGAGGAAACCTCGAGCTTTTCTAGGGGCCAGACCCCCACGGTCTTGTCGGCCGCCGTCAAGGTCAGTCGCTCGTGGCCGATGTCCACCTCGACCCCCATCGGCAGCTTGGAACGGCCCGATAGGCGAAGCCTTGCGTTGAAGGACGACATCTTCTCTCCATCCTGCGTCGGCCGGTGAACACGGTGGTTCCCGCTCCCTGTGTAATCGTTGGAGAGGCTGGAATCCTTACGGGGAGACCGACTAGTCCACGATTCCCTGTTGGGCGGCCCAGATCATGGCCTCGGTCCGAGTCCTGACCCCGAGTTGCTCATACAGCGAACGCAGCAGGCGGTAGACCTCGCGCTCGGAATAGCTGATGCTGACCGCCAACTCGCTCACTGTCATCCCTCGCGCCAGACAGCGCAGCCAATCGAACTGTTCTCGCTCGAGGCCATCCACAGTCGAGTCCCGAATCGGGTCGGAAGCGAGTTGCTGGAGCATCTGTGTCGGCAGAAGGCTTCGTGATTCGAGCCCGGCTCGGAGCATCGCCACCAGCTCCTCGCAAGGTGTGTCCCACGAGGCCACCGAGCAGGCTCCGGCCAGGATTGCCTCACGAACCGCGCTCGGAGACACCTCGGGGAGCAACGCCACCACCACCACGTCCTGATCTGCTTTACGAAGGTCGACAACCTGGGCCACATCTCGGGCATGGGCCACCGCCATCAGAATCGCTCTGTGCCCGTCGACTGACATCCAGGCGATCGGGTCTTCGGGCTCCTCCGGTGAGAAAAGGGCTTCGGTCAGGATTTCGGCCAGCCCGCGTCTCAACGCGGGATAGGGCGTAAGCACCGCAACGGGCTCAGTCATCTCGCACCGACTCTCCGGCTCAGTGCTCCCTGCCCGTCCCACCGGAACCATACAGATCTGGCATGAACCTGACATCAGGTCGTCATAGACCTCTCGTCACCACCTCCGGACAATCGTCCTACGACTCGGCGTAGCCATTCGATTTGAAAGCGGAGGAGGGGTCATGACATTCGACGAGGGACGGTTCGGCCGTTTGGTGCTCGAAGAATTCAAGGAGCGCGATCCCGAGCTCTACCTGCCTTGGCTGCGGAAGGAGGTCAGCGGGACCTACCGCAACGACATCCCAACGGTCGGGGGCACCATCCTCGAATTGAGGGTTGACATCGACGGTCGCCGGCCCCAGGAGCGGCTCAGCGGTGATATCTACACCCAGCTATCCCTGTGCGGGATCCCGGTGACCTTCTACTCGGGTTCTTTCATCGTCGACACAGTCAATGAGTCAGGGGATCGCTATTCCATCACCCTCAGCGGCGCGGTCCGCTACTACAGCCAGCCGACCCGCACCGGTGACAGCATCGAAGTCACCATTCCGCGGGTTGGATACTTCTCGCATCCTGCCCCAGCCTCGGTGCGCTGGCTGAACGGCGGCTCTCTGGTTCGCTCCCATCTCTGCCCCAAGATCTCCGAGTACTTCCGGGTGGCCGACCTCGAGGTCGATCGGTTCCAAGGCACTTCCTTCCCTCCCACCATCGACCCCGACATCACACCGGCAGCCAGCGGGCTGCCGGGCACCATCAGTATTCGGGACGCCTTTCTCCGCGCCGGAATCGATCTAACGGTGACTCACGACGACACCCTCAACGATGCCGACAGCAGTGACACGGGGAGCAACTGGAGCGAGGCAGAGCTCCACGACCTGATGGAGAACCGCTTCGACAGTTTCAGCAACCGGCTCCAATGGAACCTCTACGGGGTGATAGTCCCCAGGTTCGGGGATCCGGGCTACGCCTCCGGGTACTACGGCACGATGTTCGACTGGGCGGGCTGGCAGGTCGGCGACTCGTTCCTCCGCCAAGGATTCGCCATTGCGGACGAGGCAACACGAGCCAGGACCAGCGGCACCCTCTATGACAGCGCAGCCAAGGAAGATCGGCTCGTTCTATGGACCCTGATCCACGAGGCGGGGCACGCCTTCAACCTGCCTCATGCCTGGGAACGCGGGATCGACGACGACGCCGCCTCAGAGTCGTTCATGAATTACCCCTGGCGGTACACCGGCGGCGGCGGTGGGGAGACCAACTATTGGACAAATCTTCTCTGGGAGTTCGACGACGTCGAGCTCAGGTGGATGCGGCACGCCGACCGAAAGGACGTGATCTTCGGGGGCAGGAACTGGATTGGCAACAACCTGAGCATCGACCTCAATCCGGCGTTTTCCCAGCCCGATCAAACCGCCAGCCTCGAAATCATCGGCCCTCAGGTGTTCGACTTCGGGGTGCCTGTGGAGCTCGAGTTGAAGCTGGAGAACACGACAGACCATCCACTCCGCTTGGTCGACCGGCTCGAGCCCGAGGATGGGCTGCTGCGGGTGTTCATCCAACGTCCCAACGGGGAGATCGTGGAGTACGTACCGCCAGTTCGCCGTCTCCTTGGTCCGCCCGATATCGACGAGCTTCCCCCTGGGGGCGTAGCTCACGGAAGCATCGGGCTCAGCTTCGGGGCCAAGGGGCCGCAGTTCGGCGAGCCCGGTTCCTATCAGGTTCGGGCGTTCTGGCCCTGCTACCCATTCGGGTTTGCCGCGACTGCGATGACCCGGATCCGGGTCGCTCACCCCATGACCCGCGCCAGCGAGGAGCTGGCTCATTTGCTCACGAGTCGTGAGGCAGCCCAATTCCTCTACTACGGGGGGATCCGCAGTCATCCCCGGGTCCGGGACCAGCTGCTCGAAGCTTCCGAGCGCTTCGCCGGAACCGACCCGATGGCGGTGCGTCACATCGCCGCGGCCCTGGCCAGCGACGCCGCCCGCTCCTACAAGCACCCGGAATGGAAGGAAGGGAAACGGGTGGTGGTCGCCACAGAGCCGAATCTCGATCGGGCGATGGACCTTCTTTCTGTGGCCGTTGAACCCCTTCCTGAGAACTACGGAGTCAGGTCCGCCTTCAATCCGATGTCCGAGAGCCGCCTGGTTGACCGGCTGGCCGCACAGGCGTTGGAGGTTGGGCACAAGAAGCAGGCGACCGCAACCTTGGACTCCGCCGTTCGGCGCCTCGAGGCCGAGGGAGCGGGTCATGCCGCCGAGATCTTGCAACGGCGCTCCCGGAACTTGAAGCGGCGCAAGACATGATCCGCTCGTGCATCGCGGATCGCTCACCTCCTTCGGTGTTTGCCAAGCAATCCCACCGAACCAGCCAGAGAGGAGTTTCTTATGGCTGATGTCAGAGACCTGGTGCCGGTTAGTGCAGAACAAGTTGCCAAAGAGTCCGGGATGGGGAAGGCCCGGGAGCACGCCGTTGACTTCCCGAAGAAGTCAGTCACCGCCGCCGAGTTGAGGAAAGCCCGGAAAGAGGCCTTCTCACGTGTCAAGGCCCCGACCGGTCCCCAGCCCAAGCCCAAGCCGATCAACGGCGTGCTTCCCACTAGCAAGGAACTGGGGAGGCTCACCGCCATCCACGAAAGCACTGCAGCCACTGCCGAAATGGTGGCCCAGGATCTGGACGTCGACGGGGCCGTCGGCCTCACCTACTCGGCTTTGGTTGCCTACGAGTACGCCCAGAAGAAGGCTGAGCTCAAGCAGCGCCTTGCCAAGGCGAAGGACAAGCGCCGAGTGGAGGCGCAGTGGGAGAAGATCGTCGAGGCCGCCCAGGATGCATTGCGCAAGGCGGGGGTGAAGGAGGTCTCCGAGGCCGATCTCGATCGCGTCGCGTCAGAGTTGACCCGTAGCAAGGCGGACTTCAATGCCGTCGTCGAGATTGCCAACTCGGCCCGCGACGTGATCGAAGTGCCATTCGAAGGGGGGATTCCGACTCCCAGAGGCAACTTCCTGACCATCTATGACGTGTTCCGGGACGGTCTGGACATCGTCCTGCCCGTACCACCGGATCTCTGTGAGCGCCCGATCGAAGGTCGTTACACCAGGCACTTCAGCTATGGGTTCAGCCTGTCGGTGAGGTTCACGTACTGGTGCCCGACATGGACCAATCCGTTCCGCACATGCACGACGACTGTCACCCTGGCCGGGGTCAGCTTCGCTCTCGGCCTCGAGGTTGGCTACCGACTCACCTGTTGTGGCGCGGTCGCCTGGGGTCAGGCCTACGCTCGGACGTGCGCAACGATCGTCGGTATCACGGTGTGTGCGGACTGCACGGCGCGAGTGGTGGGTGTTGTCGGCGTAGGAAGGACCGGGTCGGGGACCTACTGCAATTACGGGCTTGGGCTCACCGCCGAGCTGAAGTGCACCGTCGGCGGGGTCACCGTGTTCTATGCCAACGTTCCGTTCGGCTGGACTGTCACTGGGCCGTGCCCTCCAAAGGCGCTTCCCTGCTGAGAAGTTGGGGACATTGAGAAGTCAAGTCGGCGAGCCGCTCCTCTTCGTCGTCGTGGCATTGGCCACGTGGCGGGTCACCGCACTGGTGGCCTACGAGCATGGTCCCTTCGGGGTGCTCGGTTTGCTGCGGCGCTTGATGGTCAGGCTGCGTCTCGGGCGGCTCGCCACTTGCTTCCACTGTCTTGGGTTCTGGGTCGCCGGCCTGGCGGCATTGGTGGTCTACGGCGCGGAGACATCGACTCTCCTCTTCTGGTTGGCCGTCGCCGGGTCGGTGTCCATCGTCGAGCGATGGCTGGGTGGGGGCTTCCCGAGTGGAGGTGTCGATGACGTTTGAAGCTTGCTGCGGACAACCAAAGGGACGGCAAAGGAGACGGGTCAGTAACGAGGAGCTGCCTCCGAATCCGACCGTGGCCAAAGGGGTGGCCGTGCTCTATCTAGGTTCGGGCCGCCGAGATGTGCAGGGCACTGGCTCGGGTCTCGTATACGTGGTGTCCGATCATCGACGCCACTTCAAGGTGGATCGGTCTGATCTCGATGCATTGCTGACCAGTAGGGATTTCATGCTCCAGATCTGATTCAAGAGCCGCAGCGGGTTATCAGATAGACCACGAGTGCCCCCAACCCTGCCATACCCAAGAGAGCCCAGCCTCCGCTCGCCGTCATTCCGAGGCATCCAAGTTTCGGTTCCTGCTCCCCGATCTCGCGGAGGATTTGCTCGTGGTCGTCGCCTGGATCCGGGCTCGGCGGTGGGAAGGGGTCTTGGTCTGCCACGGTGGGTGGTGTGTCGGGTGGAGATGAGTTTGGTCGGAGGAAGATAGGTTCCAAGGGCAATGGCCGCGCACACGCCTGACTGGACGGACTTCAACCCGTCAGATCCGGGGATCACCCTTCTCCAGTTGTTCGCTTTCCTCACTCTCGTGGGCATATTTGGTGCGGGGTTGACCTCTATCTGGCGGCGCCGGCGGAGACGCCGCCGACCGGTCCGGTAGCTCGACAGTTGCGTTCGGCGCCTTGCCGTCCTAACGTACAACCAAATGGTTGTAGGATTGCAGGATCAGGAGCAGGTCGACCGGGTCTTCCAGGCCCTCGCCGACGCCACGAGGCGGGACATCGTGCGACGCGCGATGGAGGGTGGACAGTCGGTGTCGACTCTCGCTCGCCACTATCCGATGAGCTTCGCCGCAGTGCAAAAGCATGTTGCCGTGCTCGAACGAGCCGAGCTCGTGACCAAGCAGCGCAACGGCCGTGAGCAACTGGTTCAGGGCAATCTCGACACCATCAGGGACGCATTTCGCCTTCTCGACGAGTTCGAGGCGCTGTGGCGAGGTCGCGTCGACCGTTTCGGCGAGGTTCTCGCCGCACAAGTTGAAGGAGCGACAAAATGACGGTGACCAACGTCCACAAGGACGCAGAGGCGATGACAATGACCATCACCGCTGACTTCGACGCACCCATCGAACCGATATGGCAGATGTGGGAGGACCCGCGTCGGTTGGAAAGATGGTGGGGGCCTCCAACCTTTCCGGCGACCTTCCTCGAGCACGACCTCACCCCAGGCGGTGTCAGCAACTACTTCATGACCGGGCCCGACGGCGAACAGCCTCGCGGCTGGTGGAGGGTCACTGAAGTCGAGGCACCACGTCACCTGGCCTTCGAAGACGGGTTTGCGGACACGGCCGGCAACCCGGAGTCGGAGATGCCGACGATGATGATCCGGGTGACGCTCGACGAACGGCCCGTAGGCGGCACCCGCATGACGATCGAGACATCTTTTCCAACGGCGGAGGCGATGGAGCTGATGCTGGCGATGGGCATGGACATCGGGATGTCTCTCGCTGTTGGGCAGATCGACGACCTGCTTCAGGCAGAGGTCAGCGCTCCCTAATCCTTTGTGTCGTTTGGCCCTACACGGTGTCGGCTCGATGGCAGAAGCTACGAGTAGCCGATCCATGCAAGGAGGAAAGGGCCATGACCAAGATGAAAGAAGCTGCTTCTGAGTTCCTCGCCTTGAAGCGAGTTGCCGTCACCGGCGTGTCGCGGAACCCCCAAGGGCACGGAGGCAACATCGTCTACCAACGGCTACGGGACCGGGGTTACGTGGTGTTCGCAGTGAACCCCAACGCCGACACTGTCGAGGGAGACGACTGCTATCAAGACCTGAAGTCGATACCCGGTGGTGTCGACGCAGTGGTGATCGGGACCCGACCCGAAATCGCCGAAGAGACGATGAAGGAATGTGCGGACCTCGGGATCGAGCACGTCTGGATGCACCGTGCCTTCGGCGACGGAAGCGTTTCCGACGCGGCTGCCGAATATGGCAGGGACCACGGGATCAAAGTGATCGATGGTGGTTGTCCCTGCATGTACGAGCCGACTGCAGACCCCGGGCACAAGATGATTCGCTTCGTCTCAACCCTGACTGGCAAGGTTCCCCGGGAGGTCTGAGGCCTGCAGGGCGTCGACGGAAAGGGCCCGCGATCTACACAGGCGGGTTCTCATAGCCAGATCGTCCTGTCATCCTGAGTTGGCTCGGTCCCAAATCGGGAACTCTCCTGACATGTGCAACGTCATATCAGGGGCTCCCCGCCCTGTTTCATGATCTTTCACCTCTCAACCCCGTCCCAACGCGTCCCGGCGCCCATCAAGGCGCCTCGCTGATGCGCATCCTCGTGGTCGAAGACGAGGCCGACCTGGCCATGGCTATTGCCGCCGGTTTGCGTCAGGACGGGTACGCCATCGACATCGCCGATACGGCGAGCTCCGCCAAGAGATTCGTGGCGGTCAACTCGTACGATCTGGTTTGCCTCGACCTGAACCTTCCCGATGGGGACGGCCTCGACGTCTGCCGCCAGGTGGTCGCCAATGCGAGTCATGACGTTGCTCCCGGCCCTGGCCCGAAGATCATCATGCTCACCGCCCGGGGGAGCGTCGCCGATCGGATTCGCGGGTTGGACGAGGGCGCCGATGACTATCTGGTGAAGCCGTTCTCGCTTGGCGAGCTCGGAGCCCGGGTCCGTGCTCTATTGCGGCGAGACACCTCCACCGGCAGCTCACTGCTTTCCTTTGGCGGCATCGAGATGGACACGGCTCGCCATGAGGTGACCTTCAACGGGGATCTCGTATCTCTCACGGTCAAGGAATTCGCACTTCTCCGCTGGTTCCTGCTTCATCCAGAGGAAGTGCACAGCAGCGAGCGCCTCTTGGAGCATGTTTGGGACGAGCACGCCGACCCGTTCACCAACACGGTGAGGATGACCCTTTCCAACCTCCGGCGGAAGTTTGCGGCCGTCGGCGGGGGATCGCTCATCGTCACCCTGCCTGGTCGCGGCTACATGCTGCGAGTCGAGTCGTGAGCGAATCGTTCCTGCACCCGGTGCCAGGAGGAGGGAGCCGCACTCGGCTCACCTTGCTCCTTGCGTCGCCCGCCCTGCTGGTGATCGCCCTCGCCATGCTGGCGACCCTGGTCTTTCTCATGACGAACGATCCCGGGACCCAGGACGGCGCGAAGGCCGGTCTCGCCCGTGTGGGCGACGCCCTCGCCCTCGTTATCGTCACGGGCGACGGCGGCGCAGCCACCGTGGCGGGGACCAGGGATTTCGTGGTTGTCTGGGGTCTAGTGCTGCCGGCCGCCGCTCTGATTCCAGCGGCGATAGCTGCATGGCTTCTGGCGGGGCGCGTGCTGCGCACGATCGATCGCGCCAACTCCGAGGTCGAAAAGGCCGACCACGAACGCAGCGAGCACCTGCAGGAGATCGTCCACGAGTTACGCACCCCTCTTGCGGTGATGGGGACCAATCTCGAGCTTGCATCCACCAAGGTCGATCCCGGCTCCGACGCCTCTCCTCATATCGGGGCCGCTCGTCGGGCCGTGGATCGCATGGCTCGTACCGTGGACGACCTCGACGGGCATGGCCAGCTCGCCGTGGAACACGAGGACGGATCGTTGGATCTCGCAACTATGGCCGGGGCCGCCGCGGCGGAGCATGCCGGTGTCGCGCAGGCCCGGGGAATTCACATCGTTCTCGCAGGGGCACCATCGACCCTGGTGCCGGCCGCTGATCCGGCGGCTGTGTCAGCTGCGATCGGCAACTTTCTGAGCAATGCCATGCGATTTGCCCCCCGGGGCTCCGAGGTGACCGTCGCCTGGGGCGAGGTTGGTGATTGGGCCTGGTTGTCGGTCGCCGACGAAGGGCCGGGGCTGCCGCCACACCTCCATGCGCGTGTATTCGAGCGAGGCTGGCAAGGGCCCTATGACCGGCGTCGTGGCGTGGTCAACACCGGAGCCGGTCTGGGGTTGACCATCTCACGGCAACTCACCGAGGCTCAAGGCGGCGCGGTGACAATCGAATCGGAAGAGGGTGGGGGCGCCACTCTCGCGATGTGGTTGCCACTCAACCATGAGGCAATCCAAGGCGACGTGCTTGCTAGCGATGGGGTTCACACAGCGATCCAGCCCTGGCACAAGAATTTCCAACCGGCTTGACAGGCCCTTTAAACCGCATTTCGTATCTTCCTCCGGTTTACCCGAATCGGAGGCCCCTTGACCCAGCTCGACCCCAATCCCCCGAAGGTCCGTTCACGCCGTCGATCATGGCGTGACCTTCCTGCATCTCCGCCTGTATCGGACCTGATCGCATCGTCGACGAATGCGAGCGACCAGACGGCGACTGAAGTCCAACCCTCAATCATTGAGGTTCCCGCCGAGGTCACAGAAAAGGCACCAAGACGATGGATCCAGGCCGTGGCATATGTCACAGCCGCTCTGGTTCTCATTGCCGGGCTCGGGGGCTACTGGCTGATGCGGCGCGCCGAGACCACCACGACTCCGACCGTCGCCGCAAGCGAAGCAGAGGCTGGCAGCACGGCTGACGTGGCTTCCGCCCTCGGCCCTGCCGTCGTCCACATCGAAATCATGGGAGGGCTGGAGGCCGGTGGAGGCGTGGGTTCAGGCGTAATCTACGACACATCCGGCCTGGTCCTCACTGCACATCATGTGGTGTCGATCTCCGACGAAGTCACGGTGATCACCGCCGACGGGCGCAGTTTCAACGGCCGCGTAGTTGGGCGGATCCCGGAACGCGATCTGGCTGTCGTCGCCCTCGATGACGCAACCGATCTGGTGGCAGCGACCATCGCTGAGCCGGGAACGGTTGAAGTCGGCGAGCCGGCGATCGCTCTGGGGAGCCCCTTCGGCTATCAGCAATCGGTCACTGCCGGCATCATCTCGGGGCTTGACCGGGAGGTGGAGACACCTATGGGCACCCTCACGGGCCTGATCCAGACCGACGCCCCGATCAACCCGGGCAACTCGGGAGGGCCACTGGCCGACGCCGAGGCCAAGGTCATCGGAATCAACACGGCCATCGCTTCGATGTCGGGCGGAAACGACGGGGTCGGTTTCGCGATTCCTATCGAGGACTTCGCCGAATTGATGGACGAAGTTCAGGCCAATGGTGGCGTAGACGCCCCGACGATCCCCGCCCCAGAGGACGCCTCGAGCATGCAGGGACTGGTACCCGGGCTCGAGGATCTGCTTCCCGGCCTCGACGACTTGTTCGGTCCGGGAGGGGCACAGGACCTGCAGGACCTTCCCGGCCTCCAGGAGATGCTTGACCAGATGTTTGGCCCGGGGGCGATCCCGCCTGAGCTGGAGCAGTTGCTCGAGGAGCTCTTCTCCGTCCCGGCCCCGACGCAGACGCCAGAGGAGGCACCAGGAACATGATGACGAGCCCGCTTCAACCAATCGTCGAGGGGCCTCAGCCTGACCTCCTCGCCAACCGGCTGCGTCAGGTCATGACTGACCTGAAAGCCGTCATCGTGGGCCAAGAGCGCGTTCTGGAGCGTGTTCTGGTGGCGCTCCTCGCGGGTGGCCACTGCCTGCTCGAGGGGGTGCCGGGGCTAGGCAAGACGCTCACGGTCTCCACCCTCGCCAGGACCCTCGGAGGAACTTTCACCCGGATCCAATTCACTCCGGATCTGCTGCCATCCGACATCGTCGGCACCCGGATCTATCGACCCTCGACCGAGGGATTCGATGTGGAACTGGGTCCGGTGTTCGCCAATTTCGTCCTCGCCGACGAGATCAACCGTGCCCCGGCCAAGGTTCAATCGGCGCTACTCGAGGCGATGGGGGAACGTCAGATCTCCATCGGAGGAATCACCTACCGCCTCCCCTTGCCCTTCCTGGTCCTGGCCACCCAGAACCCGATCGAGTCGGAGGGTGTCTACCCGCTACCCGAGGCGCAGCGTGATCGGTTCCTGATGAGAATCCCGGTGGACTACCCAACCGCCGTCGAAGAGCACGAGATTGTCGACCGTGACCGTCGCCATACCGCGGCTCCGGCAGCTCTTCTGTCCACCGAGGACGTGGCGAGCCTTCAGGCAGCAGCGGAGTCCGTGTACGTCGATCGTTCGGTGCAGGACTATGCAATTCGCCTTGTCCTGGCCACCCGGAATCCCCTCGAGCATGGAGTCAAGATCGACGGCCTTCTCGCCTATGGGGCCAGCCCCAGGGCGAGCATCGGCCTGATCAGCGCCGGCAGGGCCCTCGCCTTGCTGAGGGGACGAGACCATCTGCTGCCGCAAGATGTCTATGACATTGCCTACGACGTGCTCAACCACCGGCTGGTTCTTTCCTTCGACGCCGTTGCTGACGGTGTGACCGTTGACGAGGTGCTAATCGAACTTCTCACCACGGTCGTAGCGCCGCGTCTGTCGTCGTCACAGCTGAGCGGTCAGCGCTCCTCGTTGGAGGTCTGAGCATGCTGGGAAGATCCGGACCGCCTTCCGGCGTGGAGGCGATCCCACGGGTATCGCGACTCACGTCGCCTTCGAGATTGCCGAGCGACCGTCTTCGGATGACCGTGATGAGGCGCCTCGACGGTCTCCTCGCCGGCGACCATGCAGGCTTGTTCCCCGGCCATGGGACCGAGCGTGGCGAAGCTCGGCCATACGTCCCAGGAGACGACCCACGACATATCGATTGGGCGGTGACCGCCCGTACTCATGATCCGCACGTTCGAGACAACATCGCCGACCATGAACTCGAAGTGTGGATTGCGCTCGACACCTCATCCAGCCTGGGTTTCGGGACGGGCCTCACCACCAAGCATGAGGTGGCCTGGTCGGCGGCGGGTGCGTTTGCCCTGCTCGCGTCCTCGGGAGGCAATCGGGTAGGCGCGGTCCGCACCACCATCGACGGCATACGGTCACGCCCACAAATACTCCCGGCGCGCGGTGGCTCAAATCACACCGGTGCCATCCTCGCCGCGCTCTACCGGGCGCCGGTGGATGGCGAGGTCGGTGACTTCAGCGGTGCCATCGACATGGTCCGCCGGACCGCTCGTCGTCGTGGCCTCGCCATCGTCATCTCCGACTTCTTGGGAGAGGCGACCTGGGAACGGTCGTTGCGGGCGCTGTCGCATCGCCACGAACTGATTGCAGTGGAGGTAGTCGATCCACGTGAGGTCGACCTGCCGGATGTCGGCCTTATCTCGGTCGTGGACCCGGAGACCGGTCGCCGGCGATTGGTTGACACTTCCATCGCGTCGGTCCGCCGCGCCTACGGCGAACTGGCCGTGCGCCGCCGGGCAGACATCGCCGCTCGCCTCAAGAGCTGTGGTGCCGATCACCTCACGCTCAGGACAGATCGCGACTGGGTGCTCGACTTCGTCAGGTTCGTGTCAGGGCGCAAAGCACGGCTCATGGCCGCAGGGAGGTCCACAAGATGAGCGATTTCGGATTTCTGGTGCCCGGCCGACTCGTCCTGCTCGCGCTCCCTTTGGCGCTGGGCCTGGGATACCTGGTCCTTCAGGCGAGACGGCGCCGCTATGCCATGCGTTTCACGACCATCGAGATGCTCGATCAGGTCGCTCCCGACCGCCCCGGATGGCGCCGTCATCTCACAGCTCTTGGTCTCGTGCTGGCAGTAGTGGTGGCGACCGTGGCCTTTGCCCGCCCTGTCATCGCCGGCGAGACCCATGAGTCGGTTCAGGTCGTGGTGTTGGCCATCGACACGTCGCTTTCCATGGAGGCCGACGACGTGTCGCCGTCTCGGATCGACGCGGTCCGGGATGCTGCGGCGGTGTTTCTAGATACGGTGCCGGAAGGCGTTTCAGTCGGGGTCGTCGCTTTCGATGGCGAGGCACGCCAACTGATTGCTCCGACAACACGTCTCGATGCCGTGCGCCGGGTCGTCGACAAGTCGATCGATCACGGGCAACTGGGAGAAGGCACCGCCATCGGCGAGGCGGTCTTCGCCGGGATCAACGCCATCGAGTCGTCGGCGCCGACAGGTCGAGGAGACCGCACCAGAAACGGGTGAGTCGGTTGGCACCATCGTGGTGCTCTCTGATGGCGAGACCACGATGGGAAGGACCAACGACGAGGCTGCAACCGCGGCGCGCAACGCCAGTATCCCGGTGCACACGATCGCATTCGGGACGGACGCAGGCACCATCGTCGACCCTTACGGCGAGGTCGTCCCGGTTCCCGTCAACGAGGCAGCCCTTGAGAAATTGGCGCAGCAGACAAACGGGAGATCACTAACTGCCGCAACCGCAGAGCAGCTGAGCCAGGTGTACGAGGATCTGGGTCGATCGGTCCAGGTCAACGACCGAGCCGATCGAGATCGCCGACTGGTTCGTCGGAGCGGCACTGGCGGTCTTGAGCCTGGCCGGCTTCGGCTCTTTGGTCTGGTTCGGCCGACTCCCCTAAAGCGACCGGATCCCACCGTCTCAGGCGGCCACTAGATACAACCGCCAACGGTCGGGAATCCCCTTCAACTCGTGCTCTCCTGCCTCTTTGAATTGGAGGTCACCGCCAGCCGTCAGATCCTTGACGGTCTGAGAGACCAGGATCTCCGACGCTCCGGCCTGTCCCATGACCCGCGCTCCGATCGACACTGCGAGGCCGGCGCACTTTCCGTCCACGATCTCGCATTCCCCCGTGTGCACCCCGGCCCTGAATTTGGACTCCCAGCGGTGCTAAGTCGGTCATGACGTCGCGGGCGCAGTCGATGGCTCGGGCCGGGCCGTCGAAGACGATGTAGAAGCCGTCACCAGCGGTGTCCTGCTCCCGCCCCCCATAACGCTCCAGCTGCCGCCGCACGATTCGGTGGTGGCTCTCCACCAACCGCTTCCACTCGTGGTCGCCGAGGCTTGCTTGGAGCGAGGTCGAGCCCACGATGTCCGTGAACATCACCGTGGCCAGGATTCGGTCGCTCTTGGGCACATGGCGCTTGCCAGTGACGAACTCTTCGACTTGGTCAAGGAGGGCGTCGGCGTCGCCGGCGATCGGGAGGTGGTCGTCACCGGAAAGCTCGACATATCGGGCGTCGGCGATGTGCTTGGCTATATACCGTCCCTGATCTACGGGCACAGCCATATCGCCAGCCCGATGCAGAACCAAGGTTGGGACCTGGATCGTCGGAAGAACCTCTCGAACATCGACATCCGTCATGATCTGACCCATTTCTCGATACGCCGAGGGGGTAGCCACCAACCGCTCGAAACGAGCCCACCATTTGACGAAACGCTCATCGTGCGCCAACGAAGGCGCTTGGAGGGAGAGGTTCTTGCCGGTGCCGACCTCCTCGACGAAACGGTTGAAGAAGTGCGCCTGCTCCTCGGCGCTCATCCCGATCGGGAAATCCGGCGATGCCACACGTTTTACGGTCGGGGCATAAAGGACAAGGGCATGGGTGCGCTGAGGATGGGTGGCCGCAAAGAGCATTGACATGCTCGCCGCCCGGGCCACCCCGAACACGATCCCGCCCTCTACGCCCAGTGCGTCCATAACCGCCCCCAAGTCGTCACGTTGTCGCTCGAGGATCGGCGCTTTGGATCCTCTGTCGGACTGTCCGACGCCACGCATATCGAAGACGGTGAGACGGGAGAAGGACGCCATCCGACCGAGGAAGTGCTCCCAGAGGGGCTCCTCCCACATCACGTCGACGTTCGAAAAGATCCCTGCGCAGAAGATGAGGTCGGGGCCCTCGCCCACCGTCTGGTAGGCGATGTGCACGTCGCCACTCTTCGCATACCGGGTGTCGGGAAAGTCATTCACGGAAACCGGCACAAGCTAACGCTGACCGCCCTCGAAATCTGTCACAGGCACCCGTCACACTGTCGGCTGCTGCGTTTCCAGAGAATTTCTTGTCGGCCCCGTAGGGGCCGACAACCCGGGGGGAGGGGTTGACAGCAGTGCCAGCCATGCCGTATTGGTGCGGCCCGTTTGGCCGCAAGAGGAGTGGGAAATGCCCACCGAACACAAGGAGGACCAATGAAACCTGTGCATATTTCGATCGTTCTGGATCGATCCGGTTCGATGGCCAGCATCGCTGGTCATGTCGTCGTCGGGTTCAACCAGTACCTGCGCAAGCAGCGGGAGACGGAGGGCGAAGCGAGGGTCACCCTCGTTCAATTCGACTCCGACGACCCGTTTGAATTGCTCATCGATGGGATCCCGTTGCGTGAGGTCACCGACCTCGACCGAAGGGTCTATCAACCGCGCTCTACTACGCCGCTGTATGACGCGGTGGGTCGGATGATCCTCCGCATCGACGGCGAGACCGCCAGCCGCAAGGAAACGGACCTGCCAGAAGAGGACCAGGTGGTCCTGATCGTCACCGACGGGCTGGAGAACGCCAGCACAGATTTCGACCGCTCCAAGGTCTTCGAGATGGTGTCCGAGCGACGCAAGCAGGGATGGGTATTCGTGTTCCTGGGCGCCGACCAGGACGTGTACGCCGAAGGGGAAAAGGTCGGGGTATCCACGGCCAATCGGATCGCGTGGGAGAAGTCCAAGGCGGGAAGCGACAAGATGTGGAAGGACGTCGCCTATTCGACCTCGTCCTATCGATCGAAAGAGGAGGACTTGCGACAGCAGGACCGGGATCGCTTCCACGAGGAGGACCCGGAGATGGAGTGAGGGAGCCTCTCAGCGGCTGGTCTGTTTGGCTTCGACTCCTACCAGCCGGGTGAGCGACTCCAACTCGCTGCTGATACCGGCGACTAGAACGTCCAGGTCGGGGTGGGCACCTCCGTCGGCGACGACGGTGATGTTGAACTGTCCCGCGTAGGACATCGCCCCCACCCCGAGTGCGACTTTCCCGATCAGGGGCAGTATCGGGAACACCTCCAGGACCTCGGCCCCCGAAAAGTAAAGGGGGAACGGCGGGCCGGGGAGATCAGCGGTTGTCACGTTGACCTGTTGTCGGTCGATCAGCTTGAGAAACTGGCGCCCGAGGAATCCGCGATGCGGCATCTTCCCAAGGGCCGGCCGGTTCCGCGCCTTCCGCTCAGCGGTCTCCGCCGCGACGTGGTGAAGCCGGTGAACAGGATCCGACACTCCGATCGGCAAGGGGATGACCATCTGTGCGATCTGATTCCCTCTGGCGTGATCGAACTGCCCATGTCGCAGAGTCACCGGCACATAGACCCGTACCAACACATCATCCACGGGCTCTCCGCGGCTGCGGAGGAGGTCGCGTAATCCGCCGGCGATGACGGTCAACAGAACATCGTTCACCTTGGCGTCGTAGGTGTGCGCGACCTCCTTCACCGAGTCGAGTGAGGTTCGAATGAAGGCGAACTTGCGGTCCGGGCCGACAACCTGACCGAGGCTGGTCGCGGGGAGCTCCTCGTCAGCGATGATCTCGCGTAGAGCCGGCCAACCGGCCAGCACGCCTCGCAGGGTGCTAACTGGGTGGAATAGTTTCGAGAGACCCCGACCCAGCACTTTGGCTTGACGCAGCAGGCTGTCGACAAAGAGCTCTCTTGATGTCGGTGGCGCTGCGGGTGCCCGCGGCTTTGGTGATGCCTGCACGGCGTCGGGCGTGGCATCGAGGAAGGTCGCGAACGTGGCAACGCCGGCTATTCCGTCGGCGATGCTGTGATGCGTCCTCATGAACAACCCGACTCGTTGATGTGAGAGTCCGGGTAGGAACCACATCTCCCAGAGCGGTCGTGACCGATCCAAAGGACGTCGGCGCAGTTGCTCGATGGCGGCCAGAAGTTGACCTTCATCGGCGGGCGTTGGGAGAGGGTGGACCGCTACGTGGTCATTGAGATCGAACGCGGGGGCGTCTATCCAAAGTGGACCGCCGAGGCGCCGTGGCGGCACACATAGGAGTTGGCGAGATCGGGGCACCAGATCTAGGCGGCTTCCGACAGCCTCCCTCACAGCTGCGATCCGAAAGCTCCCGTCGATATCGAATAGGTCGCGGCCGTCGAGGATCGCGAGTGCACCGATGTCTTGAGGCCAGATCTCGTCCGGCCACAGCATGATCTGGTCCTGGGCGGTCAGCCGCTCGATCGACGTCAATCCGTTGCCTCCGAACTCAGCTTCGGACTTGACGCGAGCGCGGGCAAGGGGCTTTCGAAACAGCGGTTCTGGCCGATCGGCTCTATTGCCTGTTTCGAGTTGGGGGCAATCTCGTACTGGAGGTGTAGCAATGCTTGCGACCAGCACCCGCCAATCGGCGGAGAAATCAGCCCGGGTCGACTTGTCCGAAGTGAGTGCAAGAGTCGGCGAGATCCTGAATCGGAGGCCCGCCGTCGGGTTCGCCGTCGGAGTAGTCCGCGGCGGGCGCCTTGAGCTCTTCGACGCACACGGGGTCGCCGACATCGCGTCGAAGACGCTCATAACCGAGGACACGGCCTTTCGTATCGCCTCGATCACCAAGACGTTCACAGCAATCGCCGTAATGCAGCTTTGCGAGAAAGGACTGGTCCAGCTGGACGCACCGGCCAACAACTACCTCCGCGCACTTCCAATTGATTCCCGGCGACCCCTGCTTCCGCCCGGCAACGGTGGAGCATCTGCTTACCCATACGTCAGGTGTCCCCGAGGTCCTGCATCCCTGGGATGTGCTCAGGCCCGACTTCGGAGAAAGCGTGAAAATGGGAGAGCGGCTACCGCCGTTGGGTGAGCTCTACGGAGGTGGTCTCCGGGTCGGTGCCGAGCCGGGTACCAGATTCATCTACAGCGACTTCGGCTTCGCGACGCTCGGGCAGATCGTCGAGGATGTGAGCGGTCAGTCTTTCGACGTCTATCTGCGAGACCATATCTTCCAGCCCCTCGGCATGGCCGACACGGATCTCAATCGCTCTGCAAAGGTCGAGGAGCGCCTGGCCACGGGATACAACCTTGGCTCCAGGGGTGCCAAGTCGATCGTCGACCGACAGTGGGTGACCGCTGGGGCTTCCTCGATCTACTCGACTCCCCGGGACATGGCTCGCTACCTAAGCGCACTTACCGGAGGAGGCGCCAATGAACACGGGTCTGTGCTGAGACCGGAGACGCTGGCGAGCATGTTCGAGCCCCACTACCAACCGGAGCCCCGGATCCCTGGCATCGGATTGTCGTTCTTCCGATTCGACTTTGGAGGGCATCTCGCCGTTGAGCATGGAGGAATCCTTCCCGGCTTCAACTCTCAGATATTCGCCGCACCTGACGATGGTGTCGCTGTGATGGCCTTCACCAACGGGGCCAAAGGGGCGATGTTCTGGCTGCCCGGGGAAATAGCTGGCCTGCTCAGTTATCTGCTTGGCGTCCCCGACGAGGTCATACGCGCCGACGTCCCACACCACCCCGAGATCTGGGCGGACATCTGCGGTCGATACCAGCTCTCGGCGCGACTCACGGACGCTCGGGCGAGGATGATGATGGGGGCCGGTGTCGAGGTCTTCGTCAGGGGAGGTCGGCTTCTACTCCGAGGCCTGACCCCGGTTCCGACGCTCTACAAGGGTCTTCCTCTGCACCCCGATGACGACAACGACCCGTATGTCTTCCGCCTCGACCTCTCCAGGTTCGGGATCGGCACAATGCGTGTTGTGTTCAGTCTCGACCCCGAGGAGGGATCGACTTCGCTCCACCTCGACGTGATGCCGCTAGGGCTCCACAGGGAGGCGGACTGCTCAGATGTAGATGCGTGTGTGAGGATGCGGATACCGGCGCATGGCGCTGCTGTGCAGCTCGGTTCAGTTGTATCGTGTGGTATGTGGGTTAGGTATTGGCTTACTCGTCGAAGACATCACATCGACAGCAGGGTCTCAAGGCGTGCTCTCGTTGAAGTTCAGTCGACGTCTCTTGGGAAAGCAGAAAGTGACTCGATCTCGTCGCTACGACGTTGGGCGAGGTTCGAGCATTATGGGTAGGGGCCAGGTCGGGCTGCAGCTGAGATAGGCACGTGAAGCGATGGTGTCGAGGATCTGAGGGGCGACGATCAGGTCTGTGAACATCTGACCATCGTCACCAGTCTTGAGGTTGATTGAGTACGCGGTCATGTCGTCGAAGCTGATCGGACATCCGACGCTCGCGCCGTTCGACCACACATGAAGATTGGGAGGCAAGCTGAGGCAGGTCGAACTCGACAAAGGCGGGAAGAGGTCGCGCTTCTCCTCTGAGACAAAGACGTAGGGGGCCAACAATCCAAAGTCGTCCTGGTTTGCGGCAGCCAGGAGCGTCTGTGCTCCAGGACTCCGGCGACTGTTCTTGTGCGTCCGGCGCCGTCGTTGTCGGGGTCAGGATCGTGGTCGTGACAGTCACCGGAGCTTGGAGGTCTCCGTCACTTCTTCTTGGGCGGTGGTCGTGGTCGGGACCACTTGCCGTTCTTCAGTCGTAGAAGTCGCATCCGATGTAGGTGGAGTTGCACACGCCACGAGGAGCAGGGCGGCAAGCGAGTAGAGCCAAGGGCCAGATATCCCAATCTGTCGGTGTGTTGCCCCGCTGCGCGCCCGGCGGGCATGAGGAAGCCCTCAGTCAATCGTCGGCACCTCCGTTGATTTGTCGTCCTGCACGCCCGCCTGGCGCGACTCCGACTAGGTTGCTACACGCAGATCGATCTAGAGAAGGACTGGGACCATGTGCTGCGTGTTTACGACCCTGATGCTGTTCGGACCGCGACTTGGGATCCTGGTTTGGGGATTGGTCCAGCCGGCTCGCTGGCAGGCGACGTTTGACACATTCATCTGGCCCTTGCTCGGATTCTTGTTCCTTCCT
Organism: uncultured Acidobacteriota bacterium; assembly: GCA_963746905.1. GTDB lineage: Bacteria > Actinomycetota > Acidimicrobiia > Spongiisociales > ZC4RG35 > JALYNX01. Next base: position 65,421 of record CAVVCY010000001.1, read on the forward strand.
TGGACCACCCTGATGTATGTCGCGGTGGCACCCCTTGGGGTCGTCGGGTTCGATTGGTTCTGGATCGTCCTCGCCGTCGGCGCCGACATCGTGACTTACACGGGCGGCGCTTATGGGAACAAGGACACGATCCGGAGCTACACCACTCCGACTCCGCCCGCCACTGCGTAAGTCGACTCGACGCCGACGGTCACCAATGAGGTGAGTAGGACAGCAACGTCCGCATGTAGTTGGCCCGTTCGAACTGGGTGGGGTCGGCGACCGCGGCCTGGCTGAAGGATCCCTTGGCTTCCTCCAGCGATCGATAGCCGTTCTCGTCGAGCCACGCCGCTAGGCCAGCGACAGTCTCGCGGAGCCGATCCGGTCCATTCCGGAGCAATGACGACGCCATCATTGTCACGTCCGCTCCCGCCAGGACCAGCTTGGCCGCCTCAACGGGACCGTCGACCCCAGTCGTGGCTGCCAACGACGCGTTGATCTTGCCCCGGAGGATGGCGATCCAACGGAGAACAAGGCGAAGCTCCGCCGGTGTTGACAGGAGAAGGTTGGGGACGACTTCCATGCGCTCGAGATCGATGTCTGGCTGGTAGAAGCGGTTGAAGAGCACCAGTCCATCAGCTCCGGCATCCACGAGTCGGGTGGCCATGTTCGCCATGGACGAGAAGAACGGCCCAACTTTGATTGCGAGCGGCACCTCCACGGATCGGCGGACCATTTCGACGAGGCTCAGATACTGACGCTCCACCTCACCCCCGGTCAGGGTGGGGTCCGCGGCAATGAGGTAGATGTTGAGCTCGAGGGCGTCGATTCCCTCATCGGCCAGAATCTTGGCGTAGAGGGTCCACCCACCGGTGGTGGTCCCGTTGAGGCTGGCAATGACCGGCACCATCAGCTCGGCTTTGGCGGTCCGGATCAATTGGAGATAACGCTTGGGGCCAGTGTTGTAGTCATCCAACTCTGGCAGGTAGCCGGCGGTGGCCTCCGCGAAGGAATCCTTGGCCCACTCCAAACCCATGTGCACCGCCATCGCCTCGTGCTCGACCTGCTCCTCGAATAGCGAGGGCAAGACCACAGCCGAGGCGCCTGCTTCGACGAGTTGGTGAAGATGGTCGATGTCGCCAGTTACAGGAGAAGCCGAGGGCACGACCGGATGAGCCAGCGTCATGCCCAAATAGTTGGTGCGGAGGTCGACGCTCATCGGTCATCCAATTCGGTGAACTCGGCGGTGCGATGGACTTCGACCAGCTGTTCATAGAGCTGCCAGCGGTCGTCGATGTCCTTTTGGGCGCTTGTCATGAGCTCGGCCGAGTGATCGGGGTTGGCTCGGGCCAGCATGGCGAAGCGTCCCTCCTTCTCGGCGAAGTCCTTGAAGCGAATCGTTGGCTTGCGGCTGTCGAGTCGCAGCCCTGGCTGTCCGGAGGCCTCAGAGGCGGGGTCATATCGATACAACGGCCAGTAGCCGGAGGTTGCGGCCTCCTTTTGATGACTCATCTGGGTGGACATCTCGATCCCGTGAGCGATGCATGGGCTGTAGGCGAGGATGAGGGAGACGCCGTGGTGAGCCTCCGCCTCGGCGAAGGCCTTCACGGTCTGGGTCATGTTCGCGCCCATCGCCACCTGGGCCACGTACACATTCCCGTAGGCCATCGCGATCTGGCCGAGATCCTTCTTAGCCGTGGCCTTCCCGCCCGAGGCGAACTTCGCAACAGCAGCGCGTGGTGTCGCCTTGGAGGCTTGCCCACCGGTGTTGGAATAGACCTCGGTGTCGAGCACCAGGATGTTGATGTCCCTGCCCGACGCGAGCACATGGTCCAGACCACCGAACCCGATGTCGTAGGCCCAACCGTCGCCGCCGACTATCCAGACCGAGGTGCGGACCAAAGCGTCTGCAACCCCCTCGAGACGGCGGGCCAGCAGTCCATCTATGCCCGCCAACCGCTCTCGCAGGATCTCGATCCGATTCCTCTGAGCGGCAATCCCAAGCTTCCTCTGTTTGATCGGCTCCCAGGATTTCCACCCCCAAGTCACCGAGCTCCGGGAGAAGCGCGGTTACCAGAAGACGGCCATCGGCCTCCATGGCTTCGAGGCCGAGGCGCATCCCCAGCCCGAACTCGGCATTGTCCTCGAACAACGAGTTGGCCCACGCCGGCCCGCGTCCGGTCTCATCCGTCGCCCAAGGAGTGGTGGGAAGGTTTCCTCCGTATATCGACGAGCACCCGGTGGCGTTCGCAATGACCAGGCGGTCACCCAACTGTTGGCTCAGAAGCTTGAGGTAAGGCGTCTCCCCGCACCCGGCGCAGGCTCCCGAGAACTCGAACAATGGCTCGATCATCTGAGACCCCTTGACCGTGTCGAGCCTCACCTCATCGCGCGGAGGGTCAGGGATGGTCAGGAAGAAGTCGAAGTTGGCCCGCTCCCGCTCCATATGTTCTTCCTTTGGAACCATGTCGATCGAGCGGTGACCCACCTCGGTCTTGGAATGGGCAGGGCACACGTCCACGCAGACTCCGCAGCCCGTGCAGTCATCGGGCGCGACCTGCACTGTGAGAAACATGCCCGCGAGGTCAGTTCCACTGGCCTCTTTGGATGCGAATCCATCGGGGGCCATGTCGAGGACAGCAGGATCGAAGACCTTGAATCTGATCGCCGCATGGGGGCAGACCAACGCACACCGGGCACAGTCGATGCAGATCGAAGGATCCCAGATCGGGATCGAGTTCCCGATCGACCGCTTCTCCCACACGGCGGTACCGGTGGGGAACGTGCCATCGACAGGCATCGCAGAGACCGGCAGCAGGTCTCCCTTGCCTGCCAACATGATTCCGGTCACCCGCTGGACGAAGTCCGGGGCGGTCGCGAGGCGGGCGGCGTAGATGTCTGCCGGGCCGGTCACCGCTCCGTCGAAGGCGGTGGGAGCGTCTACCCGTTGCAGACCACCAAGTGCGGAGTTGATGGCATCGAGGTTTCGACGTACTACGACCTCGCCTCGCTTGCCGTAGGCCTTCGTCACCTCATCGGTGATGGCGGCCATTGATTGCTCGCGAGGCATGATTTCGGAGAGAGCGAAGAAGCAGGTTTGGAGCACTGTGTTGATCCGACCACCGAGCCCTGCGTTGGCGGCGATTTCAGAGGCGTTCACCACCCAGAAGTCGAGGCCCTTCTCGACGATTCCGCGTTGAATCCAAGGTGGGAGGTGATCCCACACTCGGTCGGGCCCGTATGGGCTGTTGACGAGGAAGATGGCCCCATCTGCCGCCGCTTCGAGCACATCCACGTCTTGAAGCAGGTTGAAGTCATGACAGGCCACGAAGGTGGCTTGCCCGGACCCGATGAGATAGGTCGAGGCGATCGGCCGTGGGCCGAATCGGAGGTGGGAAACGGTGCGTGAGCCGGACTTCTTCGAGTCGTAGACGAAGTAGCCCTGGGAGAAGAGCTCGGTGTGGTCGCCGATGATCTTCACTGAGGCCTTGTTGGCTCCGACTGTGCCATCACTGCCCAATCCGAAGAAGACGGCACGCACCATGTCTTCGGGCTCCTCCCAAGCCTCCGAGCTGTAATCCAGGCTGAGGTGGGTGACATCGTCGTTGATCCCCACGGTGAAATGGCGCTTGGGAGTCTCTTGCTCCAGTTCGGCGAAGACGGCAGAGGCCATGGCTGGCGTGAACTCCTTCGAGGACAGTCCGTACCGTCCGCCTACGACGAGTGGCAGGGGGCGATCTCCCTCGTAGAGCGCTCCGAGAACGTCCAAATAGAGAGGCTCGCCGACCGATCCCGGCTCCTTGGTCCTGTCGAGAACGGCGATGGAGCGAGCCGATTCAGGCAGGGCCGCTCGGAAGGCTTCGCCGTCGAAAGGCCGGTAGAGGCGAACGATCACCAGGCCGACGCGATCTCCCTGTGACACCAGCCGCTGCACCGCTTCGGTGGCAGCGCCCGCTCCGGAGCCCATCAGGACCACGACCCTTTCCGCTTCGGGATGCCCCACGTAGTCGAAGAGGTGGTAGCTCCGGCCGGTGAGCTCGGCGAAATGATCCATCTCCGCTTGGACTATCGACGGAACCGCCGAGTAGAACGGGTTGCTTGCCTCCCTCGCCTGAAAGAAGACGTCCGGATTCTGCGCCGAGCCGCGGAGCACGGGACGTTGAGGGCTCAGGGCCCGCAGCCGATGCTGAGCGATCAGATCCTCATCGATCATGGCCCGAAGCACCTCGTCGCCAACGGCGGCAATCTTTGAAACTTCGTGCGAGGTGCGGAACCCGTCGAAGAAGTGGAGGAACGGAACCCGGGCCCGCAACGTGGCCGCGTGAGCCACCAATGCGAGATCCTGTGCTTCCTGAACCGACGACGAGGCGAGCATGGCGAACCCGGTTTGGCGGGCCGCCATCACATCTGAGTGGTCACCGAAGATCGAGAGGGCATGCGTGGCGAGGGTCCGAGCTGCGATGTGGAACACCGTCGAGGTCAGCTCTCCTGCGATCTTGTACATGTTGGGCAGCATCAGCAGCAAACCCTGAGATGCGGTGAAGGTGGTGGTCAGCGCCCCCACCTGGAGCGATCCGTGCACGGCGCCGGCCGCGCCTGCCTCACTCTGCATCTCCACGACGTCTGGGGTGACACCCCACAGATTGGGGCGACCGAGTTGCGACCAGGCGTCAGCGAGCTCACCCATCGGCGAGGCCGGAGTGATCGGGTAGATGGCTATTACCTCACTGAGGGCATGCGCCACTCGGGCCGCGGCCTGGTTGCCGTCGACCGTTGTGAACTGAGGAGCCATACGGTCAAAGCTAAGGAGACGACGTTCTGAAAGGGAGTGCCGAATGTCACGACACCCGTGGTCGAAGCGCCCTAGTGACTGCTCAGCTCCAGGATGTCTCCGGCTGCGACCAGGTCATATTCACCCAGACCTTCAGTGAAGGTGCCGTAGAGCGCGGCCAGCTCTGCGCTGCCGTCGGGGGACTGGCCCAGTTCGCGCCGCAGACCGACCAGCCTGGTCATGGCCTGCAGTTCAAACAGCCGCAGGCCCCCTGCGTGGGCGCCTCGGATCGCCGATTGATAGGAGTTCTCGGCGCTGGCGTGGTCAGGCGTCGGCAGCATCCTCAATATGTCGCCTTTGACGATCCGAAACTCGGGTGAGGTCATGTCATCGGGGCCGCCGATCGTTATCGCCTCTTCGATCAGTGCCAACGCTCGCTCGGGTTGCCCGGCGAGCGCGTGCACCAGGGCTCTGAAGGCCAGGATCAGCGGCCAGAACACTGGAGGTGTGGTCAGCCCCTGATAGAGGTCGATCGCTCTCTCGGTCATCTCCAACCCGCGTTCGGTTTCACCGAGGACCGTTCGACAGATGCCCTCGAGGAAGATCGCCAGAGTCGCCCAAACGACGTAGTCATGCTCTTCCGAGACCTCGGCCAGGTCCTTCGCAATCGCGATGCACTCCTCGAACCTGCTCCTCTGCAAGGCGAGGAAGGCATTGTGATAGAGGGCGTAGGCGATGCTGTAGGGATGGTCGATCTCCCTGGCGATGTCGAGGGCTGCGCTGACCCGTGAAACCGATTTCTCCAGGTCTCCGTACTGCCAGAGGACCAGTCCGGAGGCGACCCGCGCCACGACCCCGGTGTTGGGGCCGAGACGAAAGCGTGACGCGCTCCGAGCACGGGGATCGTGGAGCTCGATGGCGCGATCGAGGTGGGGCAGGCCGTGCTCGAGGTCGCCGGTGAACGCCATACCCACGCCGTAGACATAATGGCCTTCCATTTGTATGGCTAGGTCGTTCTCTCGTTCACCGAGCTCGAGGATCTCTCGCCCGTACTCCATTCCCTGGGCGAAGTCGGCGATCCCCATGTAGTAGGTCGCCAAAGCCCTCAGCACCGGGAAACGCTGTGCGGCGCTGCCATGCACGGTATGAGAGATCTCGAGCGCCCGCTTGAACTCGGCTTCGACTTCCACGTCATAGCCGCGTACCGCCATCAGGGTTCGGGCCAGCATCGTTCGCATGACCAGCTCGTCGGGAGCCAATTCCGGTGGCGAGCCGGCGTTGGCCATCACCTCGAGAGTGTCGGACGCCAGCTCGATCGCGCTGTGGTACCAGCCCTTCGACTCATAGAGAGACCACAGACGGCCAATCAGCTCGAGCATCCGGTCGAGGTCACCGGCGTCCACCCAGAATCGCCATGCGGTCCGCAGGTTGCCAATCTCCGACTCCACTTCTTCGAGGGCTGCATCCCGCTCGGGACCTTCAAGTCGCTCTTCGATGTCGACGGTGAGCCTGGAGAAGTAGTCGGCGTGCGCTTTGCGCACGACTGCTTCCCGATCGGGAGTGTCGGCGAGCCGCTCGGCCGCGAACTCCTTGATCATGAGGAGCATGGCGAACCGCTGTGATTCGACGTCGTCGTCACTTCGAACGAGGCTCTTGTCAACGAGAGAGGCCAGCGAATCGAGGACCAGCCCTGCATCCATGTCGGATGCCACCGCCTCGAGACCGGGGAGATCAGTGGTGGAGAAGACCGACATCAACTCGAACAGTCGCCGCTCGTCTTCGTTCAAAAGCTCGTAGCTCCACCCGATCGCCCCCCACAGGGTGCGTTGCCGGTCGGGCAGATCCCGGCCCCCGGCACCCAGGACATCGAGCCGCTTGCGAAGGCGGTCGAGGAGGTCGACCGGTGTGAACACCTTGAGTCGCGCGGCTGCCAGTTCGATGGCCAGTGGGAGGCCGTCGAGTCGCAGGCAAATCTCGGCGACAACTGCCGCATTCTCTTCGTTGAGGGTGAAGCCTGGGCGCACCGCCACGGCCCGTTCGGTGAACAGCTGAACCGATTCGGATTCGGCGATCGAGGCGACGGGATCGCGGGGGTGGGGAAGGGAGAGGGGTGGAACCGGGAACACGTGCTCGGCGCGAACCCGGAGGGTTTCCCGACTCGTCACCACCACTCTCAGGTGCGGTGCATGTTGGAGGAGCTCGGAGAGACCCACGGCCGCTTCGGTGACCTGCTCGAAGTTGTCGAGCACCAGCATCATTTCGAGGTCACGAAGCCTCGACTTGAGGATCTGGAGCGCGTCACCGCCACCGAGGACCGGCAGCTCGAGGGTCCGGACGATCGCCTCGAAGACCGACCCCGGATCGAGTTCGGCCGAGAGGTCGACGAAGAACACGCCATCGCGGAAGTGATCTAGCTGCTCGGCCGCCACCTGGAGACCAAGACGCGTCTTGCCTGCCCCGCCCGGGCCGGCGATCGTCAGCAACCTGGTGTTTGGGGACTCCAACATGACCTGAATGGCGGCCAACTCGTTGCGCCGTCCCAAGAACTCCGTGGCCTGCAGTGGAAGGTTGTGGGGCCGCGAATCGAGGGTGACCGGCGCCGGGAACTCACTCTCGATGTCGGGGTGCACCAGCTGGTAGAGATGCTCGGGAAGAGTCAGGTCCTTGAGGCGATGCATGCCCAGGTCTCGCAACGCGGCACCATGCGGGAGTTGTTCTGCAGCAAGCTCCGCCGCGGCTCCGGAGACCAACACCTGACCGCCGTGGCCAGCGGCCATGATCCGGGCCGCCCGATTCATCGAAGGCCCGAAGAAGTCACCATTTCGACTCTCGGTCTCTCCAGCGTGGATGCCCATCCGTACTCGCAGCGGCCCGGTGACGCCCCAGGCCTCTGCACTAAGCGCCTTTTGGGCATCGAGGGTGGCCGCCACTGCGTTGCCCGCCGAGTCGAAGCGGGCGATGACCCCGTCGCCGGTCGTCTTGAGAAGAGTGCCCTGGGCCCGATCGATGGCTCCGGTCATGATCGAATCGTGTCGGGCGAGGGCAGATGCCATGGCGACGGGCTGCTCCTCCCAGTGACGTGTGCTCGCCTCGATGTCGGTGAACAGAAACGTCTGCATCAGGGGTGAATATAGGTTGCGGTGCTAGTCGGGGAGCAGAGGCACGGTCAGGCCCGGGTCCTTGCCGAGGAGGACCGCCCGGGTCACGGTCGCCGATCCGAACCGATCGTTGACCTGATCCATTGCCTCGTCGAGGGCCAGCCCTGGCTCTCGATCGAATGGCAATGACAACTGCAGCGCATCGTCATCGTCGAGGTTGGCGATGGTGATGCCAATGAGCGTGACGCCCTGACTTTCGATCAAGGGAATCGAATCAGCGAGTAGGCCCCTCAGTGCGGAGAGGATGGTCTGGGTGTGCGCCGTCGCCCGAGAAAAGGTGTGCGAGCGGGTGGCCCTTGAGAAGTCGTTGAATCGAAGGCGTAAGACGACGGTCCGCCCCACCCGTTCCGCCTTCCGTAGTCGGCGACTGACACGTTCGACCAGGCCGACCAGGATCGTGTCGAGCTCCTCGAGAGATCTGGGCCCCAGCCCGAAGGCTCGTTGTGATCCGATCGTGTGGCGTCGACGGCCGACCTCCAGGGGACGCGGGTCCCGATTGTGAGCGAGAGCGTGGAGGTGGCGACCCGATGCCCGGCCCAACATCGCCACCAGGGACGGCTCAGCCAGTTCGGCGATCTCCCCGACGGTGTTGATTCCCCGGTCGTGGAGCTTGGCGGCGGTCACCTTGCCTACCCCCCAGACCCTTTCCACCGGAAGAGGGTGCAGGAAGTCGAACTCGGACCCGGGCGCCACCACCAGGAGCCCATTGGGCTTGGCCACCCCGCTGGCGACTTTGGCCAGGAACTTGGTGCGGGCAATCCCGACTGTGATCGGCAGGCCGACCTCGCTGAGCACCGTCTCTCTCAACCGCCTGGCTATATCAACCGGTGAGCCCGAGATCCTCTTCAACCCCCCCACATCCAGGAAGGCCTCGTCGATGGAGATCCCCTCGACCAGGGGAGTGGTGTCTTTGAAGACTTCGAACACCGCCTTGCTCGCCTCGGAGTACGCCGAGATCCTTGGCTCGACAACGATCGCCTCCGGGCACAGGCGACGCGCCAACCGGCCACCCATTGCGGTCCGCACCCCACAGGCCCTGGCTTCGTAGCTGGCCGCCAAGACCACACCCCCGCCCACGATCACAGGTAGTGAGCGAAGCTTGGGGTTGTCCCGTTGCTCGACCGACGCATAGAAAGCGTCGAGGTCGGCATGGAGGATCGACGCCTCGGATCGCATCGAACATATGTTCGCCTAGATCGAGGGTAAAGGCAAGAGGCTTGTATGAGGCTTACCTGAGGTACAAGACGTCAAATACGGCGCCAGCACAACACAGAAAGCAACCCGGTTTCCGTTCTTTGTCCAATTCACGCCAGATACGGCGCTGCGTACCTCAGGTAGACGGCTCAGGACTTCCACCTCTCCTCGTCGAGGGTCCACGCGTTTCCTCCCCCAGAAGCGAAGCGACGTTGGGGGAGGTGGCCCGAAGGGCCGGAGGGGGCAACTCTGATGCTTGGCCTAGCGCCTCTCGCGGTATGTCCCCAGGAGCGAAGCGACGTTGGGGGAGGTGGCCCGAAGGGCCGGAGGGGGCAACTCTGATGCTTGGCCTAGCGCCTCTCGCGGTATGCCCCCAGGAGCGAAGCGACGTTGGGGGAGGTGGCCCGAAGGGCCGGAGGGGGCAACTCTGACGACGGGGAGAAATAGGCTTGCCCGATGGAGGTCACCCACCCCGAGCGCGTGGTGTACCCCGACGACGGGATCACCAAGGGCGAAGTCGTCGGCTACTACACCAAGGTTGCGAGGCAGATGCTGCCGTTCATCGAGGGCCGAGCTCTATCGGTGGAGCGCTTTCCCCAGGGGATCGGGGGCAAGGGTTTCATGCAGAAGAATGCACCCGACCACTATCCCGAAGACCTCATCGGGCGTCACGAGCTCCCCAAGGAGGGCGGTGGCACCACGGTCTACCCGGTGGTCAACACCGCCGAGGGCGTCGCCTTCTTTGCCAATTTCGGGGCGATTACCTTCCACGTCCCGTCGGTTCGGATCGATGGCGAAGACCGTCCGGACTGGGTGATCTGGGATCTCGACCCTCCACCGGATCAGGTAGCCCTGGTCCGTGAGGCCGCGGCCGTGATGCGTTCATTCCTCGATGGCTACGGCATTGCCACGGTCCTCCTTGCCTCGGGCTCCAAGGGCTATCACCTTCGGGCCCGATTGACACCGGCCGTCGACCTCGAAGCGGTGGGGTGGATCGCGCGGGGTGCGGCAGAACTGGCAGCGTCATCCCACGAGGACTTGTTGACCGTCGCGTTCCGCAAGGCCGATCGCAACGATCGTGTCTTCATCGATTGGATGCGCAATACCGGCAGGTCGACTTCAGTTGCACCATGGTCACTCCGGCCCCGGTCCGGGGCACCGGTGGCGGCCCCTTTGGCGTGGGAGGAACTGATGTCAATTGCTCCTGACGGGGTCCACCTACGCACCGTTGATGCCCGCTTGGACGTCGATCCGTGGTCCGGGCTGAAGCCAATCGACCTGACGGGAGTCGTGGAGCGCGTGGATCGTGACCTGGCCGACGCCGGGATCAAACTCGAGCCCTTCGACCGCTTCCGCTCCTGAGAAAACCCGACGGGAGATTGGCACCGGCCTGGTTGAATCAATTCGTGTTCGAGCCAATCCGCACCAAACGACTTCTGATACGACCATTTCAATCGGGTGACGCTGCCTCGCTCGAAGCACGGCGCAACGATCCACTCGTCGCCAAATATCAGAACTGGGCCGTCCCGTTCACCACGGAACAGGCGCAGACGGTGGAGGCCGAGTTGGTCGCGATGGATGGGCCTCAGGATGAGGAATGGTGGATGGCCGTCGTCGCCGATGGCGAGAGCGGCCAGACCCTGGGAGATGTGGCGTTGCGTTTGAGTCAGAAGGGTCGAACTGCAGAGATCGGATTCACCTTCGCCAGCGAGCACTGGGGTCGGGGCTATGCGGTCGAGGCCCTGGAGGCCCTGGTGGGCTACCTGTTCGACGTGCTTGGCGTCACCAGGGTGTTTGGGATGCTCAACCCCGAAAACACGGCTTCGGCGGTGGTGATGGAGAGAACCGGCTTCCTCTACGAGGGCCATACCAAATTGTCCTTCTGGCTGGAGGATTCCAACGAGGACGACTGGATCTACGGGCTGATCCGTGAGGACTGGGACAAATGGCGTGGACGACCCCGGCATTCTCCGACGAAGGTGAGCCTCGTTGAGATCACCACCGCCAACGAACGGGCGGTGTCCAAGCTCATCACCCACAAGACCCAAGAGGCGTACGTCGCCCCGATGTTCTGGTCATTCGCCGACGCCCTGTTCCCGGAGGAAGTCGACGGCGCTCCTGTCGTGCCCTGGATGCGGGCAGTGGTGGCGGACGACGAGGTAGTCGGATTCGTGATGCTTGCCCTGCGCACCGAGCATCACCCGGAGCCATACCTCTGGCGGTTGCTGATCGATCGTCTTCATCAGCGGCGTGGCATCGGGGGCCGGGTCCTCGATCTGATTGCGAGGGAGTGCCTGGAGATGGGCGACACCACCCTCATCACCAGTTGGGGTGAGGGCAAAGGCTCACCCCGGCCTTTCTATCTGAGCCATGGATTCGTACCTACAGGCAACGTGGTCGACGACGAGACCGAAGGCCGAAAACGGCTGACCTAGCGGCGTTGATGCGGTCAGGTCTCGCTGCTGGGCTTGGTTAGGCCCAACCACTCGATGATTTGATCCTGGATCTCGTAGTCGTGGAGGAGGTCGAAATGTTTGCGCCCTCCGAGAACCTGTGTGTCGTTCGCCTCGATCGTGCGTCGTCGACCTCGCCCGGTTCCGCTGGCTGCCCGAACCATCAAGTCACCGAAAATGGCGCCCACCGGGTGTCGAGGGTTCTTGGTGACCACGGCCGCAACGAAGTGTTGTTCCACCTCGGGCAAGGGTGGAGGGTCGTTGTGCACGTCAGTCCCGGGCGGGCCGCCCTCGACGATGCGCCCGAATCGAAGATCCTTTATGCCCACACTGCGGGCGTCGAGAAACTCAGCCAATGGGCGGCTCTCCGCTGTTGCTCCTAGAGCCCACGCGACGATGTTCGCAGCCTTCTCCAATGGCGCGCCGAGGTGTGGAGTGGCCACCGTGATCACGTGATCCAGCCTCTTAGTCCAGTCCTTGCCTGCCTCATTGCCAATAAGGCAGGCGCTCCGAATCACCAGACCGCCCATCGAGTGACCGACCAGCGCCATCGATTCGATCGGAGTCGGCCAACAGCGAAACAACTGTTCGAGAAGCTGGGCTAATTCGGCCCCGTTGTCCGATACGTGGCGACCCGTGTTGTAACGCACCATCACCGGAGTGGCAGGCGACTCGGTCACAAGCCGATCTCGTAGCCCGGGACGGTCATCCTTCTCCAGCCAAGAGTCCTCGGTGCGGCCCAATCCGTGTACCAGGACCACGATCCGGGAGGTGGCGGAGGGGAACCCTGCCGCAACGCCGGCAGGCGTCAACTCGACCAGGGCGCCCCCCGGTTGCCGGATGCCCATTTCGATCTGGAAGTCGATTTCCCTACGCACGAGCTCGTCGCCCCAGGTGGCGTTGATGGCCGCACGAACCTTGCGGTTCAGCGGTGTCTCGGCAAGGGCCTCTCCTCGAGAGCTCGCAGCCAGCCCAATGGTGGCGCCGACGGCGGAGCTGCCAAAGCGGATCACGTCGTAGACGGAGGCGATGGTGGCGTCGAACACGCGTCGAGCGGGCTCTCCCCCGGGGCCGGTCCAGCGCAGAGAGCGATCGGCGATTGCCCGGTGCATACCTTCCACTGGCGCGGTGAGTCGGTCGACCACGAGGTCGAACAAATCGCTCAAGCCCCGCATTTGATCGGTACTCATTCGTTGACCCACGATGAGGACGGTAACGAGAGGTCGGCACAACTCCGAAGGCGACGGGATACTTGGGGGATGCGAGCACTGGTTCTCCATGGCCCCAGAGTGGCTCGGGTCGAAGATGTAGCTCCGCCCACCGCGAAGGCAGGTCTCGTCGTAGTCGAGGTCGAACGGGCTGGGATATGTGGAACCGATGTCGAGTTCTTCACAGGTGAGATGGACTATCTCCGTCAGGGTTATGAGTCCTATCCGCTTCGAATCGGTCACGAATGGGTTGGCCGGGTGACTGCTCTCGGCGAGGGAGTGGACCCAACCTGGTTGGGAAAGCGGGTCACTGGCGACACCATGCTCGGTTGCGGGGAATGTGACCGGTGTCGCAGCGGACGACACCACATCTGCGAATTCCGTCATGAGATCGGGGTTCGCGGGGGCTGGCCGGGTGCTCTGGCTGAGCAACTGGCCGTTCCTGCCTCGGCACTCTATGAGATTCCCGAGCAGGTCTCGTCCTCGGCAGCGGCCCTGGTCGAGCCCGGAGGTGGTGCGGTCCGGGCCGTGAACGCGACCGGGCTCGAGGCGGGTCAACGCCTGCTGGTCTTCGGCCCGGGCACGATCGGGCTTCTCGTCGCTCAATTCGCGATGGCCCGAGGCGTCGAGGTCCACATCGTGGGTATCGAGAATGCGGGCCTCGACCTGGCCCGGTCCTTGGGTGTGCGCTACACCTACCTGGGGACCGATGATCTGTCAGGGCTTTTCGATGGTGTTGTCGACGCAACCATCGACGCTGGAATCCCAGCTTTGAGCCTCGGGCATGTCGAACCCGGAGGGCGGCTGGTCCTGATCGGCATCTCTACCGAGCCGAGCCTGCTCGACAGCCGTCGGATCACCCTGGGTGACGTGACTGTCGTCGGAATCCTCGGAGGCTCGGCCGGGCTCGGCGAGGCGATCGCGGCCTACAGCGACGGCCGGGTTGTGCCCGACCCGTTGGTGTCCGAGGTGATTGGCCTCGAAGATGTCGCCGGACGGTTGGCGGGCGAGAGAGGTCCCGAAGCGGGGTCGGGCCCGAAAGTGCATGTTGACCCGAAGCTGGTCTGAGGGTGACCGCGGAGATCAGGTGATGGTTCGCGGGAAGCCGCAACGCACCGCGGTCTCGGGATCCCGGAACGAAGTGATCCCCGAGATGGTCTTGCTGCCCTCGGCTACTTCGATCACCTGGATGCCACTGACAGTCATCACTCCGTCCGAGCCGGGCTCGTAGGTGGCAAAGGCCGGTTGCCCGTTGGCGCCGCCTGGCCGCATGGTGACTCCATTCGGCCGGACGTGGGCGAATATCGCCACTTCGATGAAGTCCGCCACCGTTTCCGAGCCTTGGTACCAGGTGGGGATCGGCGGCATCGAAATCCGGACGTCGTCAGTGACTGTGGCCAGGAACTCGGTGATGTCGGCTCGCTCCCAGGCCCTCATGTATCTGTCCAATAGCTTCCTTCACTCCGGGATCCTTCGGATCGGCAGGCAGCGGTGTTGCGCGAGGCATTCATGGTCTCCCGGGCGCGGAAGAGCAAGCTGTTGACCGCTGACGGAGAACTGTCGAGCACCTCGGCTACCTCGTTCTGGGAGAAATCCAGGACGTCGTGGAGCAGCAAGGCGGCTCTTTGACGGGCCGAAAGCCTTTGCAGCGCAGCGATGAAGGCGAGGCTGATCCGTTCTCGTTGTTCGGCGGAATACGCTGGGTCTTGCTCGAGCCCGATGTTCGCATCACCGATCGGCTCGACCCATTCGATGGCGACATCGGCGCCCTCGGGGAAGGACCCAGGGGCGGCTGACGGACCGTGGTTGACCGGGTGGCTGCGTGGGCGGCGCCCTCTGAGCCGGTCGATGCAGAGGTTGGTGGCGATTCGATACATCCAGCCCTGAAAAGAGCCCCGGGCCTCGAAAGTATCGAGACGTTGCCAGGCACGCAGCAACGTGTCTTGCAGGGCCTCTTCTGCGTCGGGGCCCGAGCCCAACATCCGATAACAGTGACGGAGGAGACCCATTCGATGCCCGTCGACCAAGGAGGCGAACGCAACAGTGTCGCCCGCCCGAGCGCGAGCCAGGGTCGGCCCTATTTCGGCGATTTGGCTCGTCATCTGTCACCCATCACGACTGTCACACACTGTATGACGAGATCCGGGCTCGAAATCTTGCGGTTGATGCGTGGCGAGTAGCCTGCACCCGCTCGCCCGACCTGACCTCCGGGGATGAAGGACATTAGGTTCCGCCGTGTGACGGTTGATTCATTGCGGGCACGATTCGCTGCCCTTCACATGCAGGGCACCTTTCTGATGCCCAACGCCTGGGACGTCGGGTCGGCGAAGATCATCGAGTCGATGGGATTTCAGGCGACCGCAACAACCAGCTCAGGCTTTGCCGCATCACTGGGACGGATGGATCAGCAGACCACTCTCGATGAACTGGTAGGCCACGTGCACGCCCTGGCGTCAGCCGTCGAGATTCCGATCAGCGTCGACGCTGAGAACGGTTACGCGAACAGTCCTCAGGGTGTGGCCGGTACCGTGACGCGCTTGGCTAACGCTGGCGCCTCGGGGCTTTCGATCGAGGACTACGACCCAACAGGCGGCATCTACCCGATCGAAATGGCGGTGGAAAGGGTGGCGGCCGCCGTGAAAGCGGCAAGCCCGCTCGGCGTCACGCTTACGGCACGCGCCGAGAACCATCTCTACGACATCGAGGACATCGAAGACACCATCGCCCGGCTGCAGGCATTCCGTCAGGCGGGGGCGGATGTTCTCTATGCCCCTGGTCTGATCGACCCCGATCGCATTGGTCGGGTGGTCAGTGAGGCCGGAGCCCCGGTCAACGTGCTCCTCCTGCCGGGCGGCCCAACTGTGGGCCAGCTGAGCGAGCTCGGGGTGCGCCGGCTGTCGACGGGGGGTGCACTGACGTTCGCTGCTTATGGGGCAATTGCCATTGCCGCAACGGAGCTGCTCAACGCGGGAACCTCGACATATATGGAGCGGAACCTTTCGCGTGTGGACCGTGCCGCAGCTTTTGGGGATGACACGTAGCTTGTTGTCGGTGCGTTCCGAACGAAGGGGTGAACGATGATCTTCGACTATTTCGCAGACCTGAATTGGCTCGCCATCCTGGTGGCCGCGGTCGCCTGGTTCGTTTTCAGTGCGGTCTGGTATTCGATTCCCCCACTCAGCAACGCCTGGCAAAAAGCGGCCAAGGTGACTCCTGGCGAGGGTCCGCCTCTGGCGATGATCCTGATACCCACCTTTATCGGCTACTTCGTGACCTCGATCGTCATCGCCTTGATCGCCACCGCGATCGCAGGTGATGAGGTCATCAATGGGGTCGCTCTCGGTGTTGCCCTGGGTGTCGGATTCGGCGTTGTGGGAGCCGTCGTGAACCAGATGTACGAGCAGAAGGGCAAGTCCTACTGGCTGATCAACGGGGCAAACTCAGTCATCGCGTACACCGTCGTTGCGGTGATCGTCACGATCTGGGACTGACCCCGCTCAGGAGGGCGGTTCGAGCAGTCAGGAAGACGCCTCGAAGTCGACCTCTTTGCTCTCAACCGTCCCCGCTGTTCGCCCCGGCGCCTTCTGGTTGGACCAGTACATGTTGGTGTGTGCGATGACTTGATCTGGCGGCGGCGCCCCCCATTCGGAAAGGTCCTCAGTGGTGTGAGCGTCACTTACAAGAGTTGCGTCGTAGCCCCTGACCAACGCACCGTGCAGTGTCGAGCGAACGCACTCATCGGTTTGAGCCCCGACGACAAAGAGGCGACCGATGCCGAGACCGGAGAGGACACTTTCGAGGGTGGTTTCTTCAAATGAGTCGGCATAGTGCTTCTCAACAAGCGGCTCTGTGTCGCTCGGGTCGAGCTCGGGGACGATCAGCCACTCGTCGGTTCCCCTTTCCAGCCCTTCGTCGGAGTGTTGGACCCAAACCACAGGGACCTGTTCCTTCCGGGCCTTTTCGACAAGGCTGCCGACGTTGGCGACGACCTCGTCACGCAGGTGAGCCCCGGCCACGACGCCGTTTTGCACATCGATGACGAGCAATGCGGTATTCGGTCTGTTCTCGAGGGTGCTCATGGTTTTCCCTTGCTCAGGCTGGGCTCCGGTGAGCACTTACGGTAGACCCCTCCATCGGATTCGCGATCCGGGAGGTTGCCGCGATTTCTAGGCGACGGCTGCCGAAGGCCCTGGATGAAGCTCGTAACGGCTTCGAATGTGGAAGCGCTCCTGGGCGGCGAAGGCACGGGTCGCAGCTGCCTCCTCATCGAGATGAGGTGCATGGCTCACGGGTGTGAACCGTTCCAGCCAATCGGCATCAGGCTCGTGGACCGCCACCGGCTCCTCGATGTGGTCGGCGGGGCGGGCAAACCATCGTCTGTGCACCGGACCTGACAGAACTTCGGGAAAGCTAAAGCTGAGGTGTCCGCATGTCTCGCAGACGGCCCGCTCGACTCCAGCCGTGATGGTGGTCAGTGTCTCCGAGTGCGGGCATACCTTTGCCACTTGTCGCTTGGTCACAACCGCGACGTGGATGCCTCCCATAGCAATCTCCGCCATAGCACAAGGTTTATCGAAACCTGCGGCAATCCACTATGGGTCATAAGACCCAATGGTGTGGATAAGTCTCCTGGCGGTTGTCGACAGGGTCTAGGTGGTCAGCGCCGCCGCGAGTACGTCGTCGACTGTGTCTGCGATGTGGAACGTCAAGGCTTCGCTGACCAATTCGGGCACATCATCGAGGTCGATCTCGTTGCGCCGGGGAACGACGACCTCGGTCAGCCCGGCACGATGCGCCGCCAGGATCTTCTGCTTCACCCCGCCGATCGGGAGCACCTTGCCCTGCAGGGTGATCTCGCCCGTCATCCCGACCGTGTTCTTCACTTTCCGACCCGTGAGGAGGGATACCAGTGCGGTGAGCATGGTCACCCCCGCCGACGGGCCGTCCTTGGGAATGGCGCCCGCCGGGACGTGGACATGGAAGCGCCGCTTGAGGAGGGCCGGGTCGATTCCCAGGTCGTCGGCGTGGGCCTGTACATAGGACAAAGCGATCTTGGCCGACTCCTTCATCACGTCTCCCAGTTGACCGGTCAGTGTGAGGCCGGGCTCTCCATCCATTGCCGTGGCTTCGATGAACAACACGTCTCCGCCCGCCCCGGTGACCGCTAGGCCGGTTGCCACGCCCGGGATATCGGTCCGATCCGACGCTTCGTCCTTCCACACCTTTGGCTTGCCCAGGTAGTCCCGCACCTGAGGCTCATCGACCACGATCGGATCCGACTCACTGTCCGGCCGCTTCGCGACCTCCGTCGCCACCTTTCTGGCGAGCTTGCCCAGTTCGCGTTCGAGGTTGCGGACCCCCGCCTCCCGCGTGTATCGATCAACGATGGCGGCCAGGGCAGGTTCGGTTACCTCCAGCTCCTCCGGCTCCAGGGCTGCGGCCCGAAGCTGGCGGGGGAGAAGGTGATCGCGTGCGATCTCCACCTTCTCGACATCGGTGTAGCCGTCGAGGGTGATCACTTCGGTCCGGTCGAGGAGTGGCCCGGGGATAGTTTCGATCACATTGGCCGTCGCAATGAAAAGCACGTCAGACAGATCGAGGTCGACCTCCAGGTAGTTGTCTCGGAACGTGTGGTTCTGTGCGGGGTCCAGCACCTCTAGTAACGCCGAGGAAGGGTCTCCCCTCCAGTCATTGCCCACCTTGTCCATTTCGTCGAGGAGGAAGACGGGGTTCATGGTCCCGGCCTCGGTCAGGGCACGAGCGATCCGCCCTGGCCGGGCGCCGACGTAGGTCCGGCGATGACCCCGGATCTCGGCCTCGTCGCGGACGCCACCGAGGGCGACCCGGATGAACTTGCGTCCGAGAGCGCGGGCGACCGATTCGCCCAGCGAGGTCTTGCCGACACCGGGTGGGCCGACCAGGAGAAGGATTGCGCCGACGCTGCGCTCGCCCTCGTCGGAGAGCCCGCGCTCGGAACGGAGCTTTCGCACCGCCAGGTGCTCGATGATCCGCTCCTTGACATCTTCGAGTCCGGTGTGGTCGGCGTCGAGAACCGTCCACGCCTCTTCGAGGTCGAGCCTGTCATCGGAGCGCACACCCCAGGGCAGGTCGAACATCGTGTCGAGCCAGGTCCTGATCCATGAGTGCTCGGGGGACTGCTCGCTCATCCGATCGAGTCGGTCGATCTCTCGTTCGACCGACTCACGGACCTTTTCAGGTAGTTCACGGGCGGCGAGCTTCTCTCGGTACTCGGAGGTTACGTCGCCGTCCTCGCCCAGTTCCTTGCGGATCGCCTCCATCTGCTGGCGGAGGATGTAATCCTTCTGGCCCTTTTCGATCCGTTCGGTGGCGTCCTCGCGCACCTTGCGACGGAGCTCGAGGTCGGCGAGGAGCTCACGCATCCATACCAGAAGCATGCCCAGCCGGCGTCGGATGTCGAGCGCCTCGAGGATCTCGACCTTCTGCTCCAGGGAGAGGTCGGGGGAGTAGACGGCGAGGTCGGCGAGCTGGGATGGGTTGTCGACGGCGAGGAGGCGCTCGGCGACTCCTGCCAGACCTCGGTTCTCGAGGACGGCGCTGACCACTGCCCGATACTCCGCGATCAACTCTTCCAGGTCATCATCGATGATGTCGATTTCGGGATAGGCCTCGGCTTCGACCCACAGGGCTCCGCTGTCATCTACCGAGCCGGCGCCGACGCGGGCCCGGGCCATACCTGATACGACGACGCTGCCGTCGTCGTCGGATTGGATCTCGGCAATGGTGCCGACCGTCGAATAGCGACCTTCGAGTTTGGGGACCAACAGCAAGCGCCCGTCACTGCGAGAGGCAGCAGCGAGGGCAGTCTTGCCCTCTTCGGTCTCCACCCGGATGGTGACCACCATGTGGGGGAACACCACACCGTTGTGAAGGGGGAGGACGGGAAGAGTCAGTTGCGCTGTGTCAGGCATTGGGGGCCAGTTTCCTTCTTGAAATACGGCTGGTTGAGCCTCTTCCAACCACGTCGCAACCAGCCCTATTCCGGGAATCTGAGTCTTGATCGCTCAGGTTTGCTGGTCCTGAGTTCGCGAAGGTTTGAGACGCGTCACTCCCGCTTCATCATGGCGAGGGCTTCCATCTCCAGGTCGATGTATTGATCACCGGAGACGTCGACGATCACCTCTTTGATCGTGCCGCCGATGAATTGGTAGGGGTGTGGGCCCGAGTAGTCGGAGGTGACTGGCTCGCCACCATCCTTGCCTACGTTGAGGCCCTCTCCGACGAGTGAGAAGTTCCCAGGCTGGGTCATGATTTCCCCTTCGCCCACTTTCTCGTCGTTGATGAACAACGACACGGTTCCCGTGGTGGGCATGGTGTCGCTCTCTTTGTCGAACGAGACACCCAGGATCAGGTCGCCGGTGGGAATCTCCTTGGTCGACTCGATCATCTGCTCATTGGAGCCGACAAAGTTGTAGACGTATTTGAGCTTGCCGTCCTTCACGTACAGCGAATGCCCGCCAAAACGGGCGCCATGTGAGAAGAGCACACCCGAGGCCTCCTTGGTGTCGACCCTGACCTCGACCGCAATCGAGTAGCTCCGGTTGCGGATGTTGACTGCCGCCGTCTCCGGCACCTCGGCCGTGCCCGGGTAGTACACATACCTGTCTCTCGGGGGCGCCACTTGGGGTCGAGTTGGGTCGGCCAGCACTTCGACGGCCGTCTTGTCCAGCAAGGGGAGGCCGTTGTAGAGGCCGGCTGCATGGAACCAGAGATTGATCATCTCCTGAACCTTGGCCGGGTTCTCCGGAGCCAGGTCGTTCATCTCGGTACGGTCTTTTTCGGTGTCGTAGAGCTCCCACCGGTCCTGATCGAAGTGGCCCCACCCAGAGATGGTCGGGTGGACAGAAACCGCTTTCCACCCCTTGTGCCAGATGGCCCTTGAGCCGAGCATCGAGAAGAACCCGGTCTCTTTAGGCGTGGGGGCATCTGCGTCCTCGAAGGTCGAGCGGATGCTCACCCCTTCCAGTGGGATCTGTTGGAAGCCTTTGACCTCCTCCGGAAGTTCGATCCCGAGGCAGTCATACATCGTGGCCACGATGTCGGTGGCGTGGCAGAACTGGTCGCGGACCTCACCACTCGCTTTGATCCCCTTCGGCCAGGAAATGACCATGGGATCGGCGACCCCACCTTCGAAGTTGTATCGCTTCCACATCTTGAACGGTGTGTTGAACGCCCACGCCCAACCCACCGGATAGTGGTTGTAGGTCGCGGTCGAGCCCAACTCATCCAGGTACTGGAGGTTCTCCTCCATCGTGTCCGGGATCCCGTTGAAGAACTTGTTTTCGTTGACCGATCCGTTAGGCCCGCCTTCGCCGCTGGCGCCGTTGTCGGAGACCAACACGATGATCGTGTTCTCCAATTGGCCGGAGTCCTCGAGGTAGGCGAGGAGGCGCCCGATCTCATGGTCGGTGTGACTTAGGAACCCTGCGTAGACCTCCGCCATCCGACGGAACAACGCCTTTTCGTCGTCTGACAATGAATCCCAGGGACGGACCACGTCGACCGGGTTCCAGGGTTTGCCATCGACGCTCGTCTCCTCGGCGTAGGGGTTGAGCGGGGAGAGCACCGCGTCCTGGGGCATGACCCCCATCTTCTTCTGATTCTCGAACACGATCTCCCGGTACGCCTCGTAGCCCATGTCGAACTTGCCCTTGTACTTCTCGATCCACTCCTTGGGGGCGTGGTGCGGCGCGTGGGTCGCACCGGGGCAGAAGTACATGAAGAACGGCTTGTCGGGCGCGATGGTCTTGGCGTCCTTGATGAACTCAATCGCCTTGTCGGTGAGGTCGACTGTGAGGTGGTAGCCGTCCTCGGGAAGTGATGGCTGCTCGACAGGGTGGTTGTCGTAGATCAGGTCCGGGTACCACTGGTTGGTCTCGCCTCCCAGGAACCCGTAGTAGCGCTCGAAACCACGGCCAACCGGCCAGTTTCTCTTGGTGGACGCCATGTTCATCTCGTCGGCCGCCACCAGGTGCCACTTGCCGAGCATGTAGGTGTTCCAACCCTGATCGCCGAGCACTTCGGCGATGGTGGCGCACTCGAATGGGATGTGGCCGTTGGCGTTTGGGAACCCGGTGGTCGCCTCAGCGATGCAAGCCATGCCGTTGGTGGTGTGGTTGCGACCGGTGAGCAGTGAAGACCGGGTAGGCGAGCAGAGGGCTGTGGTGTGCCAGTTGGTGTAAGTGAGCCCGTTGGCCGCCAGCCTGTTGATATTGGGTGTATCGATCAACCCTCCCCAGGGCTGCATCGCCGAGAAGCCGACATCGTCGAGAACGATATAGAGAACGCTCGGGGATCCGGGAGGTGCCACCGGCTGTAAGTAGGGCGACCAGTCGGGTGTGGAATCCCGATCGTCGATGTTTATCACCCCTTGGAACGTCTTGCTCACTTTGGCTTCCTTTCGAATCGTGACCCCAACAAGGGAGCTCTCTCAACTTGGTTCAAGCCCCGGCGACCGAACCTACACCGTCGCGAACCATGGTCGAACAGGCCCCTGCATTGGCGTCGACCGATCCGCGTAGGATCGATTGCCGGTACGAACACGGCTCATGCGCCGGCTCCGAGCTGGGAAGGACGTAACTGAGGTGACCCCTGTGATCGATGGAATCCACTTCGCCAGCACGGTGACGGTTGGCGGTTTTGAGTGGGTTGGAGACTTCACCACGATCGACCTGATCGCCGCCAGCACCAACGCTCTCAACGGTGCCCTGCTGGCGCGGCGGCCCGATCACTACAAGCAATTCACCGTCGTCGGGATCATCCTGATGGCAATCCTCGGTGGGCTCGGTGGCGGCATCACACGCGACGTGCTCGTCGGTGAGGTGCCAGGGGCGCTCACCAATCCGGCGTATCTATTACTCGCGATCGGATTCGGCTTCCTTGGGTATCGGCTGGCCTATTCGAAGGGCGAGCTCTTTCGGGAAGGGTGGTTCCAGTTCATGACCGCCTTCTCGCTTCCCTGGTACGCCATCGTCGGGGCGCAGAAGGGAGTCACGGTCGGTTTGCCAATACTCGGTTGCCTATTCCTCGCGGTCGTCGGCCCCACCGCCGGGCGTTATCTGATCGACGTGACGAGCGGGGTCACGCCGAAGCATTTCATTCGGGGCGAGTGGTTCGTAGTCACCGCGCTGCTGACCGGAGCCGTCTGGATCGTCGTCTATTGGGCCGGGGCGGGCACGTGGTGGGCCGCAGGGATTGCCTTCTCCGTGGGATTCCTATTCCGACTCCTTGCCCTCTACCGAGGCTGGGAGGAGCCGATGCCAGACGAGCCGACCGGCGTCCTCATCCACGCTGAGAAACGACCTCTTTTCGGCCGCAAACTCCACGGCAAGTCGCATAAGGAGTTGGTCGACCTGGGTCTGGTTACAGAGGATCAGGGCCAGCCCCCATCGGCGGCACCGGCAAGCTGACCGGGAGGTGCGGTGAGCCATCCACAAGGTTCCGGCGAAGCCCCGGGCTCGACTGCCCCAGACGGGGGCAAGCGTGTCCTACTCACACTGATCCTGGTGGCGGCGGTGGCCAACCTGAACCTGTCGGTGGCGAACGTTGCGCTTCCATCGATCGGCGCCGCCTTCGACTCCTCGCAAACCGTGCTGAACCTGATTGCTGTCGGATATTCGCTGGGCCTCGCCGCCTCCGTTCTCTACCTCGGTGCCGTTGGCGACCGGTATGGGCGCAAGATGCTGTTGCTGCTCGGGGTGTCGCTTGCGATCCCGGCGAGCTTGCTCGCCGCCTATGCCCCCAGTGACGAGATCCTGTTCGTCGCCCGTCTCATCGGGGGCATCTCGGCGGGAATGGCGTACCCCACCACTCTCGCCTTGATCACCGCCCTTTGGTCGGGGCCGGCTCGGACCAAGTCAATTGCCCTCTGGTCGGGGAGCGGAGGCGCCATCGCCTCCATGGGTCCACTGGTGGCTGGTGCGCTCCTCCTCAACTTCTGGTGGGGCTCGGTATTCCTGATCACGCTGCCCCTGGCCGCGGTCGCCCTCTACATGGCCTTTCGCTTCGTCCCGAGCCATGTCAACGAGACCACAGAGCCCGTCGACAACTTCGGAGGGATCCTTTCGATCGTTCTGGTGTCGAGCATGATCCTTGCGATCAACTTCGCACCGGTGCAGGGCGAGGCGACTCTCGTACTCTCTCTGGCCATCGTCGCCCTCGCCTCGGGTGTCGCCTTCGTCATCAGGCAGCGGCGCGCAGCCAGCCCTCTCTATGACCTGAAGATCGCAGGGCGTCGGATCTTCTGGGTCGCGGCAGTCGCCGGGATCATTGTGTTCGGTTCGTTGATGGGCGCCATGTTCATCGGTCAGCAGTTTCTGCAAAATGTTCTTGGCTATTCCACACTCGAGGCGGGGGCAGCCATTCTGCCTGCGGCCTTGGCGATGGTGCTAGTGGCCCCTCGCTCGGCGAAACTCGTCGAGCGAAACGGTGCCCGAGCCACCCTGATGGTCGGCTACTTCTTCTGCCTCCTCGGATTTCTCACCATGTTGCTGATCTGGGAAGAGGGAGCCGCCTATTGGCAGGTCGGGCTGGGGTATGCGCTTTTGGGAATCGGAGTCGGATTTGCTGGTACCCCAGCTTCTCATTCACTCACCGGCTCGGTTCCGGTGAAGCGGGCCGGAATGGCTTCCGGTACCGCAGACCTGCAGCGCGACTTCGGCGGCGCCGTGATGCAGTCGATCTTCGGCGCCTTGCTCACCGCCGGGTATGCCGCGGCGGTGACAGTGGCGATCGGCTCGTCCCCGGAGCAAGCCCAGATCACTTCGAGCGTGCAGAGTCAGCTCACCAAGTCGTTCGCCAGCGCCGAGAGCGTGGCTCAGCAGTACCCCCAGTACGCCAGCGAGATCACGGCTGCAGCAAAGACAGCGTTTCTTCAAGGCGACGACTGGGCGTACATGGCCGGCATCATCGCTGTGCTGCTCGGAGCCGTCATCGTGTACTTCCTATTCCCGCGCAAGGACGGCGAGGCGCAACTACTCGCCGAGTACGCGGCCCAAGACGCCGCTGCCTAGCACGGTCAGAACAGGGCAGTCAGGCCCTTGAACAGGAAGATCCCGCCCAGCCCGAGTCCAACCACGATTTCAATGAGTCGGGTGCGTGCCAGGAGCCACTCGGTCATCCCGCCCAGAATGGCCTGTGAACGTTTCGGAGCGACAATCTGGAGGTCAATGGGAAGGTGATACGGGAGCAGCATGATGAAGAGGAAGGCGATGAGGACCACGACGACCGTGGCAACCCCGGGCGCAGGGTCGGCCAGTGGGATCTCCTTGAGCCCCGCGGCATAGACGACGAGTGCGTCTGAGTTGATCACCTGGACCGCTACGCCGAGCTTGAACAACGAGCCGAAGCCTGATGATGCGAATCCCTCCACGCGACGTCGCTGCGCCTCCTCCTTCTCGGGTGATGGGTTGGAGAAGATCGCGACCAGTCCCAAGACCACGAACAGAGCACCGAGGATCGTGTCCACGATCGCCCCGAGGTCGTCACCGGCTGAATCCGCTCCGGCGGCCTCGGCGATAAGGAGGACAGCGATGGCAAACACCACGTCCAAGATCACTGCCCCTGAGACGAAGGCGAACCCGGCAGCGATCGGCCGCTTCGCCTTGGTGACGATCACCGCGGAGACCACCAACACGATCGGCGCAGCCGCCATCGCTCCCAACGCGTAGGGCAGCATCGAACTGAAGAGGCTCATACGGGAAAGCTTGTGGTGTTGTTCGGTGCGCTCATCGCATCTCGGTCCAAGGGCGAACCTACACGACGGGCTCTTGGGTGCCGTGACAGGGACCAGCGCCCACCGTTCGCCTCCGTAACCTAGATTCGCCACGCTCGCCCACGGTTTCGCTTCGACTCGGGAGGAAATGATCAAATCGGTGACGGTCCAACGGGCCTCATATTTCGTCACATCAGAGGGTCAGCCCCGCGTGCGAAGGACGAGCGACATCTTCAAGTCGGTTATCGGCCTGATCCTCGTCTTCTGGGCGGTAGTGAACTTAGACCAAGCGGCGGCATGGGATCTGGCCTTCGCGAAACTTGTTCAAGCAGGGCCAGCGTGGGTTAACACCCTGCTCGAGATCGGTTATGGGCTCAGCCTCATCTATCTGCTCCTCGTCATCGGAGCACTCGCGTTCGGGGGCAGAGAGAGGCGCCCCGCCCTCCGCGACCTTGCGATCGTGGCATTGGGCGCTGCGGTCCTGGTGACACTCCTTTCGTTCCTGGTCAACGGGGAGTGGCCATATGTGTTACCAGAGATAGGTCTCGAAAGCCCCGCCCCTCGATTTCCTGTGCTCAGGGTGGCCATGGTCACGGCAGTTCTCCTTGTGGTCAGCCCACACGTCACCCGCCCGCTCCGTCGGTTCGGCTGGTTCGCGATTGTCACCACGGCCATCGCGTCGGTTGGCCTCAGCTATGGGACGCCCTCGCAAACGATCGGCTCGATCGGTGTTGGCCTGTTGTCGGCCGGTCTACTCCTTTGGATAGAGGGCTCCCCCCGTGGATACCCGGATCCCGACACGGTGAGGGCCGCGATGGAGAACCTCGGTGTGCCTGTTCGCTCACTCGAGATCGCGCCGTACCAGACCTGGGGGGTGATTCGATTTCTGGGCTTCGACGAGCTTGGGGATCGGGTCGAGATCAAGGCCCACGGGCGTGATGCCTTCGACTCGCAACTCGCAGCGAAGGTTTGGCATACGCTTTGGTACAGAGACTCGAGCCGCGCTGTCAGCTTCACCCGGCTTCAGGCCGTCGAGCACGAAGCCCTGATGACCCTGATGGCCGATCGGACTGGTGTGCCTGTGCCCCAATTGGCTGCCGTGGGGAGCGCAACCTCGGAGATCGCCTTGATCTCGTTTCGATCTACCGGTACCACCCTTCGGGAGCTTGACCCTGAGGAGATCAGCGACGCCCTGCTGATCGAGGCCTGGTCGAATGTGGGCTCCCTGCATCAAGAGTCGATGAGCCACGGCTCGCTCGACACTTCGGCGATCGAGGTCAGAAATGACGAAGCAATCATCGCCAACTTTGCCCTCGGCTCCCTCGCGTCTGATGAAGGCGACCAGGCCAGCGACGTTGTCGAGCTTCTCTTTTCTCTCGCGGTCCTGGTTGGTGAGGATCGGGCGGTGGCGACGGCGCTCAGAGGTTTGGGCCGGGAACAACTCGTGGCAGCGCTGCCATATGTTCAGGTTCCAGCCGTGAGCCCGGCCACGCGTCGGCTGGTTGAAAAGCCCAAGGACACCATCGCCTCGCTGAGCTCGAAGCTCGCGGAGGTGACCGGAGAGGAGATGCCAGATCCGGTCAAGCTGCGGCGGGTCACAGTGCGAAGCCTCGTCATGGGTGCTCTGGTGCTCTTGGTGGCATCGGCGCTGATCCCGCTGTTCACCAGTGTGGATTACGCCCAGATTTGGGACGTCTTGCAATCGGCGAATTGGTCCCTGCTAGTTGTGGCCCTGATATTCGGGCACAGTCAATTCTTCCCCCTCGCCACGGCAACCATGTTCGCCGTATCGGTAAAGCTCCCTTTCTGGCCGGTACTCGTTCTTCAGACTGCGAGTCAATTCATAAGCCTCGCCATCCCAAGCGCCGCGGGGAGAGTTGCGATGAACACCGCCTTTCTCCACAAGTTCGGCCTTTCGGTGACTGCGGCGGTGGTCCAGGGATCGATCGACGGCTTCACCGGGTTTCTGGTTCAGTCGGCCATCCTCATCGTGCTCTTGCTCTTCGGCGATGTCGACCTCGGACTCCAGATCGACGCCTCCGATTTGCCCTGGCTGGTGATCCTCGGGGTGGTGGCCCTGATCGCCGTTGGAACGGTGGTCGCCATACTCCGGATCAAGAAGCTTCACGATCGAGTCGTTCCAGTTGTCACGGAGGCGTGGCATGCCTTGGTGGTCGTACTCCGGCAGCCGTCACGGGCATTCGGGCTGTTGGGAAGCAACTTCGTCTACTGGAACGTGCTCGGGATCACGCTTTGGCTGATTCTTCGGGCGGTCGGCACCGATCTCGACTACGGATCGGCTCTATTCGTCGCCACGGGCACCAGTCTGTTGGCCGGATTCATGCCTATCCCAGGTGGGGTTGGTGTCGCCGAAGCGACGATGGTTGCGCTTCTCGCTACTTTCGGTGTCGACCAGTCGACTGCTCTTGCAGTCACCGCCGTCTATCGGCTGATCACGTTCTACTTGCCGGCTTTGGAGGGCTTCTTCGGGACCCGCTGGCTCGAGCGCCACGGCTACGTGTGAGGAGGCGAGAAATCGTGATCATCTTTGAGCGTTTGGACTAAGGGCTTCGAGTCACTCCGTTGATCCGATCCAACAGCTCGTGGTCCACTATGGCCTCGTAGTCAGGGTGCCGTTTGATCCATGCTGCGATGAAAGGGCACAGCGGAACGATGGTCCCGCCTTGTGCCTTGACATCGTCCAATGCGAAACGAGCCAGGGCCGCTCCCACCCCTTTGCCTCCGTGGGCGGAGTTGACTTCGGTGTGGACAAAGATGTGACGCCCGGCCCGAAGTTGATAGACGGCGATCGCCACCACCTGCCCATCGACCTCGGCCACATAGCGGTGCTGATCGGGATCGTCCCGAAACTCAACTTCGAGCGATTCTTCATTCCTGGAATCAGTGGTGATGCTGAGTCTCCTGCCTCGACTTCATGGTGCGAACTTAAACAGGTCGTACGCTACGGGTCGTCGTTGCTTTCAATCTGTGTCAACACAGGAAGGCGACCTGGTTCAGGATCAGACCATTGCAGAGGGCTTCACGCAGTTCGTGGCCACCAACGAACAGAAGCTGCGCAACGCCTTAACCGCCTGTTTGGGAATCGACACCGGTAAGGATGCGGCGGCCGAGGCCCTGGCCCACGGTTGGGAACATTGGGAACGGGTCCAGGCGATGGAAAACCCCCTCGGTTATCTGTACGTAGTGGGTCGTAGCCGCGGGAGAAGGATGCGGCGCTCTCGACGCATCGTCTTTCCCAGCCCCACCGAAGAGCGCACTCCTTGGATCGAGCCCGGTCTGCCTCGAGCCTTGGCCACCCTGCCCGAACGGGAGCGGATCGTCGTGATCTTGCTTTACAGCTACGACTGGGCGATGAGTGAGGTTGCCACCACCCTCGGGATTTCGAAGAGCACGGTGCAAACCCATGCCGATCGGGGCATGGGCAAGTTACGACGCAAGTTGGGGGTGAACCGATGAGCCTCGACCTGAGACGTGATCTCCACGAGTACGGCGATTTCATGGAGGAAACTCAGGGCTCGCTCACCGTCGAGCAGATTCTGAAGCAGTCCGGTGCGATCCAGGTGATCCCCGACGACGAGATGGATCCACACCACGACCTGGTCCGGCGGAGATGGGCCGCGGTGCTCGCCGTGGCTGCGATCTTGCTCACCGTTGCTGTGGCTCTAGTCCTAGGTGCTCTGCGTAACGATGTTCCCCCGGTGGATTCGGTGACGACGGTCCCGACGTCCACACCGAGCAGTCTTCCGGAGAGCGCGAACGCAGGCACCCTGGACACGCCGATGGGCACCTTCGATTGGTGGCAGCTCACCGGAGTCGATCCCGAGGTGCCACCGCCGAGCTGGCTGGTGAAGGGCCCTTCCGGTTACTCCCTGATCCACGGTCCTTGGGGAACGGGTCTGGAGTATTGGCAATCGGCAGACGGGAAAGCGTGGACCCCTGCGCCGTTGCCGGGGTTCGAGGGGGATGCTGCCTGGGTTGAGAAAATCGCCGGTGACTACTGGCTGTCGACGAATTCCCCGTCTCTCTGGCGTTCCGAAGACGGAGGCACCTGGGTCCAAGTTCCGTTGCCATCGGGGTACAGCCAGACGCCATACCAGGCGCTCCAGGAGGTGAACGGTGCTTTGTGGTTGACCAGCGACGACCCAGTGGGCGTCTGGCGTCTTGACGAGACGAGTTGGACAGCCCTGGATACAGGTCCGATCGCGCCGGGGACGTCACGCAGCTCAATGGGTCGACTGGTGTGGAGGGAGGGCCGGCAGTTGCGGGCGAGATCACGGTCGTTCCATTGGATTTCGACACCCTCAGCGTGTTCGACTCGAATGGGCAGGGGGTGATGGTCACACGGCCATGGGACCAGTTACGCAACGAATCGGCAGACGGGTTCGCTCCACAAGTAACCGTCCTTGCCGCCGGTGGCCAGTTCCTCGCCTATGTCGACAAGTTACGAGTGTCCCCCGCCCCCGTCCCCCGCCGGTTGTGACCCTAGTGATCGGCTCCAGCCGACAATCGAGATGTGGACCTCACCCGATGGCGTCAGCTGGGCCGGCCCGACCCGGCCCGGATTCCTTCCGGATGAGGGTGGCGGCTACGGGATGTTCCGGACCGATGGCGACCTGGTGATCGCCGAGGTGTACGAGCCGTTGGGCGGTTCGGGTCAAGTGTGGATTTCCGAGGACGGGATCAGCTGGTCAGCCACCGGGATCTCTGGTCATTGATTGCGATTGACGCGACCCGACACGCGGATACGTGTGGATCTTGGGGCCAACGGGATCGAGGCGCGGGTCGTGGAACTGAGGACTCGACGCAATCGGGACCAAGGATATGGGGGTGCGGAGCAGGCAGGGACTGAGACGTCATTGGAACGCGAGTCTACAGGTCCGACGCTGGGGACGGATTGTGGGTATTGAGGGATGAGGTCCCCTGGTCTGGCACGATTTGCCGATCCTCACCCTGCTCTACCGCAGCTGTCCTTCCGCAACATCGTCAGGCGACGGATCGGCTGCCGAGGGGCATTGCCGGTGACACAGCCGGAGGCTGCCCGGTCCGGTGCCCGGGGCCAGTCGGCGCTTTGGGCTGGACGCAGGTCACACCACCGTCGGGTGTGGGGCAGGTGGAGGAGGTGTGGGCGATGACAGGCGGTGGCTACGCCCTGTGGACCAGGAGCGAGATCTGGACGTCCGCGGATGGGATCGAGTGGGGGTTGTCGGCAACTACACCGGACCTGGTTGAGCTCTCGCCAGAACCACGCTCGGTGATCGACTTTGGCGATGGATGGCTGGTCGTCGGTGGGGACTCGGAGCGCGACCCGGTGGTTGCGTACAGCACAGATGGTGCCACCTGGGAGACGACACCGCTGTCCGAAACCAGGGGACATCCCCTGATGATCGCGGCCTCGCCTTCCACGACGGTCGTGATTGGGCTCTCTTCTGTGTCGAATCGAGTTGCGGTGGTCTGGATCAGCCACGACGGCCGAACGTGGGATCGCGCTGCCGAGATCGCCGAATCGGATGGTGGGCCCCTGCACCCAGAACGGCTTGTCTTCACCGGGACCGAATTCGTGATGCAGGCGGCTCTCGCTGAAACATCCCACTTCCCCAAGATGTGGCGATCCACGGACGGTGAGAGTTGGGCCGAGGCCGAGGAGTGGAGGTACTCCCATGGCATGAACTATGACGGTCGGGGCGGCGTGGTAGCACTGACGACTTTCGGTGGCGAGCCGCTTGTGCTGCAAAGAGACTCAAGTAGGGGGTTTGGGTACATGGACACCTTTGAGGATTCGACGTTCTCGGGTTGGCCCTCAGCCTTGCCCGAGGCAATTTCCGTCGAACCCATCGGGGGCGGGCTAGGTCTCATCGTGGCTTCGGCGACGGACCTCTGGTTCACCACGACCGGCGAAGTGTGGAGCAGCCAACGCCTCGACGACGTTTTTGGATCCGCCGGGGCAATGACGGGCGCCGCGGTGTCCGACGTTTCGGTGCTCGTTGCATTCTCGCCCAACAGTGGTGAGCCCTTCGAGCTTTGGCTGGGCGAGCCGGCCGAGTGAAAACCGACATGACTGCCGTGAGACCGTCTCGTATTCGGAGGGCACTCGTTGCTGTGGCCGTTTACCGCGATGTGCGACGAGGGATATGTGGGTCCTGGGACTCGAAAGGAATCAGATGGCGAAGCCAAGAGCAGGAGGTCTGACGTCGTGAAGAGAATCGGTCAAGTGGCGTTGGTATTCGCTGCGGTGGCTATCGGCGGTTGCGGGAGTGTGCAGGAGGCCTTGTCGACCGCGGCTGGGTCAACTACCACTATTGCGGCCACATCGACCACCACCGCGCTTCCGGTGGCTGTCGAGAACAGCCCCCGTTCCGACGAACCATGGGACGGACGGGGTTTTCCAACCGGACCCAACAGTATGCCGCCGGGCCGATACTCGTGGACCGCGCCTGCCGCAGACCTCACGCTCAGCTTCGCGCTCCCTGCCGGTTGGGATGGCGAAGGACCAAACTGGATGCACAAGGCCCGTGAAGAAGCCGACGTTATGGTCGAGTTCGCGACTTCCAACATCGACCCCGACGATCTCGTACTCGATGCAACGTCCGGGTCGGGGAGTGTTGAGTCGACCGCGGTCACCGTCGCCGGATATGACGGCAGGTACCTTGAGCTCTCGTTAAGGGACGATCCTGTGTATGTAGAGGCGTATGGTGCCCACGGCTTGCGCACTCAGGTGTGGATCCTGGACATCGACGGAACGAGGGTCTTCATCAGCGTGGGTTCGTACCCCAACACAGTTCCGGCTGACCTGGCGGAGGCCGAGGCAATCGTCCATTCGATCCGCAGCGAGGCGACGGACCCGACGACCTTCGAAGACGAGCCGACGACCTTCGAAGGCGAGGTAGCTCCCAGCTCAGATGCGGCGCCACCCAACGGCTCCGTCATAGCTGTCGACGCTGACACGCGACGACTTCCATTGGGAGAACGCACCGACCTACCGGACAACGCATGGTTCGATTTCCTCGCCGGGCTGTGTTGGGGGGACACTTGCTACCGAGACGCTCACGTCGTCGACCCGAGCAATGATCAGATGGGTTTTGGACGTTGGGCCGCAGACCTCCCGTTCCACATCCGCGACGGCTTCGTCAATCAAGGAGAAGCTCCGCTTGGTGACGGATTCGAGGTCGTGGTGTACGTCACCAGACGAGTAGGTCCTCCGCTCGAAGGCGGTGTCTATGAGATCGACCAGACCTATCAATTCTCCTCCGATTACGTCCTAAAGGGCACAGCCGCCAAATGCGGACCCGGCTACTGGGACCAGACGGAGCCCCAGGCGTGCGAGTGGTTCGTCCACGACTTCAGCGCTGGGCTGCCGCCTGGGCGCTACGACATCTGGGCGAGGTGGTTCGCACCGTGCTCGGCGTGGCTAGACCTCGGACTCGCTGACAGCTGCGAAGCTTCGGACGAAGTCATGAGCCGATTTGAGTCGTCGGTGAACATGCCGTTCTACGGCGACGGGTTCACCGAAGGCGTCCAACTGCCGTTTGACCCCTACCTGTTCCCCGAGCCGATCACGAGGGGCGCCTCGACCGGATAGCTGTAGCAGTGTTCTAGCTCGGGTGTCAGCTTCGACCGTCAGTGACCCTCAGCAGCCTCGGCCTCGGCCTTGGTCCGATGCACGGTTCCTGCCGGATGCTCTGGGGGCGAGTACAGCGAGTAGAGCTTCACGTCGTCGGTTCCGGTGTTGGTCACGTTGTGCCACACCCCGGCGGGCACGATGAATGCCCAATCGTTCTCGACGTCGTGGCTCTCGTCCACGGTCTCCTCGGTCCGACCGAAGTCGACTCGAGCCTTGCCCTGTTCGAGGCGAAGGAACTGGTCGCGATTGTGGTGTGATTCCCAACCGATGTCCTCGCCGACCTTCAGGCTCATCATGGTGAGCTGGGCGTGCTCGCCGGTGTGAACCACGGTCCTAAAGGTCGTGTTGTCGAGGGTGAGTTGTTCGATGTCATCCAGCCATCCGAGCATGGTTGTCTCCTCGTTCTTCCCGCCGATCTAGAGACTGGAGGGAATGTTGTGTTCTTCTGCCGTCCTGGTGTCTTCTTCGGTACCCGACCAGCGCTCTTTGGCGGCGGCAACGCCCTGATCGATGACCTTGCCCAGGTCCGCGGCGGCCTGTTTTGCAGACTCCAGCGCTTCCATTCGGCTCTCTTTTGTCGAGTCCCAGGCCGATCTGATTGCCTCCACCGTGCGATCGAGGGCCGCCTGAGCGTCGTCGACCCACCGATTTCGGGCGGCATCCCCTGGTGGGGTGGATTGATTGCTCTCAGTCATTTGATCCTCCTGTGTTTTGACCTTATTCCTGTCCGACCGTCGCGAATCCGCGGGCCAATTTGACCATCTCGGTGACGATCGCGATCAGGGTCGCGATGAAGGTAAGGGCGATGACGAACCTGGCCAACGGCTCCCAGTTGAACTGTGAACTGGAGAAATCGAACGGGAACACCTGATACATCCGTACCGCCACCGCCAGGGTTATGCCCCCGAGCCCGATCTGGCATACCGACTTGAACCACGGCGGATCGTGAATGAGATACGTTGCGTTCACCGCGATCGTGGCCAACAGCGAGAGATCGATCAGTGGCAACACCTGCGCGAAGTCGGTAGTCAGGAACGGCAACCATCCCCATTCGAGGATGTTGTTGGCGATCACCAGCATTGCGATGTTGACGACGATCGCCACGACATAGCCGAAATGAGCCGCGGTCCGATTTCTGGGGCGTTCGAGTTGGCGCTGTGTTGTGCTCATGAGGCTTTCGTCGTCCCCTCTCGATCAGATAGTCGCTCAAGATCGAGATGAGCAGCCAGAGGAGAAGGTCCATTGTTGCCCCGCCTATCGTCGGCACATGGCGAATCATCCCGTGCGCCCGGTCAAGGTGTCAGCCCGCATCCCGGTGCCTCCAGACGAGCTCTTCGCCTTCGTTTCCGACACTCGAAACGACCCGCTGTGGTGCCCCAACGTCGAAACCGTGGAGTTGGTCGATGGTTCCGGTGTCGAGTTAGGCGCCCGCTTTCAGTTCCACCAGCATCTCGACCGCCCGCGGTCCGATCGAATCGAGTTCGACGCCGAGGTCGAGATCGTCGACGTCGGCCCGGGAACGATCACCTGGCACGTCACCGACAAATTCCAGGATCGGTCGATCCGTTTGAGCGTGGAGCCGGACGGTGGGGGTTCGAAGATCACGCAGGTCACCGAGGCTTCCTTCCAAAGGCCGCCCGGACTGGCCAAGTGGGCCTATCCGTTGCTGGCGCGTCGCACCTTCAAGGGGCAGTTCGAACAGCTGGCGGCCTATTTCGAGAGGCCCGAGGCGAAGTAGCCGCCGGGAATATCCCGCCCCCGCCGACCGCTGAACAGACCTCACCATGGAACTTGGGATCACAACCTTCGCCGAGGCCTACCCGGATCCGCTCACCGGCGAGAAGATCAGCCATGGGGACAGGCTGCGCCAGGTCCTCGAGGAGATCGTCCTCGCCGAGCAGGTAGGACTGGATGTCTACGGAGTCGGGGAGCACCATCGTCCCGACTTCGCCGCATCGGCGCCGGCCGTGGTGTTGGCCGCCGCGGCCGGAAGGACGAACAGGATTCGCCTCAGCCCGGCTGTGATCATCCTCAGTTCCGCAGATCCGGTCCGGACGTTTCAGGACTTCGCCACCCTGGACCTCGTCTCATCGGGTCGGGCTGAGCTGTTGGTGGGCCGGGGCTCCTTTATCGAGTCATTCCCACTGTTCGGCTATTCGTTGTCCGACTACGACGAATTGTTCAGCGAGAAGCTGGACCTGCTGCTCGCGATCCGTGACAACGACAAGGTCACCTGGTCGGGCAAGCATCGCCCCCCGCTTCAGGACCAGAGGATCTTTCCCAGGCCCGAGCAGGATCCGCTGCCAGTTTGGGTTGGCGTCGGGGGCACCCCGGAGTCGATCGTCCGAGCCGCCACCCGCGGGCTCCCCGTCGCCCTGGCCATCATCGGCGGCAACCCGGACCGCTTCGCCTTCTTCGCCGATCTCCACCGGCAAACCTTGGTCGAGTC
This sequence comes from uncultured Acidobacteriota bacterium, assembly GCA_963746905.1. Taxonomy (GTDB): domain Bacteria; phylum Actinomycetota; class Acidimicrobiia; order Spongiisociales; family ZC4RG35; genus JALYNX01. The sequence continues at coordinate 101,023 of CAVVCY010000001.1, forward strand.
CGGGTACGACCCAGCGAACGTGCCGCTTGCGGTTCACGCCCACGGCTACATCGGCGATGACCCCGATCAGGCAGCGGACGAGTACTACCCGTCCTACGCCATTGCGATGTCGACGATCGGACGGGAGCGGGGCTGGGGGCCTATGACGCGGGGGCAGTTCGACATGATGCGATCCCCCGAAGGTTCTCTGGTGCTCGGTGATGTCGACGCGGCCGCGGCCAAGATCATCCGGATGCGCGAAGTCCTCGGCATCCAGCGGTTCATGCTTCACATCAGCGTCGGGACCCTTCCCCACGACAAGGTGATGCGGACCATCGAGTTGTTGGGGACCAAAGTGGCGCCCCTCGTCAATGCGTCCTAGAGCCGAGCTAACTTCGGATGCGTGACCGGACGACTCAGCTTCCGCCGCTGGTGGCAGCCCCCGGCGCGCTACGAAGACCGTCGCACAGATCGACGGGTGACCTTTCTCGAGCTCTTCTTCGATCTGGTCTTCGTTGTCCTTGTGTCCCAGTTGGCCCACCACCTGGCCGCGAACCCAACTTGGGCCGGTGTGGGCTGGTTCGCCTTCATGTTCTACGCGGTGTGGACCTCGTGGATCAACGGCACCTTTTACTACGACGCCCACGGCACCAACGACATCTCTGTTCGGGTGTTCACCTTCGCCCAGATGCTCACGGTGGCTTTGATGGCGGTGTTCGCCGGAGACGTCCCTGGCTCCGGGGCCGCCGGATTCGCCGTCGCTTACGGGCTCAACAGCCTGCTGCTAGCGATCATTTGGTTTCGGACCGGTCTTCACGACCCGTCGCACCGGTCGGCGTCTAACCCTTACTCGGCGGCCTATCTGCTGGGTGGGGCCTTGTTCATTGCCAGCGCTGCCGTTCGTGAGCCGGTCGCCTACTGGATGTGGGGCCTCGCTCTGCTCATCGAATCGTTGGGCTACGTCTTTTCCACCAACCGGTGGCAGCCTCCGGAGAGTCAGCAAGGCGAGGCAACGATCGCAACCACCCCGTCACTCATCGAGCGGATGGGACTCTTCGTGATCATCGTTCTCGGCGAAGTCATCGTCGACGCAATCGACGGGATTGCCGACATCCAGCCTTTGGAGATCGACGGCGTGATCATCGGTCTGCTCGGGGTCCTGGTGGCGATCGGATTGTGGTGGATCTACTTCGACCTCGTCTCCCACAACGCACCGGTCTCCCGATTGACCCAAACCTGGCTCTTCCTCCATTTCCCACTTTTGGTTGCGGTCGCAGCGGGGGGCGCCGGCGTCCTCAACACTGTTGAGCACTTCGCTGAGCCCGTGCCGGCGTCGGTGCGATGGTTGCTCGTCGGCTCACTGGCTCTGGCGGTCATCTCGGTTACCGCCCTGACCCTCACCCTGGAGGTGCGAGCGAAGCACCCGGAGGTGTACCGGATGTCAGGCTGGACCTTGCTGGCCAGTGCGGGGCTGATGCTGGTGGTGGGCACTACCGAATGGGGCGCGAAGAGCACACTCGAAGCGCTCGTGGTTCTTCTCCTGGCTCCTGTCATCGTGGGGACGGTGGTCTGGCTGCGCCACACCGACCCCGAGGCGGCTGTCGTCGCGGTCAGTTGAGAGCCGATCGGCTAGATCGGCTCCGGTCCTTCTGACATGAAGGTCAGGACCCGGCTCCTTTGGTCGATCGAAAGATCGATTATCGACGGGCCGGAATGCTGCAGGCCGGATACGCCCGCGGCCCCAGAAGTGGTGGTGGCCAATCCGTGTCCACTGAGGAAATCGACCGTGCTCGTCGCTTCCTGGTCGCTGATGGTGAGGAAGAAGTCAGCGTCTCTTGCCAGGGAAATGAGCGCAATGTGGGACGGCTCTTTGGTGTCGAGACGCCCCATGTTCGACACCGGCCCATCGGCCCGGACCGCCCTTCCGGCTCTGATGCTCTCGGTCAGACACGGCGCCCGGTCCGGCTCCACGACGACGATGATCGGATAGTCGCCCCACTGTTGGCGTGAGAACGCGGCGATCGAGGCAGCAAGACCTCCCACCCCCGCCTGAAGAAAGATATGTGTCGGGGGGTTGGCGATGGCTTCTACCTGGGCGGCAGCCTCGGCTCCCATCACCAGATACCCCTCCATGACGAGACGCGGGATCTCGGTGTATCCAGGCCATGAGGAGTCCGTGAGCAGCACCCATCCTTCCGCCGATGCCATGTCCCGCGTGGCGGCCATGCTCTCCTCGTAGTCGAAGCCAGCGCGAATCACCGTTGCTCCGAACCGTTCGAGACGGGTGGCGAAGCCCTCCGAGACGTTGTGGCTGAGGAAGATGACGGCCTTCGCTCCGAACACCCGGGCTCCTGCGGCAACGGATAGGCCATGGTTCCCGGCGCTGGCCGTGACGTAGGTGACGTCGCTGAGGGTGCTTGCCAGCTCGTCGGAAGGCCGATCCCAGTCGCCACCCAGGCGCTGCTCGGCGTCTCGAGCGATCGCATAGGCAGCGCCAAGCGCCTTGAAACTCCCCAACCCCATACGGTCCCGCTCGTCCTTGATCCAGAGGTGGTCGATTCCGAGGTCCTGGGCAATTGCGGGCGAATCGATCAGCGGGGTGGCCCTCGCCGCGGGGCAATGCGTCAGGAGTCTGGTGGGGGACGTGGCGTCGACACTCACGTCTGGTTCAGGCGCTCCAGGGAGACCCGTCGATCTCCACTGGTTGGTTAACAACGATGCCACGGGCCGAAGCTACAGCCATCAGGATCGCCGTCACGCTTCCGCTGCCATCGCAATACTGATCGCATATGAACGTCTACGTGATTGTGTTGCGGATTCTCCACATTGGTGCCGGCATTTTCTGGGCCGGAAGCATCCTGGTCCTCCTTCGATTTCTCATCCCAACTGCTCGGGCCGTCGGTCCAGCCGCAGGCCCGTTCATGGGTCGCCTCACCGGGGAGGAGAAGTTCGGAGAGATAGCTGGTGCCGCTGGCGTCCTCACCATCCTCAGCGGGACCCTTCTCTACTGGCATGACTTCGGCGAGATCATCCCGTTCAACGCGGCGATGACGGGCTTTGCGGTCGGTGGGGTGGCGGCGATCGCGCTGTGGATCGTTGGAGTGTTCATGCTCCGCCCGGCAAACGAGAAGTTGGCCGCACTTGGCGCCCGAGCGGCGCAGGGTGAAGACGTCGGGGCAGAAATGGGCGAGGCCGCGGCGGCTCGGGATCGTTTGATCCCGATTATGACGATCCTGGTCATCGTCGCCATCCTGGCGATGGCCATCTCACGCTATCTCTGAGCATGCTCGTCGACCTCGAACCATGCGATGGTCCTGCACGTAGAATTGGCAGTTGGAATCGCTTGGCGAGGTGAAGTCTGATGATGACCGTCGAGACCGGCCGCAAGGCCGTCGAACGCCGCGAGTGGGGCGATGCGGTAGCCGCCTTCCACGAGGCGGATGAGACTGAACCGCTCTCGCCCGAGGACCTGGAGCTGCTCGCCGATGCCTCCTGGTGGGCCGGTGAGCCCGACGAATCTGTCGAAGTGCTGGAGCGGGCCTATGCAGGCCATGTCGAGAAGGGGTCGGAGACCGGAGCGGCTCGGGTCGCGGTGGCCCTCGCATACCTTGCCGCGCGTCGTCAAGCCTTTTCGATTGCTGGAGGATGGCTGGCGCGGGCGCATCGACTCCTCGATGGGCATCCCGAATCGGTGGTGAACGCCCAGATCAAGGTCATCGATATCATCGAGACCCTCTACTTCAAGGGAGATATCCCCGGGGGCATCGAGGCCGCCGACGAGACCGTAACGCTGGCCCGTCGACTGGGGAGCCGGGAAGCCGAGTCCCAGGCCCTCGCCCTCAAAGGTATCGCCCTGATCATGATCGGGCAATGGAAAGAAGGCATGGTCCTGCTCGATGAGGCCACTGCCGCCGCGGTATCCGGCGAGATCAGCCTGAGAGCGGCCAGTGACATCTATTGCCAAACGATATCCGCCTGCCGGGCCATGGCCGATTTTCGCCGGGCCGGCGAATGGACCGAAGAGGCCGACAGATGGATGAACCGTTACTCGGTCACCGGTTACACCGGCGTCTGCTCGGTCCACCGGGCGGAATTGAAGAGACTGCACGGAAACTGGACCGAGGCCCAAGAAGAGGCCCGCGCCGCCTGCATCGACCTCGAGCGCTATCACATTCTCGACGCGGTCGGCTACGCCTACCACGAGATCGGGGAGGTCCTATTCCGGACCGGCGATCTGGTCGGAGCCGAGAAGGCCTTCCTGATGGCTTACGAGAACGGAGAGAGCCCACAGCCCGGTCTTGCGCTGCTGATGCTGGCCAGAGGTGAAGGCGTCGAGGCGGCCTCGTCGCTCGCCAATGCCCTCGCTCACACTGACAAGAGCATCCTGTTAGCTAGGGCCACGATGCTGCCAGCCCAGGTCGAGATCGCCTTGACTCAGGACGATGTCGAGACCGCACGCGCCGCGATCGAGGAGCTTGAGATGATCACGGCCGAGTTCGAGCGGCCGGCGTTCGAAGCGGCAACTCTCACGGCCAAAGGTGATCTGGCTCTTCACTTGGGAGATCCTGAGGAAGCAACGCTGCACCTGGAGAAGGCCTGGAGGCTGTGGAAGGAAGTCGAGTTTCCCTACGAGACTGCGCGGGCCAGGGTGCTGCTCGGCCAGGCAAGAGCCAACCTCGGCGATGCCGGTTCTGCCCGGATGGAGCTGGGTGCCGCCCGCTCCACTTTCGAGAGGCTGGGAGCGACCCTCGATCTGAAGCGAGTCGACGAGCTCCTCTACGAATCCCGGGTGCCAGACGCCGATCGCGACCGGGTGGTGAAGACTCTGATGTTCACCGACATCGTTGTTTCGACCGATCTCGTCCGAACCTTGGGCGAAGACCGTTGGGAGAACCTTCTTCGCTGGCATGACAACGAGCTTCGTTCGCTGTTCGGCGGGCATCAGGGTGTCGAGGTCAGCCATACCGGCGATGGGTTCTTTGTCACCTTCGATCGCCCATGGGACGCGGTCGAAGCGGCGGTCGCCATTCAGCGTCGGATGACCGAGCATCGACGCGAGTCCGGATTCGCCCCCTGGGTGAGGATTGGAATCCACCATGCCGAGGTGACCAAAGAAGGTGGGGACTACCGGGGTCAGGGTGTGCATGTTGCCGCCCGGGTAGGTGCGGTGGCGGGGGAGGAGGAGATCGTGATCTCAGGTGCAGCCCTGGCCGCAGTCGGGGAGATCAAGTTCCCACTGTCGGAGCCCCGCATGGTTGAGCTCAAAGGAGTGCTCGAGCCGGTCGAGGTTTCGACGATCGACTGGCGGTAGGCCTCGGTCGTTTCCTCGGAGGTGTAGTTTCCGGGAACGCTCTTCGTCCCAAAGGAGGAATCATGAGCGAGCATCCAAACGCCGCGATGTACCGCGATGTCATGGAGAAGTTCAACGCCGGGGACACGACTGCCATGGTCGACTCGATTGCTGACGACGTCGTCTGGTGGCAGATCGGCTCGCCCGAGCCGCTGCGGGGAAAAGCCGCCTTGATGGAGTCGATGGCGGGTCTCGACGAGGTGCCGATCACGGTCGACCTCACTGACGTGATCGCCAACGACGACATGGTGGTGGGCCTGGTCACGGCTACGGTGGGCTCGGGTCCCGAGGCCTTTAGCTATCGCACCGCCGAAGTTGCCTGGCTCAAGGACGGCAAGGTCACCGAGCGGCGCGCCTACTCAGACGACACGGAAGCGATCAACAACTTCTTCAGCCAGTTCGGCTGATCTCAGGCGAGGAGATCGTCGGCGTACCAGCGCAACGAGCGCTGATATGCCTCGAGCGGCCCGGGGTTGGTGAGCAGAAGGTCCAGCAACTCTGACACTGCTTCGGGTGCACGGTCGGCGCTGGTCAGCGCCAAGGCGAGGAAAGCTCGCGCCGCTCGGTGTCGAGGGTTCTCCTCACACACCGCGGTCAGGATTTCCACCGCCTCCTGGTTCTGGCCGAGGTTGCGAAGGGTGCTCGCGAGTTGGATGCGGGCTCTCAGCCGCTCGTCCTCGTCCAAACCAGCGGCAAGGGCGGCCCGGTAAGGCGCGACCGCCTCTTCTTCCCTTCCCGCCGAGTCATAGGCGCCCGCCAGGTGAAGGGTCACCCTCGGGTTCTCGGGATGTCGATCAGCCAGGTCGATGAAGTGATCGATGGCGTCCTGGTACCGCTCTTCGTCGAGCAACCGGTCGCCGGCTTCGAGGGAGGCCTCCAATGCTTGCGGATCGACCATGGATCGACTGTACCGCTGACGTGCGGGGCCTTTGAATAGGGCTGCCCTCAGCTGCGGTGGATCGAACCGTCGAACGGGGTAGATCTCAGGGCCAGTTCGGCTCGATGCTCGGTGATGGCCTGGAGCCGGTGGGCGCGTTGCTCCGCAGTCATTTGAAGACGCCTTGCATGGATCGACGGCTCGAGTCTGGTGATGTTCGAGTCGACGACTCGTGCTGGATCCGCGCGATCGGCGCTTAGCCCGAGCCCGATGCCGAGGGCCAGGACCAGAGCGGCAACTCCGGCTCCGATGGCCCGCGACCGGCCTCTGGATTGGGGTGCCCTCGGCCAACCAACGACACTCGTGGACATGACTTCCTCCTCACGATCACGTCGTGGCCTCCATGCTCACGACATCAACGAAGAGGTCATCGCTCATGCGCTGATACGTAGTTTCAGATCGTGAGACGCACCACGGGCCAGATCGCAGGCGCCGCAGTCACTGGTGGGGTGTTGGGTGCGGTAGGTGGTGCCGCTCTCGGGTCGTCGAGTGGCAAAGCGGCCTTGGGAGCTGTCCTCGGGGGCATCGCCCTCGCGGTCGTCTCAGGGTGGGCGGACGCCACCAGGCAGCCGGGGGAGCCCCAAGCTCTTGCAGCTCGAATCTTCGGATCTGTCTTCATCGCCGCGACGATCGGATGGGCTCTTGCGTGGCTACTGCCCGACTGGCCGGTTTGGGTGGTGACCGTCTTGGCCGGAGTAGGCACAGGCCTCACCGGGCTCAGGCCGTTGAAGGCATTGCTTGGGCTGGCGGTGGGGGTGGTCATCGGTTTCGCCCTCTACCTGGTGAGCCCTGACATTGGCTGGCCGGTGGCCAGCGCCTTGACCGTGGTCACTTATCGCCTCCTCGCTGCCCTTCTCTGGCGGGGCAAGGAACAGCTCAGGGTCATGGGGGAGCGAGCCCCAGAAGCCGACCTTCCGTTCGTGGTTCCCTTCTCCGAGGCGACCAAGCATGTGGGTGTGAACTATCTCGAGCGCTATGCCCGCACCTCCGGTGCCAATTTCACCCACAGCCCTGCCGATGTGGGCATCGTGAGCGATTTCGACGAGCTGGAGGGGCCGACCTTCGACCCGAGCCTGGTTCACCCATTGATCCACGAGTTCTACGAGCACACCAGTCGCTTCAAACTGTCGATCGTGCCCGAGTGGAAACGCTGGATGCGCCTGCCCTATCGGATCTATCGGGAGACCGTCGCCAAGCCTCTGGGACAGGCAAACGCCCCGTTCGAGATCGAGGAGGTGCAGCGCGGAGTCATCTCTTGGATCGACACCATCGATGTCGACAATGACGGGACCGCTGACTTTCGGGCATGGATTCGGGCGTACGAGGACGGCGAGCCGATCTATGTCGGCATCTACACGGTGATCCACGTTGAGGACATGGCGTATGTGGCCGTCGGGTTCCCTCTGCCGTCCGGCAATTTCAGCGCGACCCTCCAGCCGTTCAACAACCGGGGCGACGGCCTCTTGCTCCGGTCGCACACCGACCGATCCTTGCCCGGGCACTACCTGTCATTCGTCGACGAGGGTGGCTTGCTCACCACACTCCAACTCGTCGCGTTTGGGGAGGAGATCGATGTGTTTGTGGAAGGAGACGCCTTCAAGACTGAACATCGGTTCTCACTGGGCAAAGTCGGTTTCATGACCTTGCACTACGACATCACCCAGCGCTAGTCGCCTAGGCGGCTTCTTCCATGGGTGCATTGGGAAGCGGTCTTGTCTCACCCACCGCTGCTGGCCGCTGCGCGGTGGCCACGAGGGCGACGCTGACGAGGATCAATGGCAAGGCGATGAAGATCGGCCCGGTCACCACCTCTCCGCCGAGGGTCACCCCCAGGGCGACCGCCACCATCGGGTTCACATAGGGATAACTGAGAGCCAGAGCCGGTCGCACGGTCCGGATCAGATAGAAGTACGACGTGTAGGCGATGATCGAGCCGAAGACGATCAGGTAGGCGAGGGCAAGCCAAGCCGATGTCGGCGGCGCTTCGACGATCCGCTCACCTCGGACCAGGCCGATAGCCAGGAGAAGGAACCCGCCGGAGAACAGTTGGGCCGCAGGAGCCATCAGGCCATCAGGCAGATCGAGTCGGGGCCCCCAAATCGAGCCGAACGCCCAGAAAATGGGCGAGATGATGACCAGCAGGGTGCCGACGGCGCTAGCGCGGAAGTCGCCCTCCTGGGCGAGGACGAGAACACCCAGGAGGCCGACGATCAGCCCGACCCACTCACGGCGGACCGGCCATTTTCCGAACAAGCCGCTCCAGAGCGCGGCCCACACCGGGGTCATTGCGATCGCCGTGGCGGTCAGGCCTGATCCCACTCCGAGGCTTTCGGCGACGGTCACCAGGCTGAGCCCACCCACGAACAGCGGAATCCCCATGAGGACGAGATTCCGCCACTGGCGGGGGGTGGGGGAGCCGTGGCCACGGACCCGGAGGACGAAGAACATGATGCTGCCGGCGATGACGAATCGGATCCCGTTGAGGAGGAACGGGGGAAACCCTTCGAGGCCGAACCGCAGACCGAGATAGGTCGATCCCCAGATGAAGTACACGGCGACCAGGGCGGCCGCGATCTTGCCCCGGGATGGCTTGGGTGAGGATGTGGTGAGCGCTGACTCGGCCATGTCGTTCTATCGGTCTCGGATGTAGCTGGCTATACTGAGTTGGTACCTTACACTAAACCTGAAGGGGTAAGGGCTCAAATGGATTTTTCGCATTACAGCGGGCAACCCGTCGATATGGCAGTCGATCTGGTGAACACACTCGACGCCGCCAGCGGCGAAGAGAAGATGGTTACTCCGACCGACGTCGCCCGGTTCATCGAGGGCTATGACAACGCCGACTGGTGCCGGCCTGGCTGGGAGCCGACCGAGCGCGACCTCCACGAAGTTCGGGCCCTTCGATCACGGCTCCGAGATGCGTTCGAAACCGATGACCAGGAAGTGGCGGCTGCCGTACTCAATGGAATCCTCTCAGACGTGCATGCGGTGCCGAGACTCAGCGTTCACGGAGTTGGCCCTCATCTCCATTTCGAGTCCGAGGACGGAAGCCCGGCCCGCTGGCTCGGGGCGATCACGGCGATGGGTCTCTCCGTGGCCATGATCGAAGGCGGCTTTGAGCGGTTTGGGACCTGCGCTTCCGTCACCTGTGATGACGTCTTCGTAGACACCTCGCGCAATCACTCGAGACTTCATTGTTCGGGTAAATGCACCACCCGGGAGAACGTGGCTGCCCACCGCGCTCGACAGCGCGAACAGGACTGACCTCGAGCAGACGTCTCGTGTTCGACAAGGCTCTTAAGATCTGAGCCTCCCTGTTGGGAGTCAGGGCAGCGTCACCGAGTTGCCCGTAGCGGTGTCGACTACTTGTCCTCCCGCTTCGACGTGAAGTGAATCCTCGTTTGCGCCAGGTGTGATCTGGAAGGTCAGACCCGGCGCATTTGTGTACTGAGGGGTGAGAGACTTTCCCGAAACATAGAGCGAACTTGCCACCGCGGTGGCAAACGACGAGCCGCTCCAGACAAATGCCTGGCTTGGATTGCCGACGTTGACAATGTTGGAACCCGGCACGACATTTCCATTGGTCCAATCTCTTGGCGGCGCCGCCTTTGGATTGTTCGACGTGTCCCACACCGTCTCCACGCCAGCCAAATCGGCCGCTCCGACCCCCGTCACTTCGTCGAAGGCTGCTGGAAAGAACGTCTGTGTGACTTCGTCGTTGCCCCCGGCTGCGAACACCGGAGCATTTGGGAACTTGGTGAGCCACTGACTGATGGCGAGTTGCATCGTGAGCATGTTGGCCTCGCAGTCGTAGCCACCCAGCGAGATGTTGAGAGCATGTATCGGGATTCCGGTTTCCTCATGACGAGTAATCAGCCGGGCGATGGCTTCGAAGACGTGGAGCTCGCTGGTCGGTTGGATCGTCTGGTCGAGATCTCCGTGACCGGCTTCCACTCTCATCTTGCCAACGTCTGCCTCACGGGCTTTGACCATGGAAACCCTGTAACTAGGGGCGACTTGGCGGATGATGCCTGCGACAAATGTCCCGTGACTTGGAGGATCTTCTCCGGTCTGCTGCTCCACGTCGATGGTGTCATGGACCACTCCGTCGCTTAGCCACTCTGGACCCTCTGCGATGATTCCCGTGTCGACGACTCCGACGGTGTTGTCATCTCCAGGTTCGACATCACTCATTGGGTTGGTGGTTAGAGCAATCGCATCGGTGCCAGGGGCGAACTTGATGTGGTTGGCGAGACCAATGGTTTGGATCGGCGCCGCAGTGAATCCGGCATCCACCAAGTCGGTGGCCCGCGCCAATGGGTCATCTTCTCCGACGTCGACGAAGCCGAGTATTTCATCGATGGCAGCGCCGGCATTCAACATTGATTGGAAGTCAGGCTGGTCGTCTGTGACATGCTCGATCGAAGTTGCGTCGAGAATCGAAGCGGCTCCGATGTTTGCGCCTGGAATTCCGAGCTGATTTGCAGCCTGGTCGGCCGTTTCGGCCGCTGTTGACCCCTCCTGAGGAGCGACGGCTACAAAGTTACTGAGGTAGAAGCATGGGAAATCTTCGAGTAACGAACTCGATGTGGTTGACGAGTCTGCACTACCTCCACAGCTGGCAATCGACAAAGAGACCGAAAGAAAGATCAAGACCAGTCGACGCGTGCTCGATGATTCACTCCCATGGCGATCCGGACCCCGACGACGAGAACACCGCTCCGCTTAAGTTCTGAAACATAATCTTTGGGAGAGAGGGGTGTGGGCTTGAGTTCCAGCGATTCTGAGAGGGGTCTCGTTGAGTTGGCCAGGACCGACCCGCGCTCGGCACTGACCGCAGGGGCAGAACTTCTCGGCAGCATAAGTCATGACGAGCACGCGGATCGATCGCTGGTCCTGCGGGCCCTTGGAATTGCGGCGCGAGGTGGGTCGACCCTGAGCGAAGCAATCAGCTTTGGCAGCGAAGCCGTTACGGAAGCGGAGCTGAGTGGCGAGAACGACCTGATTGCTGAGGCCTTGATGACCCTCGCTGGATCTATGGCCCTTTCGGGCGACAATGACCGCGCCCTGGCATTGTTGGAACGAGCGGGCAGGGTCGCATCAGGCCGCGTGGCTGCCCAGATCGCTTTCCAAAAGGGCTCGGTCTTACTTCGTCTGGGAGAAGCAGGCCCAGCGTTGGACTGCTACGACCTTTCTCTCAGGTTTTTCAAGCGGCATCCTGATCCTGTATTCGAAGCGATGATTCTCAACAATCGGGGGATGATTCATCTTCGGGGCGGCAAGACCTCAAGAGCGACCGATGATCTGACTAGAGCTCGGACCACATACGACAATCTTGGCTACTGGTTTGAGGTCGCCGCCGTCGATCACAACCTTGGCCTAGCCGCTGCCATGGTGGGCGACATTCCGCAAGCGCTGAATCTGCTCGACGACAGTGAGCAACGCCTGAGTGATCTCTTGGGATCGGCCGCCGAGATCCAGGTGAGCCGGATCGAAGTGTTGTTGTCGGCTGGTCTCTTTCGCGAAGCGTTCGGCCTCGCTGCCGAGATCGGCCCGACATCTGCACGCGGCAGGGCTGGGAGAGGATGAGGCTGAGGCCCGCTCGCTGGCGCCCAGGCGGCCTTGCTCGCCGGGGATCTCGATTCCGCCCTGCGATGGGGCGACATCGCCGCCGAGATGTTCGAGCAACAGCGGCGTGAAGTCTGGGCAGCCATTGCTCGGCTCGTGGGGATTCGAGCCCAGCACGAGGCAGGGCTGATCAACGCTGAATTGATGTTCGAGGCGAGACGGATTGCCGAGGTTCTCGAGTCCGAGACAACAGATGATCCCGGCCTTCAACGCTCGGCTTGACGCGGGTCGAATGGGGTTGGAGATGGGTCTGGACCGATCGGGCCGTGAGGACTTGACGCGGGTGGCTGGACAACGAACCGGCACCGGTGGAGATCCGGCTTCAAGCGTGGCTGGCGGCCGCGTTGCTTCGACTGTCCACGGGAGATCGACACAGGCGCGGACGCTGCGGCTCGCGCCGGCATGCGCCTACTCGACGACTACCAAGCCGCCATGGGTGCGACCGACATCCGGAACGGGGTCGAGAGACACGGAGCTGCCTTGGGAGAACTCGGCCTCCGGCTCGCCTTGGAGTCGGCCACTCCGCGATCGTGCATTCGCGTGGATGGAGCGGACCAGGGCACGGGCCCTCCGTCATCGACCGGTGACACCGTCGGACGACCGTGCGCAGGCGGACGATCTCGCCGAGTTACGCCGGGTGTCCGCCGAGCTGAGATCGGCAGAGGGCGACGCGGCCCGGGACTTGAGGCGGCACGAGCGCGATCTCCAGGATTCGGTCCGCAATCGGGGACGGCTTGCTCGAGGTGAAGGCTCAAGGGCTTCGATGACCGTCAACGACTTGGTCAAAGCGCTTGGGGATCGGACTCTGGTCGAGTTCGCCTCATTGGATGACCGTCTGTGGGCACTCACCGTGAGAAACGGTCGATTCTCGATTAGGCGGAGCTGGCGTCGGAACCAGCCGTTCTCGGCGAGTTGGAGAGCCTTCGATTCACGATGCGCCGTCTCGCCCGGGGACGGGGGAGTGCGTCCACCGATCTGGCTCGGCAGGTGTCGGCTCACCTCGACGAGATGCTCTTTGGCAAGCTCAATGTCGGATCGGGACCTTTGGTGATCGTTCCCACACCCGTTCTCCATTCAATGCCCTGGGCGGCATTGCCCACCAGCCAGGGGCGAGCCTTCACGGTCGCTCCCTCAGCCGAGCTTTGGTGGCGCGCCGCACGACGAAGACGGCGATCAGGATCCGTTGTGGTTGCCGCCGGGCCCGACCTGGCTCACGCAGGTCTCGAGGCTTCGGAGGTGGCCGACATCTATTCGGACGTGGAGCCGATCGACTCCGACGGTGCGACGGTCGAGCGGCTCAGAACGGTCTTGGAACGCGCCACGACAGGACACATCGCTTGTCATGCCAGGTTCGAGGTCGACAACCCCATGTTCTCGTCGTTGCGCCTGGCAGATGGCGATCTCAACGTGTACGACTTGGAAAGGATGAGTCGGGTGCCCGACGTGGTTGTGCTGTCGGCCTGTGACTCGGGCTTCAGCGAGGCCCATCCTGGCGAAGAGTTGATGGGTCTGAGCTCAGCGCTGCTCAGCCTTGGGGCGAAATCGTTGGTCGCCAGCGTGGGACTGGTGCCCGACTCGGAGGCGACCCGAGAGCTCATGGTTGGCCTCCATCGAGGGCTCATCTCCGGTCTTGGACCAGCGGAAGCTCTTAAACCGAGCCCGAGGGGCGATCAGGGACACCAAAGCGGGGTACGTCGCGGCGGCGTCGTTTGTCTGCATCGGAGCAGGCTGAAGAAACATTCAAATCTGATGTATCACGGGCTCAGGTCGGCCCTCTGATCCTTACCATGACCACGATGGCTGAAGCCACTACACACGGCGAGCTCTTGGCTCGTGCGGCCCGTGGCGACCAGGCCGCCTGGAATGCTCTGGTCGAGACCTTCGGGCAGATGGTGTGGTCGATCGCGAGGAGCTTCCGACTCGACGATGCCTCGGCCAAGGACGTCACGCAGACGGTCTGGCTCAAGCTGGTCGAGAATTGCGATCGCATCCAGGATCCCGAGCGTCTCCCCGGATGGTTGGCCACGACCTGCCGCCGCGAGGCGCTTCGAGTCGCCCGATTGCGTGAGCGCACCATTCCCACCGAGTTCGAGTACGACCTGGAGGACCCGTCGCCTTCTCTCGAGTCCCTCCTCGTCGAGGATGAAGAGGTGCGTGGAGTGGTGACGGCTTTCTCATCGCTGGGCGAGGATTGCCAGCAGCTCTTGCGCCTCCTGGCGACCGATCCACCACTCAGCTACGAGGAAATCTCTGAAATCACCGGTCGACCGGTGGGGAGCCTCGGTCCAACCCGTGCCCGGTGCATCGGAAGACTCAAGTCGGCAATGGGTATCAGCGTCGACGGTGGCGGCTCTATTGACCAAGGAGGAGATGCAAAGTGAGCGAAAACAGGGATTACACCGAAGCTCAGCTCATCGAGCTGCTCCGACAAGGTCTCGATTCGACCGACCCCGTGCCGACCGACGTGACCGACTTCGCCATGGCAGCACTCAGCTGGCGCACTATCGATGCCGAGCTCGCTGCGATCGCTTTCGATTCTGCAAGTGAAGAGATGCCGGCCGGGGTTCGCGGGTCGGTGACCGATCGAATGCTCTCCTACGAAACGGAAAGGCTCAGCATCGACATCGAGTATCGCCCCGCCACTCGCGGCTCATCGGCCAGGTCGCACCACCCCAGCCCGCAACAGTCGAGCTTCATCACTCGAAGGGCACCTCGACCACCGTGACCGACGATCTAGGTCGCTTCAGCTTCGAAGACGTCGAGCCCGGCCCGGTGAGCATCGTGTGCACATCGCAGGGCGTAGACCCCGATGTCATCAAGACCGAGTGGACCGATTCTCTGACCTCAACCATGCGGTCTAGCTGGTATCTAGCCTGTCCTTCGGACTCTCTCCCTCCTAGGAGTCGTCACAGTGACGACGAGGAGAAAGAGGCAGATGATGACCGACATGTCCCCGCACCAGAGCCCGAAATGTGGCATGGCGCCGGGCATGGACCAGGAGACCGATCGCAATGGTCGACCACCCGGTCGATAGGTGGCTGGGCTCCCGGTCGAAGGAACCGGGAATCAAGCAGAGCCACCGCCGTCGACGGCAATCCCCCTGGCTCACCGCCCGCCCCGCCATCTAGCTCTCGAGGCTCGAAAGCAGAAGGCCCCCGTTCGACGGGGGCCTTCTCTGTTGTCCGGATCGGTGGCCATTGAGGCCTCGACCCATCACCTTGGTGACGTCCCGCTGGGAATCATTGAGACCAACCCCAGCTCCGGGACCTACGACGAACACCAGGAGTTCGTCAGGACTGACGGTGATGACCTGGGAGGCTGGGCCTTTGATGGAGGCCGTCCTGAGTTCGCTGGTGCGGTAGTGCACATCGTGCGAACTCGTCCCGAATCGGCTGGCACCAAACGAAAAACACCGGGATCACCTTTCGGCGATCCCGGTGTTGTGCTCCCCGGGTTGTTATCGGATTATTGGTCAGAATCCTGAAACTACCTGGGTCGCTTTTCACGCAGGGGCAGACGGTCTCGTCCGGGGTCAGGCAGCCTGGCGGCCTGGTCCATCATGTCGACCCTGAAGGACTCGAGGCTTTGAGCCGGCTCCGAGATCCTTGCGGCCTCGGGGCTGAAGACCGCGTGGCCACTCGGCACCGTCAGGTGCTCGAACCGGTCGATCAGGTCCTGGTAGCGCTGGGACCACATCGCCTCGAGGCTGGTGGAGTTCGCTGCCTGGATACGGGCCAACTCGGGGCTGGTGACCAGGATGTTGGGGTTGACTTGAGCCACACTGGCCTGCTGTTGCAGGACCTTGTAGGCCTCAGGGCTGGTCGATGGGGTGATGGCCCCGATGAGCCCTGCCTTCTCCATCCGGTACCGCTCGATGTTCACGGTGGGCTGTGAGGCCTGCCGCATGTGGTACTGCTGGGTCAGGAAGTCGACCCTCGAGTTCCAGGCATTCTTCTCAGCCTGGCTGACTCGGGACTCGGTCACGGACTGGGTGGATTCGTTTCCCTGATTTGCAGCGAACACGAAACCGAGGGCGATGACTGCAGCCAGAGCGGCGGCGGCCAACCCAACAAAACGACCGGAGGGTCCGGCCGACCGGGTGGTACCCGGATTGATGACACTCGTAGACATTGTTCCTCCTCTGTGTCCAACGTGGACGATTTGTTCACGTCGGCGGAGGAGAGCGCCGAAGAGGGTGCCTGATACGCGGTTCTAGGAAGATCCGTACGAGGTGTCGACGAGTACCCCGGCCTCAGCGAAAAATTGGATGTCGCCGCCGCTCTTCGATGCCACGATCGACCCGACGTCGAGGTTGACCACCTCGATAGTCGTCGCTTGTTCCCAGGATTGGACATATCCGATAGGCATGCCGGGATTCATCGAGAATCCTCCGTAATAGCGATCCGGCTCATCGGCGCCGTGATGGGCAATCACGTCGAGGTTTCCGGCATCGAGGACGTAGACGCCTGAGGACTGTGACAGCTGGGTCTCTTTGCTGTCCTCATAGGTCTGACCCGTGGCCAGCAGACGATTGCCCTCGGCTGAGAGATAGACGTCGGTAATTGGGGCGTCGAGACGGTCGATGACCTCCCAGGTCTCAGTGTCGATGGTTTCGATTCCCATCGGGTCGAATCTCGTTGTCAGGTAGCCGTCAACGAGCTCGAAGGTCTGGACCCCCGAGGCCACATAGAGCACACGTCCGTCGGGACGCCCCAGTGTTCCCGACCGTTGACCGATCTGGAATGGCCCGCTCTCTGTCGGAGTCGAGTTCAAGGTGTCAAGGCCGAAGCGGTGCTCTTCGACCTGGCCGGTTATCAGATCGACCTCGACTACGACGTCCTGATTGGTGTTGAGGATTAGGGCGCGGGATCCGACGTCGTCCCAGACCACCCGTGGGTAGGCGGCAAAGTCGGATCCTCCGGGGGAGGCGATGTCCAAATACCCGAGCGTCCCGATTACGACTTGGGGAAGAGGGATTTCCGTGACGGCCCCGGTCCCCAGATCGACTGTCACCAGGACGAGCTGCCCCGAGTGTTGTCGTCGCTGTCGGACACGAGTCCGAAGATCGACGCCATCCCATCGACGAAATGAGCGTCGTACCACCAGAAATGGGGTGGTAGATCGGCAATCGGACTTGGGCCTGGTCTCACCAGAAACCATACGGCTCAGTTGGGATGCTGGAGAACCATGGATGGCGTACACCGTTCCGTCGTCTGCCACGTGGATCGGGTTGTCGATCGAGGGCAGCCAGCTGGTCGCGACCACCCAGTTGTCAACATCGATGAGCCGCAACTCTGTGCGAATTCCGATCGTCGTAGCCGACAGTCATGGCCAACCAGGAGCCATTGTCCGAGGACACTCCCCAGGCCCAATCTCCCATCGGGATCGGTTCGACGCCGGCGACCGCCTCCAGCGTGATCGGGTCGACCGGGTAGATCTTCGCCCGATCGATGTGCACGGTGGTGGTGGTCTGAGGCCGGGTTGATGTCGTGGTGAGAGGCGTCAGAGTGTCCGGCGGAGCCAGAGGCTGGGTGTCGGCGGTTACGTCGGGGCGGGTACAGGCGACGGAGAGCGCAAAGATCGCAACCACACCGAGCACGATTCTTGCTTGCGTCATGGGAGATCCTCCCGAGTACAACGCTATCAACGAGGCTCCGAAAGGAGGCGTTCCCCCGGGTTACTTCTTCTTGGCGAGGTCCCCGATGATCTGCTGAGAAGCGAAGCGGCCCGGAGCGCCCATCACGCACCCACCGGGATGGGTCCCCGAGCCACACTGGTAGTAGCCCTCGATGGGAGTCCGGTATTGGTTCCAGCCGGGTGCTGGTCGGAAGAAGAACATCTGCGGCGCGAGGAACTCGCCGGCAAAGATGTTCCCCTCGGTGAGACCAACGGTGCGCTCGATGTCGAGCGGAGTGACCACCTCTCGATGCAGAACCAGATCGCCGAAGCCGGGGAAGAAGGACTCCAAGGTGGCCTGAACGGTGTCACCGAATCGATCCTTCTCCGTATCCCAGTCGCTCTCCTTGAGGTGATAGGGGGCGTACTGGATGAAACAGGACATCACCGCCTTGCCCGGAGGCGCCATGTCCGGATCCACGTTGGATTGGATGCACCCGTCGATGTAGGGCTTTTGTGAGTACCACCCGTACTTGGCGTCGTCGAAGGCCCGCTCCAGGTAGTCCAGCGACGGCCCCATGTTGATGAAGCCCCGGTACTGGTCCGAACGTCCGGGAAGAGCTGGATAGGTGGGGTTGGCGTCGAGGGCGAAGTTCACCTTGGCTGACGTTCCCTGGAACTTGAAGCGACGGATGTTGTCCACCAGGTCGGTGGGCAACTCGCGAGGATCGACCAACTCCATGAAGGTGCGACGGGGGTCGACGGCACTGACCACCGTCTTCGCCTCCAATTCGGTGCCATCCACCAGCATGACCCCGATCGCCCGGCCGTTCTTGGTGATGACGTGATCGACGGGCGACTCGAGGCGGATCTCGGCGCCAAACGATTGAGCAGCGCGTGCCAGGACCTGAGTGAAGCCCCCGTTGCCGCCCTTGTGGAACGCCCATGCTCCGTAAGCCCCATCGTGCTCACCGAACGAGTGATAGAGGAGCACCAGGCCCGAGCCCTGGGATCGGGGACCTACCTTGGTGCCGATGATCCCCGATGAGGCGTGCAGGCCCTGCATGATGTCGGACTCGAAGTAGTCCTCGAGGATGTCGGCGGCGCTTCCCGTCAGGAGCCGGATCAAGCTGTGCATGACATCGGGGGGCAGATCGGCGAGGTATGAGCCCATCGCCGCCAAGCGTGCCCGCTCTTCAGGGTCTTTGGAGGTGATGTCCGGCGGGATCGAGTCCATCAGCGGCCGGATGGCGTGCACCGCCTGCTCCATCATGTGGGCGTATGCGTCATAGGCGTCGGCGTCATGAGGCGAGTGCCTGGCGATCTCGTGATGGTTCTCGTTCTTGTCCTGACCCAGATAGAGGTAGTCGCCGTTCTCCATGGGTGCGAAGGTCGAAGGCATGAGAAGGGGCATGAACCCGTGCTTGGTCAGCTCCAGTTCGTGGATGATCTCTGGACGCAGAAGGCTGAGGGCGTAGGAGAAGGTGGTGAAGCTGAACCCAGGGTGGAGCTCCTCGGTGATCGCCGCCCCACCAACCAAATGCCGGCGCTCCAAGATGACGGTGTCGAGCCCCGCCTTCGCCAGGTAGGACCCATTGACCAGGCCGTTGTGGCCACCACCGATGACGATGGCGTCGTATTTCCGTTTGTCAGCCATCAGTTCCTCACGCAGTCTTTCTCGGCGGGTTGTAGAAGGGCATCCGAGCCACCTCGGCGTCCACCATGTCGTAGCGGTGGTCGATGGTGACTTCGAGGCTGACCTTGGTCCCCAGTTTCGAATGCTCTGGCTCGACCCTGGCGATTCCGATGTGCCTCTGCATCATCGGGGAGTAAACGAAGCTCGGGGTGTAGCCAATCCGCTTCACCTCGGCGTCGTAGAGCATCATCCCCCCGTGCTCCGGGGTGTGGTCCTTGGGTGGCACCAAGCCCCGCTCGTTGTAGACCCGGTTCCAGTCCTCCCAATCGACCATGACCCCCACGGTCCGCCAGCGAGACGTCCCTTCTCTTAGCTCCTTCTCGATGGCGCGACGGCCTATGAAGGCTCGGTCGTCGGTCTCCAGGTCACGCAGCATCCAGCCCATCCCCAGCTCGATGGGCGTCGTTCGCTGATCGTCATTCCAGGCATAGCGGGACGAATAGAAGTCGACGTCGATCAAGACCAGACCGGCCTCGATCCGGCTGATGAGGAGGGCGATTTGCCCGGCGGGGACCACCCCCATCGGGGCGCCTACCTCTTCGACGGCGTCCCAGACATCGAGTGCGTCGCCTCGATCCACCCAGATCTCATAGCCGAGATCGCCGGTGTATCCGGTTCGGGAGATGGTGACCGAGGCATCTCCGACCTTGGCCGGTGTCAGATGAAAATAACCGATGCCCTCCATCTCCGGGGCGAGGGTCTTGAGTATCTCCCGGGCGTATGGACCCTGGAGGGCGAGGGCCCCGTAGTCGTCAGAGACATCTGTGATCTCCACCGAATCGTGCCCGATCAGGTCCCGGAAATATGCGAGGTTGGGCTCGGCTGCGGTGAGCAGAAACTCGTCCTCGGAGAGGCGGAGGATGACGCCATCCTCGATCACATTGCCTGCGTCGTCGCACCAGATTGTGTAGTGGGCCTGACCCGGACGGCATTTTCGGATGTCGCGGGCCAGAACTCCGGACAGGAAATGCTCAGCGTCACGACCGATGATCCGGTACTTGTATAACGGAGACGTGTCGATCATCGCCGCCGCATTGCGTATGGCGAAATACTCGAATTTCTCAGACGATTGGTACTTCTCAGTTGCCAGGTAACCCGACCAGTGACTCCACAAACCGGTTTGGTTGGCGGCACTGGTTCGCGGGTGAAAGGGCGTCTCCCGGATCAAATTGCTACCTCGGGTCGGTGGGGCAGGATAACCCGTCGTCTGAGGCTCCTAGCCGGGAATCGAGGGGTTTTCTGAACGGCCGTTCAGGGTTCCGCTGCTACATTCGGTAGGTCGTGTCGACTTTTCTCACCTCCGCGGAGCGCCTCCTACAGACCCGCGCTCGTGAGTTCATCGACGAACTGATTCCTTATGAGGTCGAGGCCGAGATGAACCGCGGCGAGCTCCCCCCTGAGGTGTTCAAAGCTCATCATGACAAGGCTCGATCCCTCGGATTTGTCTCGATCAACATGCCTCAGAGCATGGGAGGGCCCGGGTACGGGATGTTGGAGCAGGCGCTCATCCAGGAGCAGAGCGGCAGGGTCACCAATGCTCTCGGATGGGTGGTCTCCACCGGGCCCTCCTGGATCGCCGACGTGGTCACCGACTATCAGATGGAGCGCTGGATCCGGCCCACGGTCGACGGTGACATTCACGAGTGTTATGCGATTACCGAGGAGGGGGCAGGCTCGGATGTCGACGGGATAGTGGCCACAGCGCGTCCTGAAGGCGATGGCTACGTGCTCAACGGGACGAAATGGCATGTGACTTCGGCCAATCTCGCCGCCTATGTCTTCTTTCAGGCCAAACTGACCGATGGTCCCAACGCCGGACAACATGTCCTCTTCTTTGTGGACATGGATGCGTCTGGCGTGGAATGCGTTCGGGTGCCCGAATACAGCCACACCTACGGCCATCACCATTGGGAGATGAAGTTCACCGACGTGGCGGTTCCCAAGGAGAACCTGGTGGGATCCGAGGGGGACGGGATGGGCTTCTCCCACGCCTGGTTTCGATACGAGCGGCTGATGATTGCTGCGCGCTGCTGCGGGGCGGCCGAGCGTTTGATCGATGAGGCGACCGCCTTTGCCGAGGAGCGCCAGGCCTACGGGTCGAGCATCGCCGAGTATCAGGCCATCCAGTTCATGTTGGCCGACTCCCTAACCGAGTTGTGGGCGGCCCGGCTGATGACCTACGAAACGGCGCGGGGTATCGACGCGGGAGTGGATCTCAAGGTGCAGCACGCACAGTGCTCGATGTCCAAGCTCTACGCATCGGAGATGGCCAACCGGGTTGCGGACCGTGCGGTGCAGATCTTCGGGGGGCGTGGCTTCATGCGAGAGAACGTCGCCGAGCGGTTCTATCGCGAGCTACGAGTCGACCGGATCTGGGAAGGCACTTCCGAGATCCAGCGCATCATCATCGCCGACCAGCTCCGCAAGCGTGGAGCCCGGTCGCTGGTCAGCTGACGTAGTCAAGCGCCTTGTCGATCAGCTCCTCGAGAACGTGCTCGTCGACGTCCTCGAGCCTCTTGATGTAGAGGCAGGACTTGCCGGTGCTGTGCTTGCCCAACCGACCGAGCAAAGCCTCCTGACCGGCGAGGTCGAGCAACGCCAGGTAGAGGGTCAGGTTTTGCTTGCGGGGCGAGAAGCCCACCTTGAACCAGTCACCCTCACGGCCCGACGGGGATCGGTAGTGGAGGTCACCGAACCCGACGATGCTGGTCCCCCACATCGTGGGCTGCTCCCCAGTGACCTTCTCCAACAGCTTGACCAGCGCTGTTGAGTCATCCCGCTTGCGAGGGTCGTCGATGGCGTCGATGAAGTCACTCACGCTGGCAGCAGTCTTCTGCGTTTTGTTCTCGGCCATCGGGCCAACCTACCGCTAGTGGAGCTCTCGCTGGGGGACGGTGGGGACGACCATGCCCTCGCCGAGGTAGACGCGGGCCATGACACCCAGGAACTGATAGACGGTTCCTTCCCAGCGGCTGAGCGGTCCCGGCCGGTAGCCACGATTGCGCATCCCGCGTTGCACACCTTCACAGGCTGACCAGTCCTCGCGGTTCGTGATGTCCCAGAAGTCGGTGGCATAGGAGGGGTCGAAGTCAGGCAGGTCGAAGGCCTCCGGCGGGAAGAGCCAGGAGCATTCGATGAAGGTGCGATCCACGTCGATCGGTGTCAATCGATGGGTCATGACATAGTCAGGGTGGAGCGAAAGAAGCAGGTTGGGAGCAACGGTCACGTACCAGATATGGCGTGCCTGCTCGTCCCCGATCTTGCGAAAGTTGACTCCTTGCGAACTGCCGTCGAGGGACATGGTCACCGCGTGTTCCTTGAGATCCATGGTCCCGCCGAGCCACATGCCGGTTGGGATGTGGTCATACCCACTATCGGGGGGAGTGACCTCGCACAGCTCGGGATGGATGTTGGAGCAGTGGTAGCACTCGTTGTAATTCTCGACGATGACCTTCCAGTTGGCCTTCACCTCGTAGGAATGAGACGCCGCGGTTACCAGGCGCTCGGGCTCGTAGTCGGAGATGATCTCAGCGAGGTTGCCGAAGTGGCTGGCAAGGGAGGGCGCCGAACCAGAGAGGTCGACAAACACCCAACCTCCCAAGACGTCCACGCCTATAGAGATCAAAGGGAACTCGCCCATGTCGAAGGCCGGGCTTTGGGTGAAGGTCGGCGCCGCCCGGAGACTGCCATCAAGTCGATAAGTCCAGGCGTGATAGGGGCAGCGAATCAGTCGCACATCGATGGCATCGCCAACCGGGGCCAGTTCGTGGCCGCGGTGTCGGCACACGTTGGAGAAGGCGCGCAGATCTCCCGCCTCGTCCCGGACCAGCAGGACGCTTTCCTCGCCGAGTTCGACGGCTCGTACCTGACGTGGAGCCACCAGCTCTTCGAGACGGCCGACGCAGATCCACGTGCTCTGCCAGAGGTTGGCGTTCTCCCAGGCGAGCACTTCGGGAGAGGTGTAAGCGGCTGAAGGGAGGGTGAGATTCTGTCCGAAGTCGTCAATCACTTTTCGGAGCTGGGCCTGGTCTAGCGGCGCAGGATTCATCGCTTCTTCCCCTTCGTCGTCCTCATGGAGCCCTGGCAACGGTTGCCGATGTTCACGAATCGGCGGGCACGCTGAGAGGCGTCAGTGTATCCTGAACAGCGAGTCAGGTTACCCGAAAGGAAGGTGACTCATGCTCGCCGCCGAGGATCGGATGTCCACAATCTTGGATGATCTGATCGAAAAGGAAGAGCGGACATTCATCGAGCGGGCTCCGGAAGCCACACGTTTGGACGCTGTGGCAAGGGGATCTCTGGCGGGGGGAGTCACATCCAGCTGGCAGATCTCACGCCCGCAGCCGATCTGGATCGATCGGGGCCTCGGATCACGGGTTTGGGACGTCGACGGCAACGAATACGTCGACTTCCACGGTGGGTACGGCGCCATGCTCGCCGGCCACGCCAATCCTGCCGTGGTGGCAGCGGTTTCCGAAAGGGTTCGCAAAGGGACCCATTTCGCCCAACCAACCGAAGACGCCATCGTCGTCGCCGAGGAGCTCGCCAGACGTTATGGGCAGCCTTTATGGCGTTTCGGGAATTCAGGTACCGAGGCAACCATGGATGCGGTCCACCTGATGCGCGCGGTAAAGGGCCGCGACCTGATCGTCAAGTTCGAAGGCGCCTATCACGGCCACCACGACTCGGTCATGGTCTCGGTGTGGAATGAGGAGGACCTGGGCCCCGAGAAGCGCCCAGCCAGCATGCCGGCCGGGACCGGCATCCCGAAAGCGATCGTCGACCTGGCCTTGGTGGCCACCTTCAACGATCTCGATGTTGTCTCGATGTTGTTCGATGAGCATCCGGGGCAGATCGCCGGGGTAATCGTCGAGCCGATCCTCCAGAACTGCGGCGTTCTTTTGCCTGAGGAGGGCTTCCTCCAGGGTTTGAGGGAGCTAACCCGAGAACATGATGCGTTGCTCACGTTCGACGAAGTCAAGACCGGGCTGACTGTCGGCAAGGGAGGAGCCACCAGAAGGTTCGGGGTACAGCCCGACATCGTGTGCCTGGCGAAGGCGCTCGGCGGCGGACTCCCGATCGCGGCGATCGGTGGGACCGAGGAGGTCATGGGGCGCATCGTCGATGGCACCTACGACCAGGTGGGAACCTTCAATGGCAACCCGCTGAGCATGGCGGCGGCGAGGGCGATGCTGACCGAGGTCATGGTCGAGGAGACCTACCGCCATCTCGCCCACATTCAGGAGCGCATGGAGAAGGGTGCCAACGAGGTCATCGGGCGGCATCAACTGCCGGCTCACGTGGCCACCGCCGGTGCCAAGGGGAGCGTCATCTACTCGCCCGAGCCGTTACGGACCTATCGAGACTTCCTGAATGTCGACGGGCGCTACGCCCAGGCGGCGTGGCTCTATCAGTACAACCGCGGCGTGTTCTTGCCTCCATGGGGCAAGGGGGAGCAGTGGCTCGTTTCGGTGGCTCATGACGATGAGGACATCGATCGTTATCTCGAGACTTTGGATTCGTTCGCGGCGCTCATCACCACATGAGTCGGTCATAGACTCGCACCCCTCATGAGCGGTGTAGTCGAACTGGTTGATCTGGAGAAGAAGTTCGGGGAAGTTCCCGCAGTCGACCGGATCAACCTCAAAATCGCCGACGGTGAGTTCTTCTCGTTACTCGGCCCGTCGGGATGCGGGAAGACCACAACGCTCCGTCTCGTCGCCGGATTCGAGCGGCCTGACGGTGGAGCCATCCTGATCGACGGCGTCGACCAGTCGGGGACCCCGCCGCACAAACGCCCCGTCAACACTGTCTTTCAGAGCTATGCCCTCTTCCCACACATGGATGTTGCCGCCAACGTCGGATTCGGTTTGCGCTACCAGAACGTAGGTAAAGCAGAGCAGAAGAAGCGGGTCGGCGAGGCCTTGGAAAAGGTCCGGCTCACCGGAATGGAGTCACGCAAGCCGACGCAGCTCTCCGGTGGGCAACAGCAGCGGGTGGCCCTGGCGAGGTCGCTGGTCCTCAACCCGTCGGTGCTGTTGCTCGACGAGCCGTTGGGCGCCCTCGACGCCAAGTTGAGAAAGGCCCTTCAGGTCGAGTTGAAGAGCCTCCAGGAGGAGCTGGAGATCACATTTATCTATGTCACTCACGACCAGGAAGAGGCGCTGACGATGTCGGACCGCATGGCTGTGATGACGGAAGGCAGGGTGGAGCAGCTCGGCACTCCATCCGAGGTCTACGAAACGCCCACTTCCAGTTACATCGCTGACTTCCTGGGAATCTCGAATCTCATGTATGCCACTGCCGCGGGAGAAGGCCAGGTGACCCTGGGTGGTCGTCAACTGGCTTGCGTCTCCAAAGGCGGGGCGACAGGAGACGTGACCGTGAGTATTCGCCCAGAGCGAATCGAGCTTCACGCGCCGGACTTCAATGGCGACAACGTCCTCAACGGCGAGATCGAGAGAGTCGTCTTCGCTGGCCCTCTCCTCAACGTCCTGGTCAACATTGCCGATGTCGGCATGATCCAGGTGACCGTCCCGAATCAGGGAGCAGCGTTTACCTGGGACTGGCCTGATCCGGTTGCGCTTCGCTTTCCACCCGAAGCACTACGCGTTGTCTCCGAGACGGGAACGGCCACCGAGGAGCTCGACGGCGATCAGGAGTGATCGGCTATCAGCCTCTGGCCGAACGCACGCAGTTCATCAATCAGTGCTGGTGGCTCTTCGACTACGAATTTCCAGGGCAGGCCTACCAGGAAACGAGCCAGCCAACTCAGTTCATCGGCTCCGATTATCAGGCGACAATGGCTCTCATCGACAACCTGTAGAACGCCGACCGTGGTCGCCACCAGTTGGCGGGCCCGTTCGATTGTGGTCTCCAGAAGGACCACGCCGCGGTACCTGTAGACATCGACGGCGACCCCTCGTGCCACCAATTCCACCGGGTCGGGCTCGGGACGGCGGGACGATCGCATCCCCGTTGCTTTGAGTCCTGACGCTCGATCTAGCCGAAACGTGCGCCAGTCGTCGCGGTCGAGATCGAAGGCCACTAGATACCAGCGTCGACCGGTGTGGACGAGGCGAAATGGCTCGGTGTGTCGTTCCGTAGACCGGCCCTCACTATCGGTGTACGAGAATCTAAGGCGTTCCCGGGTGCGAGCAGCAGCGGCGGCGGCGGCAAGGTCGTTGTGATCGGCCCGGGCAGAAGAGGACGAGACCGTCGAGACAGTCGCAACCGAGATGTCCTCGAGTCGGGTGCGGAGCCGAGGCGGCAGCACGTGTTCAAGTTTGGACAGAGCCGAAAGTGAAGCGTCCTCGAGCCCGCCGACTGCGGTCGCGGTAGCGACTCGGAGGCCGAGGGCCACCGCCAGCGCTTCTTCGTCGTCGAGGAGAAGAGGCGGGAGCTTGCCCCCGGCACCGAGCCGATATCCGCCTCCAGGGCCGGCCACTGCCTCGACCGGGTATCCAAGGACGCGCAGTCTGGAGATGTCGCGCCGCACCGTGCGCGGGGTGACCTCGAGCCGTCGTGCCAAATCGTTAGCGGTCCAATCGATCCGGCCTTCCAGCAAGCCAAGCAATTTGAGGAGGCGCTCCGCGCTGTCCATCTGTCAGCCATTTTATCGATTATGCGGACAGATACTGTCCGCATTGTCAGATACGGTGACGCCAGCACGAAGAGAGGCAAGTAGGTGAATCCGTTCCTGAGTTATGAGGTGGCAAAAGGCATCGTCGAAGAGACACGCGTCGTCGCCGAGCGGAGGGCCTGGTGGCGTCGGTCAGTGAAGGAAGTCGAGCCGGCGTTGCCCTCGTGGGACACCGGAGTGGTTCAATTGTTGGCCAGCGAGTGCGAAGGCGAACAAGAAATGGTCGACGCCTAGTGGAGTGGTCGATATCGGTCACGTCCGGATCGGATGACCTGGTGGTCAGGCCATTGACCCCGGAACGGTTTGGGGACATCGAAGCGGTGTTCGGTGAGAAGTCGGTCGCCCGGAGATGCTTCTGCATGCATTGGCGTCGCCCCGACGGCGGTTATCCCGATCGCCGCTCGACCCGTGATCGTTTCGCCGACCGCGTGAGCGAGGGCAGGCCGCCGGGCCTGATCGGCTACTTGGAAGCGGTCCCGGTGGGATGGGTGCAGGTCGGCCCCCGTGACGAGTTTCCGACGATCTGGCGGTCGCGTCTGCTCAAGCCGGTCGATGACGTCGAGACCTGGTCGGTCAACTGCTTCGTCACCCGGGTGGGGTACCGCCGTCGCGGTGTTGCCAGTGCGTTGCTGACCGCCGCCAAGGCTTTTGCCGTCGCACACGGGGCCACCCTGATCGAGGGTTATCCGGTGGATGGCGAGCGGTCCTCAGTGGTCGACTACTTCACCGGGACGTTCGGGATGTTCCAGGAGGAGGGCTTTGTGGAGATCCTCCGCCGTGATCCGACGAGGCCGATCGTGAGGATGGAGGTCTGACGCGGGTTGGGGTGCCCCCCTCCCCGCCTGTGGCGGTACTCCCCCCTCGCCTGCGGCGCCCCCCTCCGGCTTCGGGCTCTCCCCCCAACGCTCACTTTGTTCGCTGGGGGGAGTCCGCTTCGCTCACTGGGGGGAGAAACATCACATCTCAAAGCCGGCGACCGATTCCAGCGCCGAGCCTCCCTGACCACCGCGTTTGTTCAACGCCCGGAACAGGAGCCCGGCCGCCGCCACCGCCCCGATGGTGATCACCATGAGCACTGTCGCCAGAGCATTTAGAGATGGGGGTGGCGCGGCCCGAGCGCCCGCATAGAGCTGGACCGGGATGGTTACTGTGTCGGCCCCTCCCAGCAGGAACTGGCTGATCACGAAGTCGTCGATGGAAATCGCGAAAACGATGGCGAAGCTGGCCAACAGCGCCGGGGCGAGCAGTGGCAATAGAACGCGCCGCATCGCCTGAAACTGGGAGGCGCCCAGGTCCATGGCGGCCTCCTCGTAGTCCCTGCCGATGGCGAACAGCCTTCCTCGCACGATGATGACCACGAACGAGATCGAAAACGTGACGT
Source organism: uncultured Acidobacteriota bacterium (assembly GCA_963746905.1). GTDB lineage: Bacteria > Actinomycetota > Acidimicrobiia > Spongiisociales > ZC4RG35 > JALYNX01. The sequence goes on from CAVVCY010000001.1 coordinate 129,252, forward strand.
GGCCCAAGGCCTGAGTCCAGGTTCCGAAGGGGACGAAGTCGTAAACCTTGTCGAACACCAAGAACAAGGCGACGCCCATCACGATCTCGGGAGTCACCAGTGGGATGAGCATGAGCAGATTGGAGGCCCTCACTCCGCGCCCGCGCCATCTGGCCAGGCCGATGGCAAGGGCGACTCCGATCGGGGTGGCCACCAGCATGGTTATGAGGGCCAGGCGAACGCTCTGCGCCAGAGCGAATCGCAGCGACTGGTCGTAAAGCACTGATTCGGCGGCGGCGGGGTCGCCGACGTACCAGCGTGTGGAGAATCCCTGCCATGTGCTCCTCGAGCGACCGGAGTTGAAGGAGAAGAGCACAGCGATCGCCACCGGGATCGTCGACCAGAGGACATAGAGCATGGTCACCAACGGCAGGAACCTCGACTTGCCCCACGGGTTGCTGACAGCCGACCTGATCGACCTGGTGGCACCTCGTGTGCTCATTCCCGGGCTGCCTCGGAGGAGCGGTTGATCGACCGCAGGTAGTACAGCATCAGGCCTCCGACGAAGATCATCAAGACGATGGTCAACGCTGCTCCGATCGCTCCACCGCCGGTGGTTTGATTTATGAACTGATCGATCGTGTTTCCGTACATGCGAGTGCGTGGGGAGCCCGAGAGGAGGTTCGGCGTGTAGTAGTCGCCGAACATCGGGAGCATGATGATCACCAGGCCTCCGAGCACTCCGTTCCGTGACATTGGCCAGGTGACCCGCCAAAAGGTTTGCGACGGTCTTGCCCCGAGGTCGCGCGCAGCCTCGAGGGTGGCGTCATCGATCCGATCCAGGGCGGCAAACAAAGGGAGGATGAAGAACGGGATGTATCCGTAGACCAGCCCGAGGATGACCACGAAATGATTTCCCGCGAGCCAGTCGGGCGGGTTGGTGATGCCGAACGCCTCGAGCCATTTGTTGATCTGGCCGTCTGGGCTCAGAAGGTTCACCCAGGACATCATCCTCATCAGGTAGTTGATCCAGAAGGGGGCCAGAATGAGCAAGAGCCACAGCCAGCGCCAACGACCTGATTTGCGTGACACGAAGTAGGCCACCGGATAGCCGATCATCAGGCAAAGAAGCGAAGAAATGAACACATAGGCCAGGGTCCTGAGAGCGATGACCCCCAACTGGCCGCCGAACAGGTCGGAGAACACCTTCGTGAAAACGGTGGGGTCCCAGTAGATCGGGTTCCACTCGGGGTTGGCTCGTTGCAACACCGGGTCGAGTTGGCCCATTGCCACGGCGAATATGGCGTAGAACGGAATCAGGAAGAACAGCACCAGCCAGCCGACTCCGGGGAGAGCGAAGCCGGGCCACACCCAACGTCTCTGCCCGACGGTGTCGTACTCGGCGCCTGAGGCGAGGTTGGTGGGCATCTATGGCTAAGCCTCCGGCTCAGCCACCCGAGTTGGCCCTATCCCACTGCTCGACCCACAACGCCTCGGTCGCCGCATCGAGCGGACCTTGGACCCAGGCCGTGTCAAGCTCGAAATCTTCGGGCAGCACCAGTGCCGGTGCGAGGTGCGGCAGCAGCCACCCCTCGCTGATCAAAAAGTCGGAGGTGAGACCATTCTGCGGTGGCTGATATCCGACGAACTCGAAGTTCTTGAGCGCATTGTCTTGATCCAGCATGAAGTTCAGAAACTGATGGGCGAGGACCGGGTGCTGGGCACCTTTGAGGACGGTCATGGTGTCGTTGGAGATTGCCCCGTAGGTAGTCGATCCTTCCGACTTGGCCGGCCATAGATATCGGGTTGTGCCGAGGTCTTCCCCTCCTGGCCAGTAGTACTGGGAGTTGACCAGGTCCCCGGACCATGCCTGGTGGATTGCATATCGACCTTCCGGGAGACCGGCGTAGGAGCCGTCGATCTTGTATCGGATGTCGACCAGATCGATCAATTCGACGAGCGCATCACCGGCGGCGACGAGTTCGGCTTCAGTGGCTTGGGATGGATCCGCGACACCGTTGTGGAATAGACCGACCGGTATGACATCGGTGAAGGAGTCGAGCATCCCGATCACCCCGTTGTATTTCGGGTTCCAGAAGACATCCCAGGGGTTCGACTGACCCTCGATGTCCGCGCTGTCCGCCAGGTCGATCCGCCATCCGATGCCCGTCGTGTATGTCACGTAAGGGACCGAGTATCGGGAGCCCTTGTCGTAGTAGGGATCGGCCAGTTGCGGCCAGACATTGACGTCGAGGTTCGGCAGGTAGTCGCGGTTCAGCGGCTGGATGAGGCTGGCGCCGACGGCAACCGGGATCCGTTGCGAGGTGGGGAACCAGACGTCGAAGTTGGTCTCACCAGACGCGAGCCGGCTCAGCGCCTCTTCCTCATTGTTGAAGGTCGTCTCCTCGATTTCGACCCCTAGGGCCTCCGCAGCCAGGGGGATGAGTTCGGGATTCATGTATGCATCCCAGTTGTAGAGGAGAAGGGGACCGGCCTCGGGTTCGAGGTCGGAGGCGATCGCCGGGTTATCGTCGAACAAGGGTTGCTGGACGGGGCTGGCAGGGGTGCCGATCGCGAGGTCGGCCGCGGATCCTGCGTCCCGCTTGGCGCATGCCGCCAGAAGGGAGGGAAGCACCGGAACCGTGATCCCGAGCACCGCGGCGCGCTGCAGGAAGTCACGACGGGTGAAGACCCGCTTCCCGGTCGGTGGGCTCCAGTTTTCCCGTGGGTGGTAGACCATGTTCTATCCCTCGCTCAGCCGGAGGTCGATCCTAAACGGTCGTTCAATCATGTTGGCTCGGAAACCGGAGTTTTGAGGGCGAGATCGAGGAACCCATTGGCAAGATCTCGCATGCGGTCGGCGTCGACAGTGGGATCGCCGAGCATCACCTCGATGGCGAGACCGTCGAGCATTGCCGCCAGTTGGATGGCGAACTCGGCCGAGTTCAGCGGTCGGAACTCCCCGCTGGCGATGCCCTCATCGACGATGGCTGCGATCTGGGCCCGCCAGGCCTCGTCGAGACGGGCTCGGGCCGAGGCGAGTGAAGGGTCATGGCGCGACATCTCCCATGCCGCCGGCCAGAGAGTCCATCCGTCGGTGGCGCCGCCACTGCGAGAAGGTCGTGGGCAACTGGCGTCGATGAGGATTGCGAATTTCTCGACCGCCGATGAGGCATTCTCCAAGGCCCCTTTCACCGATTCGTGGAACAACCGGTCCTGATAGACCAGTGCCTCGGTGAGGAGAGCCGCTTTGGAGGGGAAGTAGTAGAGGATTAGCGCCGGGCTGGCGCCGATGTTGTCGGCGATGTCGGCGATCCTCGTTTCGCAAAGTCCGCGCTCTGCGATTGCGGCGCTCGCAGCAGCGAGAATGTCTTGGCGCCGACTCTCGGTGAGGGAAGGTCTCGGGCTCACGAAGGGGATATTGGCACAATGGGGAAAGTTCCGTTGCCACCATTTGCCACCCGTCGGTACGCTGAATCACCGTTCAGGATGTGTCACCCATGAACTCACTCGATCCGATGCTCGTTGCCCGTTCGGTGGCCGTCGTTGGTGCGAGCGAACGGCCGGGATCGGTGGGTGATCAGGTGGTGCGTCAGCTGATCACCGGAGGGTTCAAAGGCCCGATCCACCTTGTGAATCCGAAATATCAGGCACTTCACGGCCTCGAATGTGTTCCCGACCTCGAGAGCATCGGAGGACCGGTCGATCTCGTGGTCCTGGCCGTGGCCAACGCCTATCTGGAAGACGGCCTCACCCGGGCGGCGAAGATTGGAGCTGGCTCGGCGGCGATTTTTGCCAGTTGCCACGGTAAGGCGTACGACGGCAGCCCTTTGCGAGCGCGACTTCAACAGATCGCCGAGGACGCCGCCATTCCGATCTGCGGTGGCAACGGGATGGGTTTTCTCAACCTGGAGGCAGGCCTACGGGTTTGTGGTTTCTATCAACCTCCTGATCTGGCACCGGGTGGGGTGACTTTTCTCAGCCACTCCGGATCCTTGTTCTCAGCCCTACTCCACAACCGGCGAGGCATCCGCTTCAACCTCGTCGTCTCCACCGGGCTCGAGATCAACACTTCGATGGATCGTTATCTGACCTGGTCCCTGGAGCGACAGAGCACCCGGGTGGTGGCACTGTTCCTGGAGACCATTCGGGACCCCGTCGGATTCAGGGCATCTTTGGAGGCGGCTGCCGCCGTCGACATCCCGGTTGTGGCGCTCAAGGTCGGGGTCAGCGCGACGGGTCAGACAGCAGTCGCCACCCACAGCGAGGCACTCGCCGGTGATGACGCCGTGTACGAGGCTCTTTTCGACGCCTGTGGCGTGCATCGGGTGGCGAGCATGGACGAGATGGCCGACACCCTCGAATTGCTCTCGGCGGGACGACGGGCAACCGCCTTCGGGCTGGGAGCGGTTCACGATTCCGGAGGAGAGCGAGCCATGCTGATCGACACCGCCGATCGGGTCGGGGTCCCTCTTCCCCAACTCGGGCAAGCCTCGCGTGATCGGGTATCGGCGGTCCTCGATCCGGGCCTGGAGCCTGCCAACCCCGTCGATGCATGGGGCACCGGTCGTGACGCAGAGGATGTGTTTGTCGAATGTCTCCAAGCGCTGGCCGACGATCCTGGAATCGGCGCTGTCGCCTTTTGCGTCGACCTCACGCCCGAGGAGCACGAGGACGGGGCCTATTCAAATTCAGCAATCGAAGTGGCCCAGAAGACCACGAAGCCGGTCATGGTCCTCGGCAACCTCACTTCGACCATCGATTCCTATCAGGCCGGCCTTCTGCGCGAGGCCGGAATACCGGTCCTGGAAGGCACGGTGACCGGATTGCAGGCGGTTCGTCACCTGCTCGACGGTTATCAGAGGAGCTCCGTTCCGGACCTGGCTCATCGATTGACGTCCGAGGCCGACCCATCGTCCGGTGTCGACGGCCAAATGGCCGCCTTCGGGGTCCTCGCCTCGTACGGCATTCCGATTCCTGCATCGCAGCCGGTGGGGTCTGAAGCTGAGGCCCTCTCAGCGGCGTCGGGCATTGGGTACCCGGTGGTCGTCAAGACGGCAGCCTCGGTCGATCACAAGACCGAATTGGGTGGCGTTGTGGTCGGGATCGGCAATGAGGTCGCACTCCGGGCCGCCTACCGCGAGTTGTCCGAAGCCCATGGGCCCGAGGCCATTGTGTTCGAATCGATCCCGGCGGGGGTAGAAGTAGGGCTGGGGATGGTCAATGATCCCCAGTTCGGCCCGGTGGTGATTCTCTCTGCAGGGGGAACAATGATCGAGCTGATCGCCGATCGTGTGGCCGTGATGCCCCCGATCGATTCGCAACGCTCACGAAGTGCCATCGACCGTCTCGCGATCCGACCCATTTTCGATGGGGTTCGTGGCAGGCCGGCGACCGATATCGAAGCTCTCGCTGACCTGGTGACCCGTTTCTCCGAGCTGGCTACCGATGCAGCTCCCTCCATGGCTGCGATCGACGTCAATCCGGTGATTGTCGGGCCGGACCGAGCAGTCGCCGTCGATGTCTTGTTCAAAGGCAGGACATGACCGATCTGGTGTTAATCGAGGATCGGGGCCCGGTTCGCGTCTTGACGATGAATCGTCCCGAGAAGCTCAACGCGCTGTCGAGTGCCCTCATCGAGTCGTTGTCTGTGGCGCTGGCTGAAGCTGCTGGGAGAGCAGAGACGCGGGTTGTGGTCCTTGCCGGCGCCGGCCGTTCCTTCTGTGCCGGGTATGACCTGTCCGAGGAGGGGGGTGAGTCCGACATCGAGGTCGGGTTGGGACGCAACCTCGACCGGCTTCTCGAGCTGTTCGACCACCCGAAGCCGATCATCGCCCAGGTCCAGGGGCATTGCCTGGCCGGTGGATGTGACCTGATGATGATGTGCGACCTCGCGGTCGCCGCAGAAGATGCTGTGTTCGGGCAGCCGGAGATCCGGTTCGGTGCAGGCGTGGTTGCCTATGTGATGCCCTGGTTGATTGGGGCACGTCGGGCAAAAGAGTTGTTGTTCACCGGCGTCGACAAGCTCCCCGCCGCCGAGGCGGAGCGAATCGGCCTGGTGAACAGGGTGGTCCCCAAGGACCAGCTCGAAGACGAGACGATGCGTCTGGCCGAGGCCCTGGCCGTCGTCGACCCCTTTGCCATGCAGATGACGAAGCGGGCAATCAATTGGGCCTGGGAGGCGGCGGGATTTCGCGACGCGCTCCGCGGCGGTCTCGAACTGGGTGCGATGATCGAGACGACGAAGGTGCCGGAGCGGGAAGAGTTCGAGAGAATCGCCGCCGAGCGGGGCTTGGCCGAGGCGATTCGATGGCGAGATGAGAGGTTCGAGAGTTGAGGCGTTACGTGTTGACCCTGAGCTGTCCTGACCGACCCGGGATCGTGAACGCCGTCACCGGTGCCCTACTCGAGATTCAGGCCAACATTCTCGAGAGCGCTCAGTTCGGCGATGTCGACAGCGCCACATTCGCCCTGCGCATCGTTTTCGAAACGGAGGAAGAAGATACGGCCATCGTCTCGGCACCATTGGTCGAAGTCGCCGACGAGCTATCCGGAGCGCTCAAGCTGAGGGCGATGGATGCCAGACCGAGGGCTTTGGTGATGGTCTCCAAGTACGACCATTGTCTGCTCGATCTCCTCCACCGCCACCGACATGGCGAGTTGGCCATCGAGATCCCGGTGATCGTGTCCAATCACGGAGACTGCGCCGAGCTCGCCGGCCGCTACGGGATCCCCTACGAGCACATCCCGGTCACCGAGGAGACCAAGACACACGCTGAGGCTCGGTTGATGGGGCTCATCGACGAGCATTCCATCGACTTCGTGGTCCTCGCCCGCTACATGCAGATCCTGTCGCCGGAGACATGCAAGGCCCTGGAGGGGCGCGCCATCAACATCCACCACTCGTTCCTGCCTGGCTTCAAAGGATCACGCCCCTATCACCAGGCCCATCAGCGAGGAGTCAAGCTGATTGGGGCCACCGCCCACTACGTGACCGTCGACCTCGACGAGGGGCCGATCATCGAACAGGACGTGGCCAGGGTCACCCACGCCCACAGCGCCGAAGACCTGGTTTCGATCGGTCGTGATGTCGAGCGGATCGTGCTGGCCCGAGCAGTCCGCTATCACGCCGAAGAGCGTGTGATCCTCATCGGGTCGAAGACCGTCGTCTTTTCCTGAAGATTCGGCGCCTGCGGAACCTCAACTCTCCTCGGCCCGCTGGGCGTAGCGCTGGGCGAGGATGATGGGGATGAAGGTGATGAGGATCACGAATACTGCCACCACATTCGTGACCGGGCGGTTCCGGGGGCGAACCAACGAGGAAAAGATCCAGATAGGCAGCGTCTGCTGATTCCCCGCCGTGAATGTGGTGACGATGATCTCGTCGAAGGAAAGGGCAAAGGCCAGCATCCCGCCCACCAGCATCGCGGGGACTAGTTGAGGGAACAGGACATGCCGAAAGGTCTGCCATCCTCGCGCCCCCAGGTCCATCGAAGCCTCGAGGATGTTGGGTGACGTCCTCCTCATCCGGGCGATGACGTTATTGAATGCCACCGCCACGCAGAAGGTGGCGTGGCCGATCACCAGCGTCCAGAAGGAGAATTTGAGATCACCCAGATTGATCGCCGAGCGGAGGGCGATTCCGGTGATGATCCCGGGGAGTGCGATGGGGAGGATGATGAACAGACTCAATGTGTTCTTTCCGAAGAAATTGGTTCTCCACACCGCGGCCGCCGCCAGTGTTCCCACCACCAGGGCAACCAGGGTCGACACCAACGCAACCCGCAACGAGAGGCCCAGCGCAGCTCGGATGTCGGAGTTCTGCCAGGCAACCCCGAACCAGTCTGTCGTGAAACCGGGCGGGGGGAAGCGGAAGCTCGCCGACTCCGTGGTGAAGGCGTACAAGAAGACGAAGAGGATTGGGATATGCAGATAGGCAATTGTGAAGCCTGCAGCCAGCTTCAAGCCGAGGCTTGCTTTGTTCCTCACAACGCCTCGAAGGCGCCGAAGCGACGAGCCATCGTCAGATAGATCGCCATGACCGCGATCGGGATGAACGAGAAAGCCGCAGCCAAGGGAAGGTTCCCGGCAACACCCTGATAGGAGTAGATGGCGAGCCCGATGAACGGGCTGGAGTCCCCGATGATGGTGGGGATGATGTAGTCGCCGAGGGTCAGAGAGAAGGTGAAGATCGACCCCGCGGCCACGCCGGGGATGGCCATCGGCCAGGTTACCTTTCGAAACGTCGTGGCCGGTTGGGCGCCGAGGTCAGCTGAGGCTTCGAGCAGGGAACCGGGCACTCGCTCCAACGACGCGTGGATGGGGAGGATCATGTACGGCAGCCAGATGTAAACGAAGACCATGAACTGGCCGAAGAGGGAGATCGAGAGTGATGGTCCGCCGAGCAGTGGGGTGTCGAGCAGGAACTGGAGTGCGCCCCCCAGACCCAGTCTCTCTACGAACCAGTTGATGATCCCGTCAGCGGCCAGGATCAGCTTCCAGGAGTAGACCCGAACCAGGTATGAGGACCAAAGCGGCACCAGCACCGCCAGCACGAGGACGGCTTTGACCTGCTTGCGGGCATATCTCGCCATGTAGTAGGCGAGAGGGAAGGCGATGATCACCGACGCCACCGTGACCGCGGCAGCCATGCCCACGGTCCGCACCATCACCGCGACGTTGGCCTCGGTGAACAGCTGTCTCCAGGAGTCGAGCGTCAGGCTGTCGCCGATCGCCCCGCTGAACGTGTCCAGGGCGTAGAAGCTCTGGATGAGAAGGGCGCCGAGACTCCCACCGTATACCCCCACCATCCAGATCAGCGGCAGGGCGAGCAGCAAGAGGACCTTCAGCCAAGGTCGTCGGTGAAGCCCTCTCGCGATCCGATGAGTCAGCGGAGGCGGTTTGGTGTCCGTAGCCATTGGTGGTGCCTGGATGTGGGCGGCGCCCCGGCGCCACCCACATCAACAGGCCTATCGCTCAGCGACCGCCGATCACGGCCAGATAGTCGGTGACCCAGCGGTAGTAGGGGACGCAGTCCCCAATTGACCCGGTCCCGTTGCAATCGTCGGTCGGGGTCTTCCAGAACTTGATCTCGTTGAAGGACTCGCTCCCGTTGTTGGCGCAACCGTCGGGGCCGAGCAGCTCGTTCCCTTCACAGGCCGCCGGGACCGCCGGCACCGTGCCGAACCATGCCGACACATCGCCCTGGACCTTTGGATCGAGCGAGTGCTCCATCCACATGTAGGAGCAGTTGGGGTGCGGCGCGTTCGAGCTCAGCATGGTGGTGTCCGCCCATCCGGTTGCTCCCTCGACAGGAACCACTTTGTCGATCGGCTCCCCGGCGAACTGCAATACGTTGGTCTGGAACGGCCAAGTCGATGAGGCAGCCACGCCCTCGTTGGTGAAGTCGTCGATCTGGATGAAGGCGTCATGCCAGTACCTACCCACCAGCGTGCGCTGGACTCGCAGGAGATCGAGAGCAGCTTGGTACTGATCTTCGTTGAGCTGATAGGGGTCTTCGATCCCGAGGTCGGGCTGGGTGACGCTCAGATAGAGCGCAGCGTCCGCGATGTAGATCGGGCCGTCGTAGGCCTGAACTCGTCCCTTGTTCGAGACGTCATCGGGCAGAATCGTCTCCTCGAAGACAACACTCCACGAATCCGGCGGGGTGTCCCCGAACACCTCTTTGTTGTAGCCGAGGACATTGAATCCCTCGACATAAGGCGTCCCGTAGTGCTTGCCGTCAACGGTGTGCCATTCGGCGTCCTGGAGACGAGGGTCGATCGTGTCCCAACTTTCGATCAGGTCGGGGTTGATCTCCTGAACCGCTCCACCTGCGACGAGGCGGAGACTGGCGTCGCCGGAGGCGGTTACCAGGTCGTACTCCTCGGAGCCCGTCATCAGCGCCACCATCTCGTCCGAGGTTCCCGCGACCTTGTTCTCGACCATGCAGCCGGTCTCCTCTTCGAAGTCCGTGACCCAGTCGTAGGCGGGATCCGTCTCGCCTCGCTCGATATAGCCGGCCCAGGAGACAATGACCACCTTGCCCTCACCGTCACCGATTTCGGTGGGAAGCTCCGCGCCCTCTTCGTCACCTGAATCAGTACAGGCAGTGGCAAGCACTGCCATCGCCGTGATCAGGAAAAGAAACTTCCTTGATCTCATTCGATTGTTTCCTCCTCTGAGGTGTCGTTTCCGGCTCCGGCCAGGGCCGGGGCCATTTCATCCGCTCCAGCCTCTCGAGGGTTCTCCTCGAGAGGCCGGCACGAATCCTTTGTCCATGTCAGCCGCACCGACCGGCCAATCTGGCGCTGGGCATCACTGTGATCGGCTGCCGTGTTCTGGGCAGCGACCTCGACCATCGAGCCGCCGACATCCACGCGATACCTGGTGTACATGCCGAGGTAGACAGCCTCGGTGATTGTCCCGTCGACGGCAGCCATTCCGTCAGGCACCGGGCTCGCCGGCTCGTCGATGCTGATCTTCTCGGGGCGGACGGTGAACGGGGAGGACGACCCCATGATCCGTTCCGCCGACGGCCCCGACATGACATTCGAAGTCCCGACGAATCCGGCGACGAAGGCGTTGCGGGGATTCTCGTAGACATCCGATGGAGTGCCCACCTGCTCGACGAGGCCGTGGTTGAAGACAGCGAGGCGGTCACTCATGGTCAGGGCCTCCTCCTGGTCGTGGGTCACATAGATGAAGGTGATCCCCACCTCGCGCTGCAGGGTTTTCAACTCCAACTGCATCGCCTGACGCAGCTTGAGATCCAGGGCACCGAGCGGTTCGTCGAGGAGAAGCACGGAAGGCCGATTGATGAGGGCTCTGGCCAGAGCAACACGTTGGCGCTGCCCGCCCGAGAGCTGACTCGGTTTCCGGTCGGCGAAACCGTCGAGGTGGACCATGGCCAGGGCTTTGCCAACCCGGTCCGCCTGATCAGGCTCTTTGCGAACCATCGGCCCGTAGCCGACGTTCTCGGCAACGGTCATGTGGGGGAAAAGTGCGTAGTCCTGAAAGACGGTGTTCACGTCACGGTCATAGGGCGGCACACCGGTCACGTCGTTGCCGTGGAGGGAAACGCGACCCGAGCTCGGAATTTCGAATCCGGCGATCATGCGCAAGCAGGTGGTCTTCCCGCTTCCGGATGGGCCGAGCATCGAAAAGAATTCCCCGTCGGCTATGTCGAGGGTCACACCGTTGACCGCACTCACGTCGCCGAACACCTTGGTCACTTTGTCGAGACTTACAGCCACGGCCAATTGGATCCTGACCTCCCAATGGTCGACGGAGCCTATCGGGACCGGAGCCGGCCTGCCGGGGGAGTAGGTTCGATGGGTTGGCTGACAAAAGGAGCGATATGGCCAAATTCATCATCCTCGGCAACTACACGACGCAGGGGATCGGAGCGATAAAGGAGGCTCCAGGACGACTCGACGCTACGAGAGACCGTCTTGCGGCCTTCGGTGTGACAATCGAGGACTTCTACCTGACATTTGGCCAGTACGACATCGTGTCTGTGGTCGACGCTCCGGACATGGCGAGTGCGGCCAAGGCGTTGATGACTCTCGGGATGGCCGGGAATGTGGGCACCGTAACGATGGCGGCCCTCAGCGAGGCTGAGTTCAGGAAGGTCGTCTCCGAGCTCCCCTGAATCTGAAAGCCCTTACCTGAGGTACGTGGCGCCAAATACGGCGCTGAGCCGACAGAGAATCAGAAAGCGAAATGGGCCACCGCTGGGCGGTGGCCCATTTCAACATCGCGATCGGTTGCTCAGGACGTGGTGTCGGCCACAGAGGTAGTGCCGTATCCCTCTTCCTCGGGATGGCCATGCTCGCCCATGGTCATGGCGAATTCCTCCTCCGGGGAAAGAACAAGCTTGTTCCGGCCTGACAACCCGAAGTAGAGGATTCCCAGAACGAACCAGACGGCGACTCCATAGACGCCGGGGAGGTAGGCGTCGTTGAGGAACAGCGCCACGAGGGAGATCAGGGCAATGACGGCGGCCAAACCGGCGCCGAAAACCCCTACCGGGCTCCGGTATGGCCTCTCGATGTCGGGCATTTTCCGACGAAGCATGATGAACGAGAACATCTGCATCGAGTAGGAGATGACCGCACCGAAAACCGCCATGCTCAACAGGGCGGCACCGGCAGTTCCGGCGGACTGGCTGTCGAGCAGCCAGGCCAACCCGTAACCGACGACGCCACCGAGCAGGAGCGCCACATACGGCGTCTTCCGCGTCCCATGGGTGACCGACATCCAGTGTGGGAAGTATCCAGCCCTTGACAGGGAGTAGATGTTCCTACCGTACGCATAGATGATGGTGTGGAAGCTGGCGATCAGCCCGGTCAACGCGAACAGGCCCAGGATTGCGGCATTGGTGTCACTCCCAAGCACCACTCGGAACCCGTCGAGCAGCGGCTCGCCGGCCGTCCGGATCTCCTCTGCCCCGGTGACACCGGTGTTGAGGAAGAGGACTCCCACGGCACAAATAACCAGGGTCCACAAACCCCACATCGTGCCTCGTGGCACGTCCCGCTTCGGGTCCATCGATTCTTCCGCCGCCAGTGGTAATTCCTCGATGGCTAGGTAGAACCAGATCGCGAACGGCAGGGCGGCGAAGATCCCAGCCCAGCCGAATGGCAGGAACGAGGTCCCGCCGGTGTCAGCGGCGATGTTGGTCAGGTTGGAGGCGTCGAAATGCGAGATGGAGAACGCGAAGAAGATCGCGAGCACAGCCAGCGAGATCACGGCTATCGCAACCGAGAATCGCATCGTGGCCTCGATCCCGAGGATGTTGAGCCCGACGAAGATCACGTAGAAAATCAGCCACCACCATCGGGGAGCGATGTCGACCCCGAACAACTCGTTGAAGACCGGCTGGGCGTAGGCGCCGGCGAACCAAACCACCACGGCCGGGGTGACCACGTATTCGATGTTCTCGGCCAGACCGGTGATGTAGCCGCCCCACGGTCCCATCGCCGAGCGGGCAAACGAGTAAGCGCCACCGGTGTGGGGCATCGCAGGCGACATCTCAGCGATCGAATAGCAGAGCCCGATGTACATCAGGGTGATGACGGCTGTGGCGATGAGGAGTCCGCCAAAACCGCCTACGTCGAGACCGAAGTTCCATCCGGAGAAGTCACCGGAGATGACTGCGGCCACACCGAGGGCCCACAGCATCCAGACTCCAGCGTGCCGCTTCAGGCCCCTCTGTTCGAAGTAGCCCTTGTCGACGTCCCGATAGGTGACCGAGCCGACCTTCTTTTCGGTCGACATAAGACGTACCTCCCTTTCGATACTCGGGGTGAGACTAGGAATCGGACCTATGCCCGTGCGGGCTGGTTACCACATTTTTCAACCCCGACCGCAGGGGCGACGGCGAAAGCGGCGGCCTACTCTCTCCGAACCAACCAACACCCGAGGAGACCAATGCCACTCCCCCGAGGCATGATCAGCATTGAAGAACTGGAGGCGAGCGTCGGCTCCGGCGAAGTCGACACCGTGGTGGTGGCTTTTACCGACCATTACGGCCGGGTGCACGGCAAGCGATTCGATGCGGCGCACTTCCTGGAGGAGATCTCCGACCACGGCACTCATGGTTGTGACTATCTCCTGACGGTCGACATGGAGATGGAGCCCATTCCCGGGTATACCTACGCCAACTGGGAGTTGGGTTACGGGGATTTCCACATGGTTCCTGACCTGACGACGCTGCGGATGGCGACTTGGTTGGATCGAACCGCATTCGTCCTCTGCGACCTCGAGGACCCGAGGACCGATGATCTGGTCACGGTCGCGCCGCGCACCATTCTCAGACGGCAGTTGGACAAGGCCGCGGAGTCAGGTTTCAACGCCAAGGGAGCTTCCGAGCTCGAGTACTTCTTGTACGAGGACTCATACCGCGAGGCAGCCGAGAAGAAGTACATCAACATGCGCCCGGCCGGCTGGTACATCGAGGACTATCACCTGCTTCAGGGAACCCGTGAGGAGTTCTACAACGGCCAGGTGCGGCGTCACCTCGCGGCGTCGGGGATCCCGGTCGAGAACTCGAAGGGGGAATGGGGCCGCGGTCAACACGAGATGAACATCCGCTATGCCGACCTGTTGACCATGGCGGACCGTCACACCGTGATGAAACAGGCGATGAAGGAGATCGCCGACGGGACCGGAGTCTCCATCACATTCATGGCAAAGCCGGACATGGCTGAGGCTGGCTCGTCGTGCCATCTCCATGTCAGTCTCTGGAACGATGACCAGAGCGCCTTTCCCGGCGACCAGACCTTCGGTCCGGTGCATGGCTCGGACACCTTCAAGTATTTCCTCGGCGGCTGGATGTCACATGTTCCCGAGCTGATGGTGTTCTTCGCCCCGACCGTCAACTCCTACAAGCGGTATCAAGACCTGTCGTGGGCCCCGACCCGACTTGCCTGGAGCTACGACAACCGGACCGCCGGCTTCCGGGTAGTCGGTCATGACCAAAGCCTCAGGATCGAGTGTCGCATCCCGGGTGCCGACGCCAACCCCTATCTCGCCTACTCGGCGGTCCTCGCCGCCGGTCTCGATGGGATCGCCAACAAGATCGAACCACCAGGCATCTTCGAAGGCGACGTCTATCAGGCGCAGGAGCTGCCACGTGTGCCATACACCTTGCGTGACGCCACCGATCTGTTTGAGTCGTCCGATTTCGTCGAGGGGGTGTTCGGGGCAGACGTCCAGGCCCACTACAGCCACTTCTTCCGGACCGAGCAGAAGGCCTTCGACAACTCGGTGACCGACTGGGAGCGCTGGCGTTACTTCGAGCGGATATGAGCGGGCGTCTCGAAGGCAAGGTCGCCCTGATCACCGGGGCCGGCTCCGGGATCGGTCGCGAGACATCACTCCTGTTTGCTGCCGAAGGCGCTTCGGTGCTTGCCGTCGATCTCAACGAGGAGGCGGTCAGCGAGACGGTGAGTCTGGTTCAGGCGGCTGGGGGAGAGGCATCCGCGCAGCGAGCAGACGTCTCGTCGGCCGAGGACAGCGAGGCAATGGTTGCCGTGGCCGAGGAGCGCTATGGACACCTCGACGTGATGTTCAACAACGCCGGAATCATGCACTCCGCCGATGACGATGCGGTGTCCACCGAGGAGAAGATCTGGGATCTCACCATGGATATCAACGCCAAAGGCGTCTTTTTCGGCTGCAAGTACGGGATTCCAGCACTGCGCCGGGCAGGCGGCGGTTCGATCATCAACACCGCCTCCTTTGTTGCTCTGTTGGGTGCGGCTACCCCGCAAGTCGCCTACACCGCCTCCAAGGGAGCGGTCCTCGCAATGACCAGAGAGCTGGCCGTCGTCCATGCTCGGGAGAACATCAGGGTCAATGCGCTATGCCCGGGCCCCTTGCGGACGGAGCTGCTCATGAAGTTCCTCGACACAGACGAGAAGAAGCAGCGCCGATTGGTCCACATTCCGATGGGCCGCTTCGGCGAGGCTGCGGAGATGGCCAAGGCTGCCCTCTGGCTGGCGAGTGACGACTCCTCGTACGTGACTGGAACCGAGTTCTTAGTCGACGGTGGGATCACGGCTGCCTACGTCACACCTGAATGAGTGATCACCACCCCTTTGTCGACGGTGCTCCGCGTGCCGGCAGCGCCGGCGAGGCGTCGATCTTCAACCCGGCAACCGGTGAGCAAATAGCTGCAGTGAGCCGGGCCAGTGCCGAGGACGTCGACGACGCGGTGTCGGTGGCTCGTGATCGCTACGTGGAGGGAGTGTGGCGACGGGCCCCGGTGCGTCAGCGGCGGGACGTCCTGCGGCGTATCGCCGACCTCATCCGTAGGGATCAGGAGCGGCTCGCTGTTCTGGAGTCGACCAATGCCGGGAAGCCGATCGCTGCAGCGAGGGGCGAGATCGGGGCGGTTGCAACCACCTTCGACTACTACGCGGGGGCGGTGGACAAGATCCACGGTCAGACGATCCCGGGCAACGCGAACGGGACCCTGATGACCTTCCGGGAGCCGATCGGCGTCTGCGCCACCATCACTCCTTGGAATTTCCCGATGCTGATCCTCAGCTGGAAGGCTGCTCCGGCTCTTGCGATGGGGAACTCCGTAGTCGCCAAGCCTGCCGAGGTCACGCCACTGACCGCCCTCGCCCTCGCAGAGCTTGCGGTCGAGGCCGGGCTTGCCCCCGGGTGTGTTCAACGTTGTCACGGGGCGGGGGTCGGAGGCGGGAGAGGCCCTGGTCCGGCACCCGCAGGTGAGCAAGATCTCGTTTACCGGGTCCACCGAAGTCGGATCAGGGGTGATGGCCGCGGCGGCGCCGGACATCAAGCGGGTGTCTCTGGAACTGGGCGGAAAGTCGGCCAGCATCGTCTTCTCCGACGCCGACCTCGACGTCTGTGTCGAGTCGTCGATTTTCGCGGTCTACGACAATGCGGGACAGGACTGCTGCGCCCGAAGCCGGATCCTGGTTCAGAAGCAGATCATCGATGAATTCACCGATCGGTTCGTCGACCGGGCCACCAAGATGGTCATCGGCGACACTGCCGACGAAGCAACCGAGATGGGGCCACTGATCACACCCGGCCAGCGGGAGAGCGTGGAGTCCTACCTCGGCGTCGGTCGCGACGAGGGCGCAACTCTGGTCTGTGGCGGCGAGCGGGTGGGGGACGCCGGCAACTACCTCTCGCCGGCAGTGTTCACCGGCGCCAGACCGGATATGCGGATCGTCCAGGAGGAGATCTTCGGTCCTGTTGTGGCCTTGGCTCCATTCGACGACGAGCAGGAAGCGATCTCACTTGCCAATGACTCGATCTACGGGCTGTCGGGGTCGATCTGGACCCGCGACATCGGTCGCGGCGCTACGGGTGGCGCGATCTGTGGAGACTGGCATGCTCTCGATCAACTCGTCGTCGAGCGTCCATATCGAGGCGCCGTTTGGAGGGATGAAGGCTTCGGGGATCGGGCGGGAGCAGGGGATGGTCGCCCTCGAGCACTACTCGGAGTACAAGTCGGTCTTCATCGCCAACGACTGATCAGAGACGAGTGAGGAGCGAGCGGGCTCGTTCGATCTCGATTAGTGATCCGAGTTCCTCAAGGATCGGTAGCGCTGACGCGATCGCCGTTTCCGCTGCTTCTCGGTTTCCCATGGCGAGGTGCGCTTCGGCCAGCCAGAGGTCGGTTCTGGCAAGTTCCCACCCCACTCCGAGTTCGTCGAAAACCTTCCCAGCGTTGGTGAGCAAGGCGATGGCCCTCTCGGGGTCGCGGTTGAGCAACGCACCGGCGGCTTCGAGCCGATCGAGATGGGGCGGTAACGCGGTGATCCCTGCCCACTCCGCGTACCTCCGGGATCCGCTGATGAACTCGCCCGCATCCGAGTGAAGGCCGGCATCGAGCATCACGCTTGCCCTCACCACGTCTACATACGGCCGCGCAATCGGTTGGGATGAAAGGCGATCCAGCCGGTTAATGGCTTCGGCTACGTCTCCCTCTCGGGCACGAATCCAAGCCTCCCAGGCCTTGAACATGAGGCCACCCTGGGAACCGGCTTCAGTTTCAGCTTGATCGACCATCCGGGTCAACAGCTCTCGAGACTCCGCCATTTCTCCATCGCGGCGGGCGAAATGAATGAACGCCTCGATGCCAAATTGATGGCCGGAGAAATTTGGTGGATCGTTCGCGCGATCACCCATGATTACTCGCACCCGGGGGGCGATGTCGGTAACGACGCGGTCCCAGTTGCCCAACCAGAACTCGGTATAACTCAGCCACACTGTGTTGTGCAGAAGCAGCCCCAGCACAGCCCCATCGGTGGTCTGAGCCACTCCCCGCGCCGCAAGCATTCGAGCCTGGCGATAGTCGCCGATGTAGGCGTAGTTGTTTGAGGCCATGGCCAGGGCATCCCCGATTTCCCATGGATTCGCCATTAGATCCAGGAGGGGAAGGCGGCGATTGAGCACGTCGGTGTTGGCGCGATAGTCGCCGAGAGCTTGCTCAACTGAGCCAACGGCATCCAACGCCGCAGACGCGAGGTCGACCCGACCGATTTCGACGGCAACCTCGACCGCCCGCTCTGCGGCAGCCCTGGCGCCTTCGACCATCTCGTTCTGAACCTCCTCGGGGCTCCATCTGGCGAAAACCCCCATCCCACGTGCGAGGAGCAAGCGAACCATCTCCTCGCTCTGATCGTCGGGGTCGAGATTTGCGAGCCCGATCTCGATGTATCGGTTGACCTCTTCTTCAGGTATCAGGGTCTTCATCGATCCTGGCCACCGGAATGGAGTCTCTACCGCTCGGGCACATGCACGAGCTATTGACCGTCGCTCATCCGGAGCATTTGCCAGAAGAAGGTCGACCTCTTCCTTGAGCGAGGACCAGGCCACATCCCCGTCATAGTCGAACAGGGCGCCCATGCCTCGAGCGTTGAGCGCACTTGCTCGCTCCAATGGGCGATCGGCGATCGTGACTGCTTCCTCGGCGAGTTTTCTTGCACGCGTCACCGCTGCCCGGCCGCGTGAAGCATGAGATGCCGTGAGCACCGCTCCCAAGGCTCGTTGGCGGAGATCTTCGAGTCGGGGAACCAGGAAACGAGGGTCTTCCTCGGCGGCGTGATAGGCCTCGAGCCAGTGATGGGCCACGAGCTCCACTAACTCGCTGGTGCGGTCGCCGGTCGACTCCTCGATCCAGGCCGCGACCTCGGCATGAGCCGCCCCTCGCTCCCGACGGGGAAGCATCTCATAGGCAACTTCTCTGGTGAGAACGTGCTTGAAGATGTACTCGGGTTCACCGGCCAGGGATGACCCGAGACGCGATTGGATCAGCTCCCTCTCCTCGAGATGGTCGAGCACGGTGTCCACATCGGCGGCTTCCCCGTTCAGCAGCCGAGCAATCGGGCTCGGCCAGAAGACGCGTCCCACTACTGCAGCCCGCTGCAAGACCCGCTTTTCCAGCGGCTTGAGGAGGTCGATTCGGGCCACGAGAACGCCATGGACCGTGTCCGGGATCTCGACCGTACCCAAATCGTCGCCTGCCACCCAGCCGTGGCCCTCGCGGATGATGTGACCCTGGTCGATGAGCTGGCGGACAATCTCTTCGAGGAAAAAGGGGTTTCCTTCCGCGGTCTCCATGATGGTTTGTCGGAGCCTGGCGGGTAGGTCGGCGATGGCGAGGAGAAGCCCGACAAGTGCGTCCGACTCTCCAGGGGTCAAAGGGTCGAGAAAGATCGAGGTGTGATTCCTTCGCCCGCCACCCCAGTCGGGGCGGCGCTCAGCCAGCTCGGGTCGGGCAGGACAGATGAGGATTAGTGGGCCCGTCACCTTCTCAGTCATCTCCTGCAGGATGTCGAGCAGTGCCGGGTCGGCCCAGTGGATGTCCTCGACAATGGCCACCAAGGGTGATTGTGCAGAGAGGGCGGTGAAAAGTGAACGCCATCCGGCGTTGGTCCTGGCCCTCACCTCCCTCGGGTCGAGGTGAACGAAGGAGTGGTCAGGGTCAGTGACCCCCATCGTGTGGGCCAGGATGGCGATCGTGCTGTCCGCGTCGCCACTCAGGTCGGATGTCAGCACCTCGTCTCCAAGGATGCGGATCCGCTCCAGTGCCTCGATAGAGGTGTCACTATCTCGAATCCCAGCGGCCTGCTTGAGGATTTCGGCGAGCGGCCAGTAGGCAATCCCATCGCCGTAGGGGAGGCACCGGGTGCGGAGGACGATGGGTGAGGGCTCCGTCGTTCGCACCCACGCCAGAAACTCCGCGGTGAGCCGGCTCTTGCCGACACCGGCCTCACCGTAGAGGGTGACCAGGTTGGGGCGGACCTCGGTCGTCGTCCTGTGATATATCGTCTGAAGGAGGCTCAGCTCCGAGTCGCGCCCCACCATCGGTGCCGACAGCCCTGGTATCCCCCTCTCGGATCCGCCTGCCACGAAGCCGATCAACTCGAACGCCTTGACCGGAATCGACTTGCCCCTCAATTCAAGGTCGCCGATCTCGTTGAAGTTGAACCTTCGCACTGCGCGGGCTGCTCGCTCCGAGACGAGGATCCGCCCAGGCTGCGCTGCGGCCTGCAGACGGGACGCCACGTTGACTACGTCGCCGGTGACCATGGGCTCACCAGGTTGGAGGTCGGTGTAGGCCAGTACCTCACCGGTGTTGACCCCGATCCTCATCTCAAGGCTGACACCCTCGCTTTGGATCAACTTCTTATTGACGTCGCTGAGCCGGTCCATCATCTTCAGCGCGGCATGGAGGGCGCGGGCGGAGTCGTCTTCATGGGCAATTGGCACGCCGAACACGGCCATGACCGCATCTCCGATGAACTTCTCGACGGTTCCACCTTCGGCCAGGATCTCTGATCGCATCGCCTCGAAGTAGGCACTCATTACCCCTGCGAGATCCTCAGGATCGAATCTCTCCGCGAGCCCGGTCGAACCGGTCACATCTGCAAAGAGGATGGTGACTAGCTTGCGCTCGGAGGTTCTGGAAACGACGGGGTCAACAGCTTGGCCGCACGATGGACAGAAGCGAGCCTCGTTGGGGAGGTTGGTGCCGCAATTTGCGCATGCGGACAAAAGACCGGTCCCACACTCGGTGCAAAATTGGGATCCGCCAGGATTTGCCCGTCCGCATTGGGGACAGTTGATGACCGCCAGGTGTGATTCCATCAGCGGCTTCAAGGCTAACGATGGTGTTATCTCACTGTTACCACCGGAACATGCCTTCTCGCGATAATGGGGGTGGGATGAGAATCGGTCTCCTCGTTTGTGACCATGTTCGCCCTGAGTTCCTCGAGATCTCAGGGGACTACGAGGACATGTTCCGTCGGCTGTTCGCCGACCACGACGATGTCGAAGTGGTGACCTATGACGCGGTCAACGGTGAACTGCCTGAAGGTCCCGGCGAAGCCGACGCCTGGCTAACCACGGGGTCCGGGCACTCGGTCAATGACGATGAGCCCTGGATTAGAGATCTCGAGGATTTCGTGCGCGAGGTGGCCGATGCTGGGGTCCCGTTTGTAGGTATCTGCTTCGGTCATCAACTCATCGCCAAGGCGCTCGGCGGTTCGGTTGTGAAATCGGATCGTGGATGGGGTGTTGGTGTCCAGGAGGTGGAACTCAGCGAGGACCTCGGTTGGGGCGACTCCTATCGCCTCCTCACCAGCTATCAGGACCAGGTCGATTCGCTTCCTCCGGGCGCCGAGATCCTCGGCTGGAACGATCACTGCCCGGTCTCCGTCATGGGCGTGGGGTCGAACATCCTTGGGTTGCAGGGTCATCCGGAGTTCGAACCCGCCTACTCACAAGCCCTCATGGAATCGCGACGGGGATCCGTGATCCCCGAGGCGACAGTGGATGCCGGACTTGCCACTCTGTCGAATGAACCAGACGGTTCGAAGCTGGCTGACTGGATCCTCGAGTTCGTCGATGCAGCACGAGATGATTCGGCCACCGATTCCTGATCCGCTGGGGGCGCGCCCGCCCGTCGCCAGATATGATCCGACGGCCGCTTACAGATGTGGAGGAGTGCCTTGGTCACCAAGAAGGAGAAGCTCGAAAAGCTCGGCTCCGTCCCTCTGTTCCATGGCCTGAGCCAGAAGGACCTCGAGAAGATCCTCGATCGGATGAAGGAAACACTTCACGTCGCCGGCGAGAACGTGATCGACGAGGGTCGCGCGGGTATCGGGTTTCACCTGATACTCGAGGGCGAAGCCCACGTGATCCGTCACAGCCGCGTTGCGGCGCGTCTCGGTCCCGGTGAGTTCTTCGGTGAGATGGCCCTGGTCGACGACGGCCCCCGCTCAGCAACGGTGCTCGCCGCCACTGACCTGACAACGGTTGTGCTCTCCAAGTGGGAGTTCCGCCCCTTGCTCAAGGATCACCCCGAGATGGCGTGGAAGATGATCGAGCATCTGGTTGCCAGGGTTCGCGAAGAGCAAACGGGAAGAGACGCCCTGGTCTGCTGATTAGTCCTCCCCTTCTTCTCCGTCCATCTGGACATCGGTCACCAACTTGCCGTCCCAGTCGACACGAACCTCGACCTTTTTCGATTCGCTTTCGAACTTGACTCTGACTTCGGGCGGCCCCTGCTTGTCGACCTCGACCGTGAATCCGGCTGCCGGCGTCGCGCCATCGAGGACTACCTCACCCGGTCGGTAGCTGACCACCACTGTCCCTCCGTCGGTCGGGATCGTCCTGACTTGCCACGCGGAGGCCACGCTGGTTGAAGTCGCACCTGAAGGTGATGTGGTCGCGGTGGTCCCACCCGAGCCTGATTCGGTGGTCGTGGTTGTTGGGTTCGACAGTGACGTCGACGAAGGAAGGGTCGCTGAGGTCGATGTCGTGCTCGAGATCGGCGAAGCGATAGGAGTGAGGGGTCCCGGGCTCACCTGTTCGCCCGCGGCGGCGACGATCTGCCAGGCGAGGACGGTGGTGAGGGCGGTGGCAGCCACCCAGATGGCTATCAGCCCGAAGCGGTTCATTCCACAATTGTCACAGCTAGCGCCGATCCGGGAGATCAACGGGATATCAAGGTTTCCTCAAGGCTCGGCTCCACGGCTCATGGCACCGATACCCTGACGGAATGGCTCGCATCGTCCTCATCGAGGATGACCTGGACATTCGGAGACTGGTCGCCGCGGCCCTGGCCAACGAAGGCCACGACGTGGAGACGGCGGCTGCCGCATTGGGCGGTCTCGACCTCGCGATCCGCAACAGTCCCGACCTGGTAGTCATGGACCTCGGACTTCCTGATCTAGATGGCACTGAGTTGCTTCGAATGATCCGGGCCATCAGTGCGGTCCCCGTGATGGTCATCACCGCACGAGGCGCCGACGAGGCAGTAGTTCGCACTCTCGACGCCGGTGCCGACGACTACTTGATTAAACCCTTTTCGGTCGCCCAACTCACGGCGCGGGTTAGGGCTCTGCTCCGCCGTGGTGGCGCTTCGGACGAGCTCGATCGGATTTCCGTCGGCGGCCTCGTGATCGACATATCCGCGAGGGAAGCCTCTTTGGAAGGGGCGGTGCTCGATCTGAGCCCGAAGGAATTCGATCTGTTGCGATCGCTTGCCGAGCGCCAGGGAGAAGTGGTCACCAAGCGGGAGCTCCTGGCGGACGTCTGGCGTGAGCCTTATGGGGGTAGTGAACGAACCGTCGACGTCCACCTTTCCTGGCTGCGGAAGAAGCTCGGCGAGACGGCATCGGAGCCCAGGTACCTGAGAACCATTCACGGTGTTGGGGTCAAACTGGTCGCACCCGACTCATGAGAAGACAGCTCGGGTTGTGGAGCCTGGCCATCACCACATTGGTCGGGATCTCCTTGACCATTCCCCTGGCCCTGCTCGTGCAGCGCCAGGCTGCCGAACGTGCCCAGGTGGAAGCCGAGCTGAGTGCCCAGTCCACTGCGTCTCTCGTAGCGCTCGCCGCTGCACTTGGTGATGACGTCGATCCGAATGCGGTAGCAAACTCGGTTGGACCGTTGCCCGATGGCCAGGTCGTGATCCTTCCCGACGGGACTGTCCTAGGTGATGACACAGGAGCTCCTCGCGAGCTCACCGAGGAGGTTGCAGAAACAGGTCGATCAGCAGCCGACTATGTCGAGGGCGGTTGGGAGCTAGCGGTGCCCGTGGTGGTGCGTGAGGGAACGGTCGTCGTGTCCACCTTCGTCAGCGATGAAGAATTGACCGAAGGGGTATGGCAGGCATGGCTGCTCCTTGGGCTACTGGGGATCGTCACGGTTGCGGCAGCTCTGTTGGTTGCCGATCGATTGGCGAGGCGCCTCGTTGAGCCACTCGTGAATTTGGCCGAGGTCGCCACCCGGCTTGGTCACGGAGATCTGACGGCTCGGGTCAAAGTCAGCCCGCCGCCAGAGATCGAGGAATTGGGTCGTTCCTTCAATTGGCTAGCCGACCGTCTCGATCAACTTCTGGCCGAGGAGCGAGAGGCGGTTGCCGATCTGTCACACCGCCTCCGAACCCCTCTGACCAGCCTCCGACTTCAAGCCGAGGGCATAGCTGATGCTGAGGAGAGAGCAGCGTTGGTAGCGCAGGTTGACCGGGTGGAGGAAGCGGTTGACCGGCTCATCGAGGAAGCCCGAAAGGATCGCTATCGGTCGCCGGGCAAGTCAGATCTCGGGCTGGTGGTGGCGGAAAGGGCTGCTTTCTGGCGCGCGCTTGCCGATGAGCAGGGCCGTGAGTTCGATTTGGAAATCGCATCGGGCGAGCTCGAAGTTGGGCTTGCTGACGATGCCGTCGCGGCTCTGGTCGACACTCTGATCGAGAACGTCTTCAGTCATACGCCGGAGGGGACCGGGTTTGGTATCCGTGTCAGTTGCCAGGAGAGCCCGGTGCTCGAAGTACTCGACCGGGGAGGGGGCTTTCGATCCTCAGGGGCGGTCGCGAGGGGTGTGAGCGGTGGGGGATCGACAGGCCTGGGACTCGATATCGCCAGGCGCACGGCGGAGCTGAGTGGCGGTGGGCTGGAACTGAGCGACCGCCCCGGTGGCGGGGCGGTCGTCAGGGTCTGGTTTGGATAGGCGAGAGGTCAGTCGCCCTGCTCGATGGAGATCGTGATTCCGCCGTGCTCGAGCTCGGCTTCGAATTCGGCCTCGTTCTCACCATTGCGGAACTTGACCTTGATCCGGTCCGACTGAGCCTTGTCCACCTCGGTGCTCCACTCGGCGTTGGCTTGCACGTCGGCCAGTTCGAGGGTCCCGCCCGTGACGTTGATGGTGACGCTCCCTGCACCGGGAACCTGATAGGTGTGGGCGCCATCGGCGACGGCGACGACAGCATCGTCGTCCTCGCCCCCGTGGCCTTTGTTGTCATCCTCTTCGTCGTTCTTGCCACGGTCGTCGTTGACGTCGTCGTCATCGATCGTTGAGGAGGTGGTGTCGTCGTCATCGACCGTGGACGAGGTGTTGTCCTCGATCGTTGTGGACGTTGACCCATTCGGGCTGGTGGAGGACGAATTGTCATCGACACTTGTGGATGATCCGTTGTCATCCAGGCTGGTGGATGTGCTCGGGGTCGTGGTGCTGGTAGCTAAGTCGTCTGCTCCGCTCGCCCAGGCGATCCCGGCGACGAGCAACGTTGCCGCCACCACACCACCGACCGTTGCTGCTGTTCTCTTTTGCACTTTGAACCTCCTTGGTTTCAGGACAGTTCAAAGCATGCGACGCACACCGTCATCGGGGCCTCAGCGGACCCTCAAGGAACTCCTAAGAGTGGTCAGCCGGTGAAGATGTGAGTGGTCCAGAGCGTCCCCGACGCATCCACCCAGACACCGATCCCGAAGTGGGTGTACCCGCCGAGCATGTTGGCTCTGTGGCCGGAGCTGCCAACGAGGGCATCGAACAGACCTGATACGGAGCCTCCCGCGCCGACGTTCTCGCCTGCCGCCGACCACGGAGGCAGGAACCGGCCCAAATCGGAGTGCGAGAGACCACCACTTTGCGCCATGCGCTTCGACCAGGCTCTGGCTTCAGCGTCCAGTGAACCGTCCCTGGTCAGCCCGGCCAGCCCTTGTGACGATCGAAAATTGTTGATCGCGGATGCGAAATCCGCCTCGTATCCGGAGTTGTAACCCGCGTTTGTTGCGGGAGGAGGAGGCGCTGCCTTTTGGGGTTGGGTCGTGGTGGGCTTCTTTGGGGAAGTCGTCGTGGCCTCAACCTGTGTCGTCGTGGTTGCAAGCGTTGTTGTTGTTGTTGTTGTGGTGGTGGTGGTGGGAAGAGTTGAAGTGGTAGTCAGGAGGTCGTTCGCATCCCCATCGTGCTCGACGAAAGGAACCGTGCTCGGCTCCGATGTCACTGCCGGATCGAACCAGGTAGTGCTGACAGGCTTCGGTATCTGGATCGAGGGCACCGCCGCCTCGTCCACTTGGTTTTCGTTGAGCAGTCCTGCCAACGCCGCAGCAATTGCGGTGACGACAAGCATGCCTAGAAGATATGAGCGATACATTCGAGGAACCCGCGCTGTTCCTTGGGGGCGTGGAACCTACCCCATGCCGGGAGTCGGCATACCGGCAGATCGCGCATTTCTTTCCAGCAGCCCCCACCCTTCGAGATCCGCCATGGCGTCCAGCACCGTCCGATCCGGATCCCGGAACTCGATGCCGAGGTCCGATCGCGCCTTCGAGTTGTCGACTCTGAACTCGCCTCCGACATGAGTCTTCAGGTAGGACCGTGTGCCCGGTTTCTGGAGATTGGCCCCCAGCCGCAGCAGGACATTCCCCAACGCATTGTCGAGCGGAGCACGCGGAAGCTTGTAACGCTCTCCCCACCCGTTGGCTCTCAGAAGATCGACGATCTCACGCAAGGTCCGCACCCCGGCGGCTGTCAGGTACCGGCCTGAGGCGGAGGGCAACTCCATAGCGAGCCGATGGGCCAGGGCGACGTCCCTGACATCGACGATCACCAGTTGTATTGCCACTATCCCGGGCCAGACACCGTTGGTCAAGGCGACCAAGGCGCGGGCGCTGGTGCTCATCCCGGGGGACAGAGAAGGCCCGAGAACGTAAGGCGGGTTGATGGCAACGAGGTCGAACCCCGAGTTCGACTCTTCCATGAAGGCCCAGGCCGTTCGCTCCGCAGCGGTCTTGGAGAGGTAATACGGATTCCGCTTCAGCGTGGACTTGGTGTTCCAGTCGGCTTCGGTGAGGAGACGGCCGTCGGGCTCGTCGGTGATCGCGGCGAACGAGGAGGTGAGGACCACACGTTTCACTCCATCAGTCGCCCGACATGCTTCGAGCACCGATCTGGTCCCTTTGACGGCAGGATCGATCAGATCTCGCTGCGGGTCGTCGACGTCGGTCACGTAAGGGGAGGCGACGTGGATCACGTACTCACAACCCGCCACGGCCTGGTGGAATGCGCCCGGCATCATCAGGTCAGCCGCCACCAGCTCGAGGCGCTCGGCGGCCCCAGGAAGACCCGTCACGTAGCCCTCACGCCAGGCTCGCGCCGGATCCCTAGTGGTGCCTCGAACCGAATACCCGTTTTCCAGCAGTTCACGAACGATGGCTCCAGCCACGAAGCCGGTGGCACCGGTGACGCAGACCGGGGCAGT
Organism: uncultured Acidobacteriota bacterium; assembly: GCA_963746905.1. GTDB lineage: Bacteria > Actinomycetota > Acidimicrobiia > Spongiisociales > ZC4RG35 > JALYNX01. The sequence continues at coordinate 156,268 of CAVVCY010000001.1, forward strand.
GGTCACCGGCATATCCCGAGCCTATCCGTCGGTCCGAAGGCCATAATCCGTCACATGCCTCTCGATGAATACCGACTCGCCAACCGTGCCAATTGGGATTCGCGTGTGGATATCCACTTCGGGTCCAACGGCTATGGCGTCGACAAGTTCGCCAGCGATCCAGCCCATCTCAGCCACGAGGTCACTTTCGACAAGGAGAAGTTGGGCGATGTCGCCGGCAAGAAGCTGATCCATCTCCAGTGTCACATCGGGACCGACACCATCTCGTGGGCCCGACTCGGGGCGGAGGTGACCGGCATCGACCTTTCGGAGAAATCGATCGCCGCAGCTCAAGAGTTGAGTCGGATCGCTCAAACACCAGCCAGGTTTTTGGTGTCCGAGCTTTACGACTCGCCTTCGGTCGTGCCTGAAAAGTTCGACATCGTGTACACCGGGTGCGGGGCGATTTGTTGGCTTCCGGACATCAAGGCTTGGGCCAAGGTAGTGGCCTCGTTTCTCGATGCGGGAGGCTTGTTCTACATGTGCGAGAGCACTCCCATCCTGTGGGCCCTCGATTGGGAGGATATGGATCGGCTGTCGGTGACGGAGTCGTACTTCGAGACTGTCGAACCGGTGGCCGTGGTCGAGGAAGATACCTACGAAGGTGAGGGTGTCGTCGCCAGCCCTCTCAACTACTCATGGAACCACGGGATGGGAGAGATCCTGACCGCGCTGCTGAACGCTGGGTTCCGTCTCGACGCGATCGAGGAGTACGACTTCTGTGGTTGGCAGGGAATAAATCAGATGGTCGAGGGCGAGGACGGCTTCTGGCGTTTGCCCCATGGGCAGGACCGCCTGCCCCTGATGTGGTCTGTGCTGGCCACCAAGACCTGATCTGCCAGTTCAGATTTGGGGCGTCACTGCCGATACATGATGCAGGGTCTTCGACAATTGCCGGGGACTCTTCCTCCTCCATCATGAGAGAGGCCACTTCGGTGGCCTCTCTTTCGTTCCGGCCTAATGGGTGATGACCGAAACGATCTCACTGACCGGATAGACCACCGAGGTCGTGGTATTGGGAACGTCGAGCAGTTGCCAGGACTCCCCAACGACCCGCCATCGGGCCGTCCAGTCGTACGAGACCACCAGCCCGAAGCTGTCGCCCTTGCTCTCATAGGTGTGAGTGGCAATCCCATCGGGGTAACCGGCCATGGCAGTGGGTGAGGCCGGGAAGGTCTGGGAGCGGCCGTCGCCCCAGTCGACGATGACACCGCTGACCTCGATCTCGATGTCGACGGTCACACCTCCTGCGGCCAGTTGCGTCGCATGATCCTCGGGGATCGGAACTCCGACGTAGGTCAACATCCCGGTCACCCCGTCGCCGGCTTCGGGGTTGACATTGGGAGCAGGCGGGGCGTGGATGTATTGAGTCACGTAGTCCCAGACTGCTATGGATGGGTCAGGGACCACGCCGGGCTCCGAGGTGCATCTCGGGATGCGATCGGTGGCAGCGATGATGGCCTCGGGATGGTCGGGGTCGGGCAGCCAGCCGAGACTGGCGTCGCCGTTGCTGTAGCGGCTGAGATAGATCCACTGGCCTTCGGTCGAGGTGAGGTACCAGCAGTCACCACCGAGGTCGACGCCGGCGCTCGGATAGAGCCGTGATGGCACCGAGTCGTCACTGGCGTAGTCGACAACCTCGCCCCCGGCGATCCGACAACGTGTGATCTGTGTCTTCGAATCCGGTGACTGGATTGGTCTCAACTGCGACCCAACAGGACGCAAAGCCTCCAGTCCGAACGCCGGGAGGCTGCAGGACCGATCAGCGCTATCAGGACAGAGGTTCCAACTGATGATTCGCAATCCGCCTCCCATAGGTCATCTCTGTATGCCCACACAGAGGCCGAGTAGCCAACCGTCGCCGATACCTCGGAGGACATCGACGCACTCGGACGCCGTGCATCGGACTCTGAACGCAAGCTGACGTCGAGCCCGGCCCAAATGACGAGGCACATCGTCGTCTGGATTGAAGGATCTCGATGTTCGACAAACGTATGTTGTCCTCGAGCGACGGCGGCTGATGCGAACTCCATTGACTCGAACTGTGCAACGGCACTGTCGAGCAGCGCCTGTGTTGCCACCACTTCCTTGATCCGGTCCTCGTCCTGGTTGTAGATCCCCTCGAACCAGCCGAACCACAACTGACGGAGGATCTCCTCGGCCTCTTCGACTGTCGTCACCACGTGGGACTCGACAATGCTGGAACTCGTGGTGCGGGTGGCCACCTTGGTCGAGGTGCTGCTGGCGACGGCGTGAATCGTCGTGGTCGGGGCGGGACTGGGCTCCTCCCGTGGCCAGAGCACCCAGATCCCAATCGCGAGACCGACCACCACCAGACCGGCGATCACTCGACGGATCATCGAAATCCGAACTTACGCCTTTGACCACCCTGCGTGAAGAGCTTTGCGACGAAGCGCGAAAACCTCCGATTTCGACGATGTGTAGGGTTCTCCGTCGGAGGTGAAGTGTGACCATGGAAGAACAAGAGCGGCACCCGTTCCGCACCCTGATGAAGTTCCTCTTCTTCGCAGGATTGGTGGCGGTGATCGCGAGAGTGCTGGCGGCGAAGAGGGCAGAGTTCGTTGGTCTGAGCGACTCAGAGGCAAAGGCGAAGTTCGAAGAGACGCTTGGGCCCTGGATCGGTGATGAAAAGGCCGCCGACCTCGCCGATCAGGTCGTGCCCAAGATGAAAGACGCCGGGCTGTTCGACGCTAATCCCACCGACAAGGCGATGGACAATGTCAAAGATGCTGCCGGTAAGACGGCAGACGCGGTGAAGGACACGGCGAAGAAGGCAACCAAGACGGCCAAGGACCTTGGGGGGAAGGCGGCCGAAACGGTGGTCGACGTAACCGACAAGGCCTCCGATGCCATTGGGAACGCAGTCGACGAAGCGGTCGACAAGATCGAGCAGGTCACCAAGAAGACCTGATAAGTGCTGGCCCCCCTCGTCCGCCCCGGAGGGCGGACGGTCCCCCCACTTCGCAGGGGGACAACAGAGCTGCCTACCAGACGTTTACGCTTCACCTCCGTGACCAACGAAGCCGAGACTGCTGCCTCGTCGAGGCGAGTGATGATCGCCATCGTGATCCTGTTCATTGCGTTGGTTGCCCTCTGGGCAACCACGAGAATCGACTCGATCGTTGTGCCCGACGCTGAGGCGTTAGCCCACCTGCTCCAGCTCTAATTCGTTCGCAGCCGGATGGGCCGTTTCCTAGCCTCGGGCCGTTATGGCCCTTCGCATCGAATACGTAGACACCCGGACCGCTCCCGAGAGCGTGCTCTTCGCGATGCATGACATGTACCTCGAGATCGACGCCGAAGAGCTTCCCGGCGACCCGCCCACGCCATACGAACAGCGGCTTCTCGATTGGCGCCACCTGCCTGAGAAGGAACTGTTCGCTTATTGGGTTCTTTGGGATGACGACGCCGTCGTGGCGACATCGGGCGCCGCGATGGACCTCGAGCAGAACCTGGAAAATTCCTTCGGATGGGTACATGTTCGGAATGGCCACCGCGGGCGTGGCTACGCCCGGATGGTCGCCAGCCCCATGTTCGACGTGGTCGAAGAGCAAAAGCGGACGCGTTTTGCATGTGCCATCCCTCGCGGTTTCGAATCGGCAGCCCTTGCGGAAAAGGCCGGGATGAAGAACGCCTTTCATGCCCAACGAAGCAGGCTCATCCTTGACGACTTGGACTGGGACCTGGTCGACGGATGGGTGGCACAGGCTTCGCAGCGCGCCACTGACTACAACCTTCTATTTCTGCCACCTCCGATTCCAGAAGAGCACCTGCAGGCGTACTGCGATCTTCACGATGTGATGAACACTGCTCCGTTGGAGGACTACGAGAGAGACCCTGAGGTGGTCACTCCCGAAATATGGCGGGATCTCGAACAGATGGATCGCAACCGGCAGACTGAATTTCTGGTCTACGTGGCGCGGCACAAAGAGTCGGGGCGGTTTGTAGGGCTCACCGAGCTGATCTACCAGCGCCTCAACCCAACTCAGGCCTTTCAGGCGGACACCGGAGTGGAAGCGGCCCATCGTGAAAAGGGTCTGGGTCGATGGCTGAAGGCGGCGATGCTGCAACAGATTCGGTCTGACTATCCCCTCGTCGAGAGGATCGATACCGACAACGCCGGGTCCAACGAGCCCATGCTGAACATCAACATCACACTCGGGTTCAAGCCGATCCTGATGAACCATATCTGGCAGGGAGATGTGGCCACTATCAGGGAGCGCCTGGCGGTCTAGCCCGCCAATCGCCTTCGGCTAGAGCTCGTCCCAGCTCTCCGCCGGCTCCGCGTTCTCGTGCTCCCCTTCGATCCTGGCCACATATGCCGCCGCCTCACTGCGGCGACTCATCCCCATCTTCGCCAGGAGGTTCGAGACGTAGTTCTTTACTGTCTTCTCGGCGAGGAACATCTTTTCGGCGATCTGGCGGTTGGTCATTCCATCAGCGATGTACTCGACGATGGTCCTCTCTTGCTTGGAGAGCTTGGCCAGCAGCGGGTCGTCCTTTGGACCGCTGCGGAGCCGCTCGAATAGACGCTCGGTCATCACGGGGTCGAGAAGCGATTCTCCGGCGCCGACCTTGCGGATGCTTTCCACCAGGTCCGTGGCTTTGACACGCTTCAGTACGTAGCCCGATGCGCCGGCCAGGATCGCTGCCATCAGTGCCTCCTCGTCGGCGAACGAGGTGAGGATCAGAACCTTCACCTCCGGGAAGCGGGAGCGGATGTCCCGACACGCTTCCACGCCACTCCGATCAGGCAGACGCACATCGAGCACCACCACGTCGGGCTGGTCGAAACCCACCCTTCTCAGCCCCTCACTGGCGCTTCCCGCTTCACCCACGACTTCCATGTCGTCCTGAGAATCGATGAGCCCTTTGAGCCCGGCGCGGACTACTTCGTGGTCGTCAACCAGCAAGACTCGTAGCTTGGGCACGGGTACAGAAGTTAGCCGGTGGTTAACGTCTTCAGGAATGCCGCAGCGTGATTTGCTCAGCCGGCTTCCGGACCTCATAGAAGCGGCAGCGTCGGTAATCGAAGCGGGGGATCTCCAACAGCTGTTGCGACGGCTCGTCACCGAAGCTCGCGTCGCAACCGGCGCCCCCTATTGCGCCTTGGGAGTCATCGGAGAGCACGGGGTGTTGGTCGAATTCATCCACGAGGGCATGGATCCCGAAACCGTGGCAAGTATTGGCGCCCTTCCCAAGGGCCTCGGAGTGCTCGGCACAGTGGTCCGAGAGAAGAGGACGATTCGGCTCGATTCGATCGGGGACCATCCGGATTCCTATGGATTTCCCCCGAACCATCCTCCGATGGGTTCGTTTCTCGGGGTGCCTGTCATCGCAGGCGGGCGAGCATTCGGCAATCTCTACCTCGCCGACAAAGAGGGAGGCTTCACCGACTCCGACGTGGCGACCATCGAGGCCCTGAGTCGGATAGCCGGATCGGCCCTTACAAACGCCCGGCTGCATGAGAGGTTGCGCGGGGTTGCGGTCATCGAGGACCGGGAGCGAATAGCCCGCGACCTTCATGACTCCGTGATCCAGGATCTCTTCGCCGTTGGGCTCGGCCTGCAGGGGGTATCCGGGCGAATCACCGACGAGAGCGTGGCTGCCACACTCGAGAATGCCGTCGACCGACTCGACGCCGCGGTCGAGACCTTGCGCAACTACGTGTTTCAGCTCCGCGGCGGTCCGAGACAGCCACTCCAACTCGAAGATCGGCTTCAGGATCTCGTGGCCCGCATGGGCTCCGCCTATCCGAGCGAGGTGCGCCTCGAGCTTGCGATTACTCAGACCGGGACTGAAGGTCTCCAGGAGGAGATCCTCAAACTTGTGACGGAAGCACTGAGCAATGCACTCCGCCACTCGGGAGCTGTTCATGTATATGTACTCGTCGAATCAGATTCCTCCGGATGGCGTCTGAGAGTCCAGGACGATGGCAGCGGTTTCGACACGAATTCAGAGAGCCCGGGGATGGGACTCGGCAATCTCACCGAACGGACGGCCAGCCTGGGTGGGAGCGCCGTCATTACCAGCAGCCCAGGCATCGGCACCATCATCGAGATCAAGCTTCCCGCTAGCTGATCGACGGCTCGGTTGCCACGGCCTCTGCGATCCGATCAACCCAGTTCTGCACCGTTGAGTCGGCCACTCGGCGGAGCGCGATACGGTCGACCACCTTGCCCAAGGGTCCCATCGGGGGCTCGTAGGTTCCCTCGAAGCTGATCCGGGTTCCGATCGAGCCGACATGAGAGAGGACCAGATCTCCGGTCATCGTTGGGAACAGGGAACTGGCACCGGTGGCAACCCATTTGATCGGATAGACAAGGCCTTTGCGCTGGACCTCGTGCGGGCCTATTTCCAGCTTGACCTCTTTGGCTAGCCCGTCGACGCTCGGGCCGACTCGAGCTCGGAGCGATTCCCCCTCCCTATAGGCGACGCCTGCCCATTCGTAGAGGTTGGCGTTGACTGCGTCGAAGCGTTGTTCGACTGTTCCCAGCGGGACGTGCACGAAAGCGGCGCAGTGGACGAACATCTAGAGGCGACCAGGTCGGGTCTGATGGGACAACCCGCGTCCGGAGACCATGCCCGTGATCTTGTCGATCGACACCTCGACAACATGGGGGAAGGTGGCCATTGCCTGAAACCCGCTCCGACTCAAAGGCGACCCCATGTACTTCACGTACTTGGCGTAGAGCAACTCGACAGTCTGGGTCGTGGTGGCCGGATCCGTGCGCTCCACAGCCCTGCCCTCCACTATGACGCTGATCCAATCACCCGTTTCCTCATCGAAGCGACAAGCCTCGATCGAGACTCTTGGGTTGGCGATGAGGCCTTCGAAACGCTTACCGGGCTTCGTCCTGAACAGCACACGATCTCCATCGAGGACGAACGACACCGGGCTCACATATGGGTCACCTTCGGAGACGACCCCTATGTGAGCCACCATCGCGCCGGCGAAGAACTGCCGCGCTTCTTCCTCCGTGATCGGCTCCATCGATCACACCACAGAAGGCCCGGTCATCGCCCACAGCACGTCTTTGATCGAGATCATCCCGAGGATTCGGGATCCATCGGTCACGGGGATGTGCCGATAACCGCTGGCGAGCATCCATTCCGCCGCCTCGGTCACCTGCATGTCCGGGTCGATCGAATCCGGATACGCCGTCATCCACTTGCCGACCGTTTCCAGATCCAGATCAGCTCCCACCGCCACCGCGTCCAGGACGTCACGCTCGGTGAGGATGCCCTCCAAGGCACCGTCGACTTCGATGGCTACCGAACCCACCCCGTTGTCCTTCATGCTGACAGCGGCGTTGCGGATCGTGGCGTCAGGCGCCACCCATATCACTTCCCCACCAACCAACTCACGGACTGTCATCAGCTCCCTTTCTCTGCTTGAGGCCATCATCGGGCGGCGGAGAGGAGCCGGGGAGCGGCTTTAGTCCCAAGTTGAAGGGACCTATGCGCCTAGGGCGCGGGAGTGCCGCTTCTTACCTTGGCCTGATGACACCACGACTTCATGAACCAGAAGACCAGTCGACCAAGCACGTGCTCGACCGTCTTCTCGTCCTGGTGGCCGTCATGGGAGCGGCATTTGCGATCATGGCTGCAGTGGTCGCCATTCGCGGCGACGGAGCGGCGGCGGCAGCAACGGGCGGTGAACAGCAGTCCGGTCATGTCAGTCTCAGTGAGTTTTCCATCGATGGTGACCTCGAATTCGCACCGGGACCGGTGGCGCTGCATGTTTCGAACGACGGTTCGCAGACGCACAACCTCTCTGTTGAAGGTGGCGGTGCGACCCCGGATATCAACGCCGGCGACTCGGCCCAGCTCGACCTTGGTGATCTCGCTGAAGGCACCTATGTTGTTTTCTGCTCGATTCCGGGTCATCGCGACGCCGGGATGGAGGGCACGCTGATGGTCGGGAGTGGTGCCGTGGGCGAGGAAGGCCAGGGGAACCACACTGCCGCGGACTGGGCAGAGATGGACCAGATGATGACCGACTCGATGTTGGCCTTCCCTGCCGCCACTGAAGGCAAGGGCAATCAGCTTCTCGAACCCACGGTGCTCGCCGACGGCACCAAGGAGTTCCACCTCACCGCAGCCATCACCAAGTGGGAGGTAGCCCCGGGGAAGATCGTTGATGCCTGGACGTACAACGGCATGGTGCCAGCGCCGATGATCCGGGTCGACGTGGGCGACCGGGTTCGTGTTGTTCTCGACAACCAATTGCCAATGGGGACCGACATCCACTGGCACGGGGTCAAGGTCCCGAACGAGATGGATGGAGTATCACCGCTTACCCAGCCGCTGGTGGAGCCGGGAGAGACCTTCGTGTACGAATTCACGGCCACCGAGCCCGCGATCGCGATGTACCACGCCCATCACCACGCAGAGATGCAGGTTCCAAACGGATTGTTCGGCACCTTCATCGTGGGGGAGACCCCGGTCCCGAGGGGTCAGACGGTTTCCGGGGTTGAGATTCCCGCGGATTTGGAAGTCTCTCAGGAGATCCCACTCGTTCTCAACGACGCCGGCGTGATCGGGCTCACTCTCAACGCCAAGTCGTTCCCGGCAACCGAGCCCTACACCGGCAAGGTGGGGGACTGGGTGGTGGTCCACTATTACAACGAGGGGCTGCAGATTCACCCCATGCATCAACACCAGTTCCCACAGCTGGTGTTCGCGAAAGACGGCATCCCGCTTGATCATCCTTACTGGGCCGACACCGTGGCTATTGCCCCTGGCGAGCGCTACTCAGTCTTGTTCCAGCTTGCCGACCCGGGGGTCTGGGTCTGGCACTGCCACATTCTCAATCACGTCGAGAGTGACACCGGCATGTTCGGGATGGTCACGGCGTGGATCGTCGAGGAGTGATCGCTACCTTTCGAAGCGATGCTGAAGAGCCTTTATCCGGAGACGGGCCCTGTTGACGACCTCCTGGGCCTGGTTCTCGGGTCGGTACCGCGCCACCATGGGCCGCCCCTGGGTGATGTTGAACATGGTGGCTTCGATTGATGGAGCTACCTCGGTCAATGGTCGGTCGCGGGGAGCTGGCGGACGACGACGACCGGGCGATGTTCAAGGCTCTTCGGGCAGTTCCAGACATCATCCTGGTGGGTGCGGAAACAGCACGAGCTGACGATTACGGGCCGATCCGCCTCGATGGAGAGCGGATTGAGAGGCGCCATGCGATGGGCAAACCGGATTTGCCAAAGTTGGCGGTCATCAGTGGGCATCTCAAACTCGACCCGGCGGCCAGGCTTTTCTCCAACCCGGCTCTGCCGCCGATCATCCTGACCGGTGGCGATGCGCCCGCAGACCGACTGCAGGCACTTCAATCAATCGCCGACGTCGTGGTGCTCGAAAATCTGACTATCGAATCGGTGCTCCATTATTTCGAGTCCGGGGTCATCCTTTGCGAGGGAGGGCCCGGTGTAAACGCTCAGCTGGCCGAGGTCGGGGCAATCGATGAGTTCAATCTGACAGTTGCACCTCTGATCGTGGGCGGAGCCTCGAAGCGGACGGCTCAGGGGGCTCCAACCCAGGCTTCCAGGAGGATGGTGTTGGACCGGATCTTGGCCGGAGATCGCTCCCTATTCTTCCGCTACCTAGCGGCACGTGAAGGAGACACATGAGTCGGGCCAACGAGATCATCCAGAGCGTCGCTCGGTGGATCAATCCCGTGATCGGCTCGCCTGCCGGGCCTCTCGAGACCACGGTGTTTGTCGACTCGTTTGGGCCCTCATTGATGCCGCGGACTTCGGTCCATCAGGGGGTGGCTACGGGGCTTAGCGTTCTCGCCGCCCGAGCAGTCACCAAGGTCGCCGACATGCCCTTTGCCGCCATGGTGCCCGACGACGCCGGCCTGACACGTCGATTGGCGGTGCGCGGCGTGATGGGTGGCGTGGGCGAAAGCCTGGCCCGCATTCCCGAAGTCGAAGGCGAAACCATGTGGCGCTCGGGGACCCGCACCTCCGGGCGGCTCATTCGGGCAGCGGCAATCGGTGGCGCTATTTACGACGCCGGCATCTGGTTGCGTGATCGAAACCAATCGAGGCCCGCTCTGACACCGGTGTTGGTCACCGCGGCGACAGCCGGAGGCGTCCTGTATTGGGCCCAACGCCGTCTTGCGATCAGAGAGTCCGAAGTGGGGAAATGGCCGATTCCCCAGACTGAGACGATTCCGTCAGCGCTGGGCACCGCGGTGGTGGTTACAGCAGTTGGTTCGGCCGTTTCTCGGGGTTTTCGGGTGAGCCGGGACGGTTGGATCAACTACCTCGGGCCAGGATGGTCCAAGAACGTAATGGGCAGGGCAATAAACGCAGCTGTCTGGGCCGGGGGAGCCGTCGCTTTGTACAACGCCGGTGTCGGCTATCTCACCAAGTCGAACGACAAGGTGGAGCCAGGCTACGCCACTGCACCGACCGCTCCAGAGGTGTCAGGAAGTCCCGACAGCGTTTCCACCTTTGAGGAGTTGGGTCTGCAGGGCCGCCGATACGTTGTGGATGTGCTCACTCCCGACGTTATCAAGGAGACTCTTGGCGAGAAGGCCAAGGCACAGCCGATCCGGACCTTCATCGGATTCAACACTGAGCCTCTCTACTCGACCGGGCGGGCCGAGTTGGCTCTGGAAGAACTCGATCGGACCGGTGCCTTTGATCGCTCATTTCTCCTCCTCGTGTCTCCTACCGGGACCGGATGGGTCGACCACACGATGATCGAAGCGGCCGAGCTTCTGACCAGGGGCGACATCGCCACCTGTTGCATTCAATACGGCAGATCGCCGTCCTTTCTCGCAGTTCAGAAGGTGGCTCTGGGTCGTGCCCAGTTCCGGTTGTTGTTGTGGGGGATCAGAGAGCGTCTTCGCGAACGGCCGCCAGGGAAACGCCCCAAGGTCTTGGTCTTCGGCGAGAGTCTCGGTGCGTGGACGTCCTCGGATGTGGTCATGCATCAGGGCATATCGGGATTCGATCATTATGGGATCGACCGTGCGCTCTGGTTCGGCCTGCCATGGCTTGCCAAATGGTCCCGGTCGGGGATGGCGCGAGGAGCGTCCGACACCGTTCCACCCGGCACGGTCGGTGTCTTCGACCAACATGAGCAATTCGCGGTGCTGACTGACGAGGAGCGGGATCGGATGCGGGCAGTGATCCTGTCCCACGACAACGACCCGATCGCCCGGTTCGGTCCCGATATGTTGGTTCGCAAGCCGGAGTGGGTCGGAGAGGAAGGTCTGCGCGGGGTGGCACCATCCATCAAATGGATCCCGCTCGTCACCTTTTGTCAGACCGCCTTGGACGCGGCGAATGCCATGGTCACCGTGCCCGGGGTGTTCGAGTCGTTCGGTCACGACTACCGCGCCGATACGGCTCGTTTCGTTCGAGACGCCTATCACTTGCCTTCAGTGACCGAAGAGCAGATGGAGAGGATCGAGGCCGCGCTTCGTTCGCTCGAGTTGGAGCGGGCCGAGCGGATCAAAGCGGCGAACACTGACGCCGCCCCGCCGGCACCGGCTGAGCGCGAGGACGGCGGCCGCACCGCCAGCGCCGGTGTTCCCCTCGTTAGGCCAAAGACCAAGGGAGCAAATTGGGCAAGAAGCTTGCGGGGGAGACGCCACCGCTGAGTTTCGTGTGTAGCCGAGAACGTGGCTCGGTAACCTCGCACTGATGGGAAAGCACGCCGAGCTCTACGAGAGACATCAAAAGGTCTTGCCCGGTTGGGCACCCCTCTACTACCAGCAGCCGATCGCGATAGTCGATGGCGATGGTCGCCACGTGGTTGACGCCGAGGGCAACCGCTACCTCGACTTTTTCGGGGGGATTCTGGTCACGATGACCGGCTATCGGGTTCCGGAGGTGGTGGACGCCATCAAACGCCAGGCCGACCGGATGTTGCACACCTCGACCTTGTACCTCATCGAGTCCCAGATCGAACTTGCGGAAAAGGTGGCCGAGCTTTCCGGGATTCCCGATGCCAAGGTCTTCTTCACCAACTCGGGGACGGAAGCCAACGACGCGGCCTTGATGCTTGCCACCACCTATCGGAAGTCGAATCAGGTGCTGGCGATCCGGGGCAGCTACCACGGAAAGTCGCATTCGACCATCGCCATCACCGGGCAGAAGGCATGGTCGGGGACCAGCTTCTCCCCATTTCAGGTCACATATGTTCATGGCGGATACAAGTTGCGGAGCCCGTTCGGCCACCTGTCCGACGAGGATTTCATCGCCGCCTGCGTGGCTGATCTCGAAGACATGCTCCGGGTCGCAAGTGCCGGCGAGCCGGCGGCGATGATCGCGGAGCCGATCCAGGGCGTAGGCGGCTTCGTCACCCCTCCGGATGGGTTCTTTGGTGCAATGAAGGAAGTCCTCGATGCCCATGGAATCCTCTTCATATCTGACGAGGTGCAGACCGGCTGGGGACGAACTGGTGAGCACTTCTGGGGCTATCAGGCCCACGGGATCACACCCGACTTGCTCACCTTTGCCAAAGGCCTGGGCAACGGCCTCAGCATCGGCGGGGTGGTGGCCCCGGCCGAGATCATGGAGGCTTACCCCGCTCTGGGCATTTCCACCTTTGGGGGCAACCCTCTGGCGACCGCTGGTGCCCTGGCCAATCTCGAAGTCCTCCTCGACCAGGACATGCAGACCAACGCACTCAAGGTGGGAAACCGGCTGATGCAGAATCTCATCCCCCTCTCCGAAGAGTTGGAGATGATCGGTGAGGTGAGGGGCAAGGGTCTGATGATCGGGCTGGAACTCGTCGGCCCAGGCGGCGAGCCTGCGCCGGAGAAGGCCGCCGCCGCGCTCGAAGCCGCCCGTGAGGAGGGTTTGCTGATCGGCAAGGGCGGTCTCTACGGCAATTCCCTGCGCATAGCCCCTGCCCTTTCCTTGACCGAGGAAGAGGCGGACGATGGGTTCGAACGCCTTGAGCGAGCACTGAGGCGGATCTAGCCCCCTCGCCCAACTCTTTCGGGTCAGGCGGTTGCTGGAGGAATGGGGGTGTTCCCCCAGGGGGGTGATCCCCATGCAACTCCTGCTTGGATCAATGCAGAATTGGGGGCATGAGCAAAAGACCAGAAATCGCGGCGTGGGGTGTGTCATGAACCTCGCAGTTGGCATTCCCTGTCCTGTGTGCGGTCACGATGTGGCGGACCTTCTTGAGTTCGTCAAGGATGACTCCCAGGTCCTGGTTGCCCATCGTCTTCAGTGTGTGCGGTGTGAGGCCGTCTACTTGGAAGGCAGGGAGCCGGCCGAAGAAGACTCTCGTTGGGAGTTGGTGCTCGACGAAGCCATCAGGCGGAGCTAGCCGCCGGGTTGTCCCCCCTTTGCAGGGGGGACCGACGCGCCCTCAGGCTGCGTCGATGGGGGGTTTACTCCTAGAGCAACGCCTGCAAGTCGATATCGCAGCTCGGGTGACGCAACTTGGCCAGACCCCTTGCCTCGATCTGGCGGACCCGTTCCCGGGTTGAGTTGATCACCTTGCCAACGTCGGAGAGGGTCCAGGGCTCGTCACCGTCGAGCCCGAAACGGAGCCACAACACTTGCTGTTCTTCGAGATCCAGGATCTGAAGCGCCTTGATCAACCGTTCTCGACGCCAGGCGGAAGCGGCCCGATCCTCGGGATTGGCGGCCCCTGTGTCCTCGACGAAGTCCTGCAGCGAGGCGTCTCCGTCCTCACCAACCGGCCGGTCCAGCGAGACCGTCTCCGCGGGGGCCTCGAGGGCGGCGAGCACTCGCTCGGTGTCCAGGCCTGATGCCTCTGAGATCTCCTCCAGGGTTGGGGCGCGGTGGTACTTGTCGTGGAGGCTCTGCTTGGTGTCCTGGACGGTGCGCACGACGTCAACCATGTGAACGGGGAGTCGGATGGTTCGCCCGTTGTTTCCGAGGCCACGTGTGATCGCCTGGCGGATCCACCACGTTGCGTAGGTCGAGAACTTGAAACCTTTGCGCCAGTCGAACTTTTCCACAGCGCGGATCAGCCCCAAGTTGCCCTCTTGGATCAGGTCGAGGAGGTCGAGCCCTCGCCCGGTGTAACGCTTCGCGATCGAGATGACCAACCGAAGATTGGAGCGGATGAAGGTCATCTTGGCCTCTTCGCCTTCGGCGATGAGACGCATCAGTTGCGGTCGCTCCGCAGCCTGAAAATCTCCTGTTTCGAGCAGGGATTTTGCCTTCTTGCCCCGCTCCATGGACCGGGCGAGATGAACCTCGTCTTCGGCCGTCAGGAGCAGGTGTGCAGATACCTCATCCAGGTAAAGGCCAACGGTGTCACCGGGGCCTGAGCCCCGCTCCGGTCTCGCATCACTGGCCCTGATGGGCTTCCCCAATCTGACCTCCTCAACAACCCCTGTTGAAAACTAACCCTCCTGGCTGAATCTGGCAAACCAAAATCATGGCTTACCGATTTGCCCTGGGTAACCTCCATTTCTCAGTGTCTCGCCGATCCCAGTTCCGTTTGCTGGTGGCGTTCACAATCGTCTGGGCAGTGTGGGCCGGGTGGTCGCTGCTCGGCCGAGCCACTCCCTACACATTGCGTGTTCTCGATGACTCTGGTGCGCCGGTCGCATCCGCATTCGTCGATGTCAATGGGAGTCAGGTCGGCACCAGTGCCGACGATGGCTTGGTCGGCATGGACTGGAACTCTTCCAAATCTGTCGTCGAGGTGAGCGCTCCCGGTCATGTTCCGCTCACGATCACTTTGACCGATCGTCCTGAGGGCGTGGTCGACGCGGTGCTCAAGGCGCGTGTCCTGAGAGGCAAGGTCGTCGATGGTTCCGGTGTGCCTGTTGAAGCAGTTCAGGTGGTCGCCGGCCCTGCAAGCGGAGTCAGCGACGATGAAGGTGAGTTCACCATCCGCGGCGCCGAGCCGGGGCCGATCCAGGTGACGCGACCAGCCTGGGTGGACACCAGCTTCAATTGGGACGGTGGCCCAGGGGAGGCGAGTGTCGAATTGCTGCCCTTCGCAGCGCGTGCAGTCCACATCTCAGGGGAGGCCACCGGCCACAGCATCGACCACTACATCGAGATGGCACAGGAGACCGAGTTGAACGCGCTCATGATCGATCTCAAGGATGAGACCGGCCAAGTCTGGTACAACAGCAAGGACCCGGTCGCGGGGGAGGTAAAGGCCGTTCGCGGGGTGTATGACCTGAGTGCCGTTTCGGCCCGGGCACATGAGGCCGGCCTCTACGTGATCGGTCGGCTGGTGATTTTCAACGACCCAACCGCTGCCATCATGAAACCATCGATGGCAGTGTGGGACACGGCGACCGACGCCCCGTTCGAGTCCAACGAACAGTATTTCCTCGACCCGACCGATCCCGACGCACGCGCCTATGCCCTCTCGCTGGCCACCGAGGCATGCTCGATGGGTGTGGACGAGATCCAGTTCGACTACGTGCGCTTCCCCGACCAACGCTCGGAGACGGCGGTGTTCGACGGTGGTGTCACCCAGGACGTGAGAATCGAGGCGATCAACTCTTTCTTCGACGAGGCAGTTGCGTCACTCCACCCCCTGGGTTGTGCAGTCGGGGCCGATGTGTTCGGGTTCACCACCAAGGCCGAGGACGACGGTGGAATCGGTCAGAGGTGGCCCGACATCCTGCAGATCGTGGACGTCGCCTCGCCCATGGTCTATCCCTCGCACTACAGCACCGGTTGGTATGGCTTCGATGTCCCCAACGATCATCCCGCCGAGATGGTCACCAATGCTCTGGAAGACGGGTTGGCGAGGATGCCTCGCAACGTCGTCATTCGACCCTGGCTCCAGGACTTCGGCTACACCCCAGATCAGGTCCGAGCGCAGATCGACTCCGCCGAACAGTATGGGCTGGGCTGGATGCTGTGGAACGCGAAGTCGAATGTGACTATGGACGCCTTGGGGCCCGCCGAATAATTGGCACTATCGCCATAGGTGAAATACGATCGGGGAGTCCCACCCGGAGAGGTTTTTGCCCTCGTTTGACTCCGAGAATCTCGAAAAGCTGATCGCCGCCGCCCCTTCTTGGCGGCGCGAGGGGATGCTCGCCGCCCACCGCGTCTTCGAATCTCTTGAGGAGCCGACCGGTGCTGAGGAGGACTGGCGATATGTCCAGTTCGAGACCCCATTTTCCAGCCTGCACACGATCGACGAGCCCGGCGCCCCTATGGGCGGAGGCCCGTTCCTGGAATCGGTGGACCGAACCTCGGGCCGAGTGCTAATCGTGGATGGGGCGGTTTTGGAGGCATCCTCGGACGGTGCTCTGGTTCAGCGGTTCGCAGATCTGGATGACGCGCCGGGTCATGTCAGTCTTGTACCTGTCGATCACAACAAGCTCGCCGCTGCCCACGCTTCGTTCTCCACCGACGGGGCACTGATCGAGATACCGAGAGGAGCGGTGATGGCGGACCCCCTGGTCGTCGAGATCCAGGGCGTTACCCCAGACGCTGCATCGTTTCCACACGTGATCGTTCGAGTCGGCGAGAACGCTGAGGCAAGCGTTCTGATCGTCTACCGGTCGGCCGACGACACGAGGTTGCTGATGGTCCCCGAGATCGACCTCGAAGTCGCTGCCGGGGGCCGGCTGCGCTATCTGGCAGTTCAGGGACTGGATCACGCCGCAACCTCAGTGGTTCACCAGCGGGTCTCTCTGAGCCGGGATGCCACCGCCCGGATCGGTGAGGTCGGGCTCGGCGCAAAATTGGGTCGCCTCGACCTCGGGATCAGTCTGATCGGGGATGGCTCGTCATCGGAGGTGGTTGGCCTCTACTTCGGTGAAGGCAACCAGACCCTGGATTACCGCATGCTCATAACCCACGAGGGCCGAAGCACGACCTCGGACGTGTTTCTCAAAGGTGCGGTCGAAGACGACGCCCAGAGTGTGTTCACCGGTCTCCTGCGGATCGAGAAGGACGCCAGAGGAACCTCGACCTTCGAGACCAATCGGAACCTGGTCCTCTCTGAAAACGCCAAGGCGCAATCAGTGCCCAATCTGGAGATCCTTTGCAACGACGTGATATGTGGCCATGCGTCGTCGGTGGGTCCGCTCGAGCAAGAGCATCTCTACTACCTCCAAAGTCGCGGGCTCACGCGGGTTCGGGCCGAGCGGCTGCTGATCAGGGGGTTCTTCCAGGAAGTCATCGATCGTCTTCCGATCGAGGCCGTCGGAGGCCCGATTTCGGAGGAGGTCTTTCGGAGATTCGTCTCAGCTCAGGAAGAGGGTCGGGTCGCATGAAGATCGAGCTCGGCGCCCTCGAGACCCTTCCCCGTGATCGGGGGATAAGGGTGACCGTCGGCGACACCCGGGTCGCGGTGTTCCGGGTGGCCGACGAGGTATTCGCCATCGGCGATCGCTGCTCGCATGCCGAGGCTTCCCTGGCCGAGGGAGAGGTCTACGGCACCGAGGTCGAGTGCCCCCGACATGGCTCCGAGTTCGAGTTGCGGACAGGTGAGCCGATTTCATTGCCGGCAACTCAGCCGGTGCCGACCTATGAAGTCAAGATCGAGGACGGGAACGTCTTCCTCTTCCTGGAGCTGCCATGACCGCTGCGTTGAAAATCATGGGTCTATCTGCATCGGTTTCCAACAAGCAGATTCTCCAGGATCTCGATCTCGAGGTTCCCTACGGGGAGATCCACGCAATCATGGGCCCCAACGGATCGGGCAAATCGACCTTGTGCCATGTGCTCACAGGCAAGTCGGGCTACGAGGTGGAGGGGTCGGCGACCCTCGACGACGTGGACCTGTTCTCGTTGACCGTCGACGAACGATCACGGCTCGGGCTGCTGCAGAGCTTCCAATACCCGACCGAAGTGCCGGGCGTCAGGCTCAGGGAGTTTCTGCTCGAGGCAGCAGATGAGCGAGGTGTGGGCCCTGAGGAGGCCGCTACCCGAGTCGAGGACGAAGCCAAGCGGTTCGACACCACCCGCTTTCTCGATCGCTCCCTCAACAACGATCTATCAGGTGGGGAGAAGAAGCGCTCTGAGATCTTCCAGATGGCGGTGCTCCGGCCCAAGCTGGCTCTCCTCGACGAAATCGACTCCGGGCTGGACATCGATGCGGTGCGCCAGGTTTCCGAGGCCGTGGAGTCGATGCGCTCGCCAGACCTGGGGGTTGTGATGATCACCCACTACAGCCGAATACTCCGCTATCTGATGCCGGATCGGATTCACGTGATGATCGACGGCCGCATCGTCGCCTCGGGTGGTGCCGAGCTTGCTGAAGAGCTCGACACCGGGGGATACGACTCGGTGCGGGATCGTCTCGGCTTGCAGCGCGCTTCGGGAGAACCGGTGCGAAAGGCCTCCGACTTCTACACCGACACCCCGTTCGACGTCTGACAGCAAATGGCAGACCGTTCGACTGCCGAGCGTTGGTTGGCCGCTCTGACCAATTCGCCGACCGCATCCGGGTATGAGGATGCAGTCATCCGGCTGGTTCGGGCCTGGGTCGGGAGACGGGAAGACCTCAAGCTTCGCAGCGATGCCGGAGGCAACCTCCTGATCACGCAGAAGGGACGTCGGATCCGGTCCCCGGTTGTGGCGGTGGCTCATATGGACCACCCGGCTTTCGTGATCACGTCGGTGGAGGGCCGTGAAGCCCGATTCGAGTTCCGGGGTGGAGTTCGACCCGAGTATTTCGAGGGCGCCCGGGTGACTTTGCATACCTCCGGTTCGACGACCGGCGGCGTGGTCATGACACATCACCCGAAGACCGGCACCGGTTCGATCCAGGTGACAGGCAGCGGGGTTGTCGTTCCAGGAACGATCGCAACCTGGTCCCTGGCCAAGCGTCGATCGAAAGCCGGGCACTTCGCGGCTCCCGCCTGCGACGACCTTGCTGGGTGCGCGGCCGCCCTGGCCGCGCTCGATCGGGCACGGCACATCCCCGCACTCCGGCACTTCGGCGTGTTGCTCACGAGGGCGGAGGAGATTGGCTTCGTCGGGGCAATTAGCGCCGCAAAGAACGGCACCGTCTCCGTGGAGACCCGATTGCTGTCCATCGAGGCTTCCAGAGCTTCGGCACATGCTCCGGTTGGAGCCGGCCCCGTGGTCAGAGTGGGAGACGCTTCGACCGTGTTCGACCGGGAGATGACCAATCAGATCGGTTGGGCCGCGGCGCGCATGGGTTTGCCGCATCAGCGCAAGTTGATGGCCGGTGGCTCCTGTGAGGCCACGGCTTTCGGTGTCTACGGGTATCGGGCGGCCGGTCTATGCCTTCCCCTCGAGAACTATCACAACATGGGCCACCTCGACGAGGTCGAGTCCGGATCTGGAGAGGCGACTCCAATGTTGGAGACCATCGCCCTTTCCGACTTCCACGCTTTGGTCGATCTCCTCTTGTTGGCAGCCGATGCGGTGGACGGTGACGACGGTCTCGAGTCGAGGCTCGACCACCTCTATGAAGGCAGCAAGCACCTGCTCGAGCGCAGACCGTTACCGTAAGGGCGACGCTCGAAAAGGAGCAGCGACAGGCGTGGAACACAGAATCGAACGTGACTCGATGGGCGAGGTCGAGGTTCCTGCGGACGCGTACTACGGGGCTTCGACACAGCGGGCGGTTGACAACTTCCCGATTTCCGGGCTTCGTTTCGGACGTCGCTTCATCTGGGCGCTCGGTTTGCTCAAAGGCTCAGCAGCCAGCGTGGCGGCCCAATTGGGCCACGTCGACGCCGAACGTGGCGCCGCCATCCGCAAGGCCGCCGACGAGGTGATGGAGGGCTCGCTCGACGCGCACTTCGTGCTCGATATCTTCCAAACCGGGTCGGGCACATCGACCAACACCAATGCCAACGAGGTGATAGCCGCTCGGGCCTCCGAATTGTTGATCGCCGGCGCCGAGCCGGTCCATCCCAACGATCAGGTCAACTTCGGTCAGTCGTCAAACGACGTGATACCGGCTGCCATTCACATCGCGGCGGTGGCCGCCATCCGGGAGCAGCTGATCCCGGCATTGGATCGTCTGAGCTCGTCGCTAGAGGCCAAGGCGAAAGAATTCGCCGATGTGGTGAAGTCGGGCAGGACCCACCTGATGGACGCCACACCGGTCACTCTCGGTCAGGAGTTCGGAGGCTGGGCGACCCAGGTCGCCAAGGGTTCGGAGCGTCTCGCCAAAGTGCTGCCTGAGTTGGAGGAGCTTGCGCTCGGCGGAACCGCAGTCGGCACCGGGATCAATGCCCCCGTGGGGTTCGCCCCCGCCGTGATCGCACTCATGGCCGACCGCACCGGATACCCGTTCCGCGAGGCCGACAACCATTTCGAAGCTCAAGGCTCCAAGGACGCAGCTGTGATGGCGTCCGGGGCACTTAGGACAATTGCCGTCTCGCTATTCAAGATTGCCAACGACATCCGGTTCCTTGGCTCGGGACCGAGCTCTGGCCTGGCGGAGATCAGGATTCCCGAGCTTCAGCCAGGCTCCTCGATCATGCCCGGCAAGGTCAATCCGGTGATGTCCGAAATGGTGATGCAGGTCGCCGCTCAGGTGATCGGCAACGACACGACCGTTGCCTTTGGAGGGGCCAACGGCAATTTCGAGCTCAACCTCATGATGCCGGTGATCGCCCACAACCTCCTGGAGTCGATCGAGATCCTGGCCAATGCAGCCGAGGCGTTTCGGGTCAAGTGTGTCGAGGGGATCGAAGCCGACCGTGAGCGGGCCCTCGCCCTCTTGGAGAGGAACGCCATCATCGTTACCGCCCTCAACCCCCACATCGGTTACGACAACGGGGCCAAGATCGCCAAGGAATCTCTGGCAACGGGTCGTTCGATTCGAGAACTCGTCCTGGAATCAGGTCTGATGACGGCCGACGAGGTGGACAAGGCCCTCGACTTGAAGAAGCTGACCGAAGGCGGTATCGCGTGATTGATGCCGGCCGCCGCCTGTTGCTCCCCCCGCTCCGCAGGGGGACAACGCCTTAGCCCTCCAGGGCCTCCGCCAACACGTTCCACGCCAGGCTGGCGCACTTGATCCGGACCGGGTACTGGCGCACCCCTTCCAGGGCCTCCAAGTCGCCCAACGAGGCTCCCGGGTGATCGTGGTCCACGTGGGGGTCGATGCCGTCTTCGAGTGACATCAGACCGCGGAACTTGGCAGTCAACTCTGCGATCTCGGCACGGCTCTTGCCTTTGATCGCCTCACTCATCATCGACGCCGATGAGAGGCTGATCGAGCATCCCTGACCGTCGATTGCGACCGACCCAACCTTGTCCCCTTCGTACATGAGCTCGATGGTGATGTCGTCGCCACAGAGCGGGTTGACGCCCTGCGCCTTGGCATCCGGCGAGTCGAGGTGGCCCTTGTTGCGAGGCGTCCGATAGTGATCCAGGATCACTTCCCGGTAGAGGTCTTCGAGGCTCATTTCCCAACTCCGAACAGGTCCCGGGCTCGACGTAGTGCGAGAACCAGAGCATCGATGTCTTCTTCCGTGTTGTACACGTAGAAGCTGGCGCGCGCCGTTGCCGCTACTCCCAGCCTTTGCATCAGTGGTCGAGCGCAGTGGTGACCAGATCGGACAGACACCCCTTCCTCGTCCAGGATTGTCGCCAGGTCGTGGGCATGGACCTCGTCCATGGTCATCGATATCACCCCGCCACGATCGATGGTGTTGGGAGGCCCCTGGATCTTCAGCCCAGGCACATCACCGAGTCGGTCGAGCGCCACTTCGGTTAGGGCGCGGTCGTGCTCGAAGATCTTGTCCATTCCGATCGATTCCAGATAGTCGATAGCGGCATGGAGGCCGACTGCCTCGATGATCGGAGGAGTTCCGGCTTCGAAACGATGCGGTATCTCTGCCCAGGTGGAGTGTTGGAGGGTGACCTCGGAGATCATCTCCCCTCCGTATTCGTAGGGCTCGGCTTCCTGAAGGGCTTCCATCTTGCCCCATAGGATCCCGATTCCGGTCGGCCCCAGCATCTTGTGGGAAGAAAAGGCGACGAAGTCGGCGCCAAGTTCGTCGACCTTGACCGGCGCATGTGGAATCAGCTGTGCTGCGTCGACCACCACCCGTGCCCCGTGGGCATGGGCCACGTCTGCGATCTGGCGGACCGGCGGAATCGTGCCCAGCACATTGGACATCCCTGTGACGGCCACGATCTTCACGTCCGGGCCCATCTTCTGCTGATACGCCTCCATGTCGAGGCGAAAGTCGTCGGTGACCGGGATGTGATCGAGGGTCGCTCCGGTGCGTTTGGCCACGATCTGCCAGGGGACGAGGTTGGCGTGGTGCTCCATCTCGGTGGAGAGGATCCGGTCGCCCTCCTTCAGGTTCTCCAGCCCCCAGCCAAAGGCGACCGTGTTGAGCGAGGTGGTTGCTCCACGAGTGAAAATGACCTCACGAGGGTCCTTGACCCCAAGGAATTCGGCCACCCGGTTGCGGGCAGCCTCATAGGCGTCAGTGGAGGCGACGGAGAGCTTGTAGGCGCCGCGGTGGACGTTCGCATAAGAGGTCCTGGCGAACCGATCCATCGCTTCGAGAACAGGGATCGGCTTCTGCGATGAAGCGCCGGAGTCGAGAAAATGGACGCCGTCAGCAAGGACGGGGAAGTCGGCTTTGAGATGCGATAGGTCGATCACAACTAGGTCAACACGCTCCGGAACGAATCGTATCCCTCCTCTTCGAGACGGGCGGCCAACTCGGGCCCACCGCTCTCGAGAACCCGGCCGTCCATGAAGATGTGGACCTGATCGGGGGTTACGTAGTCCAAGAGCCGCTGATAGTGGGTGATGATCAGGAAGCCACGCTCCGGTCCGGTCAGCTTGTTGACGCCGTCAGCCACCGTGCGCAGGGCGTCGATATCGAGCCCGGAGTCGGTCTCGTCCATGATCGCCAGTTCCGGCTCGAGCACGGCCATCTGCAGAACCTCGTTGCGCTTCCGCTCCCCACCTGAGAAGCCTTCGTTGAGGTAGCGGTCGGCAAAGGACGATTCCATGCCCAACTCCGTCATGGCGTCCATCACCTTGAGGCGCAGCTCCAGCACCGTGAGGTCGACACCGGTGCGATTGGACAAGGCTTGACGCAGGAACTGAATGACCGAGACGCCGGGTATTGCCTCGGGATGTTGAAAGGCAAGGAACATCCCAGCGGCGCCGCGTTGATAAGAGGGTGTGGCCGTGATGTCTTCGCCGCGATAGAGGATCCGGCCTTTGGTGACCTTGTAACCAGGGTGACCCATCAACACTGAGGCCAATGTCGACTTGCCTGAGCCGTTGGGCCCCATCAGAGCGTGGATCTCACCGTGATCGACTGTCAGATCGACCCCGCGCAGGATCTCCACGTCCTTCGCAGACGCGTGCAGATTCTCGATTTGGAGGAGAGGGGCGGTGTCGCTCACGTGGTCAATGGTATTTGCACTATGGGTGTAGGGGAAACTCGTAATACGTGACACGTACTACGTACTAGGTATCGCGATCTTGACCCAGGTCGGTTGAGCCAGGCGGTCGAGCTCTTCGATCGAAATCGGGAACACCGTGGTTGGGGTCCCCGCTGCGGCCCACACCGGGTCGTGTCTGCGCAGGGCGGGGTCGGCGAACACCCGGACCGGGGTGACATGTCCAAACGGGGGAGTGCCCCCCGCCGCATAGCCGGTCGCTGCCCGCACCTCCTCCAGGGATGCTCGTCGTGATTCTTTGGCGCCGGCGATCGAAGCCAGGGCCGCGGTATCCAGCCGAAGATCGCCAGGGACGAGGGCAACAACGGGCTCCTCTTCGCCCGATTCGTCGATGAGCACGAACACCAGAGACTTCACAATTGCCGCCACCGGGCATCCGATGGCGGACGCAGCGTCTTCGGCAGTCTTGGTTCCCTCCGGGAAGACCTTGACGTGCTCGGTGAAGTCCTGATGGTCGGCCATCAGGCGCTGGCTGGCCTCAGGCAGCCCCATCAACCGCAGACCAGCTCGACGGTCTCGGCCAACCCGTCGTAGTCGACGAGGTCGAGCCACTGCAGGTAGATCCGTTCCACGCCGGCCGCCTCGAGGGCCGCCACTCTCTCAGCAGCCTGGTCGGGGACGCCGAAGATCTCACCGGAGCTCTCCCAATCCTTCTCCACCTCGGCCGGGCTCAAGCCACCACCGAAGCGTGTCGCGAAGGCGTCGAGCCGACGCCGGTAGTCGGCCTGGGTTGCCCCCACCACCGCTGGCCCCATCACCGTCGCCTCGACCGGGCGATCGTCTGCTGCCTCTCTCATCACGTCGATCTTGACTCGAGCCTCATCGGGAGAGCAGATGAAGAAGTTGTATTCGTCGGCCCTGGTGCCGGCGAGACGGGGCGTCCGGTTCTTCCCGTCTCCGCCGATTACGAGGCGGAGACCCGTTGGCTTCGGGCTCACTTCGGCATCGAGCCTGTAGTACTGGCCCTCGAAGCTCGCCCGGCCCGGGCCAAACGCGGCGGCAAGGTAATCGAGAGCCTCCTCGAAGCGGGCCCAGCGCTCCGAAGACTCGGGAAAGGAAATCCCTAGGGACGTGTGCTCGAAGTCCATCCACCCGGTGCCGACGCCGAGGTCGAAGCGACCTCCCGACATCTGATCGATGGTGGCTGCGTTCTTGGCGATGACCGCCGGATGCCGGAATGTGATTGGCGTCACCAGCACGCACAGCCGAACAGTTGAGGTTTCCCGGGCGAGCCCAGCGAGGGTTGCGAAGGCGTCAGTTGCCGCCGGGGTCGGCTCTCGCTTGGTCAGGAAGTGGTCACAGCGCGCAAAGGAGACAAGGTTCTTGGCCTCAGAGAGCCGGGCCGCGGCCAACAACTGGTCGTAGGTTCCTCCCAGATGAGGCTCGGTCATTATCGAGAACTTCATGCTTGCTCCTCTACCTGGAACCCTTCCTGTGCCAGCGCAGCTTTGAGCGGCACCACCTCATCAGGCTTGACCGAGATGGTCAGGATGCCGCCGCCTCCGTGCACCGCGTGGCGAAGCTGGAGGTCACGGACGTCGACCCCGCTCGTCCTCAGAGCTTGACCCACCAGAGCGATCTCACCGGGTCGGTCGGAAAGTATCACTTCCACGCCGGCCACTGGAGGTGCCATCTCTGCTCTTCTCGATCTGGCCCGATCGAGACTTCGGGCGACTGCGTCGAGGTTCCCCGTCTCGATCTCGGCACGGAGTGTCTCCAGGTTGTCGATCAAGCTGTCCAGGGCTTCACCGACGGATTCCGAGTTCGCCGCCAGCACCTCGGGCCACCATGCGGACTCGGCGGAGGCCACCCTGGTCAGATCCCGGAAAGAGCCCGAGACGAGATCGGCGTTGTCCGGATTGGCGGCCACCAAATCGACGAGGGCCACAGCGAGCAGGGTGGGGAGGTGAGAGATGGCCGCCACGACCCGATCGTGATGGTCCGCGGACATGACCACGGGGTTGGCTCCGATGGATGCCACGATCTCGTGCATCGTCGCCAGGTCCTCGATGCCTGCTTGGTCATCGCAGAGAATCCAGGCGGCGCCGCGGAACAACGAGCCCGATGCCGCACCGGGGCCGGCATGTTCCCTTCCCGCCATTGGGTGCCCGCCGACAAAGCGAAGGTGGGGAGGCACCCCGTGGACGATTGGCAGCTTGACACTGGTGACGTCGGTGACGAGGGCATCAGTCTCCAGATGGCGCATCGTGTCGAGGTTGGCCGAGAGCGGGCCGGCAAGGATCACTAGATCTGCCCCCTCGATCGCGGCGAGCATCGAATCGGCCAGGTCTACGGCGCCCCGCTCGGAAGCCACTGCCAGTGCCTCCGCGGACGGGTCCCACCCCGTGGTCGCCCACCCCTGGTCGCGCAAAGCCAGGCCGATCGAGGCTCCGATCAGCCCGGTCCCAATGATGGCTGCCTGTGGCACGATCGGTCAGCCCCGGTACGCGTCGTAGACGATGTCGAGAGCGTCGAGGTCAGGCATGAAGATCTGCATGTAGAAACGCTGACAGCCTGCTTCCTCGAGGGCCGCGACCATCTCCGCAGGTTTCGATCCCGACCCGTGCGGATAACCCCGTTCTGAATAGACGGTCTCGATCCGTTCAGGTGTCGACTTGGTCCTCGCTGCATGCTTCTCGAGGAGGTGGCGGTAATCGCTCTCCTTCCGAGCCGCCACCGCAGGCCCGGCCATGGAGAGAAAGATCGAGTCCGGATCGCGATCGGTTTCTGCTGCCGCGGTGCGTGCCGTAGTCGCTCGCTGCACGTACTCATCAGGATGACAGGCGTAGATGTTGAATTCGTCGGCGTAGAGCCCGGCCAATCGTGGGGTCTTCCGGGCGCCGCCGCCACCGACCAACAGCCTGACGTTGGCGGGGTGGGGGTGGGGGTCGAAATCTGCCAGTTGGTAGTGCGATCCCTTGAAAGACCTGGCCTCGGGCATCAGGGCCGCCCTGAGATAGGCGAGGCATTCGTCGAGCATCTCGTAACGGACCTTCCTGTCCGGGTAGTCGATCCCATAGAGCTCGAATTCCTCATCGAGCCAGCCCACCCCGACCCCCATGGTGAACCGGCCGCTTGAGATCTCATCCAGGGTCACCGCCATTTTGTAGAGGACTGCTGGATGGCGAAAAGTCACCGGGGAGAGGAGCGACACCAACTCGAGGCTGGTGGTCTCCCGGGCGAGAGCGGCGAGATGTACGAGATGGTCATACGCCTCCCGACTCGGGTCGTCTCCCCGTTCCAGATAGTGGTCGGGAAGCGCAATCGCCGAAAGCCCACGCTTCTCCGCCCATTGCGCCGTAGCCAGGACCACATCCCACGATCCTCGATTTTGTATGGCGAATTCCATCCCGCAGCGAGCCTAGAAGTTTCGGCCAGCCTTTCAGCCGACGGCGGCCGCGTCTTCGAGGAGGGCCCGGGCGTGAGCTGCCACGTCGAAATTGGGATCGAGCACGCGATGAAGTGCGATGCCGTTGAGCGCCAGGACCAACGTCTCGGCGCGACGCGTCGCATGCTCATCGGCGACGTCGGGGGCGTGGCGTTGGATGGCGGATGCGAAACGTCGAACCCGCCCCTCGTGATGCCTCAGTAGACGGCCCCTCAATTCGGGGTTGGTGGCAGCACCGGAGACCGCGATCCGGATGTAGACCCGTGCCAGTGCGGGCTGCTCGACAAGGAAGCGCTCGTAAGCATCGACAAGCTCACCCAGAGTGTCGGTCCCCTGCCCCTGGGGATCGGGGTCGACGGCATCGATCGCCTCGCGGACGACAGTCAGAATCGCTTGTTCCTTCGAATCGAACAGGTTGTAGAAGCTCCCGGGGAGCACTCCGGCTTCGTCGCAGATCGCTTTGATCGTTGTCCCCTCGAGGCCCTTGCCCGCGATCAAGGTGCGGGTGGCGTCGAGGATCCGATCGTTGGTCTCGAGGCCTGCCTTGTAGCGCATGAGGGAAACGGTAGCTCTCAGCCTTACATTGAGCGTTCATACAAATTAGAGTTATCACTCAAAGATTGGGAGCAGGTAGTCGGGTGAGTCACTACAGGTCGAATCTGCGGGACATCGAGTTCAACCTCTTCGAGGTGCTTCACATCCAGGACCATCTCGGAACCGGGGATTGGTCCGACCTCGACCAGGAAACCGCGATAGACGTCCTCCATGCCATCGAGCAGCTGGCCCGTGAGGAATTCGCCGCTGCCTATGTGGATCAGGACCGGATACCACTCGAATTGAAGGATGGGACCGTGGCCCTCCCCGAATCGGTGAAGGCCGCGGTCAAGGCCTACAAGGATGGCGGGTGGGACCGGTTTGGGGCCCGATCCGAACTGGGCGGGATGCCGGTCCCGCCGACCCTGGTTTGGGCGACACAGGAGATGCTGCTCGCCTCGAACACGACTGTTGCCTGGTACGCCGGAGGATCCCTGTTTGCCGGCGTGTTGTTCGAGGAGGGGACCGATGAACAGAAGGCGCTGGCCCAGCTTTGGATGGACCGGCAGTGGTCGGGGAGCATGATTCTGACCGAGCCCGATGCCGGCTCCGATGTCGGCGCCGGTGTGACCAGGGCGATCGACATGGGTGACGGGACCTGGCACCTGGAAGGCGTGAAGTGCTTCATCACCGGTGGCGAACACGACGCCACAGAGAACATCATCCACCTCGTGTTGGCCCGTCCGGAGGGAGCGATCGCAGGGTCCAAAGGACTTTCCCTGTTCGTCGTGCCCAAGTTCATGGTCAACGAGGACGGAAGTCTTGGGGAGCGCAATGGGGTCATCGCCACCCATATCGAGAAGAAAATGGGCCTCAAGGGCTCCACGACATGTGAGATGACTTTCGGCGCCGAGAAGCCGGCGATCGGGACGTTGGTCGGAAATGTCCACGATGGGATCCGTCAGATGTTCAGGGTTATCGAGGGGGCCCGGATGATGATCGGAACCAAGGCGATGGGCACCCTGAGCACCGGGTACTTGAACGCCCTCGAGTACGCCAAAGAGCGCCATCAGGGTGCTGATCTCACCAAGTCCGGGGACAAGACCGCGCCCCGGGTGCCAATCATCAGTCACCCCGACGTTCGTCGCATGCTGATGAACCTCAAGGCATATTCCGAAGGTTTGCGAGCCCTCGTCATGTACACGGCATGGGTCCAGGATCAATCACGGCTTCAGCCTGAGGACGACCGCTGGGAGCGGCGTTCCGACTTCCTTCTGCCCCTGGTCAAGGGGTACGGATCGGAGACCGCCTACCACCAGCTCGCCGATGCCCTCCAGGTGCTTGGTGGCTCGGGATACACCCAGGACTACCCACTGGAGCAGTACATCCGGGACACCAAGATCGACACTATTTACGAGGGGACCACCGGTATCCAGGCGCTGGATCTCTTCTTCCGGAAGATCTCGCGCGATCAGGGGAACACAGTGGCTGCGCTCGCCTCAGAGATCACCGAGTTCGTGAAGGGTGGCGGCACAGACGACCCGATCGCTTCCGAGCGTGAGCAGTTGGGTGTGATGCTCGACGACGCCCAGACCCAGTTGGGAACGATGGTCGAGCACCTCCTCGATTCGCTCACCGGCGATACGTCAGAGATCTACAAGGTGGGCCTGCATGCCAACTCTTTGCTTGCGACGTTCGCCGAGGTGGTCATCGCCTGGCAACTCCTGCGTCAGGCTGAGATCGCAATTGCGAAGGTGAACGAGGATCCGTTCTACGAAGGCAAGGTGGCATCGGCTCGCTGGTTCATTGGCCTGGCTGCCCCTCAGGTGGCGATGAGACGCGGAGCGGCAGTGAGCGAGGACGGGGCGATCATGAGATTGTCGATCGAAGCGTTTTAGCCGCAGGTTCCAAGTCCCAGTCATAAGCCAGAATCTGTTTCTGGCCCGAGACTTGTGACTTGAGACTGGACGCCTGATACCTTCTCGCACATGTCCGGTGGCGTCCTTTTTGCCTTTGTTGCTTTCCTCATAGGTGTCTTCCTGATCGTGGTCGCCCTGGTTGTCTGGCAGGAGGCCAAGCGCCGACCGAGCTATGAGCCGTTGACCTACGTGGTCGATGATGCGGTCAAGCATGTCGATGAAGGTCTTGCAGAGGAGGGGAACAGCAGGCTTTCTCGCGGCGACATCAGACGAATCCTCGATTGGGAGGTGTTCTATCTCCAGGGCCTGGCCCAGGAGGATCGGTCGAACCCGGT
This sequence comes from uncultured Acidobacteriota bacterium, assembly GCA_963746905.1. Classification (GTDB taxonomy): domain Bacteria; phylum Actinomycetota; class Acidimicrobiia; order Spongiisociales; family ZC4RG35; genus JALYNX01. Next base: position 185,870 of record CAVVCY010000001.1, read on the forward strand.
GGAGACGATCGCTGGAGGCCACGAGGCGTCGGTCGACTACATCATCGATCAGATAGCCACGAAACACGGTGTCTCCTACGCTCGGGAAGACGTGGAGAATGTGCTCCGTATGGAAGCCGACTACTTGTTCCAGATCGGCGCCATCGGAGAGCCAGTCGAATTCGAAGGAGGCGAAGAGGAATGATCGTTCGGTGCGGCGCTTGCCGGACACAATTCGACGTGGCCGGCGCCGGCCGGTTCTCCTGCCCTGCATGTGGCTCGGTGAACGTCGTCCGCAATCAGGCTGCGGCTGGCCCGGCAGCGGCCAGCCCCTATCCGGAGGCGCAAACGGGCGCGCCCGCCGCACCACCTCCACCTCAACCCGACCGGCCATCTCCCAGGATTAGTTGCCCCGATTGTGCTTTCACCTTCATTGTGGGCGACATCCCGGTCGCTACCTGTCCCAACTGCGGCATCGAGGTCCAGACGGGCAGGGGAACGCCGACTCCCAGTCTCGATGATGAGAGCCCTGCGTTGGCAGAAGAGGAATGAGCCGTCTCGCTCGCTTTCCCCACTACCGGTACATCGGTGTCAGGGACACGATGAAGTTCTATGACTGTGATGAAGACGGCGAATTCGAGGAATTGAGGGCGAGGGTCGACTCGGAGGATCTGGTTGGGCGGAACCGCCTCCAGGCTTTCGCTCCTGACACCCCCGAGGAAGCCATCAATCGTGGCTATTCGCGGGCAGCCGGGCCGGCTCCAGCCCAATCCGAATCGATCGACTAGCCAGCCAGTCCCTGGGCAACCAGGTCTCCGATCTTCCTCCCTCTCCCATGGAAGAAGTGGTCGCCTGGCGTCAGGACGACATCTATTGACAAACGCCCCGCGTACGCCAGCAGCGCCTGAGCGTCGATCACCTGCTCTCTGGTCCCGACTATCAACCGCTTAGGGCCGGGTGGCAGTGTGTCCGGCAGGTTCTCCGGTGGCGGAGCGATTCCAGAGTACGAAGGCGGGTTGGCATCGCCGGCCAGCCAGTGGAGGGCGACCCCAGCGCCAAACGACCACCCGGCCAGGCTCAAGGGGAGGCCGGTGGCCCGAACTGATGCCACTGCTGCGGCCACGTCCAGCACCTCCGCAGTTCCGTAATCATGGCTGCCGGTGCTGCTCCCCGTGCCACGGAAATTGAAGCGAAGCACCGAGAACCCGAGCTCAACGAGGCGGAGAGAGACTCCGATCATCAAAGGGGCGTTCATGGATCCTCGGTCCAGCGGATGGGGGTGGCAGAAGACAGTTGCACCGATCGGATCGGCGGCGTGATCCCACCGAGCTTCGAGGCGTTCGCCGTCCGAGGTTTCCAGCTCGACTCGATCGCTCATCCCAGCACGACGAAGAACCAGACGGCGGCCGCACCGATGATCACGAAGGCGAGAACGGCCGAGGCGATGAGGAGCCAGCGGGTTGGCATTGGGTTGGGGAGGGTAACCCCTGGCACAACTAGGCTCGGGAGGACAGTCCCACCGAAAGGTCAGTGTTGTACGACATCGTCATAGTCGGCGGCGGTCCAGGGGGATACGCCTCCGCTCTGTACGCCCACAACTTCGGTCTCTCGGTCGCGATGATCGACAAGGAGCGCCCGGGCGGCACGTGTCTCATCCGCGGTTGCATCCCCGCCAAGCAGTGGCTCCACGTTGCCGACGTTTTCAACACCGTCGCCAACGCAGCTGAATTCGGGGTCATCACCGATCAACCGAGCCTCGACTGGACGGCTGCCCTGGCCCGCAAGAACCAAACGGTCGAGGGTCTGGTTCGGGGCCTCGCCGGGCTTCTCAAACAAAAAGGTGTGGACGTCATAACTGGCTTCGGGAAGCTGGCAGGGCCGGGCAAGGTCGAGGTGACTTCGGAAGGGGAAACTACCGTCATCGAAGGTCGAGCGGTCATCCTGGCCAGCGGCTCATATGCCCGAACCATTCCCGGTTATGACATCGATGGCAAACAGATTGTCACCTCGGATCACGCCCTCGATTGGGAGAGCCGCCCCGATTCGGTGGCGATCATCGGCGGCGGGGTGATCGGCTGTGAGTTCGCATCCTTTCTCGTCGATGTCGGCGCCGAAGTGCACGTTTTCGAGGTCATGGACCAGATCCTGCCCGGGTCGGATCCGGACGCGGCCCGCCAGTTGCAACGCCAATTGCAGAAGCGAGGCGTGAAGTTCCACATCGGGGTTGCTGTGGGCCCGCCTGTCCTCGGATCGTCGGTCAAGGTGCCATTCGGCGAAGAATCGGTGGAGGTCGACGTGGTCCTGGTCTCCGTGGGAAGGGGCCCAAACACCGATGGCGTGGGCTTGGAGACGACGTCGGCTGTGCTCGATCGAGGATTCGTGAAAGTCGACCCGGCCACGATGCAAACCGACCAGCCAGGTCTCTACGCGGTGGGGGACATCGTCGCCGGCACCGCTCAGTTGGCTCATGTCGGTTTCGCCGAAGGCATTGCGGCGGTGACCCATATCGGCACCGGCAATTCGCAACCTGTGAACTATCAGGCGATCCCTCGCGTCACCTACACCCACCCCGAGGTGGCAGAGGTTGGCCTATCCGAAGTCGACGCCGTTGCCCAGGGTCTGGAAGTGTCCGCCGCCAAGCATGCGTTCAACGGGATCGGGCGAGCGATCATCATCGGCGACAACCAGGGTTTCGTGAAGGTGGTATCGGTCAAAGACGGCCCCATCGTCGGCGCAACCGTGGTCGGCCCGCATGCCGGGGAATTGATCCATGAGTTGATGTATTCGGTGGGGTGGGAAGCCTTGCCTGCAGAGGCTGCGGCGTTGATCCACGCTCACCCAACGTTGTCCGAGGCGGTCGGCGAGACTTTGATGTCCGCCGCCGGTCGCAGTCTTCACTGAGAGGAGAAAGTCTTGCCGACCACCGTAACGATGCCCCAACTCGGGGAGACCGTCACCGAGGGAACCATCCTGCGATGGGCCAAGAAAGTTGGCGATTCGATCGTCGAGGACGAGGTCCTTGTCGAGATATCGACCGACAAGGTGGACACCGAGGTCCCATCCCCGGCGTCGGGCACCATCCTCGAGATCCTCGTGGCCGAAGGGGACACGGTCGGAGTCGGTACTGCGCTGGTAGTGATCGGTGAAGCAGGCGAAGCGCCCATCTCTCCCCCCAGGAGCGGCAGCGACGTTGGGGGGAGTACCCCGGAGGGGGGAGGGGGGCAGTCGGACGCGCCGACTCCAGTGCTTGCAGAGCCCGCTCCACGACCTGTCGCGGAAGGTCCGAAGGAGCCCACCAACGAGGAGGTCGATGCCTTTTTCGCCGAGCCCGATGAGACCGAGAAGCAGCCAAATCTCCTTTCCCCGGTTGTCAGGAAGCTGATCCGCGAGAACGAGATCGATGTCGCCCGCTTGTCGGGCAGCGGCCAGGGAGGCCGGATCACACGCAAGGACGTCGAGTCCTATCTCGCCGGCGCCCCCGCGACGGCGCCGGCCGACGAGCCGAAGCCGGTAGCGGCGCCCGAGCAGCCGGCTGCCACGATCGAGCCCACGCCCGCTCCCACCCCCCTCGTTGTTGGTGAGGGTTCCGAGGAGGTCGAGTTGGATCGGCTCAGGGTGAGGACCGCCGAGAATCTGATCCGGGCAAAGCAAACCGCCGCTCACGTGTGGACCTCGGTCGAGGTCGATTACGAGCGGGTGGAGCGGGTCCGCCAGGCGCACAAGGACCAGTTCAAGAAGGCCGAGGGCTTCTCACTGACCTATCTGCCCTTCATCTCCAGGGCCACGATCGATGCCCTCAAGGCATTTCCAATCGTGAACAGCTCGTTCTATCTCGAGGAGAAGAAGTCGGTGCTCCACAAGAAAGTGGACCTTGGTATCGCCATCGACCTCAACCAGAGCGGTCTCGTCGTAGCGCGAGTGCGCAATGCTGACGGGCTGCGCCTGGTGGGAATCGCTCGCTCCATCCGCGAGCTCGCGGATCGGGGTCGTGAAGGGAAGTTGGGCGTTGATGACCTGACTGGATCCACCTTCACCATCACCAATCCCGGACCGTTCGGTTCGTTCATGTCGGCGCCGATCATCAACGTGCCGAATGTGGCGATTCTCTCCACCGAGACTGTTTCGAAGCGAGCCGCGGTGATAACCACCGACGACGGCCAGGACATGATCGCCATACGGCATATCGGATATCTCGGGCTCTCCTGGGATCATCGGGCCTTCGACGGCTCGACTGCGGTGCTCTTCCTGCAGAGGATCAAGCAAAACCTGGAGACCTGGGACTGGGAGCAGGAACTTGCATAGCGTTTCTCCCCCCAGGAGCGCAGCGACGTTTGGGGGAGTACCCCGAAGGGGGGAGGGGGGCTTCCCCGACGACCGGACACTCAGGGTCCGTTGGTTAGGCCGCCTTCCCTACGCCGAGGCATGGGACCTGCAGCGGGCCTTTCACGAAGGGAAGGTCGTCGGGCGCACTCCTGATGACTACCTGCTTCTTCTGGAGCATCCACCGGTGTTCACGATTGGACGCAACGGGTCCATCACCAACCTTCTGGCGACCCAGGGTGCGGTCATGGAGGCAGGCGCCGAGATCCACCATGTCGATCGTGGCGGGGACATCACGTTCCACGGGCCCGGGCAATTGGTCGGGTATCCGATCCTCTCCCTCGACGATCCGAAGCAGATCGTCCCCTATGTGCGTCGTCTCGAAGAGGTCTTGATCCGCACCCTTGCCGGGTTCGGGGTCGAAAGCTGGGTAGAACCGGGGCTGACCGGAGTGTGGACGGCACGAGGCAAGGTGGCGGCGATCGGAGTCAAGGTGGCGCGACGGGTCACGATGCACGGTTTCGCCCTCAACCTCCATCCCGATCTCGGCTACTTCGAGATGATGAACCCCTGCGGGATCACCGACCGGGAGGTGACGACGGTCTCCGAACTGGTCGGACGCAAAGTCTCCCTGGAGGAAGTGGTCGAGGCCCTCATCCCGGTGTTTGCCGAAGTGTTCGGGTATCCGGACCCCGAGAGCCAGTTCGCGGCATTTGTCCGCGGTCAGGGGAAAGCCCGGGAGTTCGAAGTCGACCGATTGCTAGCCAATGGAACGTTCAGCGCCGAGAAGAGGGCCCAAGAGCCGGTACTCCTCAATGGAAGGCTCCCCGGCGAGCCGGAGCGCCCGCAGTGGATGCGGGTCACTGCCCGAATGGACGGCGAATACCTCGAGTTGAAGAAACTGATGCGGGGGATGGAGCTGAACACGGTTTGTGAGGAAGCCAACTGTCCGAACATCTACGAGTGCTGGGGGATGGGCACCGCCACATTGATGATCCTCGGGGACAAGTGCACACGGGCCTGCTCATTCTGCAACGTCAACACCGGGAAGCCAACGGAGCTCGATATCTTCGAGCCGTATCGAGCCGCGGAAGCGATCCGGAAGATGGGCCTCAAGCATGCCGTGATCACCTCGGTCAATCGTGACGACCTCGACGACGGCGGGTCGGGCATATTCGCCCACACCATCACCGAGACCCGACGTCAGTCGCCAGGAACCGAGATCGAAGTCTTGATCCCCGACTTCAAGGGTGACCGCGAGGCATTGCAGACCGTGATGGACGCCATTCCCGAGGTGCTCAATCACAACACCGAGACCGTGCTCAGACTGCAACGCGACATCCGCACATCTGCGAACTACGGGCGCTCGCTGTCGCTGCTGTGGCGGGCCAAGCAAATGAACCCCGGCGGGTTGGTGAAGTCCGGCCTGATCGTCGGTATGGGGGAGACCCGTGAGGAAGTGCTCGGCGCCCTCGCTGATATGAGGGCGGTCGGCATCGACATCATCACCATCGGCCAGTACCTGCGCCCCACCGCAAGACATCGACCGATCCATCGCTACGTCCACCCCGACGAGTTCGCTGAGTACAAGAGCTATGGCGAGGGTCAGGGAATCCCGCATGTGGAATCGGGCCCATTGGTCCGTTCCAGCTATCACGCCAAGGAGAGCCGGGCGGCCGTCCCGGTGTCGATCGGGACCGGGGCTCGCTAGCTGCTTTCCCTATGGGCTGTTCTTGCCCGGGCCGCCGCCGGTCGATGGTTAACGTCACTCTGTTTTGGTGGAGACCCGAATGACCTCTGATTCCCTACGCCGTTTCGACCGGGCCGGCCGGATCGGGAGGCTGCGCCAACTGATGTCGGAGGTGGAAGTTGACGCAGTCATGCTCTCCGTCGGCGCCGATCTTCCGTATTTCACCGGTTATGAGGCCATGGCCTCGGAACGCCTCACGATGCTCGTCGTGCGACAGACGGGCGATCCTCTGCTCATTGTTCCCGCTCTTGAGGCACCCCGAGTGCCACCCGGGCCATTCGAGATGCTCGCTTGGGCTGACACCGATGATCCCATCACCCTCGCCGCCAGGGCAGCCAACCATCCACGTCGTGTGGCGATAGGTGACAGCACCTGGTCGACGTTCCTGGTGGCACTCCAGAGAGAGTTACCAGAGGCTGAATGGGGACCTGCATCCGAGTTGACCAAACACCTGCGGATCCGCAAAGACGCCGACGAGATAGCCACCCTTCGCATGGCGGCCGAGGCGGCGGACCGGGTCTTGTTGCGGGCGGCAAGAGAGGTGAGATTCGAAGGTCGGTCTGAAAGACAGGTCGGGCGCGACTTCGCCCTGCTGACGGTTGAGGAGGGCCACGAGGTTTCGTCGTTCACCATCATCGGCTCGGGGCCGAACAGTGCCTCACCGCACCATGAGCCAGGGTTGAGGGTGATGCGCGAGGGAGACCTCGTTGTCTGCGATTTCGGCGGCCGGGTGGGCGGATATTTCTCGGACGTCACTCGAACCTTCTCGGTGGGCGAACCGGGTAAGGAAGAAATCGCGGTGCATGCTCTGGTGGAGGAGGCGAATCGGGTTGGTAGGTCGGTCGTGGGCCCCGGGGTTCCATGTCAGGAGGTCGACCGCTGGTCCCGCAGCGTCATCGCCAGTGCCGGATATGGCAGATTCTTCATCCACCGGACCGGGCATGGCATCGGTCTCGAGGTCCACGAGCATCCGTACATGGTGGAGGGCAATGACCTGCTGATGCAGCCTGGCATGGCCTTCTCGATCGAGCCCGGTATCTATCTGCCCGGGAAGTTTGGGGTCCGGATCGAAGACATCGTCGTCTGCACCGAATCTGGGGTCGACGTCTTGAATCAAGCGGATCGAGGCCTGGTCATCGTCGCCTAGGTAGCGCCGGCCGGTCAGGAGAGCTGGCGGCGAGGAAGTAGCATGCCTGCCCGATGCCAGTCCATTCCGGCCCTGCTCTAGCCCTTTTCGGGCTGCTGGCGATCGCAGGGATCTTCAAGCTCCAGAGCCCTGCCCACACCGCAGGCGCTCTGCGTGCGGCCCGACTACCCAGTTCGTTGCTCTCGGTGCGCGCCCTGGGGTTGGCCGAATTGGCGGTCGGGGCGGCGGGCATCGTGCTCGGTTCGTGGCCTCTCGCAGTCGTAGCTGCGATGTTCTATGCCGGTTTTGCCTGTTTTGTCGGCTACGCCCTCCGCAAGAGGCTGCCGATCGCCAGCTGTGGATGCCTGGGCACCGCCGACACCCCGCCGACCGGGCTGCACCTGGTCTTCAACACGATTGCCACGGTGTTCCTCGTGGCCTGTGCCGTGTTTCCAATCGGCCCTTGGGGGGGTATAGGTAACGAGTCTTGGAAGGAAGCTCTGCCCTTTGTCATCTTCGTCGGTGTCACGGTGTACTTCTTCTATGCCCTGATCGCCGTCTTGCCCCAGGGGCGACAGCCCGTGGATAAGACGGTCATGGTCCCGATCCCTCGTCGCAAAGCCACCGCTCTATGAGTCAAACGTTGGTGCGGCGAGCGGCCGAACTGGTCGATCGGCCGGTGTCGCGACGCGGGTTTCTCAAACGTCTCACGCTGGCGGCAACGGCGTTGAGCGTGGCCCCCGGCACCTATCTCCTTCGCCCGGGAACCGCCTACGCCGCTATCTGCTCCTGTTCTGGCCACAGTTGTGACTGCGGTTCGACCTGTTGCGACGGGTACACCGAGTTCTGCTGCTCGATCTACGGCACCAACACCTGTCCGGCTGGAACCATCGCCGCTGGATGGTGGAAGGCCGACGGTGCTGGGGTCTGTGACACCCAAGCGGGCCCGCAACCTCGCTACTACCTCGATTGCAACCTCGTCGACTGCGGGTCGTGCGGTTGCGGTGGCTCCGGGACATGTAGTGGCGCCTGCCAGAGCCAGCACGACTTCCCTTGCGGCTGTGCCAATGGCGACTGCGGCCTGCGCAAGGCCAGCTGCACCCAGTTTCGTTACGGACAGTGCAATCAGGCTTCAGCCTGTGTCGGACCCATCGCCTGTCGCGTGGTGACCTGCACCGCTCCCTGGGAATTTGATGCGACTTGCACTCACACTCCGGCCACCGACAACAACACACGTTTCCACAACGCCCCCTGTCTGAATCAGTCGGCTCCGTGGCCGACCGGTGTCCCAGTGGTCGGGGACTGGACCGGTAGCGGTCGTGACATGCCCGGGGTGTTTGCCAACGGCCGCTGGTACATGAGGAGGGCGGAAGGGGGGCCGGACATCGTCTTCGAATTTGGGGCCCCGGGCGATCGACCGGTCGTCGGCGACTGGAACGGGGACGGAGTGGACACCCCAGGCGTCGTGCGCGACGGGCATTGGTTCCTTCGAGACTCCAACTCCACCGGCAACGCCGACCGATCGTTCTGGTTCGGTAACCCGGGTGATTCTCCATTCGCCGGGGACTGGACGGGTGACGGCATCGACAAGCCGGGTCTATACCGGCGCTCCGACGGGTACGTCTACCTGCGCAACTCGCTGACACAGGGGGTAGCCGACATCAATTTCTTCTTCGGCAACCCGGGTGATATGCCTCTTGCCGGCGATTTCGACGGGGATGGGAGAGACACCGTCTCTCTCTACCGCCCGTCCACCCAGCGTTACTACATCATCAACCGGCTCGGAACGAACAATGGCGGGCTGGGCCCGGCCGACTACTCCTACACCTTCGGGAACCCGGGTGATGTGCCGTTGGCTGGGGACTGGGATGGCAACGGAATCGAGGGGCCAGGTGTCTACCGCAGCCGCAGGTGGTACCTTCGAAACTCAAACTCGACCGGACCACCGGACATTTTCATCTGACATGACTGCAATTCTCGTTATCGAAGGCCTGGCGATTCTCCTTCTCGGCGTCCTCGTCGTGGGTCTTTTGCGGAGCAACGCTGAGGTCACCCGGAGCCTTCACCAGCTAGGCATCTCCGACCACAACGGCTCGGTGACCGGTGCGCCCCGGCCCCTACCGCGGCTCACATCTGCCGGTGCCGAGGACATCATGGGCGAATCACTTCAGGGCTCAACTGTCCATGTCGGGGTGTCCGGGAATGACGGGCAGACTCTGCTCGCATTCCTCTCCACTGGTTGCTCAGCCTGCATGGTGCTGTGGGAGGGGCTGCAGGACAACGGCCGGCCGATCACGGTTGGCGGCGCTCGATTGGTCGTTGTCACCAAGGGGGCAGAGTTCGAAAGTCCTTCTCGTCTGGCTCAACTCGCCCCGAGCGGAGTGACGCTGGTCCAGTCGACCGAGGCCTGGGACAGCTATGGAGTGCCGGTGTCCCCGTACTTCGTACTCATCGATGGGTCCGAGGGAAGGATCGTTGGGGAGGGCTCGGCGACATCCTGGGAGCAGGTCAGGTCGCTGCTGGGCCAAGCGCTGGCTGACGCATCTGCCGTTCGCTCCGACCGGATGCCGAATGGCGAGCTTCGAGCCGACGCCGAGCTGCGAAAGGCTGGGATCGGACCCGGACACCCCAGCCTCTATCCGGATCGCGCCCCGACAGGCGAATGAGCGGATGAAACCTGTGGTCGCTTCGACCGCCAGCCTGTTTGCAGACATGAGCCGAGGCACCGAATGAAGATGCGGTCTGAGGGGCTCGAGATCGAGGTTCCCCAGGGCTGGGACGGCGAGATCTACAGGCGCTCGTCCGAGTTCACGACGCTTTCGGGACCGGATGACGCCAGCCGGCCGGTCATGCACATGGCAAATTTCCCTTTGCCTCCCGACCGCGGCGACTTCGGGTCAGGCGCCGTCGAGCTCATGCGGTCGGACGACCTGCTGGTGGTGTTGTTCGAGTACGGCCCCGAGGCAGTGGGGACAGCCCTCTTCTCAAAGCAGGGCGTGCCCACCGTTTCTGCGACAGATTTCGATCCCAACGCCATGCAGCGCCCCTTGCCCGGACAGTCGGGTGCCCAGTATTTCTTCACGATGAATGGGCGGGCCTTCTGTCTCTACGTGGCCCTTGGCTCGCACCTGTTCCGTCAAGAGCTGGCGCCGATGGTCAATGAGCTTCTCGGGCTACTTCAAATAGATGGATAAGGTCTTGTTGATGCGGGTCAGCGAGTCCAGGCCACGCAGCGTGGTGACATTGATGACCACAGTGGCTCTGGCCGTCACCCTTGCGTTGCCGATCCCGGTGTTTGCCGCCTCTTCGACTGCCGGGGACGCAACTCCCAATTTCACCGAATCCAGCTCATGTGGGGCCTACGGGCTGGCTGGCCCTCAAAGCCCGACGCCCACAATCGGCAGCCGGATCTATGGCCCGTTCGCAGACTATTTCGGGCGTTCAAATAGTCAGGTATCGGCTTCGATCGTCAATTGGGTGGAGCCATCGGGGCGTCTCTTCAAGGTGCACGCGAGAGCTCTCGCCGCATTTCAGAGCGCAGCCCAGAACATCAACGCTGCGGCGATTGGCTACATAGTTAGGACCGGAGCAGCCTTCGTCTGGCGCAACATCGCGGCTAGCAACCAGATGTCACATCACGCCGTCGGCAACACGATCGACATCAACCCCCCACAGAATCCGGTAACCAAGGGTGCGCTGATCACCGACATGCCACCTGCGTATCGCCAGGCGTGGATGAATGCCGGCTTCTGTTGGGGAGGCACCTGGCGTCTCAGCAAAGACAACATGCACTTCTCGTGGAGAGGCCCGGCGGCAGTGAACGGCCAGATGGCGCGGGTGGCCCCTTACGCGCCTCTCACCGGCTCCGCCGACTTCACCACTCTCGCTCTCGACACGCTTACGGCCGTGCCCGGATCGGATCTGTACGCAATGTCCGGCAAACGCCGCGACGGTGGTGACGACCTTTATGGATTGGTTCCGAACGACGGGTATTGGCAGATGCAGGTGGCCGGTGCCGCAGCCCGATTCGGTGTTCTCGGCTTGCGATGGACCACCGGTGTCCCCACCGGGGGCCTCCCCTTGCTGGCCGACGCCAATGGGGACGGTCGCGCCGACCTCTGGCGGTTCAACACCGGCGGCTCCACGATCTCGGCTGACGTCTACTACGACTCGTCACGGTTCCGCAGCATCGGGAAACAGGTCACGACCGGTGCCGTCTGGTCGGCTGATGCCGAGCTCGGGCTTGCCATGTTCGACACCACCGACTGGATTCCGGATCTGTACGTGATTCGCCGCAACACCGGGACCATCGAGGTCTACTCGTCTGCGTCGGGGTATCAGCAAATGGTCCACAGCTCGACTCTCCCACTCGCAGTGGGGAAGCTCGAAGATCGTCCTCGCCGATCGAAATGTTGATGGGAGAACCGACGTCTGGCTGGTGGGCCCGGGCAACTCGGCTCGGGTCGATGTGATTCTTTGGTCGGACGGGTACGGAGGCGCTCCGCAAACGATCAACACTTCGATGTCGGTGTCCAGCGACGCTTCGGTTCTCCCCGGTGATTACGACGGAGACGGACGGGTCGATCTCTACATCGTGGCCGGGGGGAAAGTCGCGGTTTGGCTGGGCGGTGTCCCCGACCGCGCGATTGCCGACCTCGCCGGGTGGTCCACTCCTCCTGGGCCCAACACGTTTGACGCTGGGCCCGTATGCGCCGGGGAATGTGACCAGATCGGGTATGTCGACGAAGCAGGCTCCTGGCGACTGGCTCATGAGGTGGCGTGGGCGCCGTTCGAGTCCAATTTCTTGTATGGCAACCCGGGCGACACCCCATTCATGGGTGATTGGAATTGCGACGGAGTGGACACTCCCGGTCTCTATCGCCGTTCTGACGGTTTCGTCTACCTGCGCAATTCCAACACTCAGGGTGTAGCCGACATCAAGTTCTTCTTCGGCAACCCGCAGGACATTCCGGTCGCCGGTGATTTCAACGGAGACGGCTGCGACACGGTGTCGATCTATCGACCTTCCGAGCAGCGCTTCTACATCATCAACGCCCTCGGGGCCAACAATGGAGGCCTGGGAGCAGCCGACTTCTCATTCCTGTTCGGAAACCCCGGCGACAAGCCATTCGTTGGTGACTACGACGGCAATGGGACCGACGAAGTCGGGCTTCATCGTGAGTCGACCGGACGGGTTTACTTCCGCTTCAGTTTGAGCACCGGGATTGCCGACCGCGACTTCATCTACGGAGATCCGGGTGACTTCCTGCTTGCGGGGGATTGGGATGGCGACGGCATCGACACCCCCGCCATCTTCAGGCCTTCCGACGGGAACTGGTACTTCCGGCTGTCCAACACAGCGGGCTACGCCAACCACGTCATTGCCTTCGGGCTGAAGGACCGCGACTTCCTCCCGGTCGTTGGGCGGAACGGGTTCTTCGAGGTGTTCTCGCCGCAGTCCGGTGTGGACACTCTGCCTGGGGACACTCGATCTCCTACCCTCGGAGACCGACTGAGGGGCTGATCTTGCTACATCGCCTAATCGCCCGGCTCCCTGCCGGGGTGAGAAACCTGCTCAAGCGCGTGCCCGGCGCTTCACAACTCAGGGACCGGCTCTATGGGTACCCGTCGGGCCCTGCACCGACCCCGGGTCGTTACGTCCGGTGGTTTACCTCCCCACCTGGTTGGAGTGGGAGGTCATGAAACAGCGTCCCAATATCTACTGGAGGCCCTTGCGTCGGCCGGGCACGATGTGTGGTTTGTCGATCCCGGCTCGGGGAGATGAGGACCGTGGGGGACCGTGTCCATCTGGTGCCGTCGATCAAGTCCACACCTGGGTCCGGAGTGATCATCTACACCCACTTCGCTCCCACCCAGACCCTGATCGATCGCTACCAGGATCCGGTTGTGATCTATGACCTGCTCGACGATCTGGCCATCTACGAGCCGAATGAGCAAGGGATGCCGGCGGAGCGCACGGTGAAACATCACCATCGCCCTTTGATCGAGGAGGCGGACATCGTGATTGTGTCCAACCCGGTCCTTCTCGAGCGTCATCGAGCCGAGCGTGAGGACCTGATCCTGGTCGAGAACGGGGTCGACCTCGATCGGTTCACCTCGACCGGGCCGGTTGCAGAGTCTCTGTTGAATGGTCCGACGGTTGGCTTTCATGGTGCCCTCGCCCCATGGGTCGATTTCGACCTCCTGGCTGCGGTGGTCGGCTCCGGCCGGGCCTTCGATTCGTTTTCGGTCGGTCCGGTGGATCCATTGGTTGACGAAGAAGTCGCCGGGCTGACGGCTTTACCCAACGTCCAGGTCGTACCGGCCCAGCCCTCGGATCGGATCGCCGAATATGTGCGTGGATTCAGCGTCGGGATCCTCCCGTTTGTCGTCGACGAGATGACCGAGGCGGTGACCCCCCTCAAGTTGTATGAGTATCTGGCGTGTGGGGTGCCGGTGGTGGCCACTCCACTGCCCGCCTGTCTCCAGCACCCAGCGGTGGCCACCTCTTCAAGTGCTGAGGGTTCGCGTCGCTGATCGATCAGGCCCTGGACCTGACTCCCGCGGAGCGGCTCGAGTTGAGGGGTCACGCCGAAACCGCCGCCTGGGGGAACAGGACTGCTCCCCTTCTCGAACGGTTGGAGCGATCGAGCGCTCCGGTGCTGTGCGCTGAGCCCCGCGGATGGCGCTCTCTGGCTACAGCGTTCCCGTGGGACGCACCCACTCCTGAGGTTGGCCGGTGAGGTTGGCGATACGCTCGAAGTCGGAGTCGTAGTGGAGCATGGTCAGGGACGCCGACTCGGCTGCCGCGGCGATGATCAGGTCCGGAATTGGGACTCGATGGTGTCCGGTCCGGCCAGAGCATGTTGTATGGCGAGCGCACGAGCCATTACATCAGGGGTGAGCGGAACGTCTGTCAAATGCTCTGACAGTGTCGCCCGGACGGCTTTCGTAGTCGGGCAGGCTACGAGCGCTGAAAAGCACTTTCAGGTCGATGATTGCGCAGGTCGCAATCAGCCCGTCTTCGATGAGAGGACGCAGCCTGCGTTTGACGACAGGAATCGTGAATCGGGAGCAAGAGCACTCTCGTCGGCGAGGTATGCGTGCTTTCAGCGCTATGCCTGCTCGATCCACTTCGAGGCGACGAAGCTCGAGGCGATCGATCGTGGCCAGGCGGTCGGAGTGGCGGCGGCGTGTGGCGGTACGAAACGACGTTGGGATGAGAGCGTGGTCGACGGTGTCCTTCATCGTGCGGGTTCCGAGGAGCTTGCAGAGGCCTCGGTCAGAAGGTTGTTGTCGATTTCGATCAGCCGTTTCGGTTATGTCCACCAGTATATATGCGTCAGCCCTTCGTGGTATATATGCTCGTCGCTGAGACCGGTGGTGGCCATCGCTCGGATTCTTCTAAGGGCGTTGTTGGCGGACAGCTTCTCGTCTACGACGTCGGTGACGTGCCTGGTCAGCTCGCGCTGAAAGGTACCGAGTGGACGCTCTTTCAAATTGTCGAGGAACCGGGTTCGGGCCTAGAAGTCTCCGGCGACGGGAAGCCAGTTGGGAGGCCCAGGACAGTTGACTATCGGCGTTGCCTTGGGTGTTGGAGTGCCGGAAGTAGAGGGTGGTATTGGAGGGCCGGAACAAGCCTGGGTTATCAACACCGTCGACCTTTCCCCAGTCCCCGGCGATGAGTCGGTCTCCGGGGTTTCCGAAGAAGAACTGGTTGTTGGCGACGCCGGTGGTCAACGTGAGCCGGTAGTAGACGAGCCCGGTTGATTCGCGGTGCAGCCCCACCTCATCCTTGCCGTTGCCGTCGAAGTCACCGACGAAGGGCTTGTCGCCGGGGTTTCCGAACAGGAATGAGAAGTCGGCTGCTCCCAGGCCTCCATTGTTGGCTCCGAGTTTGTTGATGATGTAGAAGCGCTGCTCGGAAGGTCGATCGAGACTGTGTCGGATCCGTCTCCGTTGAAATCACCAGCGACGGGAAGGTCGTTGGGATTGCCGAAAAAGAACTTGATGTCGGCTACACCCTGAGTGTTGGAATTGCGCAGGTAGACGAAACCGTCAGAACGGCGATATAGGCCGGGAGTAGTCCACTCCGTCGCAATTCCAATCACCCATGAACGGGAAGTCACCGGGAGCGCCGTAATAGAACTGTGTGACCTGACCGTTCTTGTTCAGATTCCAAATGCCGGTGCTCGGGTCGACCAACCCGACCTCACCGTGTCGCCGGGGACGGTGCCGCTGTAGAACGCCGCGATCGGGGTTACCGAACCGTTGCCACGCAACTCGTAGGCGGTTCCGTCGCTTCGCTGCACCCGGAACACCGAGTCGGAGCGGGCATCGCTCAGGTTGACGTCCGATGGCTCCCGACCGCAACGGATGAAGTCGTAGGCACTGCGTGCTGACCCTCCGTTGTCGGAGACGATCACATTTCCGAAATCACAGTCGACGAACCGAACCGGTCGCTCCGGCGGCTGGGCGTGCTCGCCGATGACGAGGTTCCCGCCACCAGTTTGGATGTTGGACCAGATCTGGGTGTCGGTGAATGCGCCATCTCCGGGCTTTCCCAGGGCGTGAGACACAACCGCGGTGCCGTTGCCCAACAGGATCAGGTTCTTGTACACGTAAGAGTTGGTATAGGCCCCGTGCTCGACGCCCGCCTGGCGGTTGTAATAGGCGATGAAGCCATCGATCACGTGTGGTAGCTCGTTGTTCTGCCAGACAAAGATCCCGTTGGAGTCGTTGTTGTGGGCCCGATTGTTCTTGAAGAGCCAGGTGCCCTCCGAGTCTTCCGGCCACAGATACCCAGAGCGATCGGCCCCTCCTTCGTTCTGCATGCCGACGGCGACGGAATTGGTGACGGTCGGATTGTTCCCGGCCCCGAGATAGAACCCGGTCAGTCGATGGTTCTCACCCTCGCTGGCCTTCCGTTCGACGGCGACGATGGCGTGGTCGAACACCACGTCATCGGTCTCGTTCATTACTCCCGAGGCGGGATCGTCCCACCAATAGGCCTCACCCTCGACGTTGTAGGCGATGGTGTTGCGGAAGGTGACCCCGTGAGAGGCATGGGGCACGAAGGCGTGGGCCTTGGTGTCGCGGATCACGAGCCCATCGACGATGGTGCCGCGACTCCCGTCCATGGACATGTGGATGTGCAGCCCGTAGCGCCCGGTGGAGTCGGTGTTGCCTGGGATGTTCGCTGGGTCCGGCCCGACATATCGGAAGGCGGCGTTCTTGATCGATGACGGTTGCGTTGACCTGATGAAAACATGGCTGTAGCCAGTGGGAGTCCCCTCGATCCGGACGTTGCGGGTGAGGTTCAGAAGTTCGGTGCTGTAGCCCAGGGCGTTTGGTGGCGGCGTCGAGGTGACAAGTGGAAAGTTGGAGTAGTTGCCGGGCGTGTTCGGCGCGGCACGGACTTCGTCGGTCGCCGGCCACGACGGTTGCCAGGTGTACGACCAGGCCGGCTTCGACTGCCCCTTCGAGAACGATCCGACCACTGCCCATCACCCAGAGCCCGACGTCGGAGCTGACCACATCCATGCCGCCACCGACGAAGTTGGACTCGTTGATCCCGGTGAACTGGATGAGGTGCTCGATATTGCCGTTGGCCGGCCTCATCTCGAGGGTCCCGAGGACGACGATGTTGGCACTGGAGGTGATCGTGGTGTTGGCGTTGGGGTTCAGGGCCCAAGTCTGACCGGCGGGCACAGTGCACCCGGTGGCGCAGTCGCCCGAGTTGAGGATCTGATCGGCGGCCTCGGCTCGGGTGGAGATACCCGCCACGACCAGAACCAGGATCGCCACCAGCGCAACCAAGCCGAGGAGGACCCGTCTCAAGGGAACGCGACCTCGGGTCGCCGCCGGAAATGTTCTGGTTACCAAGTCTTCTCTCCTCATCGACCGGGTGCCAGTCCTATTCCGATCTGCCACCACGGAGCGTGCGGCGCAAGACGATAATGCCCATATCGGACGAGGCACATACATCCAAGACAAACATCCCACCCGATCATTGGTACTCAATGCTCTCAGTGCGGTGCCGCAGTATCGGCCAGAGCAGGGCGAGGGTTAGGGCCGCCATCAGATATAGGGGATAGGCGTATCGGAACTCTTGTGCCGGTGATGTGGCGACGACATTGATGGTGTGCGCCACCAGCAGCGTTGAGGGGATGAGGAAACGTCGGTCGCGGAAGGCGAATACCACAACCGCGGCCAGGGCGGGCAATAAGAGGATCGCCGGGCGCCAGGTGAGCCAGAGACGGCTGTCGATCTCAGCCCACCGCCAAACCCGGTCGGTCAACTCGAACGCCCAGGTGGCGAGGGGATCGCGTGCCAGACCGACCGTGTTGATCGGTATGTCGTAGGGCGGTCGATGGAAGTAGGCGTCGTTTGGTTGCGCGGGGCGTAGAGGAAGTTTGCCGCACAGAGCCGATGCTCCAACACCGAGTCGAAATCACGAAACAGAACGTCGACCTCGAGACCCAGGTATTTCCCGGGAGATTCCCGGATCGGGCCTTGGTTGAACTGGGGGTCGAAGAGCAGGGGCGTGCTGTCGTAACAGTCGTAGCGATCGTCCCAGATGTTGAGTGGGGCGACCGCTTCCAACAGATCGATGTCGGACTTGGTGAAGGTACCGGGCTCGTCGTTGAACGAAGCGGCGAGGTCGGGCAGAAACACCTGGGCCGGCTCGATAGCCGAGCCCTGGACGTCGACGATCGCATAAAGCGGCCCGACGATGAGGAACACCGTGAGGATCGCCGTGCCCAGTGTGATGCCTATCAGGCGAAGGTGACGTCGGTAGACCCAGGCCAGAACCGCGAGGACCGGCAGCACGGTGATCGGCCCGTTGCCCCGAAACAGCCACACGCCGGCCAGCGCGAGCCCGAGTCGCACTCCTGGCCAAACGCGATCGGCGCGCTCGGGATCGACGGCGAGGGCGAGAAGCTCAACCCATGCCCACAGCATGAGCAGGGCGAAGGGCACGTCTTTCCACAGGGCGAGTGTGGTTGGGCCGACGGCCGGAGAGAGGCCGAGTAGCCAGGCGACGGCTACGGCCAGCCAGACAGGCACTCCGGCTTTCACCAACCAGTGCGCGGCGTAGGCGAGCAGGACACCGAGCACGAGGAACTGGAACAGGGTGACCAGCCCGGGTTGGGCGCCGGCCAGGCTGAGGACACTCAAATAGAGGGTGTGAATGGCCGGGTGCTGATTGAAATAAACGCCACTTGCCACCTGGCCGAGCTGATCGATGGTGTCGCTGGAGGCGAATCCGGGATACCAGCCCAGCCACCAGACGAAAACGGGCAAGACCGCAGTGCCGGCGAGCAGCCAGGTCGGAAGGGAGGGACGGGGGAGACGCACAGCGAGAGGATAAGGGTGAAGCGGATGCTGAGAGAGTGCTGTCAGCTCGTCAGGACTTGCGGGAGAGCGCCACGGTCTCGTTGTGAGTGAAGATTCGGCCGACGAAACGAGGGAAGGGGAATGAGTAGCCGCGTTCCACGCGCCAACTCGTTGCCGGCCTCGAATCCGGCGATGTCCTCCAGATCGAGAAAGGTCACGTGAGTGGCGTCCGATCTGAACCCGGCCTCCTGGGGGACGATGATCACGACCCTGCCCTCTGATCGAAGATACGGCAGGTAGGCGGCAAGCAGATCGGATGCCTCCGCCGGCGTCATGTGCTCCAGAACGTGGGCGATCAGCAGACTGTCGTAGCTGTCGTGGCGCCGCATCGGGGGTGGTTTCGAACTCCTCGACGGTGTAGGCCGTGAAACCTTGTTTGCGTGCCACTTCGATTGAATATGGGTTGGTGTCGACGCCGACACCATTCCCGTCGAGATGCTGGAGGTTGCGCCCGATCCCGCAACCGATGTCGAGGACGCGACCTTCGACAACTCTCCTGATGTGCCGGCGGTACGGCGCTTGGACCCCGAGCACCCGCTTCCAGCGCTTACCCGTTTCTTGCTCGAGGCGGGCGGTGTAATCGGGGTCTGCCGTCATGGGATTTGCTGAGGTGGTTGGTGTCGAATTCCTCGGCGGATAAGCGTAAGCCTGCCTGGATATATCCTCCTCCGCCCAGGGAGTCTCCGGCTTTGGTCTCTGTCATCCTCCCCGTTCTCAACGAGATCGAGTCGATCGACGACGTCTTTCTTGACCTCCTCGACCAGGACTATCCAGGTTCCCTCGAAGTGGTCGTGGCTGACGGGGGGTCGACTGACGGAACAATGGCGAAGCTGATCGAATGGAAGGCGCGCGATCTCGAGGATCAAAGTCGTCGACAACCCCGAGCGCCGTCAAGCCATCGGACTCAACTTGGCCGCGCACGAGCGGACGGGATCGGTCCTGGTGCGGGCGGACGGTCACAGCCGTTACGCCCGGGATTACATAAGCAACTCGGCGCGGGTGCTCTCCGAGGTCGGGGGAGCGGTCGGAGGACGTATGAGCCCGGTGGGAGAGACGGCCTTCGGAAGGGCGGTTGCTGCAGCGATGAAGAGCCCACTCACCATGGGGCCTGGTCGTTTTCACCATGCAACCGACTCAGGGAAGAAGTGGACACCGTCTTCTCGGGCCATGCATCGATGGAGCAGTTCGAGGCCCTGGGTGGTTACCGCCTCTTTCGTTGGGCACGTGCGAGGACGCCGACTTCTACTTACCGGTGGCGGCGTCGGAGGCGAAAGGTGTTCTGTCGATCCGTCCATCGTTTCCGCCTACACGCCACGTGATCATCCTGGTGCCCTGTGGCGTCAGTACTTCCGATACGGATTGGGCAAGGCCGAGATGTTGTGGGTCAATCGGACACTTCCTTCGTGGCGCCCGCTGGCACCTCTTGCTCTCGTGCTCGGCCTGATCGTGCTGGCCTTGGTCGGTTTAGTCGCACAACTGTGGGGCCCCCTTCTATTGGTAGCAACTCTCTGGCTCTTGCTCCTGATCTGGGTGGCGGTCAAATCCGATGAGCCTGCGCCAGGTGTGTTCCTGGCAGCGGCGATCATGCACCTCTCCTATGGGCTGGGAACGGTGTGGGGTCTGATTCGAGGCCCGGGACCGACACGACTGCTCAGGAGCTAGGTCCAGTGTGGGGTGTGTGGTACCAGCCCTTGACCTTGCCTGATAAGAGTCGGATCGGAACCCACAGGCCGGCGAGGACGACGAGCAGTGGGTAGCGAACCAGATGTCTCGATTCGACACCATCACGGGCCAGGAATGGGATCGGCTCCAACACTTGGACGGCGGTGGCTACTCCCCAAACCTCCCAAGGAAGGAGCCATCTCGACTTTGTGGTGAAAGCGAGGACTGTCATCACGGCGGATATCAGTGCCACGAAGGACCGTCCCGGCTGGACCAGTCGCAACGCCTGGTCCAGAGACGCCGGCGAGGATCTCTTCACCAACGCGGTGAAATGCCTACTCGAAGCCTCGCGTCTTCCCGCCATCCATCTCGCTCGTTGCTGGACTGCTACCCCGATCGAGGTGGGCTTTTCGTCACGGATTTTGACGTCGTGGAGCCATTCGACCCTCTTTCCGGCGACGACAAGTCTGCGCCCCAAGTTCCAGGTCTTCGGTGAGCGAGTCGCCGAACCCACCAACCTCCTCGAGGGCACCGGCTGTGAAGGCCATTCCGGTCCCACCGAGATCCGCCGACCACCCCAGATTGGATCGAGCCAGCTGGACCATCCGATTGCCTGCCCAATAGGAGAGTGCCGACGCTTCGGCGAGCAGGGACCCATCGGGATTGGCGACGTCCAAGTAGCACTGCACCACCTCATGTCCAGCATCGATCTCGTCCGCGATCCGCCCCAAAACGTCGGGCGGCACCCGGTTGTCGGCGTCGAACACGACGAGGCTCTCATCGGGGTCAAGCGGGCGCTGTCCCAGGTACCAGGCGAGAGCCGCTCCCTTGCCCGAAGTTTCGTCCTGCTTATCGGCTACCTGGGCCCCGGCCGCCTCTGAAACGTCGATCGTCTTGTCCGTGCAGCGGTCCGCCAATACCCAGAGGCTCACCTGATCACGTGGATAGTCGGAGGCGGCAAGATCGGTTAGCAACCTGCCGATGACGACCTCCTCGTCGTGAGCGGGGACAACCACCCTGAGGCGTCGCTGTCTTGCGCCCCTCGGAGCGGGCACGCGATTGCGCCACCCCCAGAGGGCGGTGACCGCGTTGTAGCCGGCGAGACACAGCAAGAGTGACTGGGCGATCAAGAAAAAAGCACGAATCATCGGTGAAACGAGGTTAGGACCGAGTGCGGTCTGACTGTCGATACCGCAACCAGGCCCCGTAGACAGAGCGTGGCTCGGGCCTTCGACCCTACGCTGGGCGTCTCGAGATTCATGGAGGAAGAAAGGGTGACGACGGCAGCACTCGAGCGGCGAGAAGGCCATGTCCACCGGCGGACAGATGGCTCGTCGTCTCCTCTGGTCGATGCCAGAGCCAATCAAGGCCCGATTGTCCCGGGTCTATTGGGCTCTGAAGTCCGCCCGCTCCGCTCGAGATGGAGAGCATCTCGTTTCCGCCTGATATCGAAGATGTCGATGAGCTTCGCACCTACCTGTCGGACACCGATGTGTTCGGCAAGGCAACGGAAGAGGGAGCCGGGTACCTATGGCACGCCTTCGAAAGATTCCGAATCACACTTGCCATCGCACCCGACGTGTCACCGGGTGGGCGAGTGCTGGAATTGGGGTCCAGCCCCTACTTCTTCACCCGAATGCTTAAACGCCGAGGTCTCGACGTCACATGTGCCAATTGGTTTGGCGATCGAGCGGATCTGGGAGCAAAGGGTTGGCAGGTGCTTTCGAGCCCTCGTTCGGGCGAGCGCCTCGAGTTCGAGTTCGATCATTTCAATATCGAGGTAGACCAGTTTCCTTATCCGGACGAGTCCTATGCCGAGGTCTTCTTCTGTGAGATCCTCGAGCACCTGCCGATGGATCCGATCAACGCGTTGGCGGAGATTCATCGTGTGCTCGAGAAACCGAACGGGGTCTTGGTACTGAGTACGCCGAATCCGGCCAGAACCGAGAATCTCGTCAAGATGATCAATGGGGACAACGTATACGAGCCGCTCTCGGGGTACGGCGTTCATGGTCGACACAACCGCGAGTACACGTTGAATGAGCTGCGGAGCCTGCTTGGTGAGCTTGGGTTCGAAGTGGAACGGGCGTTTACGGCCGAGGTCAGTGCACAAGTTCCCGACGCCGCCCCTTCCTTCCCAGGGATCGACGTCTCCGACAGGGGGGAGTACGTGTTCGTTGTCGCCCGGGCGGTTGGACCGGATCGATGGCGATACCCGGATTGGCTCTATCAAAGCAAACATGCGATCTATCGGGCGGTCCTGCCCGATATGCAAGTGGGGCGAAACGATGACATTCAGACCAGTGGGTTCCACGAGCGAGAGGTCGTGGCTGATCGTGAGGTCAGGTGGTTGGGACGAGACCCCGAAGGCCGAGTTCTGCTCTCTCCTCGCTTTGTTGGACTGGCGACGCTTCTCGTGGAGGGCCGCGCCCAACCAATCGAGGTTGACAAGCCGATCACCCTCACTGTCGAACTCGGGGAAGATGTCGTGAACCATGAGATATCACCCGGGACTGGGTGGTTCTCGTTGCGTTCTGCGGTTCATGTCTCGGCGGGCGAGCAGGAGGCACGGATATCGACAGACCGCACTTGGAGACCGGCGGATGTTGGGCTGACCGCCGATGAACGAGACTTAAGCGTGGCGATATCCTCCGTCGCCCTCGAGCCCGTCCCAGTGGCGTCAACCATCTGAGGTTACAACCAACGTGTCATTCCCGTCCATCGCCGACCTTCCACCACGCTCGGTCGCGGTGATCCTGGGCACCCGGCCGGAAATCATCAAGCTGGCCCATGTCATCCGGCTGTTGGGTCCAGCTGCCGTCGTTTTCCACACCGGTCAGCACTATGACCGCGGTTTGTCCGGAACCTTTTTCGAAGTCTTTGGCCTCGACGAGCCTCATGCCTACCTCGGAGTGGGAGGGGAGACCCGGGGCCAACAGATCGGTATGGCCGTCAGGGCGCTTGACGATCACCTTTCCGAGTTGCGGCCCGCAGCGGTCGTGGTCCAAGGCGACACCAACACTGCCCTCGCCGGCGGGCTAGCGGCGAACGCTCTGGGGACCATCCTCGTCCACGTCGAGGCCGGTCTCCGCAGCTACGACCGACGAATGCCCGAGGAGCACAATCGGGTGCTGGTGGACCATGTCAGCGACCTGCTCTGTGCTCCGACCGAAGTGTCGAGGAAGAATCTGCTCGAGGAGGGGATCCCCGAATTGCGGATCCGGGTCACCGGTAACACCATCGTTGAGGCGGTGCACGAGCTGATGCCCGAGCCATCGGAGCGGGCCCAACTGCTCGACGAGCACGATCTCTCGTCGGGAGGCTTCATCCTGTCCACCTTCCACCGCCCCGAGAATGTCGATGATCCGGAGAGGTTCCGCACCGTTCTCGCCCAGCTCGCCTCGTTGGAGATGCCAGTCCTGCTTCCTCTCCACCCGCGCTCGATGGCCCGGGCGGCCGAGCATGGCCTGGGAGACCTCCTTGAAGCGATCAGGGTTATTGAGCCAATCGGCTATCGAGAGTTCCTCGGATTGGGCGCCGAGTCCGCCTTTCTCATCTCTGACTCCGGCGGAGTGCAGGAGGAGGTCTCCATCTATAAGCGCTCCGTGATAGTGGTGCGTCGCAGCACCGAGCGTCCCGAGGTGTTGGGCACCTTTGCCGAACTGGTCGAGCCGGGGCCGGCCATATCGAATGTGGCCAGCAAATGGGCCGCGGACATCCCGGGGCTTCATCAGAGCCTTGCCTCCATCCCGTCGCCGTATGGGGACGGGATGGCATCGGCCCGGATCGTTCAGGACGTCGGGGAGCTCATTGTCGCTTCGTGATCGGGCCCGCACCCTGTTGAGGGGCCCCGATGTGGGGACACCGCGGACACCGGTGTTGTCATTCGGGTCCTGGGAGGCTCTCCCCGCGACGGAGCGGGTGATCCAGATCTGTCATCCCGATTGGCGGGGGGTGCGCACAGTGGCGTATTCGTTCCGCTCGCCGGTGGTGGAGTGTGACAACCTCGTCCGGTGGTCCGACAATCTGGTGGATCACATCACCGCGGCGAGTATCGAAGTGGTTGTGATCCAGGGTTGGCCGCCGGGGGCGGCGGGGTTTGCCGCCCGCCTGACGGAGTTGGGGATCGAGGTGAAATGTGTGCTCCACTCATCACCGGCGCAACACGGTGCAGAGGAGGGCGAGGCAGCGGTCGTCGATGAGGTCTTTTCGCTGAGGAGGGGCGGGGTCCTCGCCGAGGTGGGCATGGCCAAGGTCGGAGTATCTGAGGCGTTCACCGCCGCCGGATACCCCGTCACATATGTTCCCAACCGGGTTCCGCTCATGCCGGAAATGGATCGGGTCGACCTCGGGCCCGGGTTGCACGTCGGCGTGTTCGCCGAGCCGTTCTGGAGGAAGAACGTCGCCACGCAGTTGCTCGCGGTGGGGCTGCTCGATGGGGCTGTCGCCCATGTGATGCGCAGACCGGAAGTCTCCTATCTGGACAACATCGCGGTGGTCGAGCACGGTGAACTGCCGTGGGCGGAATTCGTCGCTCTTCAGGGCTCGGTGGACGTCAACCTCTACGTCACGCTGTCCGAGTGCCATCCATCGACTCCCCAGGAGTCATACCTGGCTGGTGTCCCCTGTTTGATATCTCGTGTCTCCGGCGTGTTCGAGGATGATCCAAGGTTGTGGGAGATCACTACGACCGATCTCGCTGACAACCCGTCAGCCATCGCGTCGGCGGCTCGCGACCTGCTCGCGGTTGGAGACGAGGCCGTGGAACGGGCTATGGCATGGATGTCGACACACGATCGCCTGGCTACCGAGACTTGGGAACGGTTCACTGCACGCTCAGGCTGAGTGGATGTTCTCCCGGTACCACTCGACAGTCCTCTTGATCCCTACCTTGAGGCCGACGCCCGGGGTGTAGCCCAAGGTCGCCAGCTTTTCGATGGAGGCGATCCGGTAAGGGGCGCCGGCGGGTTTGGATGGGTCGAAGCTGAGATTCAATGACGGGTTCATCTGGTCCCTCACCTCGGTGGCGAGTTCGGCGATGGTGACCGGCACCCCGCTGTCGATGTTGTAGGCCTCTCCGGGCACGCCGTTGATGAGCGCTATCAGCACGGCCTGCGCTGCATCCTCGACGAAAACGAAGCTCCGGACCGCGCTTCCGTCACCCCAGACCACCAGATCCTGCCCGTCGTCCAACCGGGCCGCACGATCGATGAGAGCATGGACCACGGTGGAACGTTCGGGGTCGAATGGCGCTCCCGGTCCGAACACGTTGCCGAAACGGCCTATCACGCGTTTCTATCTCATGCCATGAAGCGACGACCTCGTCGGTGATCTTGGACCAGGAATAGGGACTGGGGTGATCGGCCGGGCCCAACTGGGGCTGCGATTCGGCGAGCGGCTGTGATGAAGTTCGGTAAGTCACCAGCGACGATGCCAGAAACAGTCTTTCGACCTTTGATGCGACACATGCCGCCAACAGGTTGTCGGTGATGCGACGGTTGGAGGCGAAGACATCCGCTGCGCCTTCCTGCTGGAACTGGATCCCCCCCGCCCGAGCGGCAAGGTGGACCAACAGGTCCACAGCTCCTACCGCCTCCATCACTTGGTCTCGGTCCTCAAGGTCGAGAGTGATGGTCTCGCCCGGCAGATCGGTCAGCACTGTTCCGGCCTGTGCCACTGAGATCGGATAGGCCCCCGCCTCGGCCAAGGCGGCTACCACATGTCGTCCGATGAACCCATGACCCCCGGTGACCAGCACGCTTTGGTGTTGAAGGCTGAGTTGGTCAGACACTCACGCCACTGGCTTCGAGATCCGCTAGGACCATCTCCCTCACCAACTCCTCGAATTCGATTTGGGGCTCCCAACCGATCGTGGCCCGTGCCTTGGCGATGTCAGCCTGGAGGTAGTCGACCTCGGCTGGGCGGTAGAACTGTGGATCGATCTCGACGTAAGGCTCCCATTCCATATCGACCACCGCGAAGGCAGCGTCTAAGAAATCACGCACCGAGTAGCTGTGCCCCGTGCCAACCACGAGGTCGAGGGGTTCGGGGTGCTGCAGCATCATGTGCATCGCCCGCACGTAATCGCGGGCGTGGCCCCAGTCACGCTTGGCGTCGAGATTGCCCAGATAGAGCTTCTGCTGCTCACCTTTCATCAAACGGGGGATCGTCGAGGTGATCTTGCGAGTGACGAACTCCTTGCCGCGGCGAGGGCTTTCGTGGTTGAAAAGGATCCCGTTGCTGGCGTGGATGTCAAAACCCTCGCGATAGTTCACCGTCGCCCAGTAGGCATAGATTTTGGCGACGGCATATGGGCTTCGGGGGTGAAATGGGGTGGATTCGTTCTGCGGCGGAGGTGTGGATCCGAACATCTCACTGCTCGAGGCCTGGTAGTAGCGGATCGAAGGATCGGTGTGTCTGATCGCCTCGAGAAGGCGCACCGCCCCGAGCCCGGTCACATCGCCGGTGTGAACCGGCTGGTCGAAGGAGGCACGGACATGGGACTGCGCCGCCAGGTTGTAGATCTCGTCCGGGTGCAGATCCTCGACCACTCGCATCAGCGAATGAGAATCGCCGAGATCAGTGACGTGGAGAGTGACGGGCGCGGTGTCGGTTGTCACGAGATGACCGATGCGGGTGTCCTCGATATCGTGGGTGGTGGTCCTGATGGTCCCGTGGACCTCGTAGTCCCGGTCGAGCAGGTACTCAGCGAGATAGGACCCGTCCTGACCGGTGATACCAGTGATGAGAGCGGTTGGCACAGTCGAGCTTCCTAGCGGTCGGGGAGAGAGGTCATGGTAACGATCTGATGGCGGTGGACCCATCGTGAGGGTGGTGTTCTCCCCTCATGCCTACTTGCCCTCGATCGGAGGGGCTGAGCGTTATGCACAAGGCCTCGCCGAGGGACTCGCCGCGCTCGGGCATGAGGTGCATGTCGCGGTCGCCAATGTGGACGACCCGGAAGCGTTCTACGAGCTGGGCCATGGTGGCGCGGGGCCGGTAAATGAGACGATCGAGCAGGTAAGCGTTCACCGCCTGGTCTATGGGGATCTCGGCTACAGACGGTTGGGCAATCTCCTGGGAGGCGATCGGGTGCTCCGATCCTCCACCGTACGGTTTCAGCGCAGTCTGGGTGATCTTCTTTCCGGACTAGCCCCCGACGTCGTCATAACCCTTCCTCATCTATTCCCCAACGTGGTGGAGGTCATTCGGCTCAAGGAAACGGCGTCGTGGAAGCTGGTCTATGTCCCGATGCTCCATGAGGACGACCCCTACTGGTCCATTCCTCGGGTTTCCGAAGCGGTTGATGCGGCTGATGGGGTCATCGCCCTGACAGACTACGAGCGGGACCGGCTCCTCGAATCCTACGGTGCCCAAGCGGGAGCCACTGCTGTGATCCCCCCCGGCGTTGCCTTCGGTGATGAAACGGTGTCGATCGATCGCGAGCCGATGGTCCTCTTCATTGGGCGTCGTACCCCGTCGAAACGCCTCGATGTGCTTTATGAGGCGATGGAGACCGTATGGCAGGAGCTCCCCGAGGTGCTTCTGGTGTTGGCCGGTTCGCCGCCGGGTGTCGGGGCGGATCCGGCGATGTGGCTGGCGGCCGATTCGAGGGTGAAGATAGTGAACACGCCAAATGAAACCGAGAAGAATCAGCTCTTGGCCAGGGCTCGGGTCGTGGTCAGTCCCTCCCTGACCGAGTCCTTCGGGATCACCACCCTCGAGGCATGGGCCCAGGGCACCCCGGTGGTGGTCACCGACAGTCCGGTGAACAGATCGGTGGTTCGCGATGGAGCGGACGGCCTGGTTGCAGCCGGACCCGGTGCCGCCCATCTGGCCGCGGCTCTCGCCCGGTTGCTAGCCGACTCCGACTCTGCCGCTTCCATGGGACAAGCCGGTCGCCGAAGACTCGATCGTGGCTTTGCATGGTCAATGTCGGCATCCAGCCTCGAAGGGATGATCGAGAGCCTCTGATCGATACCACTCGTGAGAAAGGCTCCTGAAGGAGGGCCTAGCCCTTCTTCCCAACCTGAACGCGGCGATGTCCAGCTAGATCTAGCAAGACTCTCCGTCAAAGGAGTCCAAGAAATGAATCGTGGCAAGGTCCTGAACTGTCATGTTGAGCACCTGCACACGAAGATCCCGAGTATCACCAGGTGCATTGAACCTCGGGGCATCAGTTGCGAAGGAAACCCCGGTGGAGCCAGGGGGTAGATCGAATTCCATGCGAAGACACTCAGGTCTTGCTGAGACTTGAACATCCTGGCGATGCCCTGGCAATTGGACCGTCACATTCGATGGTGTCGCTTGCCCGGTTTGCAAGCCCATAGTCATGACGACGTGCCGCGTGTTCTCAGAGGGATTCGACAGGTTGAGTTCGGCTTGTTCTGACGCCCATGACCAGGTAAGGGCGCCGTCGGACTCGGTTCCATAGAACCCGCCGCCCAACACCACTTGAACAGGCGTCGTTAGGAGTGCCGTGATGATGTCTTCTCTTGCCGCATCCGATGTCGCCGAATGGACGTCGGTTGCTAGCGGTTTGAGGTTGAAGAACACCAGCCGACCGTCCTGGCTCGTGATTGGTTCATGTCCGACCCCCATCTTCACTGCGGACTCGAGAGCCACTCCTCCATCGGCGTAACCGAAACGATCGATGTAGAGGCCGTCGAACCCGATCAACGTGAGCAACCTCAACCTCGAGGCCATATCCAGGGCGTCAACTTGAGATTCCCACGCGGGCACGCGCCCCTTCATGCCTCCGTAACTCCACTTGAGTGTTTCAGTGTGGAAATAGCCGCGGAGATGGTCGTAGTCGATCATCTTGTTCGAGCCCCCTGCCTCTGGATAGGCCGTGATCGGCAGCTGGTAGATCGCGGCGTTGGGTCCAACATCCGCCTCGACAGCCTCAAAGAAAGTCCGATCTGTCCGCCAATTCTCGGCTCTGACTTCGTCCACCGAAGGCGATGGTGCTGGGGTCTGATCGAAGACGCCGACGACCATCAACGAAACGGCGATGACGGCCAGAGCACCTGGCCCCAGACGTCTGCGCCCAGCCCAACCGTCTATGACCAATGCCACTGAAGCAAGGGCAAAGAAGCCCACAAAGATGGTGATTCGATCCCAAGCTCTGATATAGGTAACGCCCAAGAGCCCGAACCCTGCGGCGAATCCAGCCATACCGGCGCCAAGGATGGCGCCGATCGTCAACACTCCCAGTTTGTCAAGTGTCCACGAATGCGGATCCTTGGGGGTGGAGATCCCGATCCGGGCGAGTGTGCGGAGGACGACCATCACAAGTCCGATTGCCGCGACAAGACCAAGGCTTTGCGGGGCCTGTCCGGTGGTCAACGCCTTAGCCATCGGGGCGCGCAGCGCCTCGATTCGATGATTCAGGGTCGGCAGCAGCATCTGGATCGGTTTCAGTGCATAGAACTCCACTTCCTTGTAGTCCCGATGCACAGCCAGTTCATTGATCCCATTGGCGGCTTGATAAATGAATGTGGGTGCCAGATCGGCCAATATCGTGAGACCAAGAACCGAGGAGAGGAACAAGGTCGAGATGGCGGCCGTCCGATCGCGTTCGCTGATCAGGCGAAAGACCAGTGTCGCAACCAGGAACAAACCTGTGAACACTCCGTAGTAGAAACCCGTCGTGCCAACCACCACCAGGTAGAACACGGCGAGCCAGCCCCACCGATCGCGCCACGACCAACGACTGACGTCCGGATTCGACGGATCAGTCGAGAGAAAGGCGGGTCGGTCGTACTGTCGCAGAATGACCAGCACGGCTAGAGGAACGGCGAAGTATCCAGATAGAAAAAGATGACCCGTCCCACGCACGAAATGATCCGGGAGGAATGCGTAAAGGATCCCGATTGCTCCCGCGATCACTGGACGCACCCGGAGCGCGCATAGGACGAAATACGCGATGACCGCTGTGGCGATGAAGCCGGCGAGATAGCCGAGATTGACGGTGAGAGCTGCGTCGCCACCGACCAAAGCGCCAATTGCCTTGTAGATGACTAGCTGGAAGTGGTCGCCAGTCGGGAAGTCATACATCTCCATCCCGAACGGAAATCCGAGTTGATCATTGGTGTAATACCAGTGACCACTCGCCAGACCCTTGACGATCATCAGATACCAATTTGCGTCACCGAGGTACAGCAGAGGGACCCGAATCGATACCCTCCACAACTCGAGGACGACCGTCAATATCGCGGCTGTGAGGCCAGCGACTAGGACAGCACCCACCAAAACACGTCGCCGGGCACTCGCCAGGATGGTTGAGGTGTTCGTCCCCTGCAGGGTGCTCACGTGATGGTGCGTTTCGAGTCTTGAGAAAAGGGACGTCGGTCGCACGCAGAGGCAGAAGGGGTGACTCGGAGAAGCCTCATGATGCGACGGCGAGCCTACCTGCGACCCAAGCCTAGGAAGCATGAGTTAGGACGCGGGAAAGCTCGATCAGAGGCGGAAACATGGGAGCGAGAACAGCGCGGCATTGACAAGCGCCCGTTGAATCACGCGACGACGACAAGGAGCAGACACGCTCGGTCGCTCGCATCCCGCTCAACTTTCTCACATCGAGTACTGGCGAAGCGTGCCCTGCTTTATGAAGACACTCCTGCCCACAACGCGACCTCATGGGCTGCCTATTAACGCACCGGTAGGCTGCGATGTGTGTTGCTGAGCATCGTTGTTCCGACGTATAACCGTGTCGACCTGCTGCGCCAGACGGTCGCCTCGGCGCTCGCGCAGGACAGCGACGACTTCGAGCTGGTGATCGTCGACGACGCCTCCGAGGACGGGACATGGGAATATCTGCGCGGCTTGAGCGAGGTGCGGGCATACCGCAACCCGACGCGGCTCGGGCTAGCCGCGAATTGGAATCGGGCGATCTCGCTGAGCCGCGGCCATTACGTGTTCATCCTCCAAGACGATGACCTCGCCGAGCCCAACCTCGTAAGCAGGCTCGCCGCTGAGGCGGGCCCGGAGTTGATCTGCTTCGCCATGTACCTGATCGACGCCGAGGGCGGCAACCCGGAGATGTACTGGCAGTCCGAAAGGCGCCTGCTCGAACCACCCGACGCATTGTTGGAGTACGCCACCGGCCCGCTCTTCTCATCGACGCAGTTGCTTTTCCAACGCGCCGTCTTCGATCGTCTCCGCGGGATGGATGAGACCTTCCCGATCGGTTCAGACGCCGAGATGATCATGCGCTGGCTGCTGTCGTGCACGATTCTGGTGCTCCCCGATGTGCTGGCTTGGCGCCGTCGTTGGGAAGGTTCCACAAGCGCGGCGATTCAGGGAACTCTGACGATGTCGGACACGATGCGGGCACTCGTGTCGAGCATCTCGTCGCGGGCACGCCACACGTTGTCCAGTGAGCAGATGCGGGCCCTTGACGATTCTCTGCACGCGTCGTTCTGGGTGCCATATGTCATATCCGGCTGATGCGTTGGGGACCCGGATAACGCGCATTCAAAGTACCCGTCGAAGCTGTTTGTCGAGGCGCTTTGCATATCGCTCGAGAGAAGCAGCTTCGATGGCGTCTCGATAGGCAAGTTCTGCCTTGATGCCGATTTCGGAGCGGTTGGCTTCGATGTGTCTCATCGTTTGGACCGCGCCGTCCACATCGGGTGAGGCCCAAACCGAGCCCTGAGGATAGGGACCAGTTCGCTCATCCGTTCTCATCATCTCGTAGCCAACCAACCAAGAGTTGGCATCGTTGGTAAAATCCATGTTGCCGCTGTAGCCGGTGCAGATCACCGGGGTTCCCACAGCCATGGCCTCGAGCAAGGTGAGGCCGTAGCCCTCGGCGGCATGTAGTGAGACATACACATCGGCGGCGGCCATGAGGTCCATGACCTCCTCGCGGGTGAAGTACTCGTCGATGACTGTGATGGCCGGGTACCGAACCTTCAGTCCCAGGATCTCCTTTTGGCTTGCAGGGAACTTGTTCAGATTGGACACCTTGAGCACGAATCGAACATTTGCGAACTCCGGCGCAAACGCTGAAGTGAAGGCCCTTATTGCCTTTGTCGGGTTCTTTCTCCCGTAGGAGGACAGGGCGTCATAGACGAAGAGAAACACGAGCTCATCCTCTCGCCATCCGAAGGTCGACCGGTCCACCTCCCGACGTGCCGGGAGTTCAGCCGCAAGACCGATCACATGCACCGGGACCCGGGCGTACTGCCCGAAGACGTCGCGCTGGTACTCGCTTGCGACCCATAACTCATCAACGATATGAAACGCCGGTCTGCTGCGCAGTGGTAGATCCGCTGGCTCCCAGAACCACATTGCGGCGTTGAATCGACCTCCGAATCGATGTTTGAAGGCACCGGGCGCCAGCGTCAGCATCTCGTCTGCGTTGCTGTGGATCAGATTGACGTCGCCGTGCTGACCATAAGTTTCATTGGTGAGGCCGACATCGACCGAGTTGCGGGATGGGTACTTCTCCGTGGTGTCGATGTGGGTGAAAGGTCGGCCCAACAGGCGCACCGCCTCGAGGCTGGCCCTGGCGGCTTGGCCCAAACCGCTCTCCGAGCGAAATGGCCCAAGCAGATTCAGTTCCCGTGGACTCGATCCCCACATAGGGTTATCACGCTCGACGGGGACGTGCGCGGGAGCGGCCACTCCACGGGTTTCACCCGGGTCAGGTCCCAGGTATGCGCTCTGGGCTCGGTTCGTCGCCCGAACGGTGTGTCCTGGGACCATTGACTTCAAGGTTTCCCATCTCCACCTGATCGCATTGGCGACGCCCCGATTCTCGTCATATTCAATCAGCTCGCCACCTCGTGGGGTGTAGGACCGGTCGAAGGGGTCGAATCCCAACTCAGTTCTGACCCGCCGTGCGACCCAGGCCCTGAAGCTGAGAGGCTCGAACCGCACATCGAAGAATTCTCTTGAAAGACCCTGGTCTGCCTTCACCAGCAGATCAGCGATTCGGGTGCATCCAGCCTGGTTTTCTTCAAACAACCAGCCAACGAACTCAGCGACAGACCCATGGCCCCATTTGCGCCCGAAAGGGTCGACCGCTCGCCAGACATCGGCGCGGAGAAGCTCGAAGGGAGTTTCCTCGCCATCGTCGGCACGAACTGCCTGACTTGTCTCGATCAACCGGAGTAAAGGCTCGACGGGTCGAGAGTCGTGCACTCGATGCACCAGCATGCTCCATGCGACCTCTGGATCGTCGGACAAGTCCAGTTCACGCGCCGAGGCGAACAGGGCATCACACGAGATGACTGCTGCAGCTGGGCCCGTGGCACGGCCAACTTCGACCGCGGCATAGTCAGCCCAATGCAGGAAAGTGCGTTCGCCTTCCACGCCAACGTCTGGTCGGGCGATCGACCTCTGGAGGTAAGTGTTATTGGCCCAAACGATCGAGCGTTGATCTGCATCCATTACCGCCTCATCCAGAGTTCTTGCCCAGTCGATGAGAAATGCCTTGCTGGCTCGTGTTGCGGCGACGACCCGGGCCTCTGGCAACAAAGGTCCGGCCTCCAGTGGGCCCAAAGATGGCGTCAATGAATAGAGAGGGGTGACAGTGCCCGGTACCACGATCGCCGTCCCGAAGCCATTGGAGGTTTCGATCAGCTCAAGAGCGGGACGAACGACCAGCAGTTCGGGCCCAATGAATACACAAGCCTCGTATTCGTCGAGAGTCCTGGACATGAAGCGGGGAAGGGCAAGGGCAAGTTGATCCTCCTCACAAAGGATCCGCGCGATATTGAACGCGGTTCCGTGGACTTCGTCTGCGCCGGTCACGTCCCAGTGTCGAGGTGCGGACTCGACCCGGCACGAAAGGAGAATCTTGACATCCGCATCCGGCCAGTTCGCCTTGACGGTTGCGTCCAGAGCGTTGGCCGCGTCGAGCGATCCAGTTCCCGCGGACGTAACAACTGCTACCCGGTTCACACGGTTTTGTCCCGACGCGGCAACTCGAAGGACGTGCAACCGCGATCTGCGATTGTTGGGCCAGCTCCTTCATCCATAGTCGAGGAATCATGGCATCACGACAGGGGTGTGCCCACTCGATCGCACGGCCAACAATCTTCAACGGCTCCAGGCGAAACCAGCAATGC
Organism: uncultured Acidobacteriota bacterium; assembly: GCA_963746905.1. Lineage (GTDB taxonomy): Bacteria > Actinomycetota > Acidimicrobiia > Spongiisociales > ZC4RG35 > JALYNX01. The sequence goes on from CAVVCY010000001.1 coordinate 220,188, forward strand.
GGCGCCTGCACCTAGTCCGGTTTGGCGATGACCGCAGCGGATCCTTGCTGAAAGATGACCTTTAGGCCCCGCTCTTCGATGACTTCCGCTAGAGAGGGAGCGTTCGTCGTGACCAGGAACCGTTTCTCTGGTGATGCGAGCCATTGCTGGACGAGGTCGTACTCTTCGTTGAGGACTGCGTAGGCGTATGAGTCCCAGGTCTGGTTCATCACTCCGACATACAACATGAAGCCTTTGGTCCCTCCCTCGGACATGGCGAACTGGCCCAGTCCGTCGATCTCGGATCGTGCTCGCTCGGCGACGGCGTAACTGTCGGGATCGATAATGGGCACTGCTCCGACCTCAGGAACCAAGAAAGTGACCCAACCAAGGGCAAAGATCACGAGCCCCGAAGCCATGTAGACACCCGATCTTGGCGAGCGCAACAAGCGCTTCTTCAGAATCGCCGACCCGACGGCGAACACACCGACAGCAACGAGCGGAAGCGCAAGCCAACAGACCACGTAGACCAGCTTCCTTACCATGTAATACGAGCCGATTCCGACCGTACTCTCTAGTACGTACATGCCGGCCAACTGAAGCGTGGCCACAAGCGTCGTCGCTAGAAGCACCCCAACGGCCGCTCCTCGCCTTCGCCTCAGGGCTGTGACCGCTACTGACAGTCCGAGTACGAACAAGGCTATGACCACCGGACCGCCAAGGGCGGAGATGGACGGGGTTGCCGAGCCGCCCTCATGGTCGATGATTGCCAGCCCCAGGGACATCCTCCCAGGGAGAAACACGAGCAACCCGAGGATTACTCCTGACATGACAGGCAGGATTGCGCCCCACTCTCGCCACCGCCATCCATGGCGGGCCAAGAGGATCAAGCCGACGGTCGCGACCGGAATCAAACAATAGACCGGGTATGTAAGGGTAAGGAGTAGGGACGAAATTGAGCTGAGGCCGAGTCCTACCCTGGAGCCACGCGTGAAGTACTCCTGGAGTCCCAGGGCGAAAACGAGAATCAGGTAGATCCCTACGACCTGAGCGAAAAAGTAATCCAGCATCACCATTCCTTCGACGTAACGAGGGACCGCAAGGAAGGCAACAACGCTGGCTATGCCCACGGAAACGGCAGCGCCCTCGCTCATTCGGGGCCAAATATGCTGCGCAGCCCGCATAGTCAGTTCCAACAGCACCGTCACCGACAGCGCCATGACCAGATAGACAAACAACGTCATCGCCACCAGCGGCTGGACATTCAGTGCGCCTGCGACGACACCGGCATTTACGTGTGCACCGTATGGGTACACGACCATCACGTCGAGGAAGGAGGCAGCCGGATTGTCGAGACCCCCGATTGGCACGCGACCGTTGTAAAAAATGTATTGGAGAAGTGCATAGTGAAGCGTGACATCGACGGACCCAGAGGTGGGATAGAGGCTGGAGTCGGTGCCCCGCAAGAGGTGGACCACTGTCACTACCGCCATCGCTACCCCAGAGAAGAACGACAGCAGATGTTGTCGGAAACGAATTCGGGTTCGAGTCAGCGTGGCCAGGACCACGAAAAGAATCCCAACAGTCGTCCACAACCGGATGGATGAAATCCGGGAGTCACGAGTCAACGCCGCGGCGAGAGCCGTGCCAGCCATGAAGACTATGGCTAAAGCGTTGAGTGCGAAGAGTGGGGTGACTCCGTTGCTCTCAGCTCCCGAGGTATCCGACGACGCGTCGAATGATCCGACTCGGCTATCGCGATTCGCCTGTTTCTCGATCGCCATCAATTACCAGCCGTCGATCGATCCCGCGTGCAACGCATGAGGCTGCGTCCAACTGTAGGGAAATATTCGGGGCGAGCCGCGTCCGACTCAGCCCGCTCTGTAGATTCACCTCGCTCTGAACTTTATTGTGAGACAGTGCACGGCATGCGGACGATTGTCTTTCCCCGAGTCGCAAATCTCATTGTCGAAGATGAAGGTGGATGTTGGTTTCATTCGGCTTCTCCTGGGTTCATGTGGCAGCGCTACAGCTGACTCGGAGAAGGAAATGAGATGACTTCGAAGCGGCAAGTGGCACTTCCCGCCTCGGATGAGCGAACACCATCAAGTCGCAGGCGGCGGAGCGTATGGATCATTGGCGGATCGATCGCAGCGTCTCTATTGGTCATCGTGATGTACCAGCCGACTCCATCAAGCCTTGTTGATACCTTGCCCGGGAACCTGGGAGATCCAGCCCTAGGTACATGGATACTTGCATGGGAATCCCATGCGCTCGTTGACGATCCCAACGCATTCTTCGCCGGGAACATCTTTTACCCATACGGCGAAGCCATCAAGTATTCGGAAATCATGCTTCCGGTCGTGCCAGTGTTTGGTGTCGTTGCAGCAATCTCTGACAATCCAATGCTCGCCCACAACCTGGCGGTTCTTGGTTTAGCCCTTTTTTGCCTGGCGACTACATATCTGCTTTCAAGCAGGTTGGTTGGCCCGATTTGCGCCGTGGTAGCAGCGGTGTCGTTCTCGTTCTCAGGCTATGTCTTCATGCATCAGGGCCACCTTCAGTTGTTGACTCTTGGTTTCTTTCCGCTTGCATTTCTGGCTCTTTTCCGCGCCCTCGAGAAGCGACGGTTGCGAGACGGCGTGTGGCTGGGTGTTTGCAGTGCTCTTCTGACCACTGCTTCTTTCTATTACGGGGCTATTTGGTTCGTGTGTCTCTTTGTCGTGCTCTTGGTCGACCTGATTCGGTTGAGGCGCCCAGATAAGGAGTGGTGGTATATGTTGTTGGGAGCCTCGGTGGTCACTGCGGTCACGGTGGGGCCAATAGCCGTGGTCTACGCGGAATTCAAAAGTCGGATCCCGTTCGCCCGAGAAGTGGGTGGGTGGGGGCTCAATCCAATTGACTTCCTGACACCGGCCCCGGGATCGCTTCTCTACGGTGGCTTGTTCAATTGGGCTTCGGCCCGGCAGTCGACAGGTATCGGCGAACACGGATTCTTCCTCGGTTTCGTCGTGATGGCGCTGAGTCTCATCGGACTGTTCTTGCTCGTGTCGACGTGGACAAGATCGCCCAGTCGATTAGGCCAGGATCGCCGTCATTACGAAATGGGTTTGCTCGGTCTGGCCGGTGCCGTCTCATTGATCATCGCTCTGGGGCCCGAAGCCAAAGGAGTCGCCATGCCATTTCGGCTGCTGGCTGACTTCGTCCCCGGTTTCGCGGAAATCCGTGCCGTTTCTAGGTTGGCTGTCCCTGCCCTCCTCGCCGCGGCCGTGTTCGCAGCCTGGGGGCTCAATCGCCTCACATCCTCGGCGAGGCCAGGCCAACGCTTGGTCATCGTCGCCCTGGTGAGCTCAGCAATTCTGCTCGAGATGTGGGTCCAGCCGATTCGGGCCGAGGTCGGCCCTCGGGAACCGATCAGATCGGTATTGAACGCGGCACCGCCCGGAGCTGTCCTGGAGCTGCCGATGCGAGAGGTAGTCGATGTCGAGTTCGCGTATACAGAAGCCCCTCGAATGTTGGCCAGCATTGGTGATTGGAGGCCGCGTTTCAACGGCTACGCCGGTGGCTTCCCCCCCGGCTATTTCGAGGACATCTCGGTGCTCTCCCGTTTCCCAGCCGAAGAGGCACTGCAACGAATTTCTGAACTGGATTTGCGTTACGTTGTTCTGCACGGAGCCGAGAACGAGTCTCGCGATTCCTACTCATTTGATCAGGTGGATGAGATTCTCAGGTCGCTTCCGGCGACTGCCAGGGCTTCCCAAGTTGGGTTCGACTGGTTGGTCGACCTCCGGCCGGAGTCGAGCCCATGATCCGCGGCGGCGAGCCCGAGCCGTCAGCGAAGGGTGTGGGTATCGTAGGTTTGGGCGATGAGCAGACAGGTCGACGCGGGAAAGTGACCAGATGAAGACTGTCATCCTGGCTGGAGGACTCGGGACGCGCCTGAGCGAGGAGACCACTGGCAAGCCGAAGCCGATGGCGGAGGTTGGTGGGAGGCCGATGCTCTGGCATATCCTCAACATCTACGCAGCGCACGGTTTCGACGACTTCGTGGTCGCATGCGGTTACCGGGGCGACATCATCAAGGATTACTTTGCGAACTTCTTCGTCCGTAACAGCGATCTGTCGGTTGATCTCGCCAGTGGTGACATAAGGACCCTGGGCGTGGCCAGCCCATCATGGCGAGTCGCTTGCATCGATACTGGTCTCGAGACGATGACCGGTGGGCGGCTCCTGGAATTGAAGGATCTCCTGGCCTCATCGGGAACGTTCATGGTCACCTACGGGGACGGTCTCGCAGACGTCGACCTGGAGGCGCTGGTCAGCTTCCATCAGAGCCACGGCGGGTTGGCAACAGTCACGGCCGTCCACCCGCCCCCGCGGTTTGGAGCCATGGAAATCGAGGACGATCGGGTCACCCTCTTCAGTGAGAAGAATCCATCTGATGCCGGATGGATCAATGGTGGTTTCTTCGTGTTCGAGCCTGGCGTTTTGGACTACATCGATGGAAGTGCCACTCGTCTCGAGGCGGAACCGCTCTCTCGCCTAGCTGCAGATGGCCAACTGATGGCATTTCGCCATGAAGGGTTCTGGAAGCCAATGGACACCTTGCGCGAGAAGCTGGAGTTGGAAACCCTTTGGTCGTCGGGTCGCCCTCCTTGGAAGGTCTGGTGACCGCCTCGATTCCGCGATACCTCGAAGTATTCAAGGGGGTGCGGACTCTTATTACCGGGCATACCGGCTTCAAAGGGAGTTGGCTGTCACTTTGGTTGCAATCCCTTGGTGCCGAAGTCTTCGGACTGGCGCTGTCGCCCGAGTCCGACTTGTCGCTGTATTCCGTGGCCGGGGTCGAAGACGGTATGCACACAACGATTGGAGACATCCGCGATCTCGACCAGGTTACGGACGTCTTTGGGACTGTCCGTCCCGAACTGGTCTTCCATCTTGCCGCGCAGTCGCTTGTCCGACGTTCTTATGGAGATCCACTATCCACATACGCGACCAACGTGATGGGAACACTTCATGTGTTGGAGGCAGCTCGGCGGGCGTCGGGGCTCAAGGGAGTCGTCGTGGTCACGAGTGACAAGTGCTACGAAAACCGGGAGACTCTCTGGAGTTATCGGGAGTCGGATCCCATGGGAGGCGCCGATCCCTACAGCTCGAGCAAGGGCTGCGCCGAAATTGCTACTGCTGCGTATCGCGATTCGTTCTTCGATAGCGACGGGTCGGCGCTGATCGCTACCGCCCGCGCCGGCAATGTCATCGGCGGCGGAGATTGGTCCGAAGATCGTCTCGTGCCTGACATCGCTCGGGCCATAGCTTCGAACAGGCCGGCAGTCATTCGCAACCCGAGCTCGGTGCGGCCTTGGCAACACGTGCTCGAGCCGCTGCGTGGTTACTTGATGCTGGGGGCGGGCCTGATGGACGGAGAGTCGGATCTTGCCCAGGGCTGGAATTTCGGACCGGGCGCTGAAGGCACTCTTTCTGTTCAGGCCCTGGGTGAGCGAGTGGTGGGTGCGTGGGGCAAAGGTTCCCTCGAAATTGGTTCGACGACAAATGGGCCGCACGAGGCCGCCCTGCTGACACTGGATACAACCAAAGCTCGTACTCTGCTCGGTTACCACCCGGTGATTGATATCAACGAAGGCATTTCTCTCACTGTGGATTGGTATCGGCACCATGCTGAGAGTCCTGGCGAGGCTCGGGCCATGACCGAGCGCCAGATAGCTGCCTACGTCGACTCACTGGCGTGAGCTACGCGAAAGAGAGTTACCTCGTCACCGGGGCAACGGGCTTCATCGGACGACGTCTCATCGAGCGGTTGGTCCGAGAAGAGCTGAGCGTTCATTGTCTTTTGACGCATGAACGATCACAGGCGAGTCGCCTGCCTGCGATTTCCGGAGCTCTCCCGGTGGAAGTCGATATGTCCGACCGGCGCTCTCTTCATCTAACGATGAAAACCATCAAGCCACATGTGGTGATCAATCTGGCCGCGCAAGGCGTTCAGCCCGCCGAACGCGACGGGTACTCGTTGCTCGCCGGTAACGCCGGAATTCTGGCCCAACTGCTCCAATCCTTGGAAGAGTTTTCTCCGCGAAGAGTCCTCCACATGGGCAGTTGGTCCGAATATGGGGATCCAGGCGATGCCGGTCTCGTCACCGAAGATCATCCATTGGACCCGTTGTCCCTCTACGGTGCATCAAAGGCAGCTGCGACGATCTTTGGGAACGCCCTTGCCCGGCAAATGGGGATCCCATTGATAGTGCTTCGACTATTCAACGTTTTTGGAGTCGGAGAAGGGCAGCGGCGTCTAGTACCTTATCTCATCAAGCATCTGAGCCGAGACGAGCCAGCGGAGCTTACGCCAGGCGATCAAACACGCGATTTTGTCTATGTGGACGACGTCGTCGAGGCCATTCTGGTGGCGGCGACCAGCGAGCACCTTCTCCCGAATGTCTACAACGTATGCTCCGGGCGAGCGGTCGATGTGCGTTTCGTGGCTGAGACAGCTGCCGACATCATGGGCAAGCCACGAGAGCTCCTTCAATTCGGCGCCCGGGCGGCCCGCCCCGATGAGCCGCAGTGGATGGTCGGGGACAACACTCGATTCACATCCGCGACCCATTGGAGGCCCCAGATAAGTCTCGAGGAAGGCATTCTGCGGATGGTCGAAGCGGGGAAAGACGCAGGCATTGGCTCGGAGGAAGCGTGAGCTCCAAGCCTCTTATATCGATAATCGTCCCTGTTCTCGATGAAGAAGACAACGTCGAGCCGCTTTACAACGCGGTGACGACAGTGATGGGGGACCTATGCGATCGCTACGACTACGAACTGCTGTTTACCGACAACCACAGCTCGGATCAGACGTTCTCCAGATTGGAGGCGATCGCCGCAACTGACAATCGGGTGCGAGCATTTCGTTTCTCCAAGAACTTCGGATTCCAGCGCTCGATCCTCACCGGGTACATCGAGGCCATGGGCGAAGCTGTTATCGAGATCGATGCGGACATGCAGGATCCGCCGGAACTAATCCCTCAGTTCATCGAGAAGTGGGAAGAGGGCTACCACGTCGTCTATGGAGTCCGTAGGACGAGGCAAGAGAGTTTCCTGTCGCAGAAGGCTCGTTCACTCTTTTACTGGCTCATAGACATGCTGAGCGAGGACAGCCTCCCTCACGATGCCGGTGATTTTCGGCTGGTGAGCAGACAGGTCGTGGATCTGATCAAAGAGGTGGATGACTATCACCCCTATCTGCGAGGGCTGATCGCTTCGTTTGGGTTTGACCAGATCGGCATCCCTTACGACCGAAATGCGCGGACACGTGGCGAAAGCAAGTTCTCGTTCGGAAAGCTCCTTTCCCTCGCAGTCGACGGGATTCTGGTGCATTCAGTCGTGCCATTGAGAATCGCCTCGATTGTGGGCTTCGTCATGGCCCTCCTCATGGTCATCGTCCTAGTTGGGTACGCGATTGGGCGGATCTTCTTTGGCCAGGACTGGCCGGCTGGATTTGCGACCACGACCATGCTTCTGCTCTTAAGCATCGCCCTGAACGCGCTCTTTCTCGGGGTCATCGGTGAATATCTCGGGCGGATCTATCAGCAGGTGAAGAAGAGGCCGGTCACGATCATCGAACGGGAGATCGGGGTCACTCGTCCTATGGAGCGGCATGAAGCTCAGGAGAGCACTCCTCTGTGATCGTCATTTCGAGCTCGCAAGATGGATGAGCGGCTGCTTGGGGTGTATCCCGAGTTGGAGAGCGGCCATTTCTGGTGGCGTGTCCGCCGTGAGTTCGTAGCGTCTTTGATCGCGACAAGACGACCCATCGAAGGCTCATCGATCCTGGACGTCGGCTGTGGTTCTGGCGTCACGATGCGTTTTCTTCGCGGGCTGGGCGCAACACGAACGACTGGGGTCGAGGTCGCACCAGAAGCCTTGGGGGCCATAGCGCAGGCATCCGACGACATCATTCTTGGGGACATCATGTCCGTGGACATCGTCGAACAGTTCGATGTGATCCTGATGCTCGACGTGCTCGAACACATCGAGAATGATGCGAATGCCGTCCATCGAGTGATGGAGTTGCTTGGCCGGGACGGCTTGTTGATTGTCAGCGTTCCGGCGTATATGGCCCTGTGGTCACGGCACGATGTGTTGAATGCTCATTTCCGCCGCTACCGGGTGGGAGAGGTACGACGGCTTCTTTCTGACGCCGGTTTGGAGGTGACGCAGGCCGGCTACATGTTCGCGGGGCTGGTCATCCCAAAGCTGATCAGTCGTTTCCTCGAGAGGTTTGGACGCGACGCATCATCGTCCGCCGTCAAGATGGTCGGTATGAGCAGGCTCAACACGTTGGCCTACCGATGGTTCCATGCCGAAGCGCGGATCGCACAGCGTCGAACATCAATGCTGCCTTTCGGCACATCGATCGTCGCGGTGGCCACTCGGCCAGGGCGGTAGGTCACCCGTCTCAAGCAAGATCGAACAGCTCGAAGGAGAGGTCGGACACCACCTTCACGACGCCGTCATCGTGGTGTAAGTCGAGTCGCCGAAGGCGTGATCTGAGATCGGCGCTGAGGTTTGTGTAAGGCCTGGTCGCAAGGGCGCGCTCACCGGCTTCGAGCAACGCGGCCGCGTACGCGGCCCCGGTTCGGGACTGGAGAACATACTCGCGAGCGAGATCTCCTCGGCGAATCCGCCCCTCGTCGTCATCGACGAGAGCACGTATCGCATTCTCCAGGCCTACCACCGCATTCCCGGGGTCAACCTTGATCGCGACCTCGTCGGGAAGCTCTGAGTAATGGGCGTGATCGAAGACGATGGTGGGAAGCGCGAACAGCAGCTGGGTGAGCACGCTGGCGGACTGTCCTTCCAGCACGGGATCGCGAAGCGCGGCCGCTATGTCGGCCCGAGCGAGAATGTCCTCGAGCAGCCCGTCACTGACTCGGCCCGTGATAGTGAACCGGTCCTGGACACCCAGCGATCGGGCCAGGCGAAGGAGATCGGCCGCGGCCTGGTCCTCCACAGGGCCGACCGCCCACAGTTGGAGTCGGTTGGCGAGGTCGGGGTCACGGGCGATCGCCTCGAGAAGGAGGTCGATGCGGCGGTTCGCATTGATGGCGCCCACAGAGACCAGCAGGAGGTCTTGATCCTCCAACTCATCGAGAAGGGCCGAGGTGGCGGCTCTGTCGTTGTGCTCGAAACCGAGTTCCGTTGATGGCACAGGCAAGGGGGCGACAGTGACATCACCAAGCAGCGTTCCGTCGATCATCCGCCCATGCCACCAGGAATGGACGACAACGCCCAAGCTCCCCTCCGTCGCGATCTCTGATAGGGGCACACTGGCGCAATATCGCAGCCATTCGTTATCGCCACCGGCCTTCTCAGGGTTCCGGATGATCCGCGCCGCATCTGCTCCGTAAGTGGTCTCAACGCGCTTCGCCAAGGCGTCGATCCCATTCTGCACGACAGCAACGTGGCGAACGAGGGAGGTCAATGCCACGTCGTGAAGGACGACGAGGCCCGGAAGCGCCTGAGCAAGTGGAAGGATGAGAGAGTGCCTCGGGCTGTTACCGAACACGTAGACCACAAGATCAAATGTCGCGAGGGCATCGAGAACTTCACCATCGGATTGCCCAAATGGAGTCACGCGGACCGGGCAAGGCCTGTAAGTGGCTTCCGCGGGGCACCACACCTCGATGTCCCACCGATCAGTCAAGCTCGGAATTGCCCGAACCATGACGTCGCCTACAGCGCTCTCTGGCGACATCGGTACGACCATGGCGACTTTCATCGGGTCAACTCTTTCACCACCCTGTCCCATGACAAATCGAGTCCCAAGGCGAGGGCTCTGGCCTCTCGGCCCATCACATCAGATAGGTTCCGGCGTAAGGCGATCTCATCGAAGCTGGCAGCCAAAGCCTCAGCGTCAGGTGCGGAAATCAGCCCGGTGCGACGGTCCTGAACGAGTGTCAAGGTGCCGCCTGAATCCGTTGCGGTGATGGTGGGTTTGTTGGACATTGCCGCCTCGTAGCAGACGTAGCCGTAGGAGTCCTCGTCTACGGGCACGTAGACCGAAGCGATGCACCGGCTCAGGAGGTCGAGCTTTTCGTCATCGCTGATCCACCGTGCGATGAGCTCGACTCGGTCTTTGGTTCCTGCATCGTCGATTTCTCGCTCGAGAGCGTCGAGCAGGGCGGGGTTGTCCGGAACACCTGCAACAACAAGGCGATATCCAGGCTGTGCATACCTCATCGCCTGGACAGCCAGCAGTTGCCGCTTTCCTCCGGATATGCGGCCCAGCGCCACGATGAAGTCCTCTGCGGGCAAGGAGATGTATTCATGCGCCGCGTGTGGGGGGGTCATGAGGATTTCCGAAGCGACTCCGTTGCTCCGTTTGAGCCGGTCTGCCACTGTCGGTGAGATGGCGTAGATCCGGTTGGCTTTGGCGAACGCTGCGCGGTCCGCGGTGCGAATGGCGTCGACGACGGGATCCAGCAACGGATCCGACGGCCAGCCGACCGGCGGGGGGTCGTACGCCTGTCTGAACTGATGGACGAGCCAGATCACGACGTCGTGATGCGGAATCAAGTAGGCGGGGAACTTCAGGCCGATGATCCGGTCGACATTGACTGCCTGCAGCATCGCCGCGGCGACGATGCCCTCGAGAATCTGTTGGGAGTTGTTCCCGAGAGGGAGCCTGAGGAGCTCAGCCTCGTGGCCGGCCTTCCGAAGCTCGATTACCAGCCGGTCCGCGAGGAGCTCTGCTCCACCCCGGGTAAATGGAGCCGCGTTGTTACCTACGAGCAGTTTCACGATTCCTCCCCGAGAAGCCTGGGGATGACGTGCGCCCACGAAATATTGAGCTCGTCCCGCCGGGCGAAGCTCTGCGCTCCCATGAGTTCTGCAGCGGTCTGATCCTCGTAGAGCCGGTCAAATGCCGCCGCCAGATCACGAGGATTCGGATCGGTGACAAGCCCTTCCTTCCCATCGCGTACGAACTCGAGCACCCCGCCCGCGTCGCGGACTGTGATGATGGGCTTGGACGAGTGCGAAGCCTCCAGTGACGTGTAGCCATAGGAGTCCTCGTCGACCGGCAGGTAGACAAGTGAAAGGCATCGGGCCATTAGGTTGACCTTGTCGGCGTCATCCAGCCATTGGAAGCGGAGCTCGACTCGATCCTCAAGGGAGTGCCCTCGCACGTAGTCGCGGATCTCACTTTCGTAGAGCTCCGAATCAGGCCTGCCCGCGATGACGAGCCGAACCGGGCTCGAGGTGAATGTCATCGCCTGAACGGCGAGAAGCTGACGCTTGATCGGGCTGATGCGACTTGGGTAGAAAATGAAGTCGCCGTGTCCGTCGTTCCTGAAACGCGATGTATCTCCTCCGAGCGGAGGGAAAAGCGGCTCTACGGTGAGGTCGTTGTATTCCCGCACCCGGGCTTTGACGATCAAGGAGTTGGTGAATACATCACGTGACTCTCGCAGGCCCTGGTTGTCGATTCGTCTCAGGGCCTCGCGATACGCCACGGTTTCAGCGTTTGCAGGTCCATCGCGATACGGCGTGTCCCAAAGGTCAAAAAGCTGCCGATAGTGGTGGATGAACCAGGTCGCCTTGTTGTGATGACGGATGACGTGAGCAGGCCAGCGGATCGCAATCAGGCGGTCCGCGTTGCCTACGAACGGTGTCGCACGAAGACCAACAATCGCAGGGAGGGAAGCACGGGCGCCGGGCGGGAAAGGCAGGTAGAACTCCTCGACCTCATGCCCGACTGCCCGCATGGCCTCGGCCGTCCATCGGACGATGAGTCGATCACCACCTTCGATCAGTGGGACTGAGGTCGATGCGATGATCACGCGCACGATCAGCCCACCTCAGGAGGACTGGTCACTGTGTGGAGCCGATTCAGGACGGACGGGTCTAAGGGGGTGAACTGGGCGAGCAGTTGGTTGACCTGTCGTGACTCAGCCGCAGCAACGAGCCCGCGGAAGGTCTCTAAGTATCGACGACCATTACGCCAGCGACTCACTCGGCTCCGGAGCCCTGATGCACTCATACCCAGGAACCGGGCTCTTACCTCGGGGCGGACCGCATAGGAGCGGATCAGCCACTCGCGGCCGTAGCCGGCGATCAACTTGTCGGTCTCGACCCGGACTTCCCCCGGATTCGGGCGACGCTCAAGCGCAACCTCGAAGAGTGCCTTCACGAGGATCTCGTGATGCACGCGGCCCGGGGTGTAGGTATGGCCCTGATGCCCTACCGAGACTCCCAACTCTTTCAACGTGCTGATGCTCTCCCAGGCCAAGAGATCAGAGCGAACACGTGCACGATCGCGCGCCGGACGAGTCATCGCCTCCGGGGACTCAGCTAACTCCGCGCGATCACCAGGAGCGGGTCGCCGCGGTCGAGGCGATCCGTCCAATCAGCGAGCCCAGAGGCGTCAGCGACCCGACCGAGGATCGTCAGATAGAGCAGAGACACTGCCTCCAGGGGAGGCAGATTGGTGATGGCGAGCGAGAGGAGATCGGACTCGGGAGCTCCGTTGAGCGGCGTTTTCTCGACGCTGAGAAGCTTCTTAAATGTCAGACGGCGACGTTCCGCTCGAGCGCCGGGTTCCAGCGCCCGTGGGTCACGCCCTTCCCTGGTCCGTGATTCGTCTTCAACCAGAAGAGCCTGTGCGCCCTTCCTGGCGGTTTCGGTCGTTGGCCAACCAATGGCAGAAGATTCACCGGCTCTCCGGGTCGGATCTGGGCCAGGGCGCTTCCGATTCTGGGCAGCTCGAGCGGCACGTGCGAGCGAATCACCCTTCGTCCTCCGTAGGCCGATATTCTCTGCAGCAAGAGCAGCAATACTCGCGATGAGCTGAGGACGCTCCTCCTCGAGATCTGCCATTGCTGCGCGTGTGTATTCGTCCAAGGGGTTGGCCGGAACCGACAACGCCGATTCCAAACCCGCGTCGATCGTGAGATAGTGGTTGAGCCCGTCGAACAGACAGTGCACGTAACCGACCTCAGTCAGCAGCGAAACTGCTTCATCGCCGGCGGTACGTCCGATCCCAGGCGCTACGCCCTCGATCACACACACCAGAGGGCGCATCGAGCCGCCGAGAAGACCACGGACGACGGCCGCCTCGGCACCTTCCGCATCGATTTTGAGCACATCGACGTGTGTGATACCGAGTTCTGGCAGGAGTGTGTCGAGACGTCGGACCGGTACCTCGAGTGTCCTGACCTCGTGTTCGGAATCTCCGACTTGGGAACCCTCCACGATCGTCGCCCAACCGGGATTGGTCGGGAGTCGGAGTGTGGCCGTCCCATCCCTGTCACCGATCGCGACGCTCAAGTTGATGTCCTCCGGGCGGGCTTCTTCGAAAGCTAAAAGACGGTCAGGCTGCGGTTCGATGTTGATCCCGCGCCATCCACGCTCGTATAACGCGCGGGTGACCGAGTCGTAGGACGGGTCAAATGCTCCGACGTCGACGTAGAAGCAGCTCCCGCGCTGGCCCAGGGCGCGCCAGAGGACTACGTCCTCGCCGTGCTGAGCGAAGGAGATGAACCCCTCGGGGTCACTCACCTCTGGAGCCCAGCTACCGACATGGCAGCGGCACATGGTCCACTCATGCGCGCAGCTCCTTTACCCGTGTCGACAACGCCAGGCAGATGGCTCTGACGTCGTCGTCGGTGAGCAGCATGTGAGTCGGAAGAGAGATCCCTTCCGCGCCTAGCTGCTCCGCGACCGGGAAGGAGGCTGCCGGTTCCGTCATGTACGGCGGCATGATGTGAAGGGGGTAGAAGACCGGCCGGGTCTCGATCCCGTCCAATTGCAGCCGGTCGATGAGTGTGTTCCGCTCCCCGGTCGAGAGGCCGCCGACCTGAACCGTGTACAACCAATCGACGCGTTGCGCATCCGCGCGCTGCGCCGGGAGGACCAGTCCTTGAACCTCGGTCAGAAGCTCGGTATACAGAGCGCCGATCTGACGGCGACGTTCGAGCATCTCTTCGATGCGCTCGAGCTGCGCTACCCCGATCGCGGCCGCCACGTTCGTCATCCGGTAATTGAACCCGACCTCGAGGAACCAGTATCGGCGCGCCGGGTCCATCCCCTGGCCGCGAAGCAGTCGGAGCCGCTGGGCGAGGTCGTCGTCATCGGTGGTGACAGCACCCCCCTCACCCGTCGTGACGATCTTGTTGCCGAAGAAGCTGAAGACTCCGAGGTGGCCGAGTGATCCGACCGGCCGTCCGTCGATTCGAGCGCCATGCGCTTCTGCTGCGTCCTCGACAACCTTCAGCCCATTGCGGTTGGCGATCGCCATGATTGCGTTCATGTCCGCCGGGTGTCCGTAAAGGTCCACTGGGATGATCGCTCGCGTACTCGGAGTGATGCGGTGCTCCACGTCAGCCGGGTCGAGATTCATGGTGTCGGGCTCGACGTCGGCGAAGACCGGGGTGGCTCCGCAGTACCTGACGGCATTGGCCGTGGCGATGTAGGTCAGCGCCGGAACGATGACCTCGTCACCGGGGCCGATGCCGATGGCGACGAGGGCGAGGTGCAGGGCTGTCGTCCCGTTGTTGGTGGCGATGACGTGCCGTGTTCCGGCCACCTTGCTGAAAGCAGCCTCGAAGTCGGTGATGAAGTGCCCCACCGAGGATATCCATGTTGAGTCGAGGCACTCCATGACGTACTGAGACTCTTTCCCGGAGAGGTCCGGGCTTGCAATCGGTATCAATTTTCCAACTTCCTAGCAGGTACACCGACCACGATTTGGCCGTCGGGAACATCGTGCAAAACGACGGCGCCGGCACCGACCGTCGCCCCAACTCCGATCCGAACCCAGGGCACCACACTTGCTCCGATGCCCACCATCGCGTGATCTCCAACCACAACGTTGCCCGCCAGGTTCACGCCTGGAGCGATGTGAACAAAGTCCCCGATCACACTGTCATGGTCAACGCTGGCCGAGGTGTTGACGATGGAGCCACGACCGACGCGGGTATTGGCGCCAAGGACAGCTCTGTGCATGACGATACTTCCGGCTCCTACCACGGCGGTCGGACCCACCTGGGCAGTAGGCGCAACGATCGTCACGAGTTCGAATCCGGAATCGAGGCATCGGTCGGTCACCGTTGACCTCAAGCTGTTCGGTCCGAGGGCCACAAAGGCCCGGGTCACACCTGAAGCAGCGAGTTGGGGGAGCGTGTCGTCGTCGCCGAGGTAGGGGAGCCCGAGAACGTCACCTGCATCAGGACCGGTGTAGCCGGCGGGCGTGAGCTCTGGCGAAGGGTTCCAGGCGTCGACACAGGCGCGGGCGTGCCCGCCGTTTCCCACAATTACAACATGGCCCACACCGTTACCATCCTGGCAATCGTCCCTAGCGCGCGGAAAGCTGCGCTGGTCACGGCCAATATCCTACGCCGCACGCCCCTAGGGGAGCCGGTGCCAGTCGGCTGGCGAATTCCACGGGCACTTGGGCAGAGCAGTGGATTTGACGATGTCTCCCGCCCCTAGGTGAGCTCTACGGTCAGTCTCATCAAGCCGAATCCCAGAGCTCTTTCGTCTTCCGACGCTCCGTCTTCCTTGGGCGATCGTGCCCATGGAAGCTCAAGCCGCACCACGTCGTCTTCGCCGTCGGACTCGACCACGATCGACACGTCCTGGTTGGGCTGAGCTTCGACACGTAGGAGCGGGCCGTTTGGCGTCCCGAAGCTAAATGGGACTGCATCGGTTGTGCCATAAACCTGGCCCAACAGGTAGGCTCGCCAGCTCCGCCCTGGTGGTGCAGGAATTCTGAGTGTGGCCCTACCCCCATCGCTCCATACCCCCCACGACTCAGTTGCGCTCCACCCGAAGCCGAGGAAAGCTTCACCCTCCTCCTCGTTGATTGCGACGGTCAGCGAATCACCTTGCTCCAGTCGGAGCTGGAGATCGGCTCTTGTTTGCGCTCTCGCTTCCTCTTGTGCCAGCGCCCCAAGAACGGCCAGGTGGATCGGTCTCTCCAGAGCTTCGGCGGCACCTGCCAGAGCCAGGTCAGTAGCGGCGATTTCGCCGAACGCAACGAAATCGCGAACGAAGAGGTGAATCTCCAGAGTTGACTGAGTCGGTAGGTAGAAATGGGCTCGACCATGCCGTTCGATGACCAGCCGGTCAATTATCTGACTAAGGATTCGAGGTCGCAGTTCCGGCGCGGCGAGGGCTCGGGCCGTGTGATACATGCCCACGCCCATGGAGATCCAGCCCCTACGCCGCCGCCAGTTGGGGAAATGCGTCCAGCGAACGAACACGTTGCTGGTATGAAGCCTTTTGAAATACATCGCCGTCTCGACACGGACGAATGCACCGGCTGCCGCCATGTGCGTGAGGAAGACGAACTCCTCCTGACAGCTCTCGTCCTCGGTGACCGGAATCGCTTCGCTGCTCGAGGGCAGCATCGAGGAGCGCATCAATCCTCGCAACGGCCCGTACCCAATCGCCTCTATGTGCTGCATCACCCGAGAGAGCGGGTCACCCTCGATGCTCGGTGTGCGGTTCCGGTCGAATCTGGCACCGAACCACTGCACATCTGTGTAAGCAATGGCTGCATCCGGTCTGGCTAGCAATTCGCGACGGAGACTCTCCAGATATCCGGTCGACGTCAGGTCGTCCTGTTGCCAATAGCAGAAGAACTCCCGGTCGCAGTTCTCGACCAGCCAATTGAAGTTTCCGGGCCAACCAAGACGGGTCTCTTGGACGACGACATCGATCCTCGGGTCTTCCTCATATTTTCGACAGATCTCGACTGTTGGGTCGTCGGCTCCGTCGACGCTCATCACGAGGTGCCAGTCGCTGTATGTCTGGGCCAGGATCGAGCGCAGGGTTTCCTCGACGAATTCGGTCCCTCGGAAGACCGGCATCGCGATAAACACGCCGCCCTTCATACCGCTCCTGTGATCCGATCGGCCGCCTCCAAAGCGAAGAGCGGTGCGGTGGTGTACTTGCCGGTGTCGACGGAGTGGTAGTTACCCTGTGATCGCAGTCCCACCTCGGATCTTTCATGGAATCTGCTGTTTCGGTCGTCGACGTCGGTGTTGCCCAGCGAGTAAATTACCCCGCCTCGTACGTCTGGAGCCTCCAGGTTCTGCGCCATGAGTCCTTCTACTCCGGGAACCACGGACGAGAGGTTGATCAGAGTGCTTCGGGCAATGTCGGATGCCTCCGATGCGCCTGGGCGCGTCGGCCAATCCGGCGGGGCCAGGTCGGTCGACCACCCGATCCGACCACTCGGATACCAAGACAGGTAATACTCGCCTGCCCCGTAGTCGACTACGTCGCCGAAACCTCCGAGGACGATGGTGGTGGAGGGAAGAGGAACCATGGTTTGCGACGCACCCGCCAGAAGGAAATACTTCATTCGGAAGGTCCACGGTCCGGCAGGGGTAAGGCCAGCAGTCTCGTCTATGGCGGGTCGACCCCGCCACGAACAGTTGACGATGTGGTCATAAGGCCCCAGGTTCGTGGAGGCGGCGTCGGGTAACCGGACTTCAACGAGTCGCATCCTGGGGTCGACGGCAGCAACGGTCGTTCCTGTGAGAACCCGCACAAGCTCAGCGTCGGTGACAGTCTTGACTACTTGGTCGGCGAGGGGGCCGGGGTTGACCGCAATTTCTCGTGTTGCGAACACTGCTTCAACCGGAGGCCCATAGTGGTGGTCTGACCCTCCCTGTGTGGTGAAGACGAAGGGCTCCTCCACGCCGAAGTAGGAGCCGTCGCTGGCGACCTTCCGCATCCGACTGGCGATCTCCCTGTAGGCCTCGTCCAACTGTGTGGCCGAGAGGAGACTCTCCTTGTGCACCACATAGTTGAACGGAGTCGACACCGGTATTTGATCGAATGCCTCGCCCAGCCAGCGTCGCATAAGCGGGGCGAACTGGCTGGCTCCCCTGAACATGAGCTCCGCAGTCCGGAAGGTTGGATCATTGGCAAAGACGAACCCGAGGTGGATCTTCCCTTCGGTGTGCCTGGACGAGCCGTCCATCAGCACCGGGCTTGCCTCGATCAGGTCGGTCTCGATCCCGCGGGCAGCCAACTCCATTGCCACGCAACTTCCCTGGATACCCCCACCAATTACCGCCACTTTCAATTCTTAACCGCCTCCTTTAGGCCCGGTTGCCATTGTGGCAGTGGCTCGATCCCCAGCTCTGCAAGGCGCTCGCTGTCCAGGACCGAATTCTTGGGACGGGTGGCGGGCCGGTCCAGAGCCGCGCTCGTGGCCGGCTTGACCAGACCGGGGTTGTGCCCGGCCAGCTCGGCGATCTCGCGGGCAAGGTCGAACCAGGTGGTCTCGCCCTGGTTGGTGAGATGGAGGATTCCCGAGGCGCCGGCGTCGATTGCTGTGAGGGTTCCGACGACCAGATCATCAACGAAAGTGGGGCGGCCTCGCTGGTCGTCCACCACCGATACCTCGCCTTCGGCCAGCCGCGCCAGCATGGTGTTGAGGAAATTTCGATGGGTCGTGGAGAGCAGCCACGAGGTCCGGATTACGAGCGGATGCGGATGGGCATCGAGGGCCAGTTGCTCGCCCTCGAGTTTGGTCCCTCCATAGACGTTGAGCGGGTTGGGCTGGTCCCTCTCCATGTAGGCGGTTTCCTTCTTGCCGTCGAAGACGTAGTCGGTGGAGAAGGTGATGAATCCGGCCCCGTGATGGGCGGTCGACTTGGCGAGCGCCGCCGACGGCCAGGGCGTTCACGCTTCGAGCGCTCGCGGCATCGGTCTCGGCGGCATCGACCTCGGTGTACGCAGCGCAATTGATCACCAGATGAGGTCTGACCGACTCCATCCAGGGCTCGATGGCTCTCGTTTCACTCAGGTCAAGTTCGCCGCGTGTGACGGGAAGACAATCACTGCCCAGTGCCCTGACGAAGGCCGAGCCGAGTTGTCCGCTGGCACCGAGGACTGCGATCACGTCGCCCCTGGCCAATCGGCCATCAACCGTTGGAGATAGTCGCGATAACCGGACTCGGGCATCCTTGCGATCAGGTCCAGCATGTGCGGCTCGTCGACATACCCGAGCCCGAATGCCACTTCTTCTAGACAGGCGATCTTTAGCCCCTGCCGGTGCTCGATCGTTGCGATAAAGTTGGCGGCCTCGAGCAGGCTGTCGTGAGTGCCACTGTCAAGCCAGGCCACTCCCTGTCCCAGTCGTACCACTCGAAGCCGACCCTGGTCGAGATAGGCGTTGTTGATGTCGGTGATCTCCAACTCGCCTCTCCCGGAAGGGCTGAGTTGCCGGGCAAGCTCCACGACCCCAGCGTCATATATATAGAGACCGGGCACGGCCAGATTCGAGCGAGGCCGATTCGGCTTCTCCTCCAGGCTCAGAGCGGCCCCGTCGGCACCCACCTCGACCACTCCGTAGCGCTGCGGGTCAACCACCGGGTAGCCGAAGATGAGGGCACCTTCGGTGAACTGATCCACAACCCCGGGCAGTCCAAGGTCTCCGTAGAAGATGTTGTCTCCGAGGATTAGAGCGACGTTTTCGCCACCGATGAAGTCGCTGCCCACAAGAAATGCTTGCGCGATCCCCTCCGGGGCTTCCTGAACTGCGTACGAGATGGACACCCCCCATTGGCCCCCATCGCCGAGGAGGGATTCGAAGCGGGGGGTGTCGGCCGGAGTGGAGATGAGCAGTATTTCCCTGATCCCGGATTCGAGGAGGGTGGCCAGCGGGTAATAGACCATCGGCTTGTCATAGACCGGTTGCAGCTGCTTGGAAGCAACTCGAGTTATCGGGTCGAGACGGCTGCCGGCTCCCCCGGCGAGCACGATCCCCTTCATGACATCATCCGCTTCAGGGGTTCCCACCAATCCCGACGATCCCGGTACCAATCGATGCTCGCCTTGAGCCCGCCTTCGAAATCGTTGCTGGGCCTCCAGCCGAGGGCCTCGATCTTCGAGGAGTCGAGGGCATAGCGGAGGTCATGGCCAGGTCGGTCAGACACGAAATCGATCCACGACTCATCCAGGCCAAGGTGGTCCAGGATGGCTCGGGTCAGGTCGAGGTTGGTGAACTGGGCTCCCGACCCGATGTTGTACACCTCGCCCGACTCCGCCTTGTCTACAAGCAGGTGGAGGGCGGAGCAATGGTCTTCTACATATAGCCAGTCTCGCTGGTTGGCCCCATCCCCGTAGAGCGGCACCTTCTTGCCCTCGAGCAGGTTGGTGACGAACAGGGGGATCACCTTGTCGGGGAACTGATACGGCCCGTAATTGTTGGTGCACCTGGTGATCACGACGTTGAAGTCGTAAGTGACGTGATAGGAGCGGGCGAGCAGGTCCGAGCCCGCCTTCGACGAGGAGTAGGGGGACGATGGATCGAGGATGTCGTTCTCGGTCGCGGCTCCGGTCGGGAGCGACCCGTAGACCTCGTCGGTGGAGACGTGGATGAATCGAGCAACGTCGTTGCGAAGGGCGGAGTCGAGCAGTACCCCGGTGCCCACGAAGTTGGTCTCCAGGAACGGCGCCGGGCCAACGATCGAGCGGTCGACATGGCTCTCGGCCGCAAAGTGGACAATCACGTCGTGGCCAGGCACGAGTTCATCGACCAGCCCCTGGTCACGGATGTCACCCTTGACAAAATGATGGTTGGGGAGCTCGTCGAGCTCGGCCACCGTTGCCGGGACCCCGGCGTAGGTGAGCGCGTCGAGGTTGGTGATCGTTGCGTCAGATTCGTGCTCGATTAGGTAACGGATGAAGTTGGAGCCGATGAAGCCCGCTCCACCGGTCACCAGATATCTGCGCCCCATATGAACCTCTACTCGAAGATCTCGGAGTGAGCGAGGGTAGGGGCGGTGGCATCCCGACGGCCGACCGTCGGGATGATCCCATCCAGTGGCCATACGATCCCGATCTCCGGATCGTCCCACGCGATGGCCCGATCGTGGGCGGGGGAATAGAACGCCGACGTCTTGTAAAGGAGCTCGGTCCTCTCATCCAGGGCGAGAAAGCCGTGGGCGAACCCCTCCGGAATCCAGAGCTGGCGCGGGTCGGAGTCGCTGAGATTGAAGCCCCGCCACTCTCCAAAGGTGGGGCTTGAGCGGCGAATGTCGACCACAACGTCAAAGGCGGTGCCACTGGTCACCCGGACGAGCTTCGCCTGTGCCATCGGTGGCACTTGATAGTGAAGGCCTCGAAGCACACCCTTAACCGAGGTCGACTGGTTGTCCTGGACGAAGCGGATCTCCCGACCAGCCCAGGCATCGAAGACTTGCTGGTTGTACGACTCGTAGAAACTGCCTCGTTCGTCGGAGTGAACCAACGGCTCGTACAACCGGACCTCCTGGTCGATGTTCGACACTAGCGGCAGACTACGACCCCCCGTTGTCGGGCCCGGCCACCAGGCGAGCCGGGCGCTCGTAATGGATCGGAGGTCTGGCCACGACCGAGACCGGCGTGTACTCCACTAGTACCGAGTCCGCTCCAGTCAGCTTGATCACCCGGTCCTCCCACGAGTGCTCATGGAGCGCCAGAGCCCGGTCAGGCCGCTCGCCAATCAAGGCGGCACGGACGGCGATCACGAGATCGGGGTCAGTGAACACGCCATCCAAGTCCCTGTAGCGCCCGCAACGGGGGAGCAGCGATCGGGACACCTGAGGCCAGGTATTCGTAAGCCTTGAGAGGGCTCACGGCATGGGTTGTGTCCCCGATCTTGAACGGGATCAGCCCAACGTCGAATCGTTGGACATAGGCAGGCAACTGACTCTGTGCCTTCAACCCAAGGAAATGGACGTTCCGAGGGAGGGTCGGGTGGTCGGACTTGTCGTCGCCAATGAGGACGACCACTGCCCGCGGATTCGCCTCGGCCACCCGTCGCAGCGCCTCCCAGTCGAACCAGTCGCCGTAGAGCGACCCGTGATAGCCGATGATCGTTTCTCCTGTCGGAAGGTCGGCGGGACGGGGTGAGTGCTCGACACCGAAGATGGCGCCGTTCACTGCGTTGGGGATCAGGTCCGCTTCTGCACCCATTTTCGCCGCCCGTCGAACCAGGTCCGGGGCGGAAGCGATGACCCGGTCGGAGGAGGTAATTAAATCTCGTTCGACTTCCGGGCGATACCACTCACTCCCCAGGGCGGGGTCTGACCAGTCATCGATCATGTCGTAGACCTTCTGCCATCCGGCGGTATGCAAGGACCCTGGCATGAGACGCCAGCGGGGCGGCTGGGGCTTCGACCAGCACGAGGCCGGCTGAGGCAACCCGACTCAGCAAGGTCGCCGGATCGAAGTTCTCCACCCTGGCCTGCTCGAGGTTGGGATGGATGTAGCGCAGCCCGAGATCCACCGACTCCTGCGCCTCATAGAGGGACACCAGAGTGACGTGATAACCCTGACGGACCAGCTCCAGTGCGAGTTGGGTGCTCCGGGCGCCGCCACCGATGTCGTGAAGTGGGACTGCGGCCAGGATCACCACCGGAATTCGGGAGATGTGATCGGTCCTCACCGTGGGGGCATCGCCCTTCTCCACGGGAATCAGACCAATCCGATAGCCAGCGTCGCGAAGTCTCGCCAGCAACGCGGGCAGCGGATGCGGGCCCGGGGGAACCCCACCCACCGCGTCCAGGAAACCTCCTCTAACTGCGATCATCCGAGGCCCGATCGTGGGCTCGGCCCGGCGCCTTCCGGCGAGACGTGGCTCATCTACCTCACCCACCACTCCAGCTCCGATTTCCGAGTCGGCGAGGGTGAGTACGGCCTTGTTGATCAGGTCCTGGGAAATCGGGAGGTCGGGGTCGGTGACAGTCAGGAACTCCGTGGTCTCCCCGCTGGATGGCAGTGATAGCCGAGCCCGATAGGTGTCCGGGGTGACGGCAAGCCAGCGTTTGGCCTTGGCCTGGTCGTCGAGAAATACATCGAGGTTGACCCTGGAATGCTGGGAATGCTGGGCCAAGCGATATCGAGCCATCACCCGGTTGGGGATCAAGGGGCGGAGCAGGCGTTTCAGTCTCTGCACGTTCACCATCGCCACGGATCGGGGATGACAGCAGACTCCTCAGGGTGTTGCCGTTGGATCGAAACACCCTCCGCCAGGGCGCTCTGGGGTACGAACCAGCCGGGGCGGGGGACGGAGCCCGGCTCTAGCCGAGGGGCACCTGTTTCGAGGCTGTCGAGGACGAT
This sequence comes from uncultured Acidobacteriota bacterium, assembly GCA_963746905.1. Lineage (GTDB taxonomy): Bacteria > Actinomycetota > Acidimicrobiia > Spongiisociales > ZC4RG35 > JALYNX01. The sequence goes on from CAVVCY010000001.1 coordinate 243,300, forward strand.
CTGGCCAGTGGGCTCCGCCTTGGAGTCGTGAACACTCCATCGACGAACCATGGACAACGGCGGGTCACCGCTGGTAGAGGCAACGGCGATATTGGGATTGTCCTCGAGGAGGCCGGCGAGTCGGAGCAGTAGTGCGGGTGGGATGTCGTCTTCGACGCCCCTGAGGTCCACGACGTACTTACCCCATGTGTCGTGCAGGTCGTCGACCGATGCGACCAGCTCCGCATCCTCGGGGAGCGGGTTCGAGCTACCGATGATGGTTACCAGCGGGTACCACCGCCTTCGTGCCTCCCGCATCGCATCGGGGGTATAAAGGACAGGGTTGCGGTCTCTGACCATCCGCCGCCCTTCCTCGAATCGTCCTTCGGTGGTGACGCTCATCGACACCCCGTGTTTGCGATATCTGAACAGAGGCTCCTCGACACGAACCTGGCCCCAGCCCGCAGCAGTCAAACGCAGCCACATCTCCCAATCCTCGTTGCCTGAGGTCATTGTCTCGTCGTAGCCACCAACCGACTTCCACGCCGCAGCTCGCATGACCACGCAGCCGATCACAGAGTTCTCGATGAGCTCCCAATAGGGGTTGAAGGGGCGCGGGATCCAGACCGCGTCGATGTCTCCGTAGAGACGTCCCAGGCAATGGGCAAAGGCTGCTGTCGTGTCCTTTCGCAGCGCGGCCACGAGGCCCGACATGAATTCGGGTGCCAACTCATCGTCCGAGTCGAGCGGGATCAGGAACTCACCTCGGGCCACCTTCATCCCGGCGTTTCGGGCCCCAGGTAGTCCGGTATTGCCCTGGCGAACGAGGCGGAGACGTGGCTTCTCGACCCCGTCGAGGAAGGCGATTGCGGAAGGATCTGTCGAGCCATCGTCGACGACCACGATCTCCCACGAACGATGGGTCTGTTCGTACACCGAGGCCAGGGTCTCCTCCAGGTGCCGGATGTCGTTGAAGACCGGAATCACGACCGTCACGTCAGGCGATGCCAGGTCATCGAACTCACCGGCTGCGATCCGGCTCTCTACCGCCTTGGAGACGCCGGTCCCTGCGCAGGCGAGCCTGTTCCGTCGGCCAGGAGGCTTGGGTCCGCAGGCGATCCTTGACTCCCGGTGGGGTGAGGCGAGCCATGATCCCCGGCTAGCGACTCCGGCAGATGGCGATAGATGCGACGCAGGGCCGGGCTGCCTGCAGACGGCTGCGAGCGCAGAGCCCCCTCAACCGCCTGGGACGCTTCGGTCGCCAGGCCGGCTTGTGCCCTCGGGTGTCTCGGCTCGGGGTCAGTCAGGTATGCGTGCCATGTGTCTCCGGTTTGGGGAGGAGGCTTTCCCGACAACGTCGGAGCCAAATCGTCATCCTCGACGAGACGGTGCATGGCGGCGGCCAGGCCGTCGACTGTGCGGTCGTAGACCAGGGCACCGGTCTCCTCGGTGAACAGACCTTTGAAGGCCGGAAGGTCAGGGACCACCACCGGCAGGCCGAGTCGGCGCGCCTCATGGGCGGCCAGACAAAAGCTCTCGAAGCGGCTGGAGACGACGACTGCGGTGACACCAGCGAGAGCCGTCACCAGTTGATCCCGGCCCTTGGCCCCGGAGAACTCGAAGGCATCCCTGAGCCGGGACGGGATCAGCGTCCCGAGCCACTCGGTCATCGATGACCCACCAGTGGGGCTCCACCCGTCGCCACCCACGAATCTCACCCTCAATTCCAGGCCCGCTTCGAGAAGCGACACCGCCGCCCGCACCAGGTCCTGAGAGCCCTTCATTTCACCGAGGCGACCCAGCGAGGCGAATACCGGGACCTGAGTCGGGCTGCTGACCTGGCCCTCCAGAGATGGGATCGGAGGAGGCGACACCACGATCCGTTCGTCTGAAACTCTGTAACGCTCGACGATGGTCTGGTGATGGCCGAGCACGGGGATCAGGATTTGATCGGCCATCTGGAATGCGCCGCGCTCCATCGCGGCAGGAAGCTGCCAGTCGGTCGGAACGGTCTCCATACCCTCGCGCAGCAGGTCATACGGGCCGTGGAATCTGACGGTTATCGGGTTGGAGCCGAGCCCCAAAGCCACCCGATTGACCAGCATCGAGTAGCCGAGACCCTCGAAGTCCTGGACCTCGATCCGGTCACCAGGACGGATCAGCTCGGCTGCACTTCTTGCCACCGCGTCCGAACGCTCCAGGAAGCCAGTGGGAGGGATCAAGGAGACTTCCACCCGAACCCCGTCTCGCGCCTTGACCTCCACCGGATCGGGTGAGGCGAGGAGCACCACCACAGGTCGCTGCCCGGCGAGATGTCGGGCCAGGGCATCCACAACCACACCGGCACCGCCCTGGGTCTCGGGGTAGAGCTCCGTGGTGACAAAGACGAAGCGCCCTCGAGCCATCACTGATCAATCCGGGAGCGTGATCCGAGCATCGAAGAGATGGTAAGCAACGGTCCGAGATGGCAGTGGGACGGTTGCCATCGCCATCACTCTCGTCTTCCTCGCATCTGGGTGGTGTTTAGCCGGTCAGGCCATCGGGTATGCCGCCGGAACCCGGTTCAAGAGGTGCCCGGACTTGTCCGATAAGACCACGATGCGTCGTCAGGTAGCTTTGTGCATGGCGCTGGCCATCCTGGCTGGCGCTTTCGTCATCGTCCCACCGGCTCCACCGGCCCAGGCAGCGACGATAAGCGGCGCCGGGTCGGTCTACGCCGGGATCTATTCCGAGCAGTTCAACGCCGCCGGCGACCTCAATGGGATCGCCAGTGCCATCGGGAAGAGGATGACCTTCGCCGGGACCTTCCACTCGGTCACCGAAGCGAACTCGTCAAGCTGGTCCAACACCTATCAGATCCTCGAGGGTGTCTGGCAGGGTCACGCAACTCCCTTTGCCAACCTCACCATTCCCGCTTCGGCAGCCTCCATCGCCTCGGGTGCCTGGGACGCTCAAATCAACAACTGGGTGACCTACCTCAAGCTGTTCCTGGATCAGGGGGGAAGCCGCAGCGTGGTGCTGGCGCCTCTCCAGGAAATGAACGGCAACTGGACTCCTTATGGCTGCGACCCCGGGAATTTCATCAATGCCTATCGTCGGATCGTCGACATCATCCGGGGCAGGGGCATCAATGAGACCAAGGTCCGGTTCGCATTTGCCCCCAACGGCTGGACCACACCAGGATGCGGCTCGATCGGCAGCTACTACCCGGGCAACGCCTATGTGGATGTGATCGGGATCTCCGCGTATCGATGGGCCGACGGAGCGAGCGTGAGCTCGGTGATGGGGACGACCGTCGACCAACTCACCGCCAGTTTCCCCGGCAAGCCGATCATCATCGCCCAGACCGCCGCCTGGCCCTCGGCGACCAAAGACCAGTGGATCAGGGACATGATGTCCTGGGCCTCCGCCCACCCGGCGGTGGTAGGAGTGGTCTACCTCAACATGAACAAGGAGACCGATTGGCGAGTGTGGATCCCGCCAACGGTGAATGGAGGCTGGAAGGACGCCGTGCTGGCCTCGGGCACCAAGTACCAGTGGCCTCTTAGCGACTGGTTCCAGCCCGGCCAACTCAATCTCAGCCTCAACTCGGGGGTCACCCTGTGCCATGGCAATTCGGACTGCGACACCGCAGCCTTCCAGGACAGCGGAGGCCGATTCCATATCTGGTCCCTAGCGACCAGTGGTGTCGTGGAGTCGTCGTTCTTTTTCGGGAATCCGGGGGATGTCCCGTTTTCTGGGGATTGGAATTGTGATGGGGTGGAGACGCCGGGCCTCTACCGCCAGTCGGACGGATATGTCTATCTGCGAAACTCCAATAGCCAGGGGGTGGCCGACATCTCGTTCTTCTTCGGCAACCCGGGAGACATCCCAATAGCTGGTGACTTCGACAACAACGGTTGTGACTCGGTGTCGATCTTCCGCCCCTCGGAGCAGAGGTTCTATGTGATCAACGCTTTGGGCTCCAACGACGGGGGGTTAGGGGCGGCGAACTTTTCGTTCTTGTTTGGCAATCCGGGAGACCATCCGTTTGTGGGGGACTTCAACGCTGACGGCGTCGACACGATCGGGCTCCATCGAGAGTCCACCGGGCTGGTGTACTTCAGGAACTCGAACACAACCGGAATCGCCGACAATCAATTCATCTATGGCGATCCGGGGGACAAACTGATCGCTGGCGATTGGGATGGCAACGGGACCGACACCATCGGCGTCTACCGACCCTCCAACGGGCTGTTCTACCTCCGCAACTCCAACACTCAAGGAAACGCTGACGCCTGGGCATTCGCCGGGGCCTACACCGGTCTGGCCCCCCTCAACAAATGATTCGTCGTCTTTCAGCACTTTTTGCTCGTCGTCGCCCTTGGTGTCCCCGCCCTGTCGGTCTCCGCCGAGATGGGCCCCAACGGGGTCTACCCGATGGTTTTTCCCATCGCCAGCGGCACATACAACATCACGGATTCGTTTGGGGACCCTCGCGCCGGACATCTTCACGAGGGGGTGGACATCATGACCTACGGGGTCAAGGGCCTGCCTGTCGTGGCAGCTGTCGCCGGCACAGTGGGTTGGATGCTCAATGTGCAGGGCGGTAACTGCTGTGCGCTGCAGATCGAGCATGGTGATGGCTGGGCCACTCGTTACATCCATCTCAACAACGACACGCAGAATCCGGACGGCTCCTACAGCGACGACGGTCAGGGCTGGGGGTTTGCGCCCGGCATTGCTCCGGGCGTGCATGTCGAGGCCGGCCAGCTCATCGGATACGTCGGCGACTCGGGCAACGCCGAAGGAATCGCTCCCCATCTTCATTTCGAATTGCGAGGCCCTGACGGGGTGCCAGTCGATCCCTACCTGTCGCTGAAGGCGGCGGCCTTGGGCTCCCCGGTGGCACCTCTGTGTCCCGAGGGCAAAGTCTGCGACACACTGGCGTTTCAGGAGCAAAGCGGTCGCTTTGTGCTGTGGGAGGAGCTCGTTTTCAATCCGCCAACGACTTCGTTCCTATATGGGAATCCGGGTGATGTCCCGTTTTCTGGGGATTGGGATTGTGATGGGGTGGAGACGCCGGGGTTGTATCGACGGTCGGATGGGTATGTGTATTTGAGGAATTCGAATACACAGGGGGTGGCCGACATCTCGTTCTTCTTCGGGAATCCGGGGGATTACCCGTTGGCGGGAGACTTCGACAAGAACGGTTGTGACTCGGTGTCGATCTATCGGCCTTCGGAGCAGCGTTTCTATGTGATCAACGATCTGGGTTCGAACGATGGTGGGTTGGGGGCGGCGGACTACGCGTTCTTGTTCGGGAATGCGGGGGATAAGCCGTTTGTGGGGGATTTCGACGGTGATGGGGTGGACACGGTGGGGTTGCATCGTGAGTCGAGTGGTCTGGTGTATTTCCGTAATTCGAATACGACCGGGGTGGCGGACAGCCAGTTCATCTATGGGGATCCTGGTGACATGTTGGTGGCGGGGGATTGGGATGGGAACGGGACCGACACCATCGGCGTCTACCGACCCTCCAAGGGGATGTTCTATCTGAAGAACACCAATGCCCAAGGCATCGCCGACTCGACCTTCCAAGCCGGCAAGTACACCGGTGTCATCGCTCTCCAGCCATAGCCGGCTCCTCGGCATACGATGCGGTCGTTGAGGGTCGCACTCAGATCAACTCCCCGGTGGGCGGTCGCTCCTGTCCTGGCAATTGCCCTGCTCCTCCAGATGGCGCCAGCCGCTGCGGTCGCCGCCGACGAGCCCCCATCATTCGGGCGATTGGGCCAGGCTCAGGACGAAACAAGGCCCCACTCTCCGTCGCACATCCTGGTGAAGCTGGCGGCCCCGTCGCAGGCTTACCGCGCCCTCGGCACCGGCATTGACCCGATCGGGGAGGGGTGGTTCGAGGTCCCTGTGCCAGCCGGCCAAGACGCCATCGACTTCGCGCAAGAGATGAGCACCCGGCCGGATGTCCGGGTCGCGGAGTTGGACCTCATCCTGACCCGCCAGGCATCGCCGCCCTTCGTTTCGCCGGATCCCTTCTACGTGAACAGCGGTTCGCCCTTCTATCAGTGGCATCTTCATTCAGCCAACGTCGGCGGGGCATGGCAGAGCACAGTCGGCGCCGGAGTTACGGTCGCCATCCTCGACACCGGCGTCAGCGAGGGCATTGACGGCTTCTGTCGGCCTTTCGTCGCCGAGTACAACGCCGCGACCCAAGTCGCCGGCCCTGGAGCCGCCAGCGACACCGATCCTGAAGGTCATGGCTCCCACGTCGCGGGCTCGGTCGCCCAATGCTCCGACAACGGCATCGAGGGAGCAGGGGTGGCTCCAGAGGCGAGCATCATGCCGGTCGAGGTGTTCTCGGCTGGTGGCGCCGCTGCGGCGGATCTGGTCAGGGGAATGGACTGGGCAGTTGCCCACGGGGCAAGGGTCATCAATATGTCACTCGGATGTACCTCTTGTGCGAGCACGGCCCTCAACGAGGCCATAGACCGCGCCTCCGCAGCTGGAGTGGTCCTCGTCGCCGCGTCGGGCAACAGCCCCAATCGATGTGTTCTACCCAGCCAATCACCCGGCAGTGATCGGGGTCGGGGCCAGCACCCGGTCGGGAAATGTCGCCGACTACTCGGCTCGAGGGCTCGGTCTCGATCTGTTGGGGCCCGGAGGCGACGAGTCCGGATTCGTGTGGCAGGACACCATCGGCGGGTACGAGGGCCTCTTCGGCACCTCGATGGCCGCTGCTCATGTCAGTGGTGCCCTCGCCCTGCTCGTCTCACGGTTTCCCACCGCTCCGGCGGGTCAAGTGCGTAACGCTCTCCTCTGTTCCGCACAAGACATCGGAAGCCCCGGTTGGGACGGAGCATCGGGATACGGGCGCCTCGACGCCGGGGCAGCCGTGGAACAGCTCCGACTGATGGTCGAGGCCGGCACCCTCGGTTGTGTCGGGCAGCCGGCAAGCAACGCTCCCTTCGGCTTGATCCAGTCGAACACGGGCTACTGGCGACTGCATCGGGGCTCGGCCGAGGTGGCCGCCTTCTATTTTGGGAATCCGGGTGATTTTGGGTTTATGGGGGATTGGGATTGTGATGGGATTGATACGCCTGGGTTGTATCGACGGTCCGACGGGTACGTGTATTTGAGGAATTCGAACACGCAGGGAGTGGCCGACATCTCATTCTTCTTCGGGAATCCTGGAGATCTTCCCCTGGCTGGGGACTTCGACGGGGACGGCTGTGACACGGTGTCGATCTACCGGCCGTCGGAAGGCAGGTTCTTCATCATCAACCATCTCGGCAAGGGAGATTCGGGGTTGGGAGCCGCCGACTACGCCTACTACTACGGCAACCCCGGCGACGCTCCGTTCATGGGAGACTGGAACGGTGACGGGATCGACACTCCAGGACTACGCCGCAACTCGAACGGGTTTGTTTATCTCCACCACTCCAACACTCAAGGCAACGCAGAAATCGAATACTTCTACGGGAACTCCGGAGACCTGGTATTCACCGGAGACTGGGACGGAGACGGCGACGACACCCTCGGCCTCTACCGGCCCACCAACGGCACCGTCTACCTCCGCAACACCAACAACACCGGAATCGCCGACTGGAGCGTCGGCGCCGGCGGCGGCATGCAACCCACAGGAGGGGATTTCTAGATGAACCGGCTTCGCATACTCCTGGTGATCGGCTTGGTTGTTGTCGTAGCCCTCCCGGCCATGGCTACCGACACTGTCGGAGTGGTGGATCAGACCACTGGCAACTGGACCCTGCGCGATGAGAACACCAACACGAGAACCATCGGTTATGGCAATCCCAATGACGTCCCGTTCATGGGCGACTGGGACTGCGACGGCGTCGACACCCCAGGCCTCTACCGTCGCTCCGACGGCTTCGCCTACCTACGCAACAGCAATCACACCGGAGTCGCCGACATCACCTTCCTCTTCGGGAATCCCGGGGACCTGCCGCTGGTCGGGGATTTCAACCGAGACGGCTGCGACACACTCTCCATTTACCGGCCCTCAGAGGCACGGTTCTACGTCATCAACCGTCTCGGGACCCAAGGTGGGGGGCTCGGCGCCGCAGATTTCTTCTTCGACTTTGGCAACCCGGGTGACATCCCGGTTTCCGGGGATTGGAACGGTGACGGCATCGATACGGTCGGTCTGCGCCGGCCAAGTGACGGATTCGTTTACCTCCGCAACACCAATACCACCGGGATCGCCGATATCTCCTATTTCTTCGGTGACGCCGGAGACCTCCCTGTGGCAGGCGACTGGAACAACAACGGCGAGGACACCTTCGGGTTGTTCCGGCCCTCCAACGCCACGTTCTACCTCAAGAACACAAACAGCACCGGTGTGGCCGACCTCAGCTTTGGGCTTGGATCATCGTCATCGCTGCCGGTGTCAGGCCACTTCGCCCTCAACCTGCCGCCACCTCCACCGCCACTGGCTTTGCAGCAGGTGGCCTCGGGTCTGAACCGTCCGGTGTTTGTCGCTGCACCAGCAGGTGATCCCCGTCTCTTCGTCGTCGAGCAGAGCGGCGCCATCAAGATCATCAGCGGTGGGACTGTGCTTCCCACCCCGTTCCTCAATTTGAGTGTGACCTGTTGCGGCGAGCAAGGGCTCCTAGGCCTTGCCTTCCACCCCCAATACGCCACCAATGGCAAGTTCTACGTCAGCTACAACGTCGGCTCGGTCACGAGGGTCTCCGAGTTCCAGGCGTCCTCTAACCCAAACCTGGCCAACGCCGCCTCGGAACGGGTTCTGCTCACGGTCAACCAGCCCGCCTCGAATCACAACGGCGGGATGCTGGAGTTCGATGGCTCCGGCTACTTGCTCATTGGACGCGGGGATGGTGGGGGAGGCGGCGACCCCAACGACCACGCCGAGAATCCCAATGACCTGCTGGGCAAGATCCTTCGAATCAATGTCGACACCACCTCGCCTGGCAAGCAATATGGCATTCCCGCAGGGAACCCGTTTGCGGGTGGCGGTGGGGCTCCGGAGGTCTACCTGGTTGGCCTGCGCAACCCGTGGCGCTTCGATTACGACGGTGGACTCCTTTACATCGGCGACGTTGGTCAGGAGCAGCGAGAGGAAGTCACCATCCTTTCCGCAGGTGCCGCTGGCTCCAATCTCGGCTGGAACACATGGGAGGGAACCAGGTGCTACGAGGGCCCATGCTCGACAGGTGGATTCACCTTCCCCCAGGTCGAGTACACCCACGCCAACGGATGCTCGGTCACCGGTGGTTTCGTGTACCGGGGAAGTGCCATAGCGGGTCTCTCCGGGACCTACTTCTACGCCGACTTCTGTGCGGGGAGGATTCACAGCCTGCTCTACGAGGAAGGCATCGCCAGCAAGAACTTCGATCGATCATCGGAGCTGGGGGTCATCGGGCAACTGTCATCGTTCGGCTACAACGGCAACGGTGAGGTTTACGTGACCTCACTACAGGGCACGGTTTTCAAGATCATCGCCAAATAGGCAAGAGATCACTCTTACCTGAGGTTCCTGGCGCGAAATATGACGCCATGCCGACAGAGAATGCTGCCGGTCCTTAGAAGGCGCCGTACTCTGTCCACGTAGCGCCAAATATGGCGCTACGTACCTCAGGTAAGCGGTTGTGAAACCTTCGTCACACCGGCAGGCCCCCCGGGGGCTGGCGCGACGACTCGCCTCGTTCGCCTCCGAGAAGGCCCAGCTGATGGATCGGATATGACCAGCGGGTTGCCTCGCGCAGCCGGACATCGTCATATGTGCCGCGGCTGAACACTGTCTTCCTCCAGGAAGCGATCTCCCCCCGATGAGCCCACACCCAGGTATATCCCCGAGCTTTGGCCCGCAGAAACTTCGAACCCCGAACCAGGGCCAGGCCCCAGACCATCAACTCGGTCAGGATCAAGGCAGGCGACAGCAACACGAGCCGACCCATGCGGAGATGGCTGAGCAGAAGTGCCCAACGGTTTCGCTCGAGTAGATAGAGCTTCTCGGGGTACATGGTCAGGTGATAGTCGTGGAGCACTCGTGAGGCCGGGACACAGACGATGTCATGCCCGGAGAGCAGCAGGTCCCAAGACAACGCGACATCCTCGTGATAGAGGAAGCCGGTCTCGTTCCATCCACCGAGCTCACGGAGCAGGTCGGCCCTGATCAGAAATGCCACCCCGTGGAGGCCGCCGACCAGATGCGGTTCGTGGCCGACCGCCTCGGGTCGGGAATGCAGAAGCCGATTGAATCCAAGACCCGTCACGTGAACGTGCTGACCCGCTGAGTTGACCTCGCCGCTCCCCTCCACAAGAACCATCGGACAGGCGGCACCGGCGTCTGGATTGGAATCGAGGGTGGCCACCAGGGGAGCGAGCCATCCGTCGAGGGGAGTGCAATCGGGGTTGAGGACCGCCAGGTACGCGGTGGTCACATTGGGCAGGATCTGATTCACTGCCCCTGCCAGCCCGAGGTTGCGATCGGAGAGGACAACGGCGACCCGTTCGTCCCCTGTGGCGAAGGTCTCAGCCACACGCCAGCTTTCGTCTCCCGAGTCGTTGTCGAATACGACGAGTTGGGCAAGTTCGTCTTCAGCCGCGAGGACACCGGGCAGACAACGACTCAGGTCATCTCCACTGCGGTAGTTGACGACGACGGCCGTTACGCGGTGCTCAGCCACGACGTGCGGCGAGTCGGCCGGAGAAGATCGACAGGAACAATCCAGCCGACAGAAGCTGAAGTCCGAAGACGAATAAGGAGGCGGTGGCAACCAGTCTCTCGGTCTCGAGGAAGGCGCCGGCCCCTCCTCGGACCCATGTGATCACGAGCGAGATCAGGCCGATGGCGGCGACAATGGCGATGATGAGGCCGATTACCGCAGCCCCGAGCCGGATCGGGCGGCTGGCCAGGCGGAGCAGCCACCTCGTGGGTGTGGCCCCGGTCTCCACTCTGTAGAGCGTGGCGGCCACCCCGAGCACGAGCAACTGAAACCCGGCCAGGAAGCCGAGGGTGGCCAGGACGAAGCTATTGGTGGAAAGCCCGAGGGAGCCGAGGATTACCGGTCCTCCGCTGAGGCCGAGGGCACCTATCAACCCCAGGGCCATGACGAGAAGACCCGGGATGACGAAGGTAACGGTGGGGGAGTAGAGGATCGTCATCCCGGCAAGCCGGGCCAGGATGTTGAGCCCATCCCTGACCGGCCGCAGTTTCTTGTCACCGAGCCTTGGTTGGTAGTCGATGTCGAAGGTGCCGATCGTGAGACCACGTTGTTTGGCCTTGACCCCTATCTCGACCTCGATGTCGAAACCCGCCGACTCGAGGCGTAGGGCTCGAAATGCGGTCCTGCTCATCCCGTAGAGGCCGCTCATGATGTCGTTGCCCTCCAGCTCGTGGAACGAGCCGAGCAGCCTGTTGAACACCCGATTGCCGATCCGGTTCACCGCGGGGATGTTGGGTGAGTCGAGCGGTCGCTCACCGCGGACGATGTCGTAGTCACTCAGCATCGAGACGAGTTCCGGGATGGCGGCTGCCGGATAGGTGGCATCGGCGTCCATGAAGACCAAGTACTCCCCAGACGACGCTTCGACTCCTGTGGCCATAGCGGAGCCTTTGCCGAGATTGATCTCGTGGCGGATCACCTTGGCCCCATTGGCAGCGGCAACGGCCGCTGTGCTGTCACTGGACCCGTCGTCGACAACGATGACCTCGTATCGGTCACCCAGATGCTTCTCGAGATCGTCGAGCACCACCGGCATCGCGGCCTCCTCGTCGAAGGCGGGGAGGATCACCGAGGTCAGCGGGGTGGGGCCCCGATCAGGAGGTGCCTGAGACGGGTCGGTGGTTGGACCCGCCCATGACGAAGGCGAGGTCGGCGATTCCGGTGTTGTTGGTGTTGCGGAGGTAGACGGTGCCGTTGGTGGGCCGGTAGAGGCCGAGGGTGTCGTCGCCGTCTCCGTCCCAGTCTCCGGTGAATACCAGGTCTCCGGAGTTCCCGTAGAAGTATTCGATTTCTGCGTTGCCTTGAGTGTTGGAGTGGTGGAGATAGACAAACCCGTTCGAGTTGCGGCGTAGTCCTGGAGTGTCGATCCCGTCACCGTTCCAGTCTCCCATGAACGGAGCGTCGCCGGGGTTGCCGTAGTAGTAGGCGTAGTCGGCGGCTCCCAACCCCGAATCTCCCTTGCCGAGATGGTTGATGATGAAGAACCTGCCTTCCGACGGCCGGTAGATCGACACCGTGTCACAGCCGTCCCCGTCGAAGTCCCCAGCCAGGGGAAGATCTCCAGGATTCCCGAAGAAGAATGAGATGTCGGCCACTCCCTGCGTGTTCGAATTCCTCAAATACACGTACCCGTCGGACCGTCGATACAACCCAGGCGTATCAATCCCATCACAATCCCAATCCCCCATAAACCCAAAATCACCCGGATTCCCAAAATAGAGGTCGGTGGTCGCTGCTGTGGCAGTCAGATATCGCCATTTGCCAGAGGAGGGATCGTGGAGGATGGCCCGGTCGGCGCCTGGGATAAAGGGAATGATGCCGGTGATATCGATCACGTAGTGGGAGCGGAGGCCCAGAATCGTTCGGAGCTCGTTGCCGGTGAAGGTCTTGGTCAAAGGTGCACCCCCAGAAGATCCCTTCACCACGATCTTCTTCGGGCTCCCCGACACGAAGCGCTCGGTGACCGCCGCCGACATCAACGACTGGAATCCCAACGCCGAGGCCAGATTCGCCTGGGTGAAGGTGGCTGTCCAGGAGGTTGCACCTGGGTCGCTTTGCGAACGGAGATAGGAGTAGGGCGATCCTCCCCACTGATCCTCATTGTTCTCGGTGGCCCCACCTGATGAGGAGAAGTAGTAGGCCTGGATCGCGCCGTTGACACCGTCAGCGGGATGGATGAGGGCCTGGCCAGCAGTGGCGTTTACCGCAGCGACCCAGATCGCTCCCCAGTTCTGGCTACCCACTTCGCCCTCCTTGGCCCAGCCGATGTAGGCCTGATCGAGGGTGGAGGCGTAGAGATGACAGGCGCACGCATTCATCCGCGCCGTGTTTGCTAGCCAGGTTGGCGAAGACCTTTGCCTTGTAGAGGGCATAGGTTCGTCCCGCGATGGCTTGGGCCTTGAGCGCTTCCATCGGCCATGAGGAGGGCATCTCGCCAAGCCCATATAGATATTGCTCGAGTGGCAACTCGACTAGGAGATGGAACGCTCCGGAGTTATTTGGGACCGGAACGACCAGAATTTTTCCCCGGGCATAGGTCCGGTTGACGGTGGGAACACTCACTCGGACGGTGGGTTGGTTGGTCCAGGTGATCTCCCCGGTGCAGGGACTGATCGGGGCACCCTGGGCACCTTCTCCGAAATAGAACTGACACTGCCCTGGTGCAATCATCCGCAGTGACCACGCTTGGCCAGGCTGTGCGACCAGACCGCCCGGGTTGATCGCCCCGCCGATCGCCGAGAAGTCGAAGCGGGTCAGGCTCTGACCGATGCCGATCCGGAGCGGCTCGGCATGCCCTGTCAACTCGCCACTACCAACGGTGCCGATCGTCACGCCCGTGTAGAAGTGCTGGATGATGTCGCCCGTAGTGGAACCACCATCGGCCATGGCCTTGGCACCCCACTGCGACATCCCTATCCCATGGCCCCAACCGCCGCCGCTGATGTTCACTTGATTCTCGGCAGCCTGGGCGGGCGCAATCGCAGTGAGCAGGACCACCAATGATGTGGCCAGCAATGCGATAAGTCTCTTGGTTCTGGTCAGCAGCATGGGCAGATCAATCGCCTCCCGGGTCGCACCATTTGCTTCGGCACAGGTGATTACCCCCTGAAGGCCAACCTCATTCTCCCGTCGCACCGTGAATACCGAAACTCGGCGGCGTCCTGGGCGATTGGCGAGGGAAACCATCAGCAGCCAACATCGTTTCCCGTGCCCGACGATCTCGCAACGCTTGCTGAGCCGGGATTCATCCTGGTTGCCTGGGCTGCCGGACTGGCGCTGGTTTCAGGTCTGGTGGCCCTTGCTCGAATCGTCGGACCAGGCTTCACCTGGGTCGCCGGGTCGCTTGCCGCCCTGATAGCTCTCATCGGAGCCTTCGGAGACGACGTGTGGTGGGTGAGGCTGGCCCTGATCCTTCTGGCTCTTGGTCTGATCCTTGCTCGGAACCGCCAGCTGTCGGGGATTTTTCAGGTAACTGCCGGGATTGCGTTGCTCGCCCAAGCGGCCCGGGTGGGGGCTCCAGTCCCGGCGTTGTCGGCCACCCTGGCGCTGGGCGGAGTCACCGGTGAGATGCTCCTCGGCCACTGGTACCTCGTCGACCCCCGACTCCCGCGCTGGGCCCTGAAATCGCTGGCACTCGCCGCGATGCTTGGTCTCGCCCTTGACAGCGTCGTTCTGGCAGTGGCCGGTCTCCCCTCAGGGGGGGCCACAGTTGCCTACTGGGTGTTGATGTCGACCTCCATCGTCCTCATGGGCGCGGTGTTCGCCTCGCTCCGTTACCCCGCCTATTCCGGCGTGATGGCAGCAACCGGTTTGTCTTATCTGGCGGTGCTCACCAGTCTCGGCGGCGTCTTTCTTGGAAGAGTGTTGGTCGCAGGCCTGGGACCGTTTGGAAACTGAAAGGGAGTGGAGTTGCGGATCGATGTGACGAACGGAGAACCGGACCTGACAGGGGCCACCTTGATCGTTGGCGTGACGGCCGCCCGCGAGCCCCTGCCAGGGAGCGAAGAGGTCCTGGCCGGCGCCACGGACTTCATGGACTTGGCCAAGTTCGAGGGAAAAGCCGGTCAGATCATCACCGTGCCTCATGACACTGCGGCCGCCCTGCTCCTGATCGGGGTTGGTGATGAGGTGAGTTTCGAGTCGCTCCGCGCTGCGGTCGGGAATGGGATCCGCGCGGTGAAAACCGTCCGAGCCGTTACTTCGTTGAACCAGGTTCAGATCGAAGGCGCCACCAGAGCAGTGGTCGAAGGAGCTTTGCTCGGAGGCTATGAGTTCCGGAACTACAAGACCAATGGCGATGCATCCGTTCTGGAGATCGTCGAGTTGGTCGATGGCGACGAGGCTGAGATGGGGGCGGCGGTCATCGGAGCCGAAGTCACGAATCTCGCCCGGGATTGGGTCAACACCCCCGCTTTGGACATGGCCCCTGAGACTCTGGCGGCCCGAATAGCCACAGCCGCTGAGGCTGCCGGTGTCACCCATGAGCTTTGGGATGTCAAACGGATCACTGCGGAGGGGCTGGGAGCTCTCCTGGGCGTAGCCGCCGGGTCCGACCGGGATCCGAGTCTGGTCGTCCTCGAATACAAGCCAGGAAACCCAATGGGTCATTTGGGATTGGTGGGAAAGGGAATCACTTTTGACACTGGTGGTCTCTCGATCAAGACCGCCCCATTCATGGAAGAGATGAAGGACGACATGTCCGGAGCAGCGGTGGTGGCTGCTGCAACGATCGGGATCGCACGCCTCGGTCTGCCAATCCGGGTCACAGCAGTGATGCCGATTACCGACAATGCAGTGGGGGGCAGCGCAACCCGCCCTGGGGACGTCCTGCGACCCATCTCCGGTCCGACCATCGAGGTCCTCAACACCGACGCCGAGGGTCGTCTCATCCTGGCCGACGGTCTTGGGATCATGGCCCGTTATGAGCCTGATCTGATTCTCGACGTTGCCACCCTCACTGGTGCTGCCCGCGTTGCACTCGGCGATCGAATCGCCGCGGTGTTTGGCTCGGACTCGGACGTAGCCGCCCGCGTGCTCGCTGCAGCCTCGAAGGCGGGGGAGTATTTCTGGGAGCTGCCTCTTTTCAAGGAGTACCGCAAGCAACTCGACTCCGATATCGCCGACATCAAGAATGTGACCGCGAGTCGATACGGCGGTGCGATCGCGGCGGCGGTCTTCCTCTCCGAATACGCGGGCGACGGGCCCTGGGCACATCTCGACATTGCCGGTCCGGCGCGCGCTCGGGAAACGGCCGGGGAGCAGGTCAAAGGGGCGTCCGGGTTCGGGGCGCGGACCCTCATCGAGGTGGCCAAGACGATGGCTGAGACGGTGTAGAGGCCCGCGCGCATACCTAGCATCAGGAATCGTGCGCAGCCGCTTCCTGATCTCATCCAGTCTCACGGATCTTGCTGCCTACGCATTGGCTGCGGCCTTCGCTTCGCAACTGGTCTACGGCGTCTGGTTGCCTTGGAATTCGCTGCTGGGCAATCAGGTTTTGCCCATGGTCCTGGTCCCGATGTGGGCGATGACCCTGATGTCTGTCACCACCGCACGGATGTCGGGTCATGGCGTCCCCCGGCCCAGCTACGGGCGGATGTTCGCCATCTTCTTCGGGACCGCGGCCATTTCCGCATTGTTCCTGGTGTTGTACCGGAACGCCTACTACTCGCGAGCGTTTCTTGTCTTGAGTGCAGCGGGATGGCTGGTTCTGGCCACAGCCCACCGCATAGTGCGGCGTCATCGCCCATGGACCGAACGGATCGGTCTCATCACCGGGGAGAAGCAACTGGCTGAGGACCTGGTCGCTTCGCCCCATGCCGAAGTGGTGTGGGTTCTAGATCCGGCCTTCGACGGCCCAACCGAGATGCCGGAGCGTGATGTGACGCTTGCGGTGGACCTGCGCTCCATCCTTTCCGAGCGGGTGGCTCAGTACCTGTCATCATGCGATGTCGCCGGTTACACCATTCGCCCATTCACTTCGATCTATGAGGAGCACACCGGGAGGGTGCCGCTGGTCCATCTCGCGGAAGGGTGGGAGATCTCTGCCCCCCTTCTGGCGGTCGCACCCTGGCTGCCCGGCAAGAGGGTGTTCGATGTGGCCTCCACTGCCCTTACCGCCCCTCTTTGGCTGGCCCTCGGGCTTCTTGTCGGCCTCTATGTGAAGATTTCATCGCCCGGCCCGGCCATTTTCAAACAGGAGCGGGTTGGTTTCGGAGGTGAGGTCTTCACCATGTTCAAGTTCCGAACCATGGTGATCGAGGCTGAAAAGGACGGTCCGCAGTTCGCAACCGAGGATGACCAGCGTTTGTTCAAGGGGGCGCGTCTGTTGCGCATGTCACGGCTCGACGAGATCCCTCAACTGTGGAACGTGCTCAAGGGCGAGATGACCCTCGTTGGCCCTCGCGCCGAGCAGGTCCCTTTTGCGGACGCGTTTCGTCAGACGATCCCCTTTTATCAGCACCGTCATCTCGTCCGGCCAGGAATCACGGGCTGGGCTCAGGTCAACTATCGATATGCCGATGATCAAGCTGAGACGATCGAGAAGCTGACCTATGACCTCTACTACATCAAGCACATGTCCCCAGTGATGGATATCAGCGTGCTCTGGAAGAGCGTCTGGACGGTCCTCACCGGGGCTGGCGCTCGTTGAGTCGCGCCATGATCGAAACCGAGCCCAGGGGGTTCCGGGCTCCCGGCACCACTTTCATGGTCGCTGGCAGCCTGTTCGGAGCCGTCGGGGCGTTCGCCTTCCAGGCCTTTGGAGCGCGGGCGGTGGGAGATGTCGCCTTTGCCCCGATCAGCCTGCTCTGGACCGTTTTCTTCATCCTGGCCACCGTGCTTCTCATTCCGGTCGAGCAATACGTGACCCGGGAGGTGGCCTCGGGCCGAAAGGCGATCCCCGCCGATCTCAAGGCAGCGGGGGTGATGGTGCTCGCGGGATCGGTCCTGGGTGGAGGGTTCGTCATGTTGACCCTCGATCGCTTTTTTGCTGGAAGTTGGCATTACGCGGTCCAAATTGTCCTCCTGATGGTCGGGTACTCCCTCCTCTTCTTCGGCAAGGGCGTGCTTGAGGGAAGACGGCGATTCGCCGATGCCGGCTGGGTCCTGATCGTGGAGTCGTTGGTGAGATTGGTTGCCGGTGTCGTCGCCATCCAACTCGTTGCGAGCGCAGAGTCTCTTGGGTGGGCAATGGTCCTCGGCGGGTTCTCGGTCCTGGGGATGAGATGGTGGCGACACGACACCGGCCAACGTCGGGCGCCGGCGACCACAGCCTCGGTCTTTCTGGGCGGATACCTTGGCGGCACCGCTTCCTCTCAGCTGCTGCTTGGAGGTGCTCCGATTGCTGTGGCGGCCCTCGGCGCAAGTCCAGCACTGGTTTCTGTGGTCTTCGTCACCTTCACCCTGTACCGCGCCCCGCTCACCTTGATCCTTGCCCTCCAGGGGCGGGTCCTTCCCTATCTGGTTGGCCTTGCCAGCGCCGAAAACCGCGACCGCCTCAACCGGATCGTCCGGACAGTTGTCGTTGGTGGAGCGGGGCTCGTCCTTCTTGGAGGGCTCGTGGGCTGGTTGGTCGGTCCTGAGGTCGTCGCTCTTCTCTTCGGGCAGGCGTTCGCGCCATCGTCGACCGTGGCCATGTTCACCGCTGCCGGGGTCTCCGCTGCGGCGGCCGCACAAATCGCAGGCCAGGTTCTGGTTGCTGAAGCCCGCACTTCGCGTCTCAGCGCCGCCTGGTTCGGCGGTCTTGCGGCGGGTGTGGTGGCCCTACTGCTGCTCGGTGGTGCGCCCGACGTTCGCGTCGCCATCGCGTTTGCCATCGGCGAAGTAGTCGCCCTGGTCCTGATGGCCGGGCTTGCTGTGCGGAGATAGCCCCAGCCAACGTCGATGGTCAGCCGCCAGACTCGGGGGGAACCTCCAGCAAAGGCTCTTTGGAACCGGCGGGATACGGTCGACCACAACCAGGCCGCCACTCTCGGCTTTGACCAGCCCGGTGCGTATAAGAGTCGGAAGGTATCTGGGTAGCCGCACCCCCTCCCCCTTCTCGGCCGCACGCACCAGGCGGAGCAGCTCGGCAACAGCGGCAGATCCGATGGCGGCTACCCAGAACCTGCGGACATAGGGATCGGTTGGAGCGAATTGGGCGGCAGATGATTCAAGCCGCACGGGGACTATTGGCCTCACCCGGGCGGTGGGGCGGACCGAAGCACCCGAGAGCCCCAAGGCCTGCCGATGCGGAGGACGTGCATCTCGACCACTCCCGGGCACTTCGGTTCTCATGTGTCGAGTTCTACAGAAGAACGTCAAATAACGTCAAGAGTCGTAACCGTGAGTCGCGAAAAAACGCAACATCCGCCGGTGCCGGCGTGATCAGTAGTCGATCGATAGCTCACCCTCCCTGATGGCCCCGTTCGGGCGGGGTCAAGCAATCGGGGATGACGAAGGCTCCAGGATCACGACAGCGGTTTCACTGGACCGGAGCGCGGCGTAGGCGTCCAAATTCTTGTCTATATCTCGCCACCGGGTCCACAAACGCGACCGTTCCTCTCCCTCCGCGGCCCGCCCCCTGACCTTCTGTCGACCATCGGAGACTTCGACTGTGGCTTGTGGATGAGCTTGAAGGTTGAGCCACCAGGCAGGCTCGGGGTCAGCCCATCCGTTCATCGCCATAGTGACCAGGTTCGGACCATCCTCGAAATAGCCGAGGATCACGCTCCGTTCCTGGCCGCTACGACGCCCGATGGTTGTGAGACGCATCATGCCGTATTGGTCGGCTTTGGGAGGACGTAATCCGACGCGGCCACCAGTGGCGCGATAGAGGCCCCGGTGCGTAAACCAGGCGAGGCGAACAACCCACCGTGGCGGGAGCCGCGCTGATCGATGGTCGTCCGACATGAGTAACCCTCCACAAAGCCGAGGATCCCAGGGTAGTTTTTTCCTGCTCGAGCGGGCTGGTGGAGTGCGACTACGTAGATACCGTTAGACCACCACTCGGTCTTGTCGGATAGAGAGCGCGACCGGTCTCAGTCGTTTGGGGCCGAAAGGTAGCGCTCTATGGGTGTCGGCAAGTCCGTGTGTCGCGATAATCCTCTCTGTGCACCTCGACTACCCCAGCCCTGAACTCAGATCAGACAAGGTCCGTCTCAGGAAGTGGTCCTCTGGAGATGTTGGCTGTGTCGAAGCAGCGTCGGCAGATCCTGAGATTCCCCGCGGGACCACGGTCCCGTCCCATTACTCCGAAGAGGAAGGTCGGGCGTGGATCGAGCGGCAATGGTCAAGACAGACAAATCGCGAGGGTCTCTCCATGGCAATAGCCGACCCAGACACGGACGCAGCAATAGGGCTCGTCTACCTCCACCTAAGCCGTAAGGAGGGCCATTGTGAACTCGGTTATTGGCTCATCCCCGAAGCACGCCAAAAAGGTCTTGGAACCGCTGCTATCCGCCTGGCAAGCCGATGGGTTCTCAACAACACAGGGGTCTATCGACTCGTCGCACACGTCGAGCCGCATAACTTGGCGTCGCTCGCCTTGCTGCGGAAATGTGGCTTCACAGAAGAGGGCCTCCTCCGGTCGTACCTCCGATTCGACGATGGAGTGTTCGATGCCCTCTCGTTCTCACTCCTGGGCACCGATCTGGGTTGATTCAGTGGGGTGCTGATCGCGTGCGACTACATACTCGCACTCTGCGTACTTGCGCCGACTACGGCCCTGCCAGCTGCCCCACGAAAACGACCAGTTGCTCGGTCCCCTCGACGTGTTCGCCGGGCGCCGGGTTGGTGAGAATGATGCGGTTGACCTGTGACTTGTCGGTGACATCGGTCTTCTCTTGGACCAGGCTCAACTTGACTCCCGTCTCCAATTCGAAGTCTCGAATCACAACGAGCGCCTCATCGACCGTCATCCCAATCAGCACCGGCATCTCGCCTACGGGAGTCTCCCCGGTGGAGACCCAGATGGTGATGACAGAGCCTTGACGGACTGTTGAACCCGGCTCGACACTCTGATTGACGACCATTCCTACAGGCTCCAGGGACGCGATCTCAACGACGTCTGCGTTCAACTTCGCATCACGGAGTTTGGACTCTGCCTCAGACTGCTCGAGACCCACGACGGACGGAACCTGGGTTGGCGGGGGAATCAGGAACTTATCGATATTGGACGGCTCGGGCGGGAAGTCGGTGACCGGAAGGTCTTTCATGACGTAAGTCATGAACTCGGCCCAGATCGGAGCCGGCACCGAGCCCCCAAACACCTTGGCATAGCGCTGTCCGTTGATAATGACGTTGGTCAGAGGCACCTGTTGGGCTTCATAACCGACCCATACCGCTGTGCTGTACTCAGGTGTGTAACCCACGTACCAGGCGTCGAGATAGCTCTGATGTGTCCCGGTCTTGCCGCCCTGCGGGCGCCCGATGTTGGCGTTGGGAGCGGTCCCCGAACCGGTCGGCACCTTTGATAGGGCGCGATGGGCGGCCGCAAAGATCGCCGGATCAGCTACCTGCGTCTGCGCGAGCTCGTGCTCATAGACGACATTGCCAGAGCCATCGAGGATCTTCGAGATCACGTAGTCGTTGGCGTGAAGGCCGTCGGTGGCGAAGTTGGAGTATGCGTTGGCCATTTCGAGGGTGCTCACCGCAGAGCTACCCAACACGATCGATAGCACTGGGTCGAGAGGCGACTCGTCGATTCCCATGCTTTTCGCCACATTCACGATGTTCTCGGGCCCTACTTCGAGTGAGAGTTGGGCATACACCGCATTGACGGAGTTGTAGGTCGCCTGTTCCAGGCTGATGACGCCGTAGGACGACCCGGCGTTGTGGACGGTCCAAATGTTCGACCCGTTTGGTGCGCACGGGAAGGGGCACTTGATCTCGATCGGGCTCTCCCCACTCCAGGTGTGGCCCATGGTGTAACCCTGCTCCAGAGCTGTGACGAGACCAAAGGGCTTGAACGAGGATCCTGGATTGCGCCGGCCTTGAACCGCCAGGTCGAACTGCGAGAACTCAAATGGAAGGCCTGACGCCATCACCTTGACCGCGCCGGTGTGATTGTCCACCATCGTCATCGCACCGGTCGGCGAGCAAGAGTGGGTCTCGGCGTAGGTCGCCAGGAAAGTGTCGGTCTCGTTAGGCAGGATCCCCTTGCAGGCAACGATGTTCTGCTCGTATGGCGGTAGCGGTAACCAGGAGGCGAGGATCTCGTTGGCTTTCTTCTGCAATCCAAGGTCGATGGTTGTGAAGACCTGGAGCCCGCCGCCCCCGTCGCAGGCGACGTCATCGGCCGGGCATCCGAAGATCGCCTTCTTGCGCTCCTCCGGAGTGGTTCCGAGAAATGCGAATTCGTCACTGTTGAGCAGCTGACGTTTGACCTCGGCGACGACGTGATCGGCTTGACCCCGTCGGAGCGGGGCTTCGATGACCCCTAGGGGCTGTTGTACCGCGCCATCTGCCTCGGCCTTTGTCAGCCACCCGTCCTGCTCCATCTCCCTGATGACGTCATCCCGTCTCTCCAGGGTGATCTCTGGTCGGCGGCGCGGGTTGTAAAGCGAGGGGTTTCGGACCAATACCGCCAGAGTCGCCGCCTCGCTGACATCCAGCTGGTTCAGCTGCTTTCCGAAAAACTCGACGGCCGCGGTCTTGACTCCATAGGCGCCTGCCCCGAAGTAGACCGAGTTCATGTAGTACTCGAGGATCCGCTCTTTGGGGAAGCGGCGTTCCAGCTCTGCTGACACGAAGGCTTCGTTGATCTTGCGTCGGATGCTGACCTCCGAGCCAACGAAGGCGTTCTTCACAACCTGCTGGGTGATGGTCGACCCACCTCTCGTAGTGTCATAGATGAGGTTGTCGATCGCGGCGGAGACGATGGCGGAGAAATCGACGCCCGAGTGCTCGAAGAACTCGGAGTCCTCGGCGGCGAGGATGGCGTGAACCAGAACCTCAGGGACTTCCTCGTAGGGGACGGGCTCGGAGTTGCGACCGTCGTGGAGCTCGGCAAGAACTTCGCCTGATTCGGCATAGATCCTGCTCACCCGGCTCAAGTCGGGGAGGGTGAGCTCCATGGAGCGGGTATCCGGAACCCAATCCTTCTTGATGCCCTCAAAGGTGCCGTACGCGGAGTTGGTGCCCAGGAACGCGAATAAGCCGACCCATCCCGCGAGGAGAAGAGACATTGAGAGCAGCGTGGCGAGGGCACCGAACCATCGGCCCCTACGCTCCCGCGCCTCGATCTGATGTATGAGAGCTTTCCTGGCCATCTGGGGAGATTGGACGTCTCGGGTGTCGCGAGAGTTCCCGACCTACGATCCTTGGGAGATGTCAGGATACCCCGACTATGGATGAAACCCGGCGCACCACCAGTGACATCGAGGTCGACACCCTCTACGACCAGCCGGTGGATTCACGGAAGATCGGGACACCTGGCGAGTTCCCATTCACCCGCGGCCCCTACTCCACGATGTATCGGGGTCGACTGTGGACCATGCGCCAGTACGCCGGGTTTGGGACCGCGGAGGAGACCAACAGGCGGTTTCGGGATCTCCTCGAGGCGGGCCAGACCGGGCTCAGCGTCGCCTTCGACCTACCCACGCAAATGGGCCTCGACTCTGACCATCCACTAGCCCAAGGCGAAGTCGGCAAGGTTGGCGTAGCCATCGACACGCTCGACGACATGCGTCGGCTGATGGATGGGATCCCGCTCGGGGAGGTCTCGACTTCGATGACCATCAACGCCACCGCCCCCATCCTTCTCCTGCTATATCAACTGGTCGCCGAGGAGCAGGGTGTTGCTCCTACCTCGTTGAGAGGGACGGTTCAGAACGACATTCTCAAGGAGTACGTGGCCCGCGGCACCTACATCTACCCGCCCGGGCCATCGATGCGGCTTGTCACCGACATCTTCGAGTACGCGCAGTCGGAAATGCCGGAGTGGAACACCATCTCGATCAGCGGTTATCACATCAGGGAGGCCGGGGCCACCGCGGCCCAGGAGCTTGCCTTCACAATTGCCAACGGGATGGCATACGTCAGGGCGGCGATCGGCGCCGGGTTGGACGTCGATGAATTCGCACCGAGGCTGTCCTTCTTCTGGAACGGGCACAACAACTTCTTCGAGGAAGTGGCCAAGTATCGAGCGGCCCGTCGGATCTGGGCCCGATTGATGAGGGAGACGATCGGGGCGACCGATCCGAAGAGCTGGGCGATGCGCTTCCACACTCAGACCGCAGGCTCGACCCTCACCGCACAGCAACCATTGAACAATGTGGTCCGCACCACCATCCAAGCGCTGGCTTCGGTCCTTGGTGGGACCCAGTCTCTCCACACCAACTCCTACGACGAGGCCCTCGGGCTGCCCACCGACGAGTCGGCGCTTTTGGCATTGAGGACCCAGCAGGTAATCGCGTTCGAGACCGGAGTTGCCGACACGGTCGATCCACTGGCCGGCTCCTACTTCGTCGAGTACCTCACCGATCAGCTCGAGGCCAAGGCCGACGACCTCATCGAGCGAATCGAAGGTCGCGGCGGGGCCGTCGCCGCGATCGAGGACGGCTGGATGCAGGCTCAGATCGAGGAGTCCGCATACCTCGAGGCAAGACGGCAGTCGGACGCAAGCTCGGTCGTGGTCGGTGTGAATCGCTACCAGGAGGGGACCGAAACCGTGGTGCCCGTGCTCGACATCGACCCCGCACTGGAGGAAGGCCAGAAGGGCCGACTCGAGGATTGGCGTGCCCGGCGTGACGGTGTGGCTACAGAGTCGACACTGGCCGACCTGGAGGCTGCGGCAAAGACCGACCAAAACCTCCTCCCCATTATGAAGACAGCTTTGGCCGCTGGGGCAACGCTCGGTGAGATCTCGGATCGACTCCGCCGCGTGTTTGGAAGTCATCGTTCGGGTTGATTCCGCTGGCCCCAGCCGAGCCGGTTACCGTCCCGACCGATTCAAATGGCAGATAACCGAACTCACCTTCTGATCATTGGTGGTGGGCCCGCCGGCACCCAGGCCGCCACCACGGCAGCCTCCAAAGGCGCTCGGGTGACGCTGATCGAGAAGGACATCGTCGGAGGGGCAGCCCATCTGTGGGACTGCATCCCTTCCAAGACGATGGCCGCCAGCGCCCTGCGTCACACCTCAATTCGAAATGCGGCCAAGCTTGGTTTTGTGACCGACGTGGGTCGTGTCGATCCCAAGGTGCTTTCGGAACGCATCGAGGTCATCACCGGGGACATCAACCGCAACTGGGTGAGGCTCCTCGAGTCCCAAGGTGTCACCATGATCGAGGGCACCGGCCGCTTCGTTTCCGATCATGAGGTGGCGATCGCCACGTCCAGTGGTGAGCGCCGGATGAACTTCGATTTAGCGATGGTGTCTACAGGATCGGCGCCACGAGTCCCGGATTGGGCGCCCGTCGACGGCAAGCAGGTGCTTACCACCAGGGACAGCTATTTCCTCGATGAGGTGCCGGAGCACATTGTTGTGATCGGGTCCGGGGTGACCGGCGTTGAATTCACCCACATTTTCGTGAGCCTTGGATCCAAGGTGAGCCTGGTGGTGTCGCGACAACAGATCCTGCCCTATCGAGACGCAGAGGTCGCAGCGGTCCTCGAAGAGGACTTCTTGGAGCGTGGAGTTCGCTTGGTGATCGGTGCCCGGGCCGAGAACGTCGCGGTCTCGGGGGACGAGGTCTCTGTCAGCTGCGACGACGGCAGGACGATCACCGGTTCTCACGCCTTGTTGGCAGTTGGCTCGTATCCCCTGACGGAAGGCCTCGACCTCGACGCCGCCGGGATTGCCTCCGACGGGGGTTACATCACCGTCGACGATTTTCAGCGCAGCTCGGTGCCCCATATATACGCAGCCGGCGACGTCACCGGGCAGATGCCGCTCAGCTCGGTTGCGTCGATGCAGGGCCGAAAAATCGCCCGCCACGCGCTCGACCTCCCTGTCACCCCACTCGACTACTCGAAGGTGCCTGAGGCCATCTTCACCGAGCCGGAAATCGCTTCGGTCGGCCTTGTCGACGTGGACGCAGCCGCCTCAGGGCGCAAAGTTCGGACCATGAAAGTGCCGTTCGCCTCCAACGCGCGCTCGGTCTTGCAACATGTGACCAGAGGTTTTGTGAAGTTGACATCCGATCCGGCAACCGGTGTCGTGCTCGGCGGCACCATCGTCGGGCATCACGCCTCGGAGTTGATCGGGATCGTGGCGCTGGCGGTTCAGGCCCGGGTCACGGCCGGGACGCTGGTGGAGACTCTGATGGTCCACCCGTCGATGTCAGAAGCCATCTCCGATGCGGCGGAATGATGCTGGCCGACTTTGCCCTTGGCTGGGTGCCCCCCTCCCCGCCTTCGGCGGTACTCCCCCCAACGTCGCTCCGCTCCTGGGGGGAGAAACGGCTATTTGACAATGGCGATCACCTGACCGGCGCTGACCGTGTCTCCGGGCTCTACCCGAAGGTCGACGACCTCACCGGCGTTGGGTGTCGTGACTTCGTTCTCCATCTTCATGGCTTCGAGAACGCGGATCGCGTCGCCCGCCTTGACCGAGGCGCCGGCCTTCACGTGAACTTTGACGATCGTGCCTTGCATAGGCGCGGTGAGCACCCCGTCTGAGCCACTGCCCGCGGCCGGGGCGGAGAGTCGGGGCGGCCGTCGTCGCATCCCTCCGCCGGGGGTGGCCGGCTCAGGTGCCCAGTAGGAAACTGTGAACCGTCGCCCGCCCACCTCAACAGTGATGTCCCGCTTTGCCAATTCCTCGTCTTCGGGAAGGGCTGGCGGGGCGTCGGGTGAGGTCGGGTCGAGGACCACGGACTCTTCCATCCACCTGGTGTGATGCTCTCCCTTGATGAAATCGGGATGGTCGAGGACCGCAAGCTGTGCGGGGATCGTGGTGGCGACGCCTCGAATCTTGAATTCCTGCAGGGCCCGTCGGCCTCGGTTGATCGCACTCGCCCGGTTCGGCCCCCACACCACGAGCTTGGCCATCAGGTTGTCGTAGTACTGCGAAACAGTGGTTCCTTGACGGACCCAAGAGTCGACTCTCACGCCTGGGCCGGCCGGCTCCTGCCATTCCACGACCTGTCCCGGCGAGGGCATGTAGTTGTTGAAGGGATCTTCGGCATTGATCCGGAACTCGATGGCGTGGCCCCGTGTCTCGACTTCGTCGATTGTCAGTTCCTCACCTCGGGCGATCCTGAGCTGCCACTCGACCAGATCGAGACCGGTGACCATCTCAGTCACTGTGTGCTCCACCTGGAGCCGGGTGTTCATCTCGAGGAAGAAGAACTCGCCGTTCCGATCGACGAGAAACTCGACCGTCCCGGCGTTGACGTATCCGCACGATCGTGCCGCCGCCAGGGCTGCCTTGGCCAGGGCCCGACGCTGTTTGATCGTGAGGCCGGGCGCTGGGGTCTCTTCGATCAGCTTCTGGTGGCGCCTTTGGATCGAGCAATCGCGCTCTCCTAGGAACACTCCTTTGCCGTGAGAATCGAAGAGGATCTGCGCCTCGACATGACGCGGCTTTTCGAGGTACTTCTCGACATAGACCTCGGGGTTTCCGAAGTAGGCGTCTGCCTCCCGGCGAGCGCCTTCGAATGCGTCGGCGAGATCGTCCGGGCCGTGCACTGCCCGCAGACCTTTCCCGCCTCCACCGTGGGCTGCCTTGATCGCTACCGGGTAGCCAAACTGCTCGGCGATCACCTTGGCGTCTTCGACCGATGTAACCGGTTCGGTGATGCCGGGAACAGTCGGCACTCCGAACTTCTCGGCGTTGCGCCGCGAGGTGATCTTGTCGCCCATGCCCTGAATGGCGTCGGGCGGGGGACCGACCCAGATGATCCCTGCGTCCTGGACCGCCCTGGCGAAGCCGGCGTTTTCGGAGAGAAACCCGTATCCGGGATGGATCGCCTCCGCCCCCGACTCGTGGGCCACCTGGAGGATCCGCTGTTGGTTGAGATAGCTCTCGGCAGCGGGAGCCGGCCCGACGTTCCAGGCCTCGTCAGCGAGATCGACATGAAGGGCGTCGCGGTCCAACTCGCTGTAGAGGGCGATGGTCCTGATGCCCATCTCCTTGGCGGTGCGCATCACACGGACCGCGATTTCGCCGCGATTGGCAATCAGCAGCGATTTCATCGCTGCCGTCCCGAGTCGGTCACTGAGGACCGTTCCCGTGCTTCTTTGGAGGCATCTTCTCGCGCTTGGTGCGGAGGACCTCCAAGGCTCGGATCAGCTTGTAACGGGTCTCGCGGGGCTCGATGACCTCGTCCACCAGACCCAACTCGGCGGCAACGTAGGGGTTGTTGAACATCTCCTCGTAGTCGGCAATCAGTTCGGCCCGCTTTGTCTCACCGTCGTCCGCCGTCAGCTCCCGGCGGTGAATGATGTTGACCGCACCCTGGGCACCCATGACTGCGATCTCGGCGGACGGCCAGGCGAACACGAGGTCGGCTCGGATCCCGCGGGCGTTCATGACGAGATAGGCACCGCCGTATGCCTTGCGGGTGATAACCGTGAGGCGGGGCACGGTCGCTTCGCAGTAGGCATAGAGCAGCTTGGCCCCGTGACGGATGATCCCGTTGTGCTCCTGATCGACACCGGGGAGGAAGCCGGGGACATCGACAAATGTGACGATCGGGATGTTGAACGCGTCGCAGAATCGGACGAAGCGTGCTGCCTTCTCCGAGGCGGTTATGTCGAGGGTGCCCGCGAGGTTGGCCGGCTGGTTGGCAACCACGCCCACGGTGTGCCCGTCGAGGCGCCCGAAGCCGATCACGATGTTCTTCGCCCAGTGTTCGTGGATCTCGAAGAACTCGTTCCCGTCGAGAACGGTCTCCAGCACCTGAATCATGTCGTATGGCTGACTGGAGGCATCCGGAATGATCGAATCGAGCTCGTCGTCGATCCGATCCGCTCGGTCAGTCGGGGTGAAGAATGGGGGCAGTTCCATGTTGTTGCGTGGGAGGAATGACATCAGGTAGCGCACAGCCTCGAGCGCGTCCTGTCCGGTCGGGTAGACGAGGTGGGTGACGCCCGATTTCGAAGCGTGGGTCAATGCACCCCCCAACTCTTCCATCGTCACTTCCTCGCCGGTGACAGCCTTGATCACGTCGGGCCCGGTGATGAACATATGACTGGTCTGATCGACCTGGATCACGAAGTCCGTGAGGGCGGGGGAGTAGACCGCACCGCCTGCACACGGGCCCATGATGACCGAGATCTGGGGGATGACTCCCGAGGCTCTCACATTTCGCTCGAAGATCCGGCCGTAACCGTCGAGGGAGGAGATGCCCTCCTGTATACGCGCCCCACCCGAGTCCTTGAGGCCGATCACTGGAGTGCCGGTGTCCAGCGCCATGTCGAGGATCTTGCAGATCTTGTCCGCCACGACCTTGCTGAGACTTCCCCCGAAGACCGTGAAGTCTTCCGCGAACACGAAGACGGGCCGCCCGTCGATGGTGCCGTGACCGGTGACGACCGCATCGCCGAGCGGTCGCTTGTCTTCGACACCGAAGCCTGAGGCCTGATGTCTGACGAATTGGTCGATCTCCTGAAAGGAGCCCTTGTCGAGGAGTGCGTCCAGTCGCTCCCGCGCGGTGAGCTTGCCTTGCTCGTGTTGGCGAGCCACAGCTCGCTGACTCCCCGCGTGCAGCGCCTCCTCGCGGAGCTCCCTCAGTTTCTCGATCCGCGCCTCGGTGCCCAAGATTCTCTCCGTAACCTCACGTTTCGACTCGCCGGAGGGCGATATGGCTACACCCTATTGGCAGTTGCGCCAGGAAGAGGTCCCTTCAACCCAGGACCTGGCGCGCTCCCAGCTCGCCACACTCCCCGTGGCGCTGATTGCTGCCGCCCAGACCGCGGGGCGGGGTCGCACCGGCGCCGAGTGGATGACGGCGCCTCGTGCCCTCGCGGTATCGGTCGCGACTCCGATCAACCCAGGAGAAGATCGCCCGCTGTCTCTCATGGCCGGCGTTGCCGCGAAGCGAGCCATCGGCGAGCCCGTAGGTCTGAAATGGCCAAATGACTTGGAGATCGAAGGTCTGAAAGTCGGCGGCATCCTGGTTGAGCAAAGCGGCGGAGTGGCCGTGGCCGGACTGGGAGTCAATCTGTGGTGGCCCGAACGGCCCGAGGGCATGGGCGCCCTGGTCGATGAGGATCCCGGGCCGAACCGTCATGCCGAGATCGGCGCCCTGTGGGCAGCGGAATTACTTGACCTGTTGTCTGGCGTGGGGTGGCCGATCGATGAGTATCGAGAGAGCTGCGTCACGTTGGGCCGGAGCATCGTGTGGGAGCCAGCGGGCTCGGGCAAGGCAGCCGACGTTGCCCAATCCGGCGCTTTGATGGTCCAGGTGGGAGCCGAGATCGTCGAAATCCGCTCCGGTGCAGTACGTCACGTCCGCGGCTAGCCCAGCACCTCTTCCTCGGCCGGTGGGAGTGTCCCCTTGAAGAAGGCGAGGACACGTCCCATTGCATCCTCGGCCGCAGAGGCGTCGTATTCCGCGGCGTCGATGTCGAGGAATTGATGCCGCACACCGGGATACAGCAACCATTGGCCATGCTGGTTGCGGTTTTGTGCCTCGTCCACGGAACTCGCCGCGATCAGCTCGTCGTCGGCGCCATACATGCCAAGGACGGGGACGGGGAGATGTCCGAGGAAGTCGGCCACCTGGAACTCGCGGTCCTCGTCTCCAGTGAGCGGGGTGTAGGCCAAAGCGAGGGATCGGACCCAGGGCCTCGTGGCTGCCGTGATCAACCCAAATCGGCCTCCGACGTCCACGCCGAAGATGCCGATCTGGTCGCTTACCGCCCATTCGAGGTCGTCGGAAACCACGTAGGCGTGCAGCTCGTCGAGATCGGCGATGGCGCGCACGTCGGACAAGACGTTGTAGCGATCCAAGGGGTCGCCGCCGTCCCGATAGAACTCGACAGACAAGGCCAGGATCCCATTGCGTGCCAGGCGACGACAGATGTCCTTCTCGAAGCTGGTCAACCCATCAAGGCTCGGAAGCACGAACACAACCGGGAATTTGCCGGCAGCGTCAGGTCGGGCGAGGTACCCGGTCCGATGCCCGGTGCCCATGGGGACAGGACACGCCCCGTACATGATCGGGTAGATGCCTTCGTGAGCCAGGACGGCCATTGCCAGACGATAACCGGTCACCGGAGCCCACCCTGACCGGCCCGAGGGTGTTCGAGTTAAGGCGGAACCAGAGCTAGCCTCCGCGTCGTCCTAATCAGACGATGACTTCCTCCCCATCGACTCCTGGTTCTCGCCGCGGGCTGCCCCGTTGGCTGAAAGTCACCATCCTCGCTCTCCTCGTGGTGGCCAACCTCGCCACGCTCGGCCTGCTTTGGGCCCTCAACACGGGCCAGAACCTGTTGAGTGGCGCCGACACCGACCGTGAGGTGGTTGATGCGCTCACGGATCCCACCGGTGACGCCTTCACCTTCCTGGTCGTGGGCAGTGATTCAAGAGAGGGGCTCGACGATCTCGAGAACTTTGGCAACTTTGCCGGTTCGCGCGGCGACGTCATCATGCTCGTCAGGGTCGATCCCTCTACCGGCGAGGCGCGGATGCTGAGCGTTCCACGGGACCTCTGGGTCGATATCCCTGGCCAGGGCATGGGCAAGATCAATTCCGCCTATTCCTATGGCGGGCCGAGCCTCATGGTCAGGACCATTCAGGAGAACCTGGGCATCGAGATCAATCACTACGTGGAGATCGGCTTTGTCGGGTTTCAGGAGTTGGTCGACGATCTCGGCGGGATCCACATCTCATTCCCCTACGACGCCAGGGATGCCTCATCCGGATTGGACGTGGAGGCCGGCACCGAAGTGTTGGACGGGAAGATGGCGCTCGCATATGCCCGTTCTCGCAAGTACCAGGAGTATCAGAACGGATCGTGGGTGAGCGTCGACGCCAACGACATCGGACGCACGCAACGACAACAACAGGTGGTGCGGGCGATCCTCTCCGGGCTCAAGACACCGGCATCGGTAGCCGACGCCGGCACCATGAGCTCCTCTCTCGCCAGTCATATGACAATCGACGCCTCTCTTGCTGATTCGTCCATTGCCGGCCTTGCCTGGGATTTCCGAAGTCTGCTGACCGGGGGGATCGAAGGGACCACGCTCCCGGTTGACGGCGCCACGAAAGGCGGTGCGTCCGTGGTCGTTGCCAGGGAGCCTGAGGCGACTCAGATGATCGCCGACTTCGTGGGCGGGAGCACCACGGTTTCACAGCAGCCGCTTCGGGTCCAGGTGCTCAACGGGAACGGGGTCATTGGTGCTGCAGGCAAGATGTCGGAGACCCTTCAGGCGAGTGGCTTCGAGGTGGAGTCAGTAGGCAACGCCGATAGCCGTGACTACGAGCAAACGATCATCGTTGTTCCCTCAGGCAGCTCCAGTGGAGGCGTTATCGCCTCCGAGCTGGGTTTTGGTGTAGTCGAGTTCGGTGATGTCGATAACGGTTATGACGCCATCGTCATCGTCGGCGCCGACGCTTCGTGACCTGACGGAGCAGGGCAGGCGCCCTCGAGGCAATGCGCAGCTGTTCGTAGACTGAGGTTTCAATGGATATTGCGATCATTGGCGCTGGATATGTCGGTCTCGTCACCGGCACAGGGCTGGCCCATCTCGGCCATCGGGTTCGCATCGGTGAGGCCGATGTCCAACGCGTGGAGCGTTTGCGCAGCGGGATTGTCCCTATCTTCGAGGATGGTCTGCCTGCCCTCCTCGCCGAGGCGATGGAACGAGACCTCATCAGCTTCCACACTTCGAACATCGAGGCCGCCGCCACCAGCCGGCTTGTGTTCTTGTGCCTTCCCACTCCTGAAGGCGAGGATGGGCGGGCCGAGCTCAAATACATCAACTCGGTGATCGACGAGCTCGCAAATGAGGTCGATGCGGATGCGATCTTTGTCGTGAAATCCACTGTTCCGCCCGGAACCGTCTCCAGCTTGCGGAAGAGGCTGGCCGATGTCGGTAGTCAGGCTCGGATCGTGTCTCATCCCGAGTTCTTGCGAGAGGGGCGCGCAGTCGAGGACTTCCTGGCGCCCGACCGCATTGTGATCGGTGCGTGGGAGGAAGAGGACGCCGACGCGGTGGCCGAGATCTATGCGAGCGTCGATACCCAGGTTGTGAGGACTGACCCCACATCGGCCGAGATGATCAAGTACGCGAACAATGCCTACTTGGCCACCCGGCTCACTTTCGTGAACACGTTGGCGAATGTCTGCGAAGCGGTAGGAGCCGACATCCTCGACGTGGTGCGCGGCATTGGCCTCGATCACAGGATCGGTCCTCATTTCCTGCAGCCCGGCCCGGGCTATGGCGGCTCATGTTTCCCCAAAGACACGTCGGCCCTGATTGCCGTTGCCGGCGACGCCGGATACGACTTCGAATTGCTTCGAGCTGTCATCGAAGCCGACGAGGAGCAACGACGCCGGGTTGCCGAGAAGGTGAGGCAGGCGGCTGGTGGCGGGCTCCATGGACGCAAGATTGCGATGTGGGGCGTGGCCTTCAAAGCCGGCACCGACGATCTGCGTGAATCGCCCGCAGTGCGGATCGCTGCACTTCTCCAGGCCGACGGCGCCAACGTCGTGGCTTACGATCCCGAGGCTTCGACTGACCTGGTGACCATGGCTCCCAATGCGTTGACGGCCACCGCCGACGCCGACGTGCTGTTGGTGGCGACCGAATGGCCGGAATTCACCACTGTCGATATGGCCGAGGTGGCCCGAGTGATGCGAGGTCATCGAGTTGTCGATGCCCGCAACCTCCTTGATCCAAAAGCCGTCAGAGCGGCGGGCTTGGATTACTGGGGGTTAGGGCGACCGGGCGCGTAGCCGAAGGTCTCAGGTCTCAGGTCACAGGTCCCCAGGCCAGAGGTTTTGCTTGAGACTTGACACTTATGACTTGAGACTCCCTAGCGGAACAGGTCCTCTTCGGCCGGCCTGATCAGGTCCCGTCCTCTCCCATTGCCTCTCGGGCCTTCATACCCCCGGATCAAAGCTGCAGGGATCCCCGCCGCCTTACCCATCACCAAATCAGCGGCAGCGGCCAACTCGTCAGCCACCGCCACCTCCGTGACCTCGAGCTCGTGGCCCGCCCAATCGGCGGTCCCTTTCAGATCCAGGATCGCCTCGATTCCGGACAAGCCGATAGCGACATCGGTCAGACCCTTGCGCCAGGGGCGCCCAAATGTGTCCGAGATGATCACCGGCAGGTCGATCGAGAAGTGCCGTTCCAATCGGGTTCGAATCCGATGTGCCGATTGGTCTGGATCTTCGGGAAGCAGGATCATCGTGCCCGAAGCCGCGTTGGATCGGTCGATCCCGGCATTGGCGCAAATGAAGCCATGCTTGGTCTCGGCGATGATCAGATCGCCTCGCCTGCGAATGATCGAGATGGCTTCGGATTCGATCAGGTTCCTCCTGAATTCTTCCTCGTCGCCCTCGATCTGGACGACTGCGCCTTCGGCTTTGGAGACGATTTTGTGGGTGATCACCAGCACGTCGCCCGAAGCGGGCGTCAAGGGCTCGAGGGCTTCCTGCAGCACCGTTGCCACATCGTCACCAGGGGAAACAGGACCGATTCCGATTACCGGCATGATCTCGAGGTTCACAGGCCGAGTATGGCCTTGCTCAATCGAGCCGATGCCTCGGCATCTGTGATCAGGGTGTCGGCCACGATGACCTCAACTCCCTCGATGGAGTCCGCATCGGAGCTGTCCCGCGTATCAATGACGAGTGCGTCGATCAGGCCCTCATATGCCTGAGCGACACCCCGGTTGCCGGGAAGGAGCCCGAGTGAGGCCATGACCCGGTCGGCCGGTCCCTTCAGTGCTCTTCCTCCGAACAACGGGCTGATGGCGATGACTCGTGGATGGTCAGCGACGACCTCGCGGATGCCGGGGACAGCCAACATCGGCCAAATCGAAAGGGGAGGGTTCGAGGGCGCGATGAGGATCACTTCTGCGTCCTCGAGTGCCGGTAGGACGCCGGGTGCGGACCGCGCTTGAGACGCTCCCCGGAACCGAAGTTCGGTCACCTCGTCGCGATGTTGCCGGTGCACGAAGTACTCCTGAAATGAGATCCAATCCCCGGATCCGAGTCGGACCTCCGTTCGCACCTCGTCGTCGCACGCCGGAAGGATGATCGGGCTCAGCTCGAATCGATGTCTGATGGCGTCTGTCACCTCCGTCAGTGTGGCTCCACCGGCGAGTTGCTCGCTTCGATAGAGATTCAACGCGAGATCCAGATCACCGAGCCGGAATCGGTTGTCCAGACCAAACCTGCCGACCTCATCGTTGGCGACGAAGGTGTCATCCCGACGTCCCCAGCCTTCGGGACCCTCGACGCCGGCGAGGGTGTAAACCACAGTGTCGAGGTCGGGTGAGATGCTCAGACCGTGGACCAACTCGTCGTCTCCGATGTTCACAACGACGGTCAAATCGACATTTTCAAGTCGGGCAAGCCCTCTTGCGAGCCGAGCTCCACCAACCCCGCCTGACAGCTCGCTGACCTTCATCTGCAGCGCTCGATATTGCTCAGCGTGCCGACCCGGTTCACAATGACCCCCCGCATGACCGATGCCTCGACTCCGCTGATCGCGGAGGAATCAACAACTGAAGCTCCAGCGAGCGCGCCCAAGATCAAGGTGGTGGTCACCCTGGTCGAAGGAGCGGATCTTGAAGCAGCGTTGGCCACTGTCGACCGCCAAGTGTATGACTCGGTCGAAGAGGTCATCGTTGTTGGCGACTCAGGCGTCGATGTTCCCGACGGAGTTGGCCGCTCACTGACACTAGAAGAGGCCATCGCATCGACCGCGAGCGACGTCGAGTACCTCTGGATCCTCCACTCTGATGCCCGGCCACGGCCCGACGCCCTAGCTGCGCTGGTGTCGGAGTTGGAGCGCAACGACGCTTCACTCGGGGGCTCCAAGCTCCTCGTTGCGGGCACCCGGGATGAGTTGGAGTCGGTCGGCAGCGCCACTGATGTCTTTGGCGAGCCGTTCTCGGGTCTGGACGAAGGGGAGATCGATCTCCAGCAATACGACGTCGTCCGTGAGGTCGCGTTCGTCTCCTCAGTCTCGATGCTGGTGCGCCGCGACCTGGCCCAGGGCTTGCAGGGTCTCGACCCCCTTCTAGAGCCAGTTGCCGCTGGTCTGGACTTCTCGCAGCGGGTGAGGCTCGCCGGTGGTCGGGTGATCACGGTTCCTTCCTCTGAGGTCTTCCACCAGGGCCGATGCCGACAAGCGGGACGTGGCTGGCGGGAGCAGGCGGGGCGGATGAGAGCGATGCTCAAGGCGTACCGACTGATCACGTTGGCATGGGTCATCCCATATGAACTGTTTGTGGGCTTGGTCGACTCCCTTTTCAACCTCGTCCTCCTCCGTTGGAGGCCGGCAGCGAAGCACGCGGCTTCCTGGGGGTGGAACCTGATCCACCTTCCCACCACGATCGCAGTGCGTCGAAAGTTCAAGCCGGTGCGCGCCTTCGGAGATGAAGAGCTCTTTCGTTTTCAAGCACGTGGCTCGGTCCGAATGCGCGATCTGGGTGCTGAGCTCACCGAGCGCCTGTTGTTCATGTTCGACGACGACAAAGCCTTCGTCCGCGGGTCCAGGCGCATTTGGTCCAGTCCGGGGATCTGGGGGGCCGTGATGGCGGCTGCACTGGCGTTGATAGCCATGCGTTCCATCATCTTCACGGGCGTGCCCAACGCCGGCTTCAGCTTCGACTTCGAACCGCCCTCTGTTGCCCTCTCGCGCTTCTTTGGGGGATGGAACGACTCCGGTCTCGGTTCTCCGGCTGCAGTTCATCCATCAACCGGGGTGACCGGATTGGCGTCTCTGGCCTGGTTCGGAGCTGAGGGCGCGGCTCGCTTTCTGATCACGGTGGCGACGGCGTTCCTGGCAGTGCTGGGCATGGGCCGTCTCGCTGGACGCCTCGGATTGCGGGGCCCAGGTCGCTATCTGTCGGGGCTGGTGCTCCTTGCGGGGCCGGGCGCTGCGGCCCTCATTGGGGCCGGTTCCTGGCTCGGCTTGGTCGCGGCCTCGTTGCTTCCATGGGCGGTGCGATCGGTTTTCGTTCACCCATTCGACACCAACGGCAAGCGACTGACCCGATTCGCATGGGTAATCGCGTGGAGCCTTCTCCTGGGGGCGATGTCACCTGTCCTGGCCATTGTCCCCCTCATCACTGTCCTCATGGCGCGGGCCCTTGGCGACGATTCGTCACGCATCTGGCTCGCCATCGCAGGTCTCCTCGGCATCCTGATCGCTCTGCCGTTCTTGCTTGGCGACCCGGGGTGGCTGATCGATGCCAACCGACGTCTTGGCCTCGGGGTCGCCAGCTCTTGGCCGTTCTTGCTGATGATCGCCGTCGTCCCGCTCTTGTTTGTCGAAAACGGAATCGGTCGACTTGCCCTCACCGGTGGGATTCTGAGTCTCGCCAGCTTGGTGCTTCTGAAGATTCCCGTAGGTGGTCCCGGCTACGAAGAAGCTCTGCTGATCATTGCCTCGTTCGGGGCTGCAATCGTGGTCGCCTCGGCCCTGGATCGCCTTTCCTTCGAGCCGAAGCTCCTGCTTTCTGCGGTGGCCGCGGTCGCAGTTTTGATCCTCTCCGTGGGCTCCATGGCGGATGGCCGCCTCGGCCTTCCGGCAGGGGACATCAACGGAAAGTACGGGTTCGCCGCCACTCTGGCCGGGGACTCCGGCCCGGGCCGGATCCTGGTTCTTTCCGAGAGCCGAGTGTTGATCCCGGGAGAGGCCCGTTCGGGACCGGGGCTGTGGTACCGATTGATTGACGGCTCCCTGATGACCCAGGACGAGGTATGGCTTCCCGACCCTCTCACTGGAGACGAGAAGCTCGCATCGGCGATCGATCAAATGGCGTCCGGCGCTGATCTGCGCCCGGGGGCGAGTCTGGCCGAGTTCTCGATTGATTGGGTCGTGATCGAGGGGCCAGAAACCTATCTCGACGAAGTTCTCGCGGTTCAGCTGGATCTTGTGCCAACACCTCTCGATCCGACGGCACGGGTGTACGAGAATCCGACTTCCGTGCCGATGGCAGGCGGGTCGGGCACGAACTGGCTGCGCGTGGGAACCGGCTTCGGGGGGGACATGACCACCGCCAGGATCAGACTCTCGCTCAATGCCGATCCTCGGTGGTCACCTGACCCACAGGCGGCCGACTGGGCCGTCTCAGTTGCAGGCGATGACGGGAGTGGGCGCTATCGACCCGATCCGACCGGTCTGGCGCTGTCCGTTGCAGCCTTCGGCCTTCTTCTCGCGGCCTTTGCTGCAATGGTGATTGGGCGGTTCCGGCGTTGAGAGCGGTAGTCCGCACCCTGATGGTCTTGGTCCTTGCGATGGGGGCTGTGGCGCTGCCTGCGCCAGACACGCCTCAGCCTGCGCCCGCAGCGCCAGTCGACACCCCGGCGATGGCCGTATGTGCCGTCGAAGAGGGGAGTGGTCGAGCCACGAGCATTGACGTTCTGTCGGCCGTGGATGGTTCGGGGGCATTGACTGCGTTTGCAGCCGGCTCCACGGTTGGCGCCGTGCAGTTCGACACCGCAGCCGCACAGGGCTCCTCGATTGCAATAGCGGATATCGCGGCAGTTGGGGTAGGAGGTGCGCTACTGGAACTTCCCGATGTCGCCTCAGCGGCGTCCTCGGTTGTGGTTGGAGCTGACTCTCTGGCGATCGACACGTGCCCGGTCGCTGCCGGAGGTGACTTGATACTCGGAGGTGGCTCGACCCTGAGCGATCAGCGTTTCGAGGTTCAGCTCATGAACCCCTACGCCGGTGAGGCCATCATCGACCTCGTGGTCCTGTCAGATGCGGGACTGGAGTCGAGCTCTGCTCTGGATTCGGTGATTGTCCCGGCTCGTTCGACGGTTCTGGTCGACCTCGCCGCGACGCTGCCCGGGCGGGAATGGATGACGGTCGCCATCGAAGTCGAGTCAGGCGGGGTCCTCGCCGTCGGTCGCCTCGGGATCGGATCAGACAACGCGATCTGGGATGCCGTCGCTCCCGCTCAGGACTGGTTCATTCCGGTTCCCCACGGTCTCGAGTCGAGACAGGTGGTGATCGCTGCACGCGACTCTGACGTCGAGTACCAGATCGACTTCTACGGGCCTGATGGACTGGTCGAGGCGTTGCAGACGGGCGAGATCCCCGCCAGGGGCCAGGCGGTCATCGACGTGGGGGCACTGTCCCCGGTTGCTTCAGCCGTGAGAGTGCTCACAACGGCCCCGGTCGGGACCTTTCTCCGTATCACGAGCACAACGGGCGTTGCGCTGACTTCAGGAACGACGACGGCAGCTTCGGCGCTACTGATGCCCGGGGTCGGCTCCGCCGTGGGTGGATCAGGGTGGATCGCTCTGCTGAACTCAGGTCTCGAGGACATCAACGCCAACGTGACCACGTTGGGCCCGACGCCTGGCGTCAAGGCTATCTCGGTTCCTGCCGGCGAGGTCTTCGATGTCGAGATCTCGCCTGATCCCGCTCTCGGGTACACGATCAACGGCGATGGCCCCATGGTCGCGACCTGGTCCACTGCGCTCGGTGGCTCGATCGGCCTCGGCATTGCCTCTCCTATCCCGGATGAGTGAGCTAGAAGTCCGGCTTGTCGCCGTCATCGGAGCGGTCGCCATAGGGATCGCAGTCTCATTCATGCTCCGGCGGCGGCCAGCTCGACAGATGCCGGTCGAGCTGAAACAGACCAGGCTCGGTCCGGGCGTCTACCTGTTCACGTCCG
Source organism: uncultured Acidobacteriota bacterium (assembly GCA_963746905.1). Taxonomy (GTDB): domain Bacteria; phylum Actinomycetota; class Acidimicrobiia; order Spongiisociales; family ZC4RG35; genus JALYNX01. Next base: position 282,729 of record CAVVCY010000001.1, read on the forward strand.
CATCGTGCCCTGATTGCAGGGCGGTGCGTGATGCGTTGTTCGAGCGGTTCGGGCCAACCGGTTTCTCCGAACTGAGCTGGGAATCAGACCCTCAGATCTTCGAGGAGCTCGGAGTCGATGCAGTTCCGGCCACTCTGATAGTCACCTCGACTGACGGCTCGACCCTTTACCTCGGGGCTCCGGGCAAGGCCCTGGAGGGTTGAGTCCTTGAATGGGGAGGGGTCAACTTCTACCGTGCCTGCCATGGTTCTCAGCTGTGTTCGATGTGGCTCGCCTTCGGCAGCCCTGATGACGTTCGCCTACGGTGAAGCCGCAGTGTGGTTGGACGACCTCGTCGTAGATACCGCACCATTCGGATACTCCCTGTGTGCCGATCATGCAGATCGGATGATCCCGCCCCAAGGGTGGACTCTCACCGACCGGCGGACCGTTACGCGGCTGTTTGCCCCGTTGTCGGTTGCGTGATGGCTCTCGACCGCGATCTTCTCGATGCGGTCAAGGATCTGGATGAGCACGATCTGAGACGCCTTCTGATCCTCACCAGGGCCCAACTGCAGAAGTCGGGTGCTCTCGCTACCGAGGATCATCCTCGGGTTCGGCTGCGCAAGCAGACGGTTCGGTGCGGAAAAGCGGGATGCAACTCGTGTCCCCATGGTCCCTACTGGTACGCATATTGGACCGAAGACGGAAGACGGCGCAGCCGTTACGTGGGTCGACTATTGGAGGAGGGCTCGTTGTCGTAAGTCTGAGTGGGTCGTAGCATATGGCGACCCCAAGCAGCAACGAATCGATATGGACTGCCCCCAGTGCTCTCAACCTGATGTGATCGAGATCGAGCATCTCTTGCCCGACGGCACCGAGGTCCGCTTCTTCGCTTGTCACAACTGTGAGGAGAAGTGGTGGAACAAGGACGGCGTCGACATCGATGTCGCCCAGGTCTTGGAGATCGTCCGCCAGCATCGAGCATGACCCTCCAAAGGAGGGCCGGCCAGGGCTTCCCATGGCCGACGTTCCTCATTCTCGCCGGGATCTCATTGGTGATCCTGATCGTCCTCAATCCCGGGTGGATCCTGTCTGCAACCACTCCCACCGGGGGTGACATGGGGGCCCACGTCTTTGGGCCGGCCTATCTCCGGGACCACCTCCTTCCCCACGGCAGGATCCTCGGCTGGTCGAACGACTGGTTTGCGGGCTTCCCCGCTTTCTACTTCTACTTTCCCCTTCCCTCCCTGGTCATCGTCATCCTCGATGTGATCTTGCCTTATGGGTCGCGTTCAAAGTTGTCACGGTGATCGGCCTCCTCGGCATCCCACCGGCCGCCTACTTCCTGGGGCGATCGATGCGCCTCGGGCGTCAGGTTTCGATCGTGGCCGCCGGCGCTGGGGCGGTGTTCGCGTTTCTCGAGAGCTACTCCATATATGGCGGCAACGTTGCTTCGACCCTGGCGGGCGAGTTCGCCTATTCATGGTCCTTTGCCCTTTCCCTGGTCTATCTCGCGCTGCTGATCAAAGCGGTGAGGGACGACAGGAAGTACCTGAAATGGGCAGCACTCGCCTTCGCCGCGACGCTTCTCTCCCATGTGCTCACGACGATCGTCGTCTTGTTTGCCTCTTTGTTCGTCCTTCCGTGGAGACGAGGGTTCTGGCGGACCCTGGCGATCGGCTTTTGGGGGTTCACGATGGCTGCGTTCTGGGCCGTACCCTTGGTGGCCCGGATCGGGCTGACCTCGGATATGGCGTGGTCTCCTCTGACCCGATGGGAGGAGGTGTTTCCGGTCGAATTGTGGCTCCTGATCCCTGTCGCCATACCCGGAGCGATTTGGGCAAGCCGTCACACCGCGCGAGCGGGTCCATTGATGGCAGCGACTCTGCTGCCACTGATCTATTACCCCCTTCCCACCGTCCTTCCCGACTTGTTTCCCAGTCTGTTCGGAGGCGAGCGTTGGAAGCTGTGGAATGGGCGACTTCTCCCGTACTGGTACTTCGGGGTTGCCTTCTTTGCAGCAGTTGGAGTGGGGGCGGCTGTCGTCTGGGCTTCGAGACGGCTCCCGTCACGAATATCCGGTCATTGGGCTCGGCTTCTCATAGCAATCGTCACTGTCGTAGCCGCATTTCTCGTGGCTGATGCAGCCGAGTTTCCCGAGTGGGCCTGGATACCGGTAGCTCTCGCCGGCGCAGGGTTGATTGCCCTTTCCTTCTTCTGGTCGGCGGACCTGAGCTCGCGTCAGTTTCTCACTGCCTTTGCCTCTGTGGTGATCGTGTTCGGCGCCCTGGCCGGAGTGACCTACATCGACGGCTGGTCGAAGTGGAACTACGAGGGGTACGAGTCGAAAGAGCCGTGGCCCGAGTACGAAGCGCTGATGGTGGAGCTCGACAAGCTGCCCGATGGTCGGGTGCATTGGGAGGCCAATAACGAAGCTCTCAACCGATACGGGACACCGATGTCGCCGATGTTGATCCCTTATTGGACCGAAGGCTCTCAGAAGTCGATGGAAGGCCTCTACTTCGAGTCATCCCTGACGACGCCGTTTCATTTCATCAACTCCTCTGAGATGTCGGAGAAGCCCTCCAACCCGATCCCCGGTTTGACCTATCACACCGGCGAGATGGACCGAGGAATCAAGCACCTCGAGCTCTACGGAGTCTCTTACTACGTGTCTGTGACGCCGGAGTCCACAGCTAAAGCGGACGCAATGCCCGAGCTCACCAAGCTCGCCACCACGGCGCCATTCACGATCTACGCCCTTCCCGAGACAGGCTTGGTCGAAGCCGCCACCTTCACGCCCTCGGTGTACGACGTGGGCGAGAGGGGCCTACTAGCCACGTTGACCGGGCATGCCACGGTCACGGACGAGAACGGCGTGACTCTCCCCAGCTTCTATGACATGTCCCTCGAATGGTATGAGGACATCAATCACATGGATCGTTGGGTGGTCGCCGACGGGCCTGCCGAATGGCCCCGTATCCAGTCCCTCACGGAGCGGCCCAATCAGCCACTGGATGTCCCCGCGGACGCAGTCTCCGACATCGTGGTCGAGGACGATCGGATCAGCTTTCACACCACGGCAGTTGGCGTGCCCCACCTGGTCAAGGTCTCCTATTTCCCGAATTGGACCGCCGAGGGAGCAGAGGGCCCGTGGCGGGCGGCACCATCGCTGATGGTTGTAGTGCCGACCAGCGAGAATGTCGTCCTCGAATTCACGAACACCTGGGCCGAAACCGGGGGCATGGCCATGTCAGCGGTCGGGTTTGTTGTCCTGATCGGTGTTGGCCTGGCCAGTTTCAGGCGGAAGAAGGCTGTGGAGAGCTCTCAGTCCGAAGAGCGCGCCTGATCTTCAACAGCCCAACGATGGTCCGCGGGACTCGCTTCATGAGCGACGACCTCGCAGTCCTGATCTCCTCGACGACAACGGGCACTTCGACGATTCGATATCCGCTTCGCTCGGCACGGATCACCAGCTCGGTGTCGTAGAGGTCCTGGCGGCTGACAACCACCGCGGCGAGGTCGTCGACCAGTTTGCGGCGAAACGCCTTCATCCCGTGGGTGTCCGAGACCTTCGACCCCAGAATCGTGCGCAGCATGAGATTGAAGACGCGAGTGGCGAGTCGACGTATCCACGGTCGCCGATCCTGTGAGTCAGGGTCCGTCTTCGATCCGATCACCAGATCCGCATCTTGTGTCGACATCACGACCTCCAGAAAGCCGGCCGAGAAGTAATCGATGTCGAAATTCACGATCCATTCGCCCTCGGCGTCGAGAAATCCCTGTCTCATCGCGGTCCCGTAGTCGGCTACTGCGAGCGAGGAGACCGACACCGGGGCCTGTCCGGCAATCTCCCGAGCCACTTCTGCCGAGCCATCGGTCGATCCGTTCTCCATGAGATGAATCCGATACGGCACGCCAAGGCCCTCCATCTCGGCGATGAGCAGAGGCAACGCCTGGGGGAGGAAGGCAGCCTCGTTGTAGACGGGCACGATTATGGAGAGGTTGGGGCGCATCGAGAGTGGGCGAGTGTAGGAATCGGTGGCGGATAGACCCACACCTACAATCGGTGTTCCGATGGATCCCAGAATCGTTTTCAAGGCCTATGACATTCGCGGCCGAACCGATAACGGGGAGTTGACACCGGACCTTCTCGAGAGGGTGGGGGAGGCATTCGTCTCAGTCGTCGGCGCCGATAAGGTGGCTGTTGGTCGCGACTGCCGCCGTTCATCTCAAGATCTGTTCGACGGTCTGGTAGCCGGGATCACCGGTGCCGGAGCCGACGTCGTCGACCTCGGAGAGGTCCCGACCGATCTCGTCTATTACTACTCCGGGGCCAACGTCATGCCGGGCGCGGTGATCACGGCATCGCACAATCCTCCTCAGTACAACGGGCTCAAGCTGTGTCGCGCGATGGCTGCGCCGGTAGGAGCCGACACCGGGCTGGATGAGATCCGGGACCGAGCTCTAGCAGTGCCTGTGCCTGCAAAGGTTCCCAAGGGGAGCATCTCGTCTGTGGCGGCAGTCGACGCTTATGTCGATCACTTGCTCTCGATCGTCGAGCCATCATCGATAGGACGGATGCGCGTTGCTGTCGACGGTGGCAACGGCATGGCGGGGGTCACCGTTTCCCGGGTGTTCGAGAAGCTAGGAGCTGAGCTGGACGGCCTCTATCTGGAACCGGACGGCACGTTTCCGAATCATCCGGCCGATCCGATCCAGCCCGAGAACCTCGAGGACCTCATTGAGAAGGTCGCTGCGGGCCGCCACGACCTGGGGGTCGCCTTCGACGGTGACGCAGATCGTGCGTTCTTCATCGACGATGCTGCGGTGGCTTTGAGCGGGAGCACAGTTACCGCGCTGATCGCTCGATGGATGCTGAAACGTCACCCCGGGGCGCCGATCATTCACAACCTCATCACCTCGAGAGCCGTCCCTGAGATCATCGCCGAGTCTGGCGGGCGAGCCATAAGGACCAGAGTGGGCCACAGCTTTATCAAGCAGGTGATGGCCGAATCCGGTGCCGTCTTCGGAGGGGAGCACAGCGGTCACTACTACTTTCGTGACAACTTCAACGCCGACTCGGGGATGCTGGCCATGCTCATCCTGATGCGGGTTCTGACCGAGGACGGCCGACCGTTGTCCGAGCTCAGACGCGACGTCGAGCGGTATGTCGCCTCGGGAGAGATCAATCTCACTGTGCGAGACCCTCTGGCGTCGATCGAGATTGCGGCGGAGTCTTACGCCGCTGCCAGTCAGGACAGGCTCGATGGGCTGAGTATCGATCTCGGATGGGCGTGGTTCAATCTGCGGGCCTCGAACACCGAGCCTCTCCTTCGGTTGAATGTGGAGGCACCGGACGCCGGGTCCGTTGCGAAACTCGTGTCCGAGATCGAACGACTTGTCGAGGAGTGACATGAGTCTGATAGACCCAACTCTTGCCGAAATCCTGGTTTGCCCGGTAGACCACTCGGATCTCGATCAGGACGAGGCGGCTTCGCGGCTGGTTTGCACCGAGTGCGGGAGGCGATATCCGGTTCGGGATGGCATCCCAGTCATGCTCATTGACGAAGCCGAAGGAGGCCCCGATGCCTGAGATGATCGATCAGATTCGAAGCCTCGGCTCTCAGCTGCGGTGGGCGGCCGATGTTGAGCTGCCGGCGGTTCCCCTTGCCTCTGACGTCCTGGTTGCAGGCATGGGGGGGTCTGGGATCGCAGGCGATTTTGTCGCGGCCCTCGCCGCTCCTGGAGTTGGGAGAGTCACCGGGCATAAGGGCTACGGACCGCTCCCCGGCTGGGCCACCGACCGGAAGCCTTTGCTGATTGCGATCTCATTCTCGGGCAACACCGAGGAAACGCTCGATCTCGTGAGCTTCGGTGTCCAGGGTGGTCTTCCCATTCTCACCGTGACGGCTGGTGGGGAGCTTGGCAGGCTCACCACCGAACACGCCTGGCCGACGATCGCTGTCCCTGGTGGAATCCAGCCTCGTGCCGCGGTCGGTTATCTGCTTGGAGCCGTCGTCCGTGTGGTGTCGGCGGCCGGGTTGATTCCGGATCAGGGCTCAGCCTTGTTGGAGGCCGCCGACATGGCCGACCGGGCAACGAACGAAGGAAGTCCCGCCTGGGTACTGGCCACTGAGATTTCGAAGGCGCTGGCGGGGAGGATCCCAATCATCTATGGAGGGGGCCCGATCAGTGGTGCGGTAGCTCAACGGTGGAAGACCCAGATAAACGAGAACGCCAAGACACCGTCGTGGTGGTCGGTCCTACCCGAGCTCGATCACAACGAACTGGTGGGATGGGAGGCCATGCCTCAGCTGACGAGCCAGGCCGTCGGGATCGTCGCATTGACCGAGGCGGCGGACCATCCGAGGGTGAAGGCTCGGTTGGGCCATTCCCGCGCTCTCACCGAAGCCGCGGTTCCCTGGGTTGCCGAAGTGGCAGCGGAAGGCGAGACTCCCCTCGCCAGATTGGTGTCCTTGGTGGTCTTGGGGGATTTGGTTTCGTTGTTTCTGGCTGCGACTGCCGGTGTCGACCCGGTCCCCGTGGACACGATCGAAAAGCTGAAGAAACTCCTGACCGAGGTATGAAATGAACTATGACATCGCCAATCCCGAGCTCGCCGACCACGGGGCGAGGCGAATCGCGTGGGCCGGCAGGCGGATGCCAGTGTTGGCGACGATCCGGGAGAGATTCGCCAAGGAAAGGCCACTCGAGGGCCATGTCGTGGCCGCCTGCCTCCATGTGACAGCAGAGACGGCCAACCTGATGCTTGCTTTGCCGCGACGGGGGTGCAGAACCGATTCTGTGTGCCTCTAACCCCCTCTCCACCCAGGACGATGTGGCGGCAGCGCTGGTGGCCGATGGAATCTCGGTGTTCGCCATTCGTGGTGAGGACTCGGACACCTACTACAAGCACATCAACGCAGTTCTCGACCACGCTCCGGCGGTGACCATGGATGACGGCGCAGATCTGGCCACCATCCTTCACACCGATCGGCGGGATATCGAAGTGATCGGCTCCACCGAGGAAACAACCACCGGAGTCATCCGGCTCCGCGCCATGTCTGCTGACGGGACACTTCGAGTCCCGGTGGTCGCGGTCAACGAATCGGCGACAAAGCACCTATTCGACAACCACTACGGAACCGGCCAGTCGGCTCTCGACGGGATCATCCGGGCAACCAACGTCCTGTTGGCCGGATCTACCTTCGTAGTGATCGGCTACGGCGACTGCGGACGCGGCGTTGCGCGTCGGGCCGATGGGCTAGGCGCCAATGTCATCGTCGTCGAGGTCAACCCGGTCCGAGCATTGACCGCTGCGATGGATGGTTACCGCGTCATGACCTCCGATGACGCCGCCCGGGAAGGGGATATATTCGTAACCGTCACCGGGAACAAGCACGTGTTGCGCAGCCATCACTTCGACCTGATGAAGGACGGGGCGATCCTGGCCAATGCCGGTCACTTCGACATCGAGATCGAGCTCGATGCCCTCGCCCGGGAATCGGTGGCGAGACGCGAGATTCGCGACAACCTCGAAGAGTTCGAACTGGCCGACGGACGCCGTCTCCTGGTCGCCGCCGAGGGCCGCCTGGTCAACCTCGGCGCCGCTGAAGGTCATCCGGCCGACGTCATGGACATGAGCTTTGCCAATCAAGCGCTGGCCGCCGAGTTCCTCGTACTGAATCAAGACACCCTGGAGCCGATCATCCACACCTTGCCCCCCGAGATCGACCAGGAGGTGGCCCGCATCAAGTTGGAGCATCTCGGCGGTGGTCTTGAGACTCTGACCGATGAGCAGATTTCCTATCTGTCGGGGTGGCGCGAGGGAACGTGATAACCCCGTTGACCGTGAACCGTTAACCGTTCACCGTCAAGAATTCGTCACTCGCAACTCATACGGTGGCCACATGCTCTGTCAAGCGTGTTTTTCCGCGACCAGGGGGATTCTCTGCGAGAGATGTCGGGGCCTGCTGCGCCCCGCTCCGGATCGTGTCTTGAGCGGTGGCGTGCGATTGGTGGCGGCCTTCGAGCACTCGGGACCGGCCCGAGTGTTGGTGCATCAGTTCAAATATCGAGGTCTGACCGCCTACGCCGACCTTGTGGCGATGATCCTTTCCGGGGTCCTGCCCCAGCTTCCCATCGTTCCCGTGCCCCGGGTATGGAGCCGTCAGTTGCAGTACGGCGTCGACCCGGCGGTGGTGCTGGCAAAACGATTCGCCAGATCGGTCAGGGTTCCGGTTATCAAATCGCTTTCGGCGCCGATACATACCCGTAGACGTGCAGGAGGCGACCACTCGAGACCAGTTGCGCCGTTCCGGATGACCGGAGTCCCCGCGGGCGGCGTGGTGCTGGTCGACGACGTGGTCACCACCGGGAGGACACTCGAAGCGGCGATCGGTTTGCTCGGCGCAGAGCGAGTGGCGTTGGCGGTGTGTGCCAATGCAGCACCCCAGGTGTCTAGTCTCCTGGCACCGAAACGTGGTCAGATCTGAACCTTTGCCGATAGCCAGGTAGCACCAAGAATGTCATCTGTAGTCATAGTCGACGACGCCGAGCTCTTCCGGGAGGCGCTGCGCGCTGCCTTCGTGCAAGAGGGTTTCGAAGTGAGAGCCGTGGCTGCCGACGCCATGAAAGGCATCGATATCACCAGGGAACATCAGCCAGATCTGGTGATGCTCGACCTGTTGATGCCCGGGATGTCTGGTCTCGAAGTCGTCGGGACCATCATCAAGGCCAGCCCCGTTACCAAAGTCGTCCTGCTGACCTCGAGCGAGTCGGCGGAAGACTTGCTCGCCGCGGTGAAGGCTGGGGCGTCCGGGTACCTGACCAAGGACACGCCCCTCCCGAGACTGGTAGCGGCCATGCACGACGTGATCGATGGTGGAGCCGCCGTGTCTCCTGCGATGGGTGGCAAGCTATTCACCGCCTTGCGGGACCTGCTCAAGCACAGCGGCATGATGAGCGCCCGCGCCCCTGAGCTCACCGGCAGGGAGCTCGAGATTCTAGGCCTCGTCGGAAATGGCAAGACCTCGCGAGAGATCGCCGAGGAGTTGTTCATCTCGGAGAACACGGTCCGCAATCACGTTCGAAACGTCCTCGACAAGCTGGGTCTTCGGTCTCGATTCGAGGCTGTCACCTGGGCGCAGCGAGAAGGCTTGATCCAGGTCCGTTGACCACGGGTCGCGAAGTGGGTCAAATCGCACCCACTTGTAACATGAGGCCCAATGCCAATTCTCTCCAAGGTTCTTCGCGCCGGGGAGGGCAAGACGCTCAGAGAGTTCCAGGGGATCACCACTGCTGTGAACCAGCTGGAGCCGGTCTTCGAAGCCCTGTCCGACGAAGAGCTAAAAGCCAAGACATCTGAATTCAAGAAGCGCCTCGAATCAGGCGCCACCCTCGAGGACATCGAGGCTGAGGCTTTCGCCGTAGTTCGAGAAGCCGCCAAACGAGTCCTGGGCCAGCGTCACTATGACGTGCAAGTGGTTGGCGCCGCCGCCCTCCACAAGGGGATGGTCGCCGAGATGAAGACCGGTGAGGGCAAGACGCTGGTCTCGACCATGCCGGCCTATCTCAACGCCTTGAACGGCCTGGGCGTGCACATGGTGACAGTGAACGACTACCTGGCCTCCCGCGACGCCGATTGGATGGGCGCCGTCCACCGGTTCCTGGGCCTGACCGTGGGGCTCATCCAGACCTCGATGAGCCCTGCCGAGCGCCAGCCTGCATACGCCTCGGACATCACGTACGGCACCAACAACGAGCTTGGCTTCGACTATCTCCGGGACAACATGGCGATGCGCGCCGTGGACCGTGTCCAGCGCGGGCATCCATACGCAATCGTGGACGAGGTCGACTCGATCCTCATCGACGAAGCCCGAACCCCGCTGATCATTTCGGGAAGAGTCTCGGACAGTGCAAGGTGGTATCGCGATTTCGCCAAGCTCGCCAATCGGCTTCAGAAGGACCGCGACTATCAGGTCGATGAGCGCAAACGCCAGGTTCTGACCACCGAGGAAGGCGTGACCCTGGTCGAGCAGATGCTCGGTGTTGAGAATCTCTTCGACCATGCGGCGGTGGACTTTGTCCATCATCTGGAGGCTGCTCTCAAGGCCAAAGAGCTGTATCTACGTGATGTCGACTACCTGATCGACCATGGTGAAGTGAAGATCGTCGACGAGTTCACGGGTCGCGTCCTCGAGGGTCGTCGCTACTCCGAAGGACTCCACCAGGCTATCGAGGCCAAGGAGGGAGTGGCGGTCAAGGAGGAGAACCAGACCCTCGCCACCATCACCCTCCAGAACTACTTTCGGCTGTACGAGAAGCTGGCAGGCATGACCGGTACGGCCGAGACCGAGGCCGCCGAGCTGGCCCAGATCTACAGCCTCGAGGTGATTGCGATCCCGACCAACGCACCTGTCGACCGCGCTGATGAGGGCGACCTGGTCTACAAAAGCGAAGACGGCAAGTACGAAGCGGTGGTGGACGATGTTGCCGAGCGCAACAGCATCGGCCAACCGATTCTGTTGGGCACGGTTTCGATCGAGAAGTCGGAAAAGCTGTCGCGGCTCCTCGAGAAACGGGGCATCAAGCACGAAGTTCTCAACGCCAAGCAGCATGCGCGAGAGGCTGACATCATCGCTCAGGCGGGTAGGCCCAGCGCGGTGACCGTGGCCACCAACATGGCCGGTCGTGGTGTGGACATCATGCTCGGCGGGAACCCCGAAGGCATGGCCCGAACCGAGTTGAAGCGGAGGGGCATCGCTCCCGACGATCCTTCGTATGCCGACCTAGAGAAGAAGCTCATCGACGAGTTCGAGCTTCAGATCGTCCCCGACAAGGACAAGGTGATCGGGGCCGGAGGGCTCTACGTCGTGGGGACCGAGCGTCACGAGTCGCGGCGCATCGACAACCAGCTGCGAGGTCGGTCGGGTCGCCAGGGGGACCCTGGCGAGTCCAGATTCTTCCTGTCTCTCGAAGACGAATTGATGCGCCGCTTCCAAGGGGAGTGGGTCACCGGTGTGATGGATCGCTTGAAGCTCCCCGAGGACCAGCCCATCGAGGCCAAGATGGTCAGTAAGGCAATCGAACGTGCCCAGCGCCAGGTCGAGTCCCAGAACTTCGAGATCCGCAAGAACGTCCTGAAGTACGACGAGGTCATGAACCGCCAACGCGAGGTGATCTACGAGTGGCGGAGGTCGATTCTCGAGGGCACTGCCGGGGACGACCTGATCGGTGATTGGATCGAGAGCGTGGTCACTGAGACTGTCGAGACCGGGATCGGCCCCGAAGTCCCCCGCAACGAGTGGGATTGGGAGGCACTGCGCCTCGAGCTCAGCCAGTACTACCCGACATCGATCGACCGATCGAGTTTCGAGGACTCCCCAAGCGTCGATGACGTCATCGAGTACGCGGTCGATCAGGGTGTGAAGGCCTATGAGCAGCGTGAGGCGGATCTCGGATCCGACGTTCTCCACCAGGTCGAGCGCTCGGTGATGCTCTCGGTCATCGACAACAAATGGCGGGAGCATCTCTCCGAGATGGACTACCTCCGTGCCGGGATCGGGTTGCGGGCCATGGGCCAGCGGGACCCGCTCGCGGAGTATCAGCGGGAGGCCTACGACATGTTCACCGAGATGGTCGACTCGGTGAAGCGCGACGCTGTCAAGTACTTGTTCCACGTCGAGCTCTCGCAGCCGAAGAGCGAGCCGCAGAGGGTGGAGCCGTTGCGCACCGGGGGGCCGGTGGCCCAGGCCTCTTCAGACAAGGTCGGTCGCAACGATCCATGTCCCTGTGGCTCCGGAAAGAAGTACAAAAGATGTCATGGGGCGGCGTAAGCCGTTGACCGTGCACCGTTGACCGTTCACCGTCATGAGCATGGAATCCTCCGATCCGAAGGAAGCTGTTGCCGACTTGCGTCAGCGGCTGGTCGAGGCGCGCCGATTCCTGGATCTCGACACCAAGGAGAAGGAGCTCGGCGCCCTCCGCGAGGAAGCCGCCGCTCCAGCCCTGTGGGAGGATCCTGATCGAGCCCGCACCGTCAGTCGCCGGCTCTCTCGTTACGAGTCGTTGTTCGACCTGATCGGTGGCCTTTCGGCGAAGCTCGACGACGCAGAAGTTCTGCTTGACATGGCCCAGGAAGCCGACGACGCGGCATCGCGTGAAGAGGCCATTGCCGAGCTCGGGGAGGTGTCGGCCGATCTGGACAAACTCGAGCTCGAATCTCTGTTCTACGACGAATACGATGAGGAGGACGCCATTCTCAGTGTCCATGCCGGCGCTGGTGGCGTTGATGCTCAGGACTGGGCTGACATGCTGGCCCGGATGTACCAGCGGTTTCTGACCGACTCCGGTTTCTCTGTAACAGTCGAAGAAGTGACTGAGGGTGAGGAGGCAGGGATCAAATCTGCAACGTTCACTGTTAGAGGCGACCGCGCCTATGGGACTCTTGAGAGTGAGCGCGGAGTCCACCGATTGGTGAGGATCAGCCCGTTCGACGCCAACGCCAGGCGTCAGACCTCCTTCGCCGGTGTGGATGTGGTCCCCGATCTGGGAGACCAGGCAAAGGTCGAGGTCGACGAAGATGACATTCGGATCGATACCTATCGCTCGCAAGGCGCAGGCGGCCAGCACGTGAACAAAACGGACTCGGCCGTCCGGATCACCCACATTCCGACCGGGATCGTCGTCCAATGCCAGAACGAGAGGTCACAGCTGCAGAACAAGGCGAGAGCAATGGCCATGCTCCAATCCAAGCTGGCCCAACTCGCACGTCAGGAGAGAATCGACCATCTGAACGAGATCAGGGGGGACAAAGGGGAGGCCGCCTGGGGCCGTCAGATCCGCAGCTACGTCATGCAGCCTTACCAGATGGTCAAGGACCTTCGGACCGACGAAGAGGTCGGGAACATTCAGGGCGTCCTTGATGGGGATGTGGCGCCGTTTGTCGAGGCCTACCTTCGCTGGCGGCGGGCGAATCATGAGGCGTCTTCTGATTCCACCTAGCCGGCAGTGTCGGGTTACCGTCCTCCGTTCTGCGGCTGGAGGCAGATGCCTGCGAGACTGCTCCTGATCCCATGATCCGACTCGAAAACGTCACCAAGGTCTACGAGGGCGGCACTATCGCTGCTCACGATGTCTCGTTCGAGATGCAAAAGGGCGAGTTCACCTTCCTCGTGGGGCCTTCAGGATCCGGCAAGTCGACCTTGATCCGGTTGATGTTGCGTGACGAGCCGGTTACTCGGGGCAAGATCTGGGTCGCCGGTAAGGACATCACCACTCTCCCCAAGTGGAAGATTCCCTTCCTCCGACGCTCGGTCGGGACCGTCTTCCAGGACTACAAGCTTCTTCCGAACAAGACCGTGGGCGAAAATGTGGCCTTCGCCTTGGAGGTATTGGGACGGCCTCGGTCGGTGATCGGCCCCCAGGTGGAACAGGTACTCGACCTGGTCGGCCTCTCCGACAAGGTCGCCCGGTATCCGAAGCAACTCTCCGGTGGGGAACAGCAACGCGTTTCAGTTGCTCGGGCTTTTGTGAACCGCCCACCCATAATGCTTTGTGATGAGCCAACAGGGAATCTCGACCCGAAGACTTCGGTCGGGATCATGAAGCTCCTCGACCGGATCAACAGGACCGGGACCACCATCGTGATGGCCACTCACGACCACGCCATCGTCGACGCGATGCAGCGACGAGTCGTCGCCCTCGACCAGGGCCGCGTGATGCGGGACGAAGAAGCGGGCCGGTACGAGAAGGTGCCGGAGTGAGTCGACTGTTCTTCCTGATCCGGGAGGCGCTCGTCAATCTTCGACGGAACCTGCTCGTAGTAGCTGGGGCGGTGCTCGCCGTTTTCATTTCGCTCACCCTGGCCTTTGCGGCCCTTGTTGCCAACGAGGTCCTTCGCACCTGGATCGCCGGCTGGCAGGAAGGGGTCCACGTCATCGCCTTTCTGAACGATGAAGGGGTGAATGGCGTCCCGGTGGGGGCCCACCAGGCGTTGTTGGATGAGGTCCTGACCTGGGAAGAGGTGAAGAAGCCGGACGGAGCCTTCTATGTCAGCAAGGCACAAGCCTGGGAGGAGTACCAGAAGTTGTTCGCGGGTCAGGACGAGCTGCTTGAGATCGATCCCACCGTACTCCCGGCTTCGATTCGGATTGAGCTCGTCGACATTGCACTCCACGAGTCGGTGGCTTTCAAACTTCGAGAACAGCAGCAGGTGGTGCGCGAGGTGCGAACCGCGGCCGACGAGATCGAACAGTTACAGAACTTGAGAGATGTGGTGAGGGTCCTCGGGATCGGTGCCGCTGTCGTGCTTGGGCTCGCTGCGGTGGTGCTCATAGCGAACACCATTCGTCTCGCCATTTACGCCCGCCGCGACGAGGTCGAGATCATGAGGCTGGTGGGCGCTTCGAACTGGTACATCAGGATCCCGTTCCTGTTGGAGGGGATGATCGAGGGCCTGCTTGGGGCTGCGGCTGCGGTCTTCGTGGTGTGGCTGGCCGCCGCCCGCCTTTCCGACGCCTTCTCCGGTTTCGGGCTGTTCCGATTCGAAGTGGACAGCGACTTCTTCCTGCGTTGGGGTCTCATATTCCTCCTTTTTGGAGTTCTGGCCGGGGTCATTGGGTCGATGCTGGGCCTGAGCCGACATCTGAGGGAGTCGGAAGGTGTTGGCTCCGAAGTGCCCACGGGGACGTTGGAGCGGGTCTGAGTGGGCCGCTCGGAGCCGTCCGGGCGAGTCAAGATCATCGCCTCCAACCGTCGGGCGCGTCACAACTACTCCGTCGTCGAGACCTTTGAGGCGGGCCTGGTCTTGTTTGGGTCTGAGGTGAAGTCCTTACGCGAGGGGCGTATGGACCTCAAGGATTCCTACGGGCTGGTTCGCGCCGGAGAGATGTTTCTGGTGGGGTCGTATATCGGTCCGTATGAGTTCGCCCGAGAAGGTGGCCACGAGGCGGAGCGCGATCGCAAACTGCTTCTGCACCGCAGGGAGATCGATCGGATCGCCGGCCAGGTGGCTGAGAAGGGACTGACCCTGGTCCCGCTCCAGGTGTACTTCAAGGAGGGGAACGCAAAGGTCGAGATCGGCCTGGCCAAGGGCAAGACCTCATATGACAAGCGACAGACTCTCCGCGATCGGGACCACGACCGAGAGATGGAGAGGGCCGCTTCGCAGGCGAGGCGAAAGTCTTAGGTCTCAAGTCCCAGGTCTCAGGCCAAAAACCTCTGCATTCTGGCTCGTGGCTTGAGACTTGAGGCACGTCGGGAGAATCAGTAGTTCCCACCCGGTAGACTGCTCGTACCCATGGGGGTGAAACGGTTTCGACGTCGAGTGTTGAAGCGTTGGAAGCGAGCCGGGGTCTCCGGGGCCTCGTCAACAAACCGGAAAAACCAATAAGTGCCGAAGATAACTTCGCACTGGCTGCCTAATTAAGTAGCCCGTCCGCCCGGCCGGCTCCCGCACGGCAGGGATCGGGCGTCGCACTGCGGGGCGCTCTCCACGGGATTCCGGGACCGTGGGGCTAAGACAACTCCGGATAGGCATGGGAAAACTCGTCGTCAGAGTTCCCGCCGCCGAAGCTCGCTGACGACTGCGCTCGGAGATGCCAACGCCGAGGGCTCGACGGACCGGGGTTCGACTCCCCGCACCTCCACCATCCCAACCTACGATCGCGGTGTGGGACTCTCCACCGACCTCGGATTCCAATACCGGGCGCCGAATTGGGCGCAACGCGCGGCGGCGCGGGTCGGAACCACCCGGGTCGCTTCTTCCGTCTCGCGCGTGGTGATGCCCGGCTTGGACGGTTTCATCCTGAGGCTCAGCGGGGGGAAATCCACTGCCACCACCTGGCTGCTGGGGATCCCCACGCTGTGGCTGACCACCCGCGGTGCACGCAGCGGCCAGTTGCGGCAAGTGCCTTTGCTTGGCGTACCAATCGACGACGACCTGGCTTTGCTCGGGACCCGGTTCGGGTATGAGGCGACCCCAGCCTGGGTCTTCAATATCGAGGCCGATCCCGAGGTCGATGTCGCCTATCGCGGGAGATCTGTCCCTGCGACCGCGAGAGCGGCCGGGCCGGAGGAGGAGGGCCGGATCTGGGCTCGCGCCGGTCAGATCTATCCCGGCTATCTGCTCTATGCCGATCGTGCCCCGCACCGCCAGATCCGGGTGTTTGTGATCGAATCTCGGTGAGTGCGATAGGGTCCGGAGTGAGCGGTTTGCGATCGAGGTGAGGAATTGGCCGACAAGACACAGCTAATGGTTTGGATCGACCAAGACCTCTGCACCGGTGACGGCATATGTGAGGAGATCACTCCCGACGTCTTTGTCGGCAGAGACGATGGCTTGTGGGTGGTCAAGGAAGAGGCCAAGCATTTCGGGCGCACTGTCGTCTTCGATGGGGTCGAAGGAGACGGCCACGGCCCGGAGGGCTCCCGAGGTCTCGCCCGGATTCCGGACGCTCTGGTCGCTGACGCAATCGAGTCTGCGGAGGAGTGCCCGGGGGAATGCATCATGATCGAGCCCTATCGGGAGGATGCGGTTCTCGGATAGAAGGAGCAGGTAGTGGAACACCAGGACCTACGACCAATCGAGCGAGTGATCGTCCGACTTCACGAAGCCGGTCAGGAGCCACCCGAGATTTCGCGCCGCGTCGGCAAGAAGCCCGGGACCGTCACCCGGATCATGACCATGATCGACCTGAGGTCCGACTCGCCGATGATCCATGTCGTCGATGATGAGGCTCTCAGACCGGTGGAGCGGGTCGTGATGAAGCTGAGAGACCGGGGCGAGAGCTACGGAGAGATCGGAATCCGCCTCCGCAAGAGCGGCGAGCAGGTTCGGCGGATCGAGAGTTACGCCCGACTCAAGCTGGAGGCCTGAGCCCGGGATTCGAACCCGGTGCGGGTACCGTCTCGGGCGTGAGCAACCTCCCCTCGAGGGTCACGGTCACGGAGTCATCGTCTCGTGATGGGCTCCAATCCCTTGGTGTCGCGATTCCAACGCAGTCGAAGGTCGGCTTGATCGAGGCATTGGCCGGCACCGGACTGCGGTCATTCGATGCGGTCTCCTTCGTCAGTTCGAAGGCCGTTCCCCAGATGGCGGATGGTGCCGAAGTCTTGGCGGGACTTCGAGAGCGCGACGACCTCGAATTGTGGGGGCTGGTGCCCAACATGAAGGGATTGGAATCTGCCCTCGAAGCGGGTCTGACCAGCATCGGGCTTCTCACTGCGGCCTCTGACACCTTTAACCAGCGCAATATCAATGCAACGGTTGACGAGTCGATGCACCGGATCCGTCGCATCCTGTCCGAGGCGCCGGGAGGGCTCCGGTTCCGGGGTTATGTGTCGACTGCCACTCACTGCCCGTTCGAAGGCGAGCAAGAGCCCGATTGGGTGGCTCATCTCGTCGAGACCCTGCTCGAGTGGGGGGTCGATGAGGTCTTTCTGGGTGAGACTCTCGGTCAGGCAACCCCCGCTCACATCAACCGTCTTCTCGATGAGGTGCTCGACCTCGTGGCAGTGGAGAAAGTCGGTGTGCATTTCCACGACACATACGGGCAGGCGATCGCGAACACGATGGTTGCTCTGGAGCGAGGCATCGACAAGATGGACTCATCGGCGGGAGGGTTGGGCGGCTGCCCCTACGCACCGGGCGCCACGGGCAATCTGGCCACCGAGGACCTGCTTTGGATGCTCGACGGGCTGGCGGTGAGCCATGACATCGACATCGTCGGTGTGGCTCATGTCGCCCGCGATTTCTGTGAAGCGAACGATCTCAACTACGCCAGCAAGGCGGGGCGAGCCCTGCTTGCCGCCGAGGCGCCAGTGTGAAGTCGATCTACATGACCGACGACCTCGAGGCGGTGAGGGCACAAACCCGCACCTTCGTCGAACGCGAGATCGTCCCCAACGCCGCGCCCTGGGAGAAGGAAGGGGTGCCCCGACAGGTCTTGGACAACATGGGTGCGCTCGGCTTTTTCGGATTACGCATCCCCGAGGAATACGGAGGGGTCGGACTGGGCGCATTGGCGTCAGTGGTTTTTGCGGAAGAGCTCGGCAGGTCGACGTATGGGGGATTCACTATCACCGTGCTTGTCCACACCGATCTCGCCGCTCCTTATGTGCTGAATTTCGGCACTCCTGTGCAGAAGGCACATTGGCTGCCCAGGTTTGCAACCGGACAGGCGATCGCCGCCATCGCGGTTACCGAGCCTGATGCTGGATCCGATGTCGCCGCCATCCGCACCAGTGCTCGGCGGGAGGGTGACGGGTTTGTCATCAACGGCACGAAGATGTTCATCA
The DNA here is from genome assembly GCA_963746905.1 of uncultured Acidobacteriota bacterium. GTDB lineage: Bacteria > Actinomycetota > Acidimicrobiia > Spongiisociales > ZC4RG35 > JALYNX01. The sequence continues at coordinate 301,014 of CAVVCY010000001.1, forward strand.
CCAACGGGGACAGCGCCGATGTGGTCTTTGTGGCGGCGAAGACCAACCCCGATGTAAAGGGTTCGCGCGGCATGTCGATCTTCGCCGTGGAGAAGGGGACCAGGGGCTTCAGCACCGGACGCGTGCTCGAGAAGATGGGCTGGCGGGCATCGGACACCAGCGAGCTGATCTTTGACGATGTGTGGGTCGGTGACGACAGCCTGATCGGTGAGGAGAACCGCGGCTTCTATTACATCATGGAGAACTTCCAGAACGAACGGTTGGCGATCATGGGGCAGGCGCTCGGGGAGGCACAACGTGCTCTCGAACTGACCGTCGCTCACGTCAAGGAAAGGCGGGCTTTCGGTTCCCCTTTGTGGGACAAGCAGGCGATCAGACAGCGGATTGCGATGCGACAGACAGAGATCGACGCAGGCCGTGAGCTGACCTATCGGGCTGCATGGCTGACCGACCAGGGCGAGGACGCCGTGCGCGAGGTATCAGAGGTGAAGGCCTACGTCGGTGAGCTGGCAAATCGGGTCCTATACGACTGTGTCCAATTCCATGGCGGCATGGGTTTCATCGCCGAAACCACTGTGGAGCGCCTTTATCGGGACGTTCGGATCGCAAGCATTGGCGGTGGCGCCACCGAGGTCATGCTCGACGAAGTGGCAAAGAGGCTGTAGGTCTCAAGTCTCAAGTCTCAAGGCCGAGCGTTGTCTTGCTGCTTCTACTTCCGACGGCTCCAAAGGGTGCCATCCGAGCTCCAGGGCAGCCCACAGTGTCTTGGATACCGGGTAGAAGGCGATCGGTATGACTCCGTTGGCGATGATCGTGACCACTCCGAGAGCAGTCCAGGGGACATCGGGCCAGGAGATCAGGATGCCGGTGACGAACATCAACAGGAATGTCCCGAAGGTCACGGTCGTGTTGATTATCAAAGCCCCGACCCAATAACCCTCCTCACGCTCGAAGTGGATGCCGCATTGGCCGCAGTTCTCCTTCATCTTGAAATACGTGTCGAAGGCCTGGGCGCCGCATCGAGGGCATCGTCTCCTGAGTCCCCGCCAGATCCTCGTGCCGCCGGCAACTCTCTGGTAGTGGCTCACAGCGGCGAGGCTATCGTCGGCAGTGTGACTGACGATCGGATCGCCCGCCTCAGACGGGAGTATGAGGCACGGGGTCTCGTGGAGGGGGAGATGGCAGCCGATCCGACCTCCCAATTCGAGGATTGGTTCTCCTCTGCGGTCGCATCAGGGATCGACGAACCCAACGCATTTGTCCTGTCGACTTCCACAATCGAAGGGCGGCCGTCAGGGCGGACGGTCCTGATGAAGAGCTTCGACGAGTCGGGAATTGTCTTCTACACCGGTCTCGAATCGCGCAAGAGCGTCGAAATCCGATCCAATCCGTGGGCGGCGGCCACTTTCGTCTGGATCCAACTCCATCGACAAGTCAGGTTCGAAGGCGCGGTTGCTCCTGTGGACGCCGCGGTCGCGGATGCGTATTTTGAAACCCGACCAAGGGGGTCTCAGATCGCCGCTCACGCATCGAGGCAAAGCACGATCATCGAATCCCGCGATGAGCTGGATCGACGATTTGCCGAGTTGGAGGAGGAGTTCGCCGATGGCTTGGTGACGAGGCCGGAGCTTTGGGGTGGCTGGAGACTCTCACCGACGAGCGTCGAGTTCTGGCAGGGCCAGCCGAATCGATTTCATGATCGGGTGCTCTATTCGAGGGACGGAGTCAATTGGGTGATGCAGAGGCTGGCACCGTGAGGGTGCACGTGATCGGCTCATCGGGCACGTTCCCGGTCCCGGGCCGGCCCGCCTCCGGATACGTGATCGAACAGGAGGGCACCAGGGTCTGGTGTGACGCCGGCCCTGACACTTTCACGGGGCTTCCGGTGGAGCCCGACATGATTGATGCCATTGTCATCTCCCACCAGCACCCCGATCACTGCTCGGATCTGATGACCGCTTTCCATGCCTGGACCTACCGGCCCGAGCCGCGCATGGGCATACCGCTGTATGCGCCGCAGTCGGTGTGGGACAGGCTGTCATCGTTTCTCGACTCAGGCCAGGGTGATCACCTCGATCGGTGCTATGACTTTCACCCTGTGTGGACAGGGGACACAGCCGAAATAGGGCCTATTACGCTGACCTTCGTCGAGATGGATCACTCGGTGCCAACCGTTGGCTCCCGGTGGGAGTCGAATGGTCGGGTGATCTTCTACACAGGGGATACCGGCCCCCAGGGTGAGTGGAGGGAGCTCGCCAGGGACGTGGATGTCCTTCTTGCCGAGGCCGGCTACCAGGGCGAGCGGGGCCCGGGGGACTACCCGCACCATCTCACCGCGACCGAGGCGGGGGCGATCGCCAGAGAGATGGGAGCGAAGCGATTGGTGCTGACCCATATCCCGCCCTACCTGGACGTATCCCGATCAGTGCACGAGGCAGAGCTGACGTTCGACCGACCGGTTGCGGCGGCGACCCCAGGGACGCAATTCGATGTCTAGTTTCGGTGGCGGATGACGGCAAGAGCCCACGATCAGCTTCGACCGGTGGAGATGGAGCTGGGCTTCACCGAGGCCACCCCCGGATCAGTCTTGATCTCCTTCGGGCGGACCAAAGTCCTTTGCACCGCCTCGGTCGAGGCCGAAGTTCCGCGGTGGATGAAAGACTCGGGCAAGGGCTGGGTGACGGCCGAGTATGCAATGCTGCCGGGGGCCTCACCCGAGCGGGTGCGTCGGGATCATGTCTCCGGTGGGCGGGCCCAGGAGATCTCGCGCCTGATCGGGCGGTCGCTGCGGGCAGCCGTGGATCTCAATGCTCTTGGGGAGGGGATGGCCCGAGTCGACTGCGACGTCATAGAGGCAGACGGCGGGACCCGGACCGCAGCAATCACCGGCGCCTGGGTGGCCCTGCATCAGGCTTTCGAAGACGCGGTGGAGCGAGGGGCACTGGTTCGGAATCCGATCATCGACGAAGTCGCGGCGATCTCGGTCGGAATCGTCGACGGGGAAGCGAAACTGGATCTCGAATATGAGAGCGATTCGGCCGCCGAGGTGGATTTGAACGTTGTCATGTCGGGACGGGGTCTGCTCGTCGAAGTCCAGGGCACTGCGGAACGTGCTCCGTTCAGTCGAAGCGATCTCGATGGCTTACTGGATCTAGCCACCAAAGGGATCTCCGAGCTCCATGCTCTTCAGCGGGAGGCGGTTGCAGGGTGATCCCGAGGCTGGTCGTCGCCTCTAAGAATCCGGACAAGATCACAGAGATCGAAGATGTCATCGAGCCCCTGGGGATCGCCGGCGAGATAGTCCGTGGACTGGACTGGCCGGACGTCGAGGAGACGGGAGCCACCCTCGTTGACAACGCGCTGCTCAAGGCGAGAGAGGTGATGGCAGTCGTCGGCCTTCCCACGGTGGCCGACGATACGGGTCTCGAGGTCCTTGCCCTCGGGGGTCGCCCCGGTGTCAACACGGCCCGTTTCGCTGGGCTCAAGGCGAGTTACTCGGACAACGTCGCCCTGTTGCTCGAGGAGATGAGTGGGGTCGTCGACCGCCGTGCCAGGTTCCGCACGGTGGTCGCTCTGGCCTTTCCCGATGGGACAGAGGTCGTGGCCGAGGGAGCGGTCGACGGCGTGATAACGGACGAACGACGCGGGGATCGCGGCTTCGGATACGACCCGGTGTTCGAGGTGGATGGTCGCACCCTCGCAGAGATGTCTCTGGAGGAGAAGAACGGTCTTTCGCATCGGGCGCGAGCCCTGAGGGCGTTGGCGATGGAGCTCGATCGGTGAGCAGGCTTCCCAAGGTCGTGATAGTCGGCGCCGGCTTCGGCGGCCTCAATGCTGCGAAGTCTCTGACTGGTGTGGGTGTCGAGGTCATCGTCATCGATCGCCGCAACTTCCATCTGTTCCAACCACTGCTCTATCAGGTGGCGGCCGCAGCTCTCAACCCGAGCGACATCGCCTATCCGATACGTTCCATCTTCCGGCGTCAGCCGAACATCAAAGCGATCCTCCTCGCCGAGGTCACCGCCATCGATCTCGATCGAAAGGTCGTGCGTCTCGACGACAACACCGAAGTCGCATACGAGTATCTGATCGTCGGGGCCGGCGCTACCCATTCTTATTTCGGAAAGGACGAGTGGGCGAAGGTAGCTCCGGGTCTGAAGACCATCGAGGACGCGCTGCACATCCGGGGCCGGATCCTCGCTGCCTTCGAGGCTGCGGAGCGGGAGCCCGAGTCGGCCGAGCGGCTGCTTACGTTCGTCGTCGTCGGCGGAGGGCCTACCGGCGTGGAGCTGGCCGGGGCATTGATCGAGATCGCGGTCCACTCGATGGAACGGGAGTTCCATGCGATCGACCCCGGGTCGGCTCGGGTGATTCTCGTGGAGGGGGCAGATCGGGTTCTACCCGTCTACCCCGAAGCGCTTTCGGAGAGCGCCCGACGACAGTTGCAGAGCTTGGGTGTGGAGGTTCGCACCAACGCCATGGTCGATCTCGTCGACGACTCTGGAGTGACTCTGGCTGGCGGTGAGAGGATCGAGGCCGCGAACGTTCTTTGGGCCGCGGGGGTCAAGGCTTCGTCCCTCGGGGCGGGCCTTGGCGCGGAGCGGGACCGGTCGGGGCGGGTCATGGTCGAAGCGGACCTATCGCTGCCTGCCCATCGGGAAGTGTTCGTGGTCGGAGATCTGGCCGTGGTTCCTGGAGTGCCTGGAGTGGCGCCGGCAGCGATGCAGATGGGACGTCATGCGGCTCGAGGCATCCGGGCGGACCTGGCGGGGGAGCTCCGGACCGGGTTCCGCTACCGCAACAAGGGATCTCTGGCCACCATCGGGCGGGCGAGGGGGGTAGCTCATTTTCCCTGGCTTGACTTCTCCGGGTTCCCGGCCTGGTTTGCCTGGCTAGCCGTCCACATCTTCTATCTGATCGGGTTCAGAAACCGGATCCTGGTGTTGGTGTCCTGGGCGTGGAGCTATCTGACGTTTCGTCGGGGGGCAAGGATCATCACCGAGGTGCCGCCCACTCCGGGTGGAAGTGAGCCGTAGGGGGCTTGTGCGGGCGAGAGGATTTGAACCTCCACGGACTTTCGTCCACTGGGACCTAAACCCAGCGCGTCTGCCAAGTTCCGCCACACCCGCGTGTGAACTTGCCATTGTCCCATGAAAAACGCCCCCTGCCGGACCGGGAGCGAGGTTGGTGGGCCGCCCGGGACTCGAACCCGGAACCTTGGGCTTAAGAGGCCCCTGCTGCTGCCAGTTGAGCTAGCGGCCCGCTGGCCTGAGCTTAATTCCCGAGACGATTTGCAAGGAACTCCACCCAGGCAATGGTCCGATGGAAGGCATCAGCGCTTCGACGCAACCTCACCGCGCACACCCCATTGGGAAGATGATTCTTGCGGTGACCGGTGCCGTCCGGCTTGACGAAGGTCTTGGTGAAATCCTTGAGATCGATTCCAAGTTCCGCTGACCACCATCGCCTCGCGCTCGACTCGTCGTTGTTCGCGTGGATGTTGAGCCGTGCTCTGAACTCGGCTGGCTGGCTGTGATACACGGACGCCCATCTCATGAACAGGCGGAGAGCGGCGGGATCTGCATTCGCCATTCCCAGCGTCGACTGGGTCTTGTATCCCTCTCCCCAGTAGAGAGTTGTACCCGCTACCCAAAGTGGTTCATGTACGAGGATCTTTGCTTCTGTCAACGCTTGAGCCTTGATCAGGTTGATCTCTGACCGCCGTTTGCGGTTCGTGTCCCGGGGAATCCCAGCCTGGCTCCCGGTCCGCTCCTTGATCGCCGCGTACTGCTCATCGGTGAGCCGAACCTCGCGGCACCAGGTGGCCAGGGTCGACTTCTTGACCGGGATCAGCTCCATGATCTCGGCGTAGGTCATCCCGACTCGGCGCAGATCTTTCCCTAACTCGGACCGCTCCCAGCGTGACGACTGGTCCCACTCCGCGATCCGAGCCTCCAATTCAGGCCCCACCCCCATAGTTCGAAGATATGGATGGGGTGGGACAGAAACCAGAGGGCCGTTACCCTGAGTGTGATCAACGGGCTGTGGCGCAGCTTGGTAGCGCGCTGCGTTTGGGACGCAGAGGTCGTCGGTTCAAGTCCGACCAGCCCGACGAAGGCCGTAAACTGACCCTCCCGCGGGTGTAGCTCAATGGTAGAGCTCCAGCCTTCCAAGCTGGTGGTGAGGGTTCGATTCCCTTCACCCGCTCGAATGGGTCGCCCCTCGGGGCGAGATGTCCAAGCCCCTGCCCCTGTAGCTCAATGGGATAGAGCAGCGGACTTCTAATCCGCAGGTTGGGGGTTCGAGTCCTCCCGGGGGCGCGAGGACGACCCATTCGACATGGTGGCCGTAGCTCAGTCCGGTTAGAGCACCTGGTTGTGGTCCAGGACGTCGCGGGTTCGAATCCCGTCGGTCACCCGAGAGTGGCCGCTCGTTTCGAGCGGCCACGTCTGATGGCGCAAGTCACATGTCCCAAGCAGGAGAATATGAGCACAACCATCACCGAGACCGGCCCCTTCGAGCGTCTGGTCAAATTCCGGCTGACCGAAGACGAGATCGCGGCCGGGAAGGCTGCCACCGCTCGAAAGCTCTCCCAGGACATGAAGCTTCCGGGATTCAGGCCTGGTAGAGCGCCGCTCCCGGTCGTGGAGGCAGCGGTAGGCACCGATCGGCTGCGGAGCGAGGTCATCGACGACCTGGTGCCGCCTGCCCTGACCCAGGTCCTGGCCGCTGAGGAGATCAACCCGGCCGTCACGCCGCAACTGCAGAGTCTCAACGAGGTCGACAGCGGGGTTGATGTCGAAGTACTGGTGACGCTATGGCCCACCATCGAGCTTCCCAACTACAAGGATCGCGAGATCCAGGTGACATCTCCTGAAGTGACTGACGAGGAATTGGAAGCCCAGGTCACCCGGATGCTCGAACAGTTCGCAACTGTCGAGGAAGTCGAACGCTCCGCCGGGCTCGGCGACTTCGTCTCGGTGGACATTTCAGCCACCGACGGGGAGGAGGCAGTCCCCCAGGCCACCGCAGCCGACCTTCTCTACGAGGTCGGGTCCGGCCTGCTCATCCAAGGCATGGACGACCTCCTGGTTGGCGCATCGGCCGGAGACTCCGTGGTGTTCGACGCCCCGTTGCCGGATGGCTTCGGAGAGAGAGCGGGGGAACACGTGAAATTCAACGTTGCGGTCCAAGAGGTCAAGGAGCGGATCCTTCCTGCGTTGGATGACTCGTGGGTCGACGAGAACACCGAGTTCGAGACGGTCACAGAGCTCTATGCCGAACTCCGGGAGCGTCTATCCGAAGCCAAGCATCAAGCGGTGTCCCGTCAATTCGCCGAGCGTGCATTGAGCACTTTGGTCGACCAGGTCGAGATCGAGCTCCCTGACGCATTGGTCCGGGCCGAGATGGATGATCACCTGCACCGCTTTCTTCATCGGCTCCAGGAGAGCGAGCTGACACTCGATGACTACTTCGCGGCTACCGGGGTCGAGCAGGATGCCTTCCTCGAAGACCTCCGCGGGCAGGCTGAGCTCTCCCTGAGGAACCAGCTGGTTCTCGAGGCAGTCGCCGAGGCGGAAGGCATCGAAGTGACCGAGGAGGACCTGTCCGAGACCCTCCGCGCGCTCGCCACCCAGTCCGGCGATCCTGTCGCCTATCTTCGGGCGTTTAGGGAGAGCGGCCGAGAATTAGCCCTGGCCAGTGATATTCTCAGAAACAGGGCATTGGATGCCGTCTTCTCGAATGCCAACCCTGTGGACGAGGACGGCAACCCAATCGATTTGAGTTTGGAAGTCACGGAAGTCGAAGCCGAGGTTGTAGAGGCCGAGCCCGTCGAGGGCGAGGTTGTAGCGGCCGAAGTCTTGGAGGAGGAAGAATGAACGCCGAGAACTATGTCGTCCCTACCGTCTTCGAACAGACGAGCCGGGGCGAGCGCTACTTCGACATCTATAGCCGACTGCTCAAGGATCGGATCATCTTCCTGGGGACGCCGATCGACGACACGATCGCCAACCTGATCATGGCCCAACTCCTTCACCTCGAGTCAGAGGATCCGGACAAGGACATCTTCCTCTACATCAATTCTCCGGGCGGCTCGATCACATCGCTGTTCGCCATCTACGACACCATTCAGTACATCAAGCCCGATGTGAACACCGTGTGCATGGGGATGGCGGCGTCTGCGGCTGCAGTGATCCTGGCCGGTGGGGCCAAGGGCAAGCGATTCGCTCTCCCTCATGCACGCGTCATGTTGCACCAGCCTCACGGGGGCGCTCAGGGTCAGGCCTCGGACATCGAGATCCAGGCCAAGCTCATCGTGCAGATGCGTGAGCAGTTGAACTACATCCTCGCCGAGCACACCGGCCAGACCTACGACAAGATCGCCCTCGACACCGAGCGCGACTACTGGATGCTCGCCGACGCCGCCAAGGAATACGGGGTGATCGACGGAATTCTCACCCGCCGGGAGCTTGCCGCGGTAGCCTCCTCGTAAGTCGGAGGAGGTTCAACCCGGATGGCCAGACTTGGCGAGGGCGGAGAGCTGTTGAAATGCAGTTTCTGCGGTAAGTCTCAAAAGCAGGTCAAAAAGCTCATCGCCGGGCCCGGCGTGTACATCTGCGACGAGTGCATCGATCTCTGCAACGAGATCATCGAGGAGGAGTTCTCCACCACCGAGGAGATCAACTTCGCCGAACTACCCAAGCCGGTCGAGATCAAGTCCTATCTCGATGACTACGTGGTTGGTCAGGAGGAAGCCAAGAAGAAGCTCTCGGTCGCGGTCTACAACCACTACAAGCGGATTCGCAGCGGCGAGGTGCAGCGAGACGTCGAGCTCCAGAAGTCCAACATCCTCCTCATTGGCCCCACCGGGTCAGGCAAGACTCTCCTGGCGCAGACGTTGGCCCGTCAACTCAACGTTCCTTTTGCCATCGCCGACGCCACCAGTCTCACCGAGGCCGGCTATGTGGGCGAGGACGTCGAGAACATCCTGCTCAAGCTCTTGCAAGCTGCCGACTACGACGTGAACCGCGCCCAGCAGGGGATCATCTACATCGACGAGATCGACAAGGTCTCCCGCAAGGCTGAGAACCCCTCGATCACCCGCGACGTCTCTGGGGAGGGTGTGCAACAGGCCTTGCTCAAGATCCTCGAGGGGACCCAAGCTTCGGTCCCGCCTCAGGGCGGGCGAAAGCACCCGCATCAGGAGTTCATCCAGCTGGACACCACCAACATCCTCTTCATCTGCGCGGGTGCCTTCGGTGGTCTCGAGGATCTGATTGCCAACCGTGTCGGCAAACGCGGGGTGGGATTCGGTGCCGATGTGCGCTCTCGCAAGGACGGGCGCCCGACAGAGTTGTTGAACCAGGTGATGCCCGAGGATCTCATGAAGTACGGATTGATCCCCGAGTTCATCGGCCGACTCCCGGTGATGGCCACCGTCGAGGATCTTGACATGGATGCTCTGATCCAAATCCTGACCGAGCCGAAGAACGCTCTCATCAAGCAGTACGCGCGCATGTTTGAGATGGACGAGGTCGAGCTCGTCTTCACCCCGGACGCGCTCGAGGCGATCGCCGAGCAAGCACTCAAACGGGGGACCGGTGCTCGCGGCTTGAGGGCGATCCTGGAGGAGGTTCTCCTCAACACGATGTACGACCTACCCTCGCGCACCGACATCGACCAGGTCTTGATCGATCGCGACGTCGTCGAGGACAAGGTGAACCCCACCCTGGTGCCGGCTCGCGACGTGGATGGCCCTGCGGAGAAGTCAGCCTGACCTGACGCCTTAGCCGAGCGCGAAATTCGTCGCTTCGCTCGCGAATAACATCCATGTGGTTTAAACCACGATTCGCCGCGTCCTGCGGTTACTGTGCGAACGGATCACTACGGTGGTCGCAATAAAGGGAAAACGGGAGGCGTAGATCCCCGACCTGTATTCGGTCACCTGGGTCGAGGGGAAGCCAGTGGTGAGACCGGCCTGTCCCACGGACATGAAGGGATAGGAACAACGATGGGGATCAGTGTGCGGCGGCTGCGCATCGTCGTCGCGATAACAACCGTCTTGGTGTTGGCTCTGTCGTTGCTGCTTGTGTTGCCGAGATCCGCGGGCGCAACCTCAGGCACCGGGCACGACGGCACGACCACGACCACGACCACGACCACCAAACCTGATGGCTGTCCGCCGGACGGCGGAGGTGGATACGGCAAAGCTGCCGCCAAGGGTGGCTCACACCACAACAACTGTGAGACGACCACCACGACAAAGCCGATGACGACCACGACGCTCGATGGCAGCGGTACGTCGACTACGGCTGGCGGTGGTGGCACTACGACTACGGCTGGCGGTGGTGGCACTACGACTACGGCTGGCGGTGGTGGCACTACGACTACGGCTGGCGGTGGTGGCACTACGACTACGGCTGGCGGTGGTGGCACCTCTTCGACGATCAGTGGCATCGTCGCGACGACCGAAGGCACGACGACGACCACAATCAAGGATGATCAGAAGATTGGAGGGATCACCGTCACAACCAGCGCGGGCGGCGGGGATGAGGTGGATGACACCGACGTCCTTCCGTTCACCGGTGTGGACCGGGGCAAGCTGGTCGCGGCCGGTATCAGCGCAATGATCCTCGGCCTGTTACTGGTGCTGGGGACCGCCAAGCGTGAGGAGACCTGACCCGCAGCGCTGTCAAGTCTCTGATTGAATCTCGAAAACCCCGGTGGCTAGCGCTTCCGGGGTTTTCTCTGCACCACACCGAAGAGCCCCTGTTGTTTGGCCCCATCCCGGGCAAGACTTGTGGTTAACGAACACGTTGAGTGGTCGCACCCACAAGGGGAAATAGGGAGGCTGTGAAACCAGACCTGTAAAACGGTCACCTGGGTCTGGTGGAGCTAGTGGTGAGACCGACCTGTCCCAAATGATGAAGGGATAGGCACAATATGCAGGGGCTGGAGACGACTCGTGTCGTATGGGGCGTCGAGTCTCACACGCTCTGGAGTGTTTCTTGTATCGGAGGGCTGTCATGAGCCTCGGGTTCGGCCCCCTCCGTCGCAACTTCGAGCGTCTCCTCGCGACTTTCTCCGTGGTAGCCGTCCTCATGTCGATGATGGTGGTCTTCGCCCCGGCGGCGCTGGCCCATCACGCCAACCTGACCGGGTCGGTGGCTTGCTCACAGTCTGACCCGCTCATCTCGTACACCGCCTCGACCTGGACATCCACCAACTCCGGTGGTCGTTACAACTCCAACATCGGTGTCTACGTCGATGGCGAGAGCGGGACCGGCTTCGATGGTGACGAGACCAAGATCGGGAGCGGGATGTTCCTCCCCGGTGCAGGTCAGTACGACCCTACGGATTCAGCATATGGACAGACCACCCCCGAATACGGGTTGACTCAGACGCCATCGGGTCAGTTCTCGGGTACGTTCAATGCCTCGGCCTACGAGGGCCAGACCATATATCTGAAGTCGAGGGCCGACGCCAAGTGGTGGAACAACACCGCCGCCGGCTCTGTCGGTGAGAGCGACGATGTCATCCAACTCCAGATCCCGGTTTGCAACCAGAACGTAACCGTCATCCCGACGGTGCAGGCTTGTCGCCCCAACCAGGGCGTGCCCCTCGGTGGGGTGTCCTTTGTCATCAACCCCGCTTCGGGCGCAACTGTTGTCGTGACCGGGCCCGGCGGCCCGTACAACTTCTCGGGTGCGGGCGGGACACAAGCGCTGGCCCCCGGGCAATACAGCTGGACTGCCACCGCGGCTAGCGGGTTCCAGCTCAGCGGGCCGTCTAGTGGAAACTTCACGGTGCTTCCATGTGGCGCTTCAACTGTGGTTGTCTCCGGTGCTTGCGCAATCGGGCCGAACGGCGCCCCATTGGGTCAGGTGCAGGTCACTATCGATCCAACTTCCGGAGCAACGGTTGTCGTCACTGGTCCCGGTGGGCCGTACAACTTCTCTGGCGCTGGCGGCACCCAAGCACTTGCAGCCGGTGCCTACGCATGGACGGCTGCGGCGGCTCCGGGATTCTCGCTGACCGGTCAGAGCTCGGGCTCGTTCACTATCGAGCCTTGCGCGGGCTCGGTCACCGTCGAGAGCGGTGCGTGCAGCCTCATTGACGGCCCACTCGGCCCGGTTGAGGTGACCATCGACCCCGACGACGCGGCCACCGTCACCATCTACTCGGACGCAACGATGACGGACGAGGTCGATTCGTTCGGCGATGAGGGTGGAACGGTCAACCTCCCGCCAGGGACCTATTACTGGTCGGCGGAGGCGGCGAGCGGATTTGAGCTCGAGGGTGACACCCAGGGTCAATTCACGATCGAGCCCTGCGATGCCTCCACGGTGGTGGTGTACGGTGGCTGTTCCCTCAACCAGGCTGGACTGCCGGTCGGGGTGGTGGAAGTCACGATCGATCCCGAGTCAGGAGCCACCGTCGTGGTGAGCGGCCCCGGTGGTCCCTACAACTTCTCTGGCTCAGGTGGCTCAGAGGAGATTGCGCCAGGGAGTTACTTCTGGGACGCGACGGCCTCGGATGGCTTTGCTTTGACGGGCGATGATTCGGGAGCGTTCGACATTCTTCCGTGCGATGTGTCCGTACTCGTGACCAGCGGCGAATGCCAGTTGGTCAATGGCCCGCTGGGCTCGGTGTCGGTGTTCATCGATGCCGACTCTGGCGCGACGGTCACGGTCTACGACAGTGAGATGAATGTTGCAGCCTCGTTCGACGGGGTAGGTGGCACCAGCAGTCTGGCTCCGGGCACCTACACCTGGGTGGCCGAGCCGGGTGATGGGTTCGAGTTCCCGGACGGGGAGCAGACCTCCGGCGAGTTCACCATCGCGCCCTGTCCCTCGTCAGTGTCGGTGACACACGGAACATGCGTCTTCAGCGATGGGCCCCTGGGCTCGGTGCTTGTCGCAATCGATCCCGCTTCGGGTGCCGCGGTCACGATTCGTGACGCCGACCTGGACATCGTGGCTGTGTTCATAGGAGGAGGGTCGATCGAAGTGACCCCCGGTATCTACACCTGGACCGCCGAAGCCGCCGAGGGATTCTCTATCACGGGCGATACTTCCGGCGAGTTCGCGATCGCGCCCTGTGGGGCTTCGGTCATCGTCACCCACGGGAATTGTGTCCCGGATACGACCGCATTCGGTTCGGTCACTGCTGACATCGTTCCGAAGGCGACTGCCACGGTGACCGTTCGCGACCAGAGCAATGTCGCAGTCGCGGTGTTTGCGAATTCCGGAGGCGTTCAGACCCTCCCGGCAGGTGAGTACACCTGGAGCGCGATCGCCAACCCGGGATATGAGCTGACCGGTGCCACCTCCGGTGCCTTTGAAGTAGTGGCTTGTGATGACGAAGTCGAGGCCGAAGTGATCCTTCCGTTCACGGGGATGGACAGCGAGCAACTACTTGGCGCCTCGATTCTGCTGCTGGCTGCGGGGATCTACTTGATCCACCTCGGTCGGCGCAGAGACGAAGGCTGATCGCCCCGGCCTTCGGAGAGGAGGGACGGCCTCGGGATTAACCTCCCGGGGCCCTTCCTCTTTGATGAACTACACCGAAGCCCTCGCCTACCTCGATCGCCACATCGCCCTTGGGGTGAAGCCGGGCCTGGATCGGATGCGTGGTCTCCTCGACGCCATGGGCCATCCCGATGAGGGATATCCCATCATCCACGTGGCCGGGACCAATGGGAAGACGTCTACATCCCGCCTTGCCACTCTCATCCTGGTGACCCATGGGCTGGCCACTGGCACCTACATTTCCCCTCATCTCCAGCGGGTCGAGGAGAGGCTTGCCGTCAATGGGCGGTTCGCCACGGAGGAAGAGTTCGCACTCGCCGTTGCGGACGTCGAGGCATTCGCTGGCGTCCGCGAGGCGCAAGGTGCGGAACCGAGCACCTATTTCGAGCTCATAACTGCGGCCGCATTTGCCTACTTCGCCAGCCTTCCGGTCGAGGCTGCGGTGCTCGAGGTCGGGCTAGGGGGGCGGTTGGATGCCACAAATGTCGTCGACGCCGAGGTCTGCGTCGTGACCAGCATCGGTATCGAGCACACCGAGTACCTGGGTCCCGATGTGGCCAGCATCGCCGCTGAGAAGGTGGCGATTGCAGGCCTAAATTCGATACTCATCACCGGGCCCCTGCCCGATCCGGCTCTGGCCGTGGCCGAGACCCGCGCCCGGGAGCTGGGGATTCACCATCGCCATTACGGCAAGGACTTTTCTGTGCTCGCCGCCGATCGGGGAGTGGGTGGCTGGCTGGTGACAGTGGACGGCGCCGAGGAGACCTACGAGGATCTGTTCCTCCCGCTTCACGGTCGCCATCAGGTGATCAACCTCGCAAACTCGATCGCCGCCGCTGAGGCCTTCCTGGGCAGGAAGCTCGACATCGAGGCAGTGCGCGATGCCGCGGCCGCTACCACAGTGCCGGGCCGGATGGAGACGCTCGGGACCGAGCCGCTCCTGATGGTCGATGGGGCGCACAACACCGATGGGGTGGAAGTGCTAGTGGACTCACTCATCGAGGAGTACCCAACCAGGCGCTGGCACCTCGTGTTCGGCGTGATGGGAGACAAGAACGTGGAAGCGATGGTGGAGCGTCTCGCCGAGGTGGCCCTCGAGTTCATCGTCACCTCGCCCAAGGCGGAACGCGCCGTGGTTCCCGATGAGTTGGCCAAGAGGGTCGGGGCAGTCACCGACTTGCCGGTCCTCGAGGCGAGGACGGTCCGGGATGCGGTCGAGATCGCGAAGGAGCGAGCGGGCCCCGAGGGGTCGGTGCTGGTAGCGGGCTCGTTGTATCTGGTGGGAGAGGTAAGAGAGTTACTGGTGGGTCGCGTTTCTCCCCCCAGGAGCGGCAGCGACGTTGGGGGGAGTACCCCGAAGGGGGGAGGGGGGTTCCCGTACGGCGAAGTCGCCGAATAAGTGGGTACTCTCGAAGCCCATGCCGAATGAGCACACCTTCATCATGGTCAAGCCCGACGGTGTCTCCCGTGGGCTCGTCGGTGAGATCGTCTCCCGTTTCGAGCGCAAGGGCCTGACTCTGGAGAAGATCCGCAAGCTCGAGATCGATGAGGCTCTTGCCCGTCGTCACTATGCCGAACACGTCGACAAGGGGTTCTTCCCCGAGCTTCTGGCGTTCATCACCTCCGGGCCGGTTGTGGCGATGGAATGGTCTGGCGAGTCGGCGGTCGGTGTCGCTCGGACCGTCATGGGGGTGACCGATCCGGCCAAGGCTGATCCAGGGACGATTCGGGGCGACCTCGGCCTTCTGGTTACCCAAAACCTGGTGCACGGATCCGACAGTCCTGAAAGCGCCATACGTGAGTTGGAGATCTTCTTCGGATAGGGCCGTTTCCCATTGGCGCCGGCCTGTGGATAACCGATAGGCTTGGGCGGCCAATGACACAGCATCAGGAGCCCTCCTACACTTCCCCTATCCATCGCGGAGTCTGCAGGCATGGCTGAAACCCTTTTGTCTTTTGCTGGTCAGGATATGGCCATCGATCTCGGCACCGCCAACACACTGGTGTACGTGCGGGGCCAAGGCATCGTTCTGAACGAGCCCTCAGTGGTCGCCATCAACACCCACAACGGCCGGGCCCTGGCGGTGGGTATGGAAGCCAAGCGGATGATCGGCCGCACACCGGCTCACATCACGGCCATCCGACCTCTACGCGACGGTGTCATCGCCGACTTCGACATCACCGAGAAGATGCTGCGCTACTTCATTCAGAAAGTCCACCGCCGTAAGTGGGCACGGCCCCGGATCGTGGTTTGCGTCCCCTCAGGGATCACTCCGGTCGAGCGACGCGCCGTCGAGGAGGCCGCCTACCACGCAGGGGCCCGCCGGGCCTACACGATCGAAGAGCCGATGGCCGCCGCCATTGGATCAGGCCTCCCCATCGGTGAGCCCGCCGGCTCGATGGTGGTCGACATCGGTGGTGGCACCACCGAGGTTGCCGTCATCTCCTTGGGTGGGATCGTGGTCTCCCGCTCAATTCGGGTGGGTGGCGATGAGATGGACACCTCGATCATCGATTGGGTCAAGAAGGAATACAACGTCCTGATTGGCGAGCGAACCGCCGAGCAGCTCAAGCTCGCTGTGGGCTCGGCATGGCCGTACGCCGATGAGCCTTCGGCCGAGGTTCGAGGCCGTGACCTGGTCACCGGGCTCCCCAAGACAATTCTTCTGTCGAGTCCAGAGATCCGCGAGGCCATCGAGGAGCCGACTCAAGCTGTCGTCGACGCGGTGAAGTTCACGCTGGACAAGACCCCGCCTGAGCTGGCGGCCGACGTCGTGGAACGTGGGATCGTCATCACGGGTGGAGGGGCTCTCTTGGTTGGGCTGGACCATCGTTTGGCCCATGAGACGGGGATGCCCATCGTCACTGCGGCCAAGCCGCTGCATTCGGTGGTAATCGGCTCGGGGAAGTGCCTGGAGGAATTCGACACGTTGCAGAACGTTCTCGTCTCCTCGTCGCGGCCGTGAACGCCCTGACCCGTCTCCACCGATGCTGAACCGAGAAACGTCCAGCCGGCTTCTCCCAACCTTCATCACCCTTCTGGTGGTTGGTGTTCTGCTGATGACGATCGATGTTCGCCTCGAGGGCAAGGGCATCGTGGGGGTCCTTCGTTCCGGCACTCAGGCCATCGTCGCCCCGCTTCAGGAGGCTGCGTCGCTGGTTGTCAACCCGGTGGCGGACATGTTCGAGAGTCTCACCAACGTGGCTTCCCTGCGTGAGCAGAACCTCTCGCTCCGCGCCGAGTTGGCCGAGGCGCAGGCCGAGTTGGTCGGGGTTCAGGACCGTCTTGCCCAGCTGGCGCTACTGGAGCAGCTCTACGGGATGGACAATGCCGACCCGAGCCTGGGTCAAACGGTTGCCAATGTGATCGGCAAGGTCGAGTCCGCCTTTGTGGTGGACAAGGGGAGCCACGATGGCGTGGTGGTCGGGCAACCGGTCATCGATACCAACGGATACGTGGTCGGGACGGTGAGGACGGTTACTTCTGGATCGGCAACGATTGTGCCCATCACCACAGGGCGCAACGGCATCACGGTGCTGGTCAACGCCCAGGTCGGTACTCTGACACCACAGGTCAACACCTCGGAGATGCGCCTTCTGATCGGGGACGCCCGTGGGCCTGTCCTCGAGGGCGATCGGGTGGTCACTTCGGCAGCAAGTATCTCCTATCCCGCCGGTCTCCCGGTTGGTGTCGTCCTGCACGACGCCGCGCCTGAGTCCCACTCGCTGACCGCAAGCGTGAAGCCATACGTCAATACCGACACCTTGCGAATTGTCGTCATCCTGGCCTGGCCGCCAGACCCAGTGACCGCAGCCACCGACGACGCCGGCGATATCGAAGAGACCACAACCACGACCGATGCCTCGACGACGACCACGACGCTGGAGAATGAGGGCTGATGCGTGGGCGGTCGGCCATCACCGTCGTCCTCCTATTCGTGGTCGCGATAGTTATCCAAACGACACTCTTTGCACAGATCCAGCTGGTCACTCCGGACCTGGTTCTGCTCCTCGTCATCATCCTTTGCCTGACCAAAATCCGACCTGAGGCCGTTCTGGCCATCGCCTTCACCACGGGGCTGGTGATGGATCTCCTTGGCCCGTCGGCGCTCGGATTGCGTGCCGTCGTCTACACCACCGTTGCCTACGTCGGGATTCGAACCCGGGACCGGGCCGACATCGGGCGAGTGGCGGTTGCCCTGTGGGCGGGCGCCCTCACTCTGCTTGGGGTGGTCCTTCTGATGTTGATCGGAACCCTCTTCGGCCAGGCGAGCCTCCTCGGTGAAAACACGCTTAGCCGCGTGATTCTCGTACCGTTGGCCAACCTCGCTATCGCGGCAGCCGTCGCCCCGCTGGTGGTACGTCTCGTAGACCGGGACAAGACGGCGTTCAGATACCCATGAAGTTTGCACTCAGACTCACCACTCTCGGCATCGTCTTCACGGCGATGCTCGCGGTCATCGGCCTTCGACTTTGGTTCGTCCAGGTTGCTGAGGGACCACAGACCGCCCAAGCAGCCGAAGACCTCGCTTGGCTCGATAAGACGTCCTACGGCCCGCGCGGCGACATCGTCGATCGAAACGGGACGTTGCTCGCCACAAGCCGCCTGGTGCCTGGGGTGTACATCGACCGCACCTTCGTCCAGCCTGAGGGCAGGGACTCGCTCATTCAAACTCTGTCGTCGATAACAGGTTTCGATCCGATCGAGCTCGGGCGCATGTATGACAAAGCTGGCATCAATGGGCGGTTCGAAGTGGTCACCGTTTCCAACGAGACCGCCTATGTCATCAACGAGAATCTGGATCATCTACCCGGTGTGGAGATCGTCATGGTCCCGGAGCGGGTCTATATCTCGGGGCCGACCTTGGCTCATGTCATCGGTCATCTCGGTCTGCCCGACGCCGCCGACAAAGAGGCGAGGCCCGATCTCGATCTGAGTCAGCGAATCGGAAAACTGGGCGTGGAGAAGGTGTACGACAAGTACTTGCAGGGGGTCTCCGGGCTCGTCCAGTACCAGGTGCAACGTGGCCAGATCGTCGATCAACGCCCCCCCGTTGAGCCCGGGCCCGGCGATTCGGTGGTGCTCAATATCGACTACGACCTACAGGACCTGGTGGAGCTCGGGCTGGAGGAGGGCGTGAACCTCTCCAACTCGGTCAAGGATGAGGCGCGGGCGAATGGCGATGATGTCTTCAGCGAGACCAAGCGAGCCGCAGCGGTGGTGCTGGATGCCGAGACCTTCGAAGTCCTGGCCCTTGCCTCATATCCGGATTTCGATCCGAATCTGTTCGTAAGCGGAATCGACGCCAACACGTTCCAAGCGCTGAATGACAGCAATGCCTTCAACAACCTGGCGATCAGCGGTCTCTACCCGCCGTCGTCAACGTTCAAGGCGATCACCTACACCGTGAAGATGGAGGAGAACCTTCCCCTCGACCCTGATCTCGAGGGGGTGGATGTCACCAATCAGACAGTGCATTGTGACGGCACGCTGGTCCTCTCCAAGCTGGAAGATGGTTCCCAGCCGCCGAAATTCGACTGGTACAACCCCAGGGACCTGGGGTGGCTCGACATCCATGGCGCTCTCGAGCACTCCTGCAACATCTACTTCTGGTCTGTGGCGATGGGTACCTACCGGGCATACAAGGAAACCGCGAGAGAAAACATCATCCAAGATTGGGCCAAGTCCCTTGGCTACGGCATGCCGACCGGAATCGACCTGACAGCGGAAGCTGATGGCACCGTTCCCACCCGCGAGCTATTCGAGGAATGGGCTGCCTATCAGCGCGAGAACCCGGACAAGCCGCCTTTGCTCGAGCCGAACCGGCTCGAACTGGCGAGCCCGTGGCTGGGTGGCGACCTGGTCGACATGGCGATCGGCCAGGGCGCCTTCACCGCGACCCCGCTGCAGGTGGCGGTCTCCTACGCAGCCCTGGTCAACGGTGGTCGGATCATGGAGCCGCGCGTGGTCAACAGAGTGGTAGATCCCGACGGCAACGTCGTGTTCACACCGGAATCCCGGCTGGTTCGAACAGTGGACATCAGTCCCGACACCCGGGCCTCATTGCTCACGGACCTCAACCGGGTGGTCACTGCCGGGACCGCCGCTACCGCCTTCCTCGACTTCGGGCCTGGTCTGGAGAACATCGGCGGCAAGACCGGAACCGGGCAAACGTCGAAGAATCGTGACAACCACGCCTGGTTCGTCGGGGTGATGCCACTCGACGACCCGAAGTACATCGTCGTCGTTCTCATCGACGAGGGCGGGTCCGGTGGTCGCATCGCAGCTCCGGTGGCCCGTCGCATCATGCAGTACCTGATGGGCAACGATCTGACTCCCATCGTCGAGGGTGAGCAGGCCGACTGATGGCGTTGCTCACCCGACTTCGCGAGGTGGCAGTCGATCGTCGGAACAACCGTTCGGACCAGGTCTTGTTCGGGACCATGCTGGCCCTGTCCGGGTTCGGCCTGCTCATGATCTACTCGGCCACCCGAAGCGCCGGTTCGGTCTCCATGGAACGGCAGATGATCTTCGTTGCGGCTGGGCTCACGATCTATCTGATCTCGTCCAACATCGACTATCGGGAATACAAGGGAGTCATCCCCTGGATCTCGGTTGGCCTCCTCATCGCCTTGATCGGGGTATTTCTCTTCGATCCGGTCAACGGTGCCCGACGTTGGATTCCCCTCGGATTCTTCAAGCTGCAGCCTGCGGAGTTCGCCAAGGTCGCCGTGATCGTTCTCCTCGCGGTGATCCTCTCACCCCACACCCGAGATGAGATCGGGCGCCGCAGCCTGCGCTGGACCCACATTTTCCAGGCCCTGGCCGTCGTGGCCATCCCGGCTGTGTTGATCTACCTCGAGCCCGACTTGGGGACCACTCTGGTCTTTGGCTTCATCCTGTTCGCGATGTTGTTCACCGCCGGTGCCACCTGGCGTCAATTGGTCGCTTTGGTATCTGCAACAGTGATTGGAGCGTTGGTGATCTACCAGCAAGGTTGGTTGGCCGACTATCAGCTCAACCGGATCCTGGTGTTGTTCAAGCCCAGCGAGGTGGACCCACTGGGGATCGGATACAACCTGGCGCAATCGAAGATGGCTGTTGGCTCGGGCCAGCTCATCGGCCGGGGCCTCTTTCAGGGGACTCAGACCAACTTCGAATACGTCCCCGAGCAGGAAACCGACTTCATCTTCACCGCAGTCGGGGAGCAACTCGGATTCATTGGCGCCATCCTGGTGATCGCCGCGTTCTCGGTGATCATCTGGCGTCTCCTCGTGATCGCCGCCAACGCCCGCGACCGGTTCGGGGCCCTGATTGCGGCCGGGATCGCGGCGATGGTGGTGTTCCACGTCTTCGTCAACGTGGGGATGACGATCGGGATCATGCCGGTGACCGGGATCCCTCTCCCGTTCCTGTCTTCTGGTGGATCGTTCTACATGGCGATGACGTTGGCCCTTGGGATCGCCAACTCGGTCTGGCTGCTGCGGACACCTGTTCCGGGCGAGAACCAGCTGAGCTGACATTTCTCCCCCCAGTGAGCGAAGCGAGCGGTGGGGGGAGTACCGCCGAAGGCGGGGAGGGGGGCTACTTGCCTCGCGAATCACCATTCTTGATTGTTGGCCGATCCTCCAGTGAGCGAAGCGAGCGTTGGGGGGAGTACCGCCGAAGGCGGGGAGGGGGGCAACTTGTGTCGCGATTCCCCATCTACCCTGTCCAGCGATGTACAGACGCCCGCATGACGGTTGGGTCGAGGTCATCTGCGGGCCGATGTTCTCCGGCAAGAGCGAAGAGTTGATCCGTCGGGTTACCCGCTCCAAGATCGCCCGAATCCCGGTGCAGACCTTCAAACCACAGCTCGACAATCGCTACGCCGACGCCGAAGTGGTCTCGCACTCCAGCCTCAAGGTCGATGCGATCCCCGTGGAGACCTCCGATCAGCTGTTGCGAGCGGTTGAAGACATCACTGAGGTGATCGGGATCGATGAAGGCCAATTCTTCGATCAGGGCCTGGTGGAGGTTGTGGAGCAACTAGCCGCCGCAGGCAAGCAGGTGATCATTGCTGGCCTCGACACCGATTATCTCCGTCGTCCCTTCGAGCCGATACCCACCTTGTGCGACCGGGCCGAGTACGTGACCAAGATGCTCGCGGTCTGCCACAAATGTGGGGGACCGGGGATGTACACCCAACGCATCGTCCACTCCGACGACCTGGTCGTTCTTGGCGCCCAAGGTGCCTATGAAGCTCGATGTCGGGTGTGTTACGACCCGACCGAACCGGAACAGCCTGAGCTCGGGCTGGTCGTCGGGTAGGTCATCGGCGCCGGGTCTGGTATTCTTGCTTGGTCCGCCAGACGTGACAGCCTTCCCCTTCTCGGAGTGTCTCGTTGATGAACACCCTTGCGTACCTGCGGTCAGGTACGACCCAATTCGATTTCCAAGACAACCGCCCCCAACCCGGGTGGATGTCTCGCCGCCGTCTGGCAGATGTTGTCGGCAACGGATTCCCCGCCAGGAATCGGGCTGAGTCTGTTGCCCTGTCCAAATTCCAGAGGAGTGAAACCCTATGGCTCTATTCCGTCGAAAGAGCCCGCAGATTGTCCGTAAGTCCTCCGTTGAGGGCACCGTCGAGGAGCGAAAGACCCTTCGGGTAAAAGGCCAGCGGGTCGAGGTGACCCGGGTCGAGGCACGGCCGGCGCCTTCCCAGGCCCGCAAAGACAAGAAACGGCAGCCTTCTAAGTCTTCTCATGGTCGCAATGGCCTGAGCACGACCCGAAGTCGTTCCAGTCGCCCGATGGACGACGAGGTGATTGTCCCCGTCGAGAACGCCCGCAAGCAGATGCTGGTCCGGGTGGCCCGGGGCCAGACTCAGATGGTCATTCTCGAAGGCCCCGTTCTCGTCGAGCACTACGTGGCGCGCCAGGAGTCGAACTCGGTCGCCGGAAACATCTACCTGGCCAAGGTGCGCAATGTCCTTCCCGGCATGGAGGCGGCCTTCCTCGACTTCGGCGCTCCCAAGAACGGCGTCCTGTATGCGTCCGACGTCGCCGCAACCGGAAATGGGGGAGCGCGTACCAACAAGCGGATCGAGAACGTCCTCAAGGAGGGCGACGAGGTTCTAGTTCAGGTGACCAAGGATGCGATGGGTGCCAAGGGTGCCCGCCTCACCGGAATCCCGTCGCTTCCCGGGCGATACTTGGTTCTGGTCCCTGAATCCGACAGTGTCGGGATCAGCCGCCGTCTGCCCGACGAGGACCGGTCACGTCTCCGTGAGGTCATCAACAAAGTGCGGCCTGCCGGGTTCGGAGTGATCGTCCGCACCGCGGCACTCCATGCCAGTGCCGAGGAATTGGCTGCCGACATCTCGCGGCTTCTCAAGATCTGGAACCAGATCCAGGAGGAAGCTGGAGAGGGACGTGCCCCGAGAATGGTCCACCAAGAGCCAGAGCTCCTGATCAAAGTCATTCGCGAGCACTTCACAGCTGACTTTCGGAAGTTGATGATCGACGATCACAACGCCTATGAGACGGTGGTCGGCTACCTGAGGTCAACTGCGCCCGACCTGGTATCCAAGGTCCAACTCTACGAGGACACCGTGCCACTCTTCGAGAGGTACCACGTCGACGACCAGTTGAAGAAGGCGCTCGATCGTCGGGTGTATCTGCCCTCGGGAGGGCATCTCGTGATGGACCGCACCGAGGCGCTGACGGTGATCGACGTCAACACCGGTAAGTTCGTAGGCTCCTCGACGCTCGAAGACACAGTCCTCCAGAACAACCTGGAGGCTGCGGAGGAGATCGGACGGCAACTTCGGTTGCGTGACATCGGCGGGATCATCGTCATCGACTTCATCGACATGGAGTCGATCGAGAACCAGCAGAAGGTCCTTCGCCGTTTGAAGGAGACCCTGGCCAAGGACAAGACTCGAACCCAGGTCTTCGAAGTCTCCCATCTCGGCTTGGTCGAGATGACACGCAAGAACGTCTCAGCTGGCCTGCTCGAGCACTTCTCGTCGAAGTGTGAGGCTTGCGCCGGCCGGGGCATCATCATCCACGAGCACGTGATCGAGTCCGACGACATCGACGTCGAAGTGTCGGCGGCCGCCGACTACGAGTAGTACATATTGCGTAATACGTACTTCGTATTTGCGTATTGCGTATTGCGCCTCTCAGCGAATACCATCTGACATCCGAATCCCCTTCCAAGAGGTCTATCCATGTACGCCATCATTCGCGCCGGAGGCAAACAGGCCAAGGTGCAATCAGGTGACGTGATCGACATCGAGCGGGTCAAAGGCGACTCCGAGGAACTGAGCTTTTCCCCGTTGCTTGTGGTGGACGACAAGGGCACCGCGGTTTCCGACCGGTCGGTCCTGGCCAATGCCACTGTGACTGCCAAGGTTCTCGGCGAGAGCCAGGGCCCCAAGATCGACATCTATAAGTACAAGAACAAGACCGGCTATAGCCGTCGCCAGGGCCATCGTCAGAAGTACACCCGGATCGAAATCACCGGGATCGAACTGGCCGGAGCTGCGAAGCCCAAGGCAAAGGCCACTACCAAAGCGGCCGCCGCACCGGAGACCGATGTCGTCGAGACCGCTCCTGAGGGCGAAGCGCCAAAGCCAGCTGCCAAGGCGGCCACCCCGAAGCCCGCAGCCAAGCCAGCTGCCGCCAAGGCCGAGGCGGCCAAGCCAACGGCCAAGGCGAAGACCCCAAAGCCGGCTGCGAAGAAGCCAGCCAAACCCAAGGCCCCCAAGCCCCCAGCTTCCGAGGAGTAATCAGATGTCAAAGACCAAAGCAGGCGGTTCGTCCAAGAACGGTCGCGACTCTCACGCCAAGCGTTTGGGGCCGAAGGTGTTCGACGGCCAGGCCGTTAGCGCAGGCGCCATCCTGGTTCGCCAGCGCGGCACGGGCATCCACCCTGGAGACAATGTCGGCCGGGGGAGCGATGACACGTTGTTCGCTCTGAGTGCCGGCACCGTCAAATACGGGACCCGGGCCAACCGGCGTCGCGTAAGCGTCCTCCCCGAATAGGTGTTCGTCGACCGGGTCCGGGTCGCCCTGCGGGCCGGTGACGGAGGGGCCGGCGTCGCTGCCTTCGTGAGGCGGAAAGGCCAACCCAAGGGGAAGCCCAACGGCGGAAATGGGGGCAAAGGTGGAGACGTCATCCTCAGGGTCGACACCTCGGTGGCAACTCTTCTCCGCTATCAGCGCAACCCGCATCACGCCGCCGAGAAGGGGACTCACGGCCAGGGGGATATGCGGCATGGCAAAGCCGGAGAGGACCTGGTTCTGTCCGTGCCTGCCGGCACTGTCGTCTTCGACGAGGGTGCCGTCATGATCGCCGACCTCGTCGAACCCGATCAGCAAGTAGTGGCCGTTCGCGGTGGTCGTGGGGGCCGTGGCAACGCCGCCTTCGTTACTCCAGCCAAGCGAGCCCCTGCCATCGCCGAGCAGGGTGAGTTCGGTCGCGAAGAGTGGTTCACCCTCGAGATCAAGCTCCTCGCCGACGCGGCCCTGATCGGATTCCCCAACGCCGGCAAGTCCACCTTCATCTCGAAGGTCTCGGCGGCCAAGCCCAAGATCGCTGACTACCCGTTCACCACGCTCGAGCCAAACCTCGGCGTCGTCACCATGGGTGATCGTGAGTTCGTCCTGGCAGATATCCCCGGTCTGATCGAGGGGGCTGCCGAAGGCAAGGGCCTCGGACACGAGTTCCTGAGACACATCGAGCGAGCCCGGGTCCTCGCTGTGCTGCTCGACCCCTCCCCGACTCAGGAGCACTCTCCGGAGCGCCAACTCGAGATCCTGAGCAAGGAGATCGCCAACTACTCGCCTGAGTTAGCAGCCAGGCCTCGGGTCAATCTGCTCAGCAAGTCCGACCTGGGCGATTTCGCAGATCTGGCCGGCCGATTGGGCGCGATCCTGGTGTCGGCCATGACCGGGGAGGGGCTCAACACCGCCCTCCACGCCATCGCCGATCTCATCGACGAGGCAGAGCGTGTGGCACCGGAGCGCAAGGGATTCGTGCTCCATCGGCCGCTCGGGCCCACCTTCGAGATTCTCAGAGAGGGCGCCGCCTGGCGCGTGGAGGGTATCGCTGCGCAGAGGGCCGTCGGCTTTGCCGACCTCACCATGCCCGAGGCCGCGGACATGGCGGCCCGCCGTCTCGCCCGTCTCGGTGTCGACGATGCCTTGATCGCCGCGGGGGCTGTTCCTGGCGATGAGGTGCGAATCGGGGATCTGAGCTTCGAGTTCGTGCCCGATCTCGGTGAAGAGGAATAATGGTGCCCGATGGACTTCGATAGCCCGCAGACGGTCTCTGAGGCTCTGGTCTCAGTGGATTACCTCCCCAACGACCGTATTGCCCAGGTCGTGTTCCTTGCTGCTCGACTCGACAAGCCGATCCTGGTCGAAGGCCCGGCGGGCGTCGGGAAGACTGAGTTGGCCAAGGCACTTTCCCGGGTCACTGGTCGTCAACTCATCCGGCTTCAGTGTTACGAGGGTCTCGACGAGGCTAAGGCCCTCTATGAGTGGAACTACAAGAAGCAGCTGCTTCGCATCCAGGCCGACACCGATCACGAATGGGAGGAGATCGAACAGGACATCTTCTCCGAGGACTTCCTGCTCACCCGTCCCCTGCTGGCGGCGATCCGCTCGGCCGATCCTGTGGTCCTCCTCATCGACGAGGTCGACAGGGTCGAAGTCGAGACCGAGGCTCTACTCCTCGAGATCCTTTCCGATTTCCAGGTATCCATACCGGAGTTAGGCACGATTGAAGCCTCCACCCAGCCGCTCGTGGTGCTGACGTCGAACAACACCAGGGAGCTCAGCGAGGCCTTGAAACGACGGTGCCTCTTCCTCCACATCGATTACCCGGACCCCGCGCGAGAACAGCAGATCCTCAACGCACGCGTCCCGGGCCTTTCCGAGCACCTTGCCGCTCAAGTCGCAAACGTTGCCCGCTCGATCCGGAACCTGGACCTCAAGAAGGCGCCTTCGGTCTCGGAGACGATCGACTGGGCGCGGACCTTGCTGGCATTGTCGATCGAGGAAGTGGACGGGGCAGTGCTCGGGGACACCCTCCATGTGCTCCTCAAGTACCAGACGGATATCGAGAAGGCGGCCAAGGAGCTGGCCTCTGCTCCTGGCGGCTGAACATGCTCGGCGTCATCACCGGCTTCATCGATGAGCTGAGAAGTGCCGGGGTCCCGGTATCGATGGTCGAGGCCATCGACGCGATGCGGGCCGTGAAGGCAATCGACGTCTCCGAGCGGGTCGCCCTGCGCGAGACACTTCGGGCGACCATGGTGAAGAACCTCAGACACGAGCGGGCCTTTGACACCGCATTCGAGGTGTACTTCTCCACGGTCCTGGCTCCATCTGACGAATCGCCGATGCCCGAGGATGGCCAGGAGCTTCCGCCGACGCGAATCGGGCGACCGTCCTCAGTCCCAGCCTTTCGACCTCGACGCATTGCTCGAGCGGTTGTTCCAGGCGCTTGCCGATATGGACGGGGCGGCTTTGCGACAAGGCGCCCAGACCGCCGTTGACCAACTAGCCGGCATGGAACCGGGGCGACCGGTTGGCGGGACCTATTACCTGTACCGAACTTTGCGCCGTCTTGACCTGGCCGGGTTGGAAGAGCGGCTTCTCCAGGAGTTGATAGGCGACCGTGAGATGACTGAATTCGATCAGCGGTTGCTCCGCGAGGAGGTCCAGTCGCGTATCGAGGAACTGCGCGAAGAGATCCAGGACGAGATCCGGCGGAGGCTGGTGGCCGATCGGGGCCGGGACGCAGTGGCGCGCACTCTCCGACAGCCGCTCATTGAAGACGTGGACCTGATGCATGCCACCGCTGGTGATCTCAAGGAGATGGATGCCGCGATCGGTCCTCTGACCCGCAAGTTGGCCGCACGACTGGCCCGCCGGCGCAGGAAGCGAACCGGCCGGCTGGATTTTCGTCGCACAGTCCGGCGCTCCCTGGCGACCGGAGGGGTCCCGGCCGACCCGCAATTCCGACATCCCCGACCTCATCGTCCGGAGGTGTGGCTGCTCTGTGACGTGAGTGGGTCGATGGCGACCTTCTCTCGCTTCACACTCCAGTTCACACATGCCATGGCCACTCACTTCTCCAAGCTTCGCTCGTTTGCCTTTGTCGACACCGTCGACGAGGTGACCGACTTCTTCGGCCCTGGAGTCGACTTCGGCTCGGCATTGGAGCGGGTTGCCACCGAGGCCGAGGTTGTGTGGCTCGACGGGCACTCCGATTACGGGAACTCGCTGGAGAATTTCGTCAAGAGATACGGGCCTCAATTGACCCCGAGGACGACGGTGATCATCACCGGAGATGCTCGCAACAACTACCGGCCCCCACGGGATCAGGTTCTGGCCGAGGTGGCCAGGATGGCGAGGGCGGTGGTGTGGCTCAATCCGGAGCCAAGCACCTATTGGGACACCGGCGACTCGATGATGTCGCACTACGCACCTCATTGCACTTCGGTTCATGAGGTGCGGACCCTGCGCCAATTGGAGCAGTTCGTTGAAGAGTTGACCCTGCCAACCGGGCGCTCACTTCAGAATGTCCCCTAAACCGTTGGCAAGTAATTGCCGATGAATTGGGATACGCCCTCGATGGGGCAATTACCAGAGGTAAAGAAATGGGCTCGCGGATACTCGTTGTGGAGGACTCAGCCGTCATCCGGCGTCTGATCGAAGTTTGCCTTCGCGCTGCCGACCTCGAGATCATCACTCGTGATGACGGTAAGACCGGTCTTTCAGCAGTAGGCACGGAATCCCCTGATCTCGTGGTGCTCGACATCGGGCTCCCGGGGATGGATGGATGGGAAGTGCTCGATCGCATCCGCAGGGATGAGACGACCAAGAACATCCCGGTCGTGGTCTTGACTGCTCATGCTGAGGAAGAGTCGAGACGGCGTGCAAACGAAGGTGGTGCCGATGCGTTCGTCACCAAGCCCTTCCAGCCGAACGACTTCCGCAGCACAGTCCTCTCGCTGCTCGAATAAGGGCTCGGCCCTGCCAGAGGCAGGCAGCCCGGATTCGCTAGGCGGGTTCCTTCTCCATCACTTCTGCGAGACGCTCGATCAGGTCGACAACCCGGTTGGAGTAGCCCCATTCGTTGTCGTACCAGGACATGACCCGTACCAGATTGCCCCCGAGCACCTGGGTTCCGGCAGCATCGAAAATCGAGGAATGTGGGTTGCCGATGATGTCTGTCGAGACGATCGGGTCCTCGGTGTATTCGAGGATGCCGGCCATCCGCCCTTCTGACGCCGCCTTCACCGCAGCATTCACTTCTTCGACCGTGACATCCCTGGACAACTCGGCCACGAAGTCGACAGTCGAGCCGTCGGGCACCGGCACTCGCATCGCGATCCCGTCGAGCTTGCCGTCCATGTTGGGCAGGACTTCACCCACCGCCTTGGCCGCTCCGGTTGTGGTCGGGATGATGTTCTCTGTGGCCGCTCGGCTTCGCCTAAGGTCCTTGTGGGGGACATCCGCTAGAACCTGGTCATTGGTGTAGGCGTGGACCGTGGTCATGACGCCCTTCACGATTCCGAAGTTGTCATCGAGCACCTTGACCAATGGGACGAGGCAATTGGTGGTGCAGGAGGCATTGGAAACGATGATGTCGTCGGCTCCAAGCTCCTCGTCGTTTACCCCGAGGACCACGGTCTGATCGATCTTGTCCTGGGAGGGCACGGTGAGGATCACCCGCTTCGCACCGGCGTCGATGTGCTTCTGAAGCGTCGCCCGGTCCCGGAAGACGCCTGTCGATTCAATGACGACGTCGACACCGAGCTCGGCCCAGGGAAGTTGGCCCGGATCGTGTTCCATGAGCATCTTGATCTCGTGGTGCCCGACCTTCATGACGCCACCGTCGACCGTGACCTCCTGGTCGAACCGACCCATGACCGAGTCGTATTCGAGGAGATAGGCGAGGATGTCGTCATCAGAAAGATCGTTGATGGCGACGACGCTGATGCCAGAGTCTGGCCGGGAGGCGATGATCCGGAATACGGCACGGCCGATCCTCCCGAACCCGTTGATTGCGACGTTCACCATCTCACTGTCCTCCATCAAGGTAACCGGCGATCGTCGTCGTTACTTCCACAGCCCGGTGGGAATATCCCCAACCGTTGTTGAACCAGGTGATGGTCTTCAACAGGCTCCCCATCGTGACCATGGTCGCCAAGCTGTCGAACACCCCGGAGTGGGAGTTGAGGCGGACGTCGGAGGAGACGATGGGGTCAGCCACGAACTCGATCACACCCTGGAACCTCGCTTCGATCTCGGCTGCAACCACGGTGTTCACTTCTGCGACGGTCGCATCTACGTCGGTCTCGGTGGTGAGGTCCACGGTGGACCCGTCCACCACCGGCACATTGAGCGCCACCACTGCAAGCCTTCCCTCCAGCTTGGGGAGGGCCTGGGTCAGGATCTCGGCTGTATTGGTGACTGCGGGGATGATGTTCTCGCCGGCTGCCCTGCTGGTGCGATAAGAGTCGGTGGGGACGTCGGCGAGACGCCCTGCGTTTGACATCGCCTTCACCGTTGTCATGAAGGCCCGTTTCACGCCGAACTTCTCGTCGATGATCTGAAGGATCGGGGCCACGGCATTCGAAGTGTTGGACCCGAGGGCTACCTGGTTGGTGTTCGGCCCGAGGATCTCGTCATTGATCCCACGAAGGAGGAGAGGGATCTCGCCAGGGGTCTCGGGGCTGGACGTGAGCACCACTTTCTTGGCCCCGGCTGCGATGTGGCGGTCGAGTGCCTCCTTCGAGCGATAGCGGCTGGTCGTCTCCAGGACGACGTCGACACCGAGGTCACCCCAGTTGGCATCGCCCGGCTCCCTCGCTTTCAGGAAGGCGGCCTGCTTCGACCCGATGCTGAGCTTGCCATCGGCATACGACGTGGGGGCGGGGAAACGCCCGTAGATCGAGTCGTACTTGAGGAGGTAGGTGAGCGCCTCAGGGTCGGCGATATCGCTGATAGCGACCACTTCGAGGTCGTCGCGGGCGTGAACCAGTCGGACAACATTGCGCCCGATTCTTCCGAAACCCATCAACCCGATGCGGGTCACCGTCATTCAGTCTCCTCTCTGGAGTATGAAAACTAGCGGTCGGCCCTCTGTCTATCTCAATCCATCGGCGATAGGTTCGGAGCAGGAGGGGAGATGCTGATCCAATTGGCATTAGCCGCGGTTTGCCTGATGGCGCCTGTGGAGGGACCCGTCGTCGCCGGTTACGCGCCGATCGGCTCCTATGGCGGGCATTGGGGTGTGGATTACTCCGCCGCGGTGGGCACGCCGGTCCGCGCCCCGGCGTCGGGTTTGGTCACTTTTGCCGGGACGGTGGCCGGCATGATGTCCGTCACTATCGAGCCCGTGCCCGGGTTCAAGGTGTCCGTCTCTTACCTATCCGATCGCTCGGTGAACTCCGGTCAACAAGTGAGCAGAGGAGCCATCATCGGGACCACGGGCAATCCCCACGGTCGCCCCGGCGTGCATCTCTCGACCCGGATCGGTGGCAGATACGTGGACCCCCAAACTCGCCTTGGATGTCATTCGACGGACATCAGTCGTGCCCTCCGGCTGGTGACGCCTCCCTCGCCCTATCCTCGGCGTCGTGCACACCGGGATCCTCGGAGGGACCTTCGACCCGATCCATCTGGCTCATCTCCATGCCGGGGAGACGGCTCTCTACCAGGCCGGACTCGATCGAGTCTTGTTCATGCCTGCGGGGGAGCCCTGGCAGAAGAGTGATCGTCGGCCTTCCGGGGCGGCTCATCGCTTGGAAATGATCCGCCTCGCCATCGCCGACATCGATGGCTTCGAAGTAGACGACCGCGAAATCGAGCGTGAAGGACCCACCTACACCATCGACACGCTGCTCAGCTTCCCGGAAAACGAGGAGTTGTCGTTGATCCTCGGGGCGGATGCCGCCTTGGGTTTGCACAGCTGGCACCGATGGGAGGAGGTTGTGGACCGGGCGTCCTTGCTGGTCGTCCCCCGGCCCGGCACCGACGCCAGGCAGGTTCAGGCGGTTCTGCCGGGAGCGGTCTTCCTCGACATGGCGGTGCTCGAGATAAGTGGCACTGAGATCAGGGAGATGGCCGCGGTCGGTGAGCCGTTTCGATTTCTGGTGCCGCTGGCGGTCTACGACTACATCGCGTCCCTAGGGCTGTATGCGGAACCTGGGGGAGACGATATGGTGGGGGGCTCATTCGATCAGGAGGACGGCTCGTAGAGAACAGTGCGGAACTTGCCCGGGTGGCGGCAGACGCCATCTTCAGCAAGAAGGGCATGGACATCGTGCTGCTCGATGTTCAAGGGCTGTTCGTTCTCACTGATATCTTCGTGGTCGCGACCGGGACATCGCGTCCCCATGTCCAGTCTTTGGCCGATCAGGTCGAGGAGAAACTCCGTGAGGAGAAGGGGCTCAAGCCGCTGCGCACCGAAGGTCGCACCGAGGCGGAGTGGGTGCTCCTCGACTTCGGCGACATCATCGTCCATCTGTTTCAGGCGGCGCCCCGCGACTTCTACGGCCTGGAAAGGCTTTGGGCCGACGCCGAGCGGGTCAAGTGGGTGGAGCCGGCCGTGGCGGACGGGTAGCCGGGTTACCCCTTGGGGTGGGGGCTCGCATAAACTCCCGTTTCCCATCATGGGGCTGTAGCTCAGCCTGGCAGAGCACTTGACTGGCAGTCAAGGGGTCGAGGGTTCAAGTCCCTCCAGCTCCACTCCCGCTGGATCGACTGGATATCCCGCAGCTAACTTTGCGCCCATGGCCGGCTATCAGGTCAAGCCGCTCGACAAGGAGACGTGGCCCGACTTCGCCAGTCTCGCGGAGCGTCACAACGGCGTTTGGGGCGGCTGCTGGTGTCTGGAGTTTCATCCCGAGGGCTCCCAGAAGGGGGTTGATCGACGTGCCCTGAAGGAGCAGCGGGTGAACGACGGCCAAGCTCATGCGGCCCTCGTGTTCGATGGCGATCTGTGCGTCGGCTGGTGCCAGTTCGGCTCGCCGGACGAGTTGCCGCGGATCAAGTTCGGGCGCGCCTACCGCGAGGACGCCGCAGAGCCGCCCGATTGGCGGATCACCTGCTTCTTCGTCGACAAGGCCTACCGGCACAAGGGGGTGGCCGCCGCCGCGCTCAAAGGTGCCCTGCGCGAGATAGCACGACTCGGTGGGGAACGGTGGAGAGCTCTCCGGAGGACGCCGAGGGGCGCAAGGTCTCTAGCTCATTCCTGTACAACGCCAACCTGGCTATGTTCGAGGAGCAAGGGTTCGAACGCACCCGGCAACTCGGAAAGAACAGCTGGTTGGTGACCAGGACGGTCGCGCCGACCAACCCTTCGACCTGAGGTCGAAACCCCGTGTCGCCTACCGATTCGCCAAGTCGGCCCCAACCCTCAACTGACCCAACGTCCTTCTCAGAGAAGGGTGTCGTCCAGGCCCATCTGGCCGGCGCTGAGAGCGATGCCATTGGTGACAGCCACCCGGAAGTTTCGGAAGTCAGGCCACGTCGGCTCGTTGATGTCGCCACTTTTGACCGCTGCCATGAAGAACTCGAGGGTGGCTTCGGTCTTGGGTATCAGCCAACCCTGATTCCAGGCATGTTGAACCAGATCCTCGTTGGCCGTCAGGTATTGCCACATGTCATCCTCCTCCTGTTCAATGTCGGTCATCAGAGGCAGCAGCGTCATCCCCGAGGACGGCGCCGGCTCTGGTTCGACTGGTCCTCCAGCGCAAGGCGGTATCCGCTTGTTGTCCGGGTTCTTTCGGGGGTTGGCGGTTCCATGGACATGGTCGAAGTGGGAGGCGATCTGCCAGAACACCTCGGACCACAACTCGGGGTGAGACCTCATCCATTTGGCGATCCGGTCCCCGAGCGGCTTGTCCAACGCCTTGTGGTCGCGCGCCTTGAGCATGACGTCCACGGCGTTCTCCCAGGAATGTTCCGAAAACGGCCCCGTCTTCTGATTGTTCTTGCGCCGACAGTTTGAGAAGCCGAGATGGACTATCTGACCTGAGGTGATCTCGACGGCGAACTCAGCCCTGAGGGCGGCCAGGGCATGATCCAATTCTGGGGTCATGCGGCGCATTCTATGGATCGAGGCACACTTCCCCTGTCGGCTACCAGGATGACCTCAGCCGAACGACCCTGCCACCGGGAGCCATCCTGTGTTGCCCATCGGGAAGGAATCGTCGGCGACGCCTTGTGTATTCGTGTGCCGGAAGTAGAAGCGAGCGCCGTCGGGCCGGAACAGCGCCGGAGTAGAGAACCCGACCCCGACCCAGTCGCCGGCCACGAGCAGGTCGCCCGGATCCCCGAAGAGGAACTCCTGGTCGGCGACTCCCTGAGTATGAGTGTTCCGGAAGTAGACAAGGCCGGTCGTTTCCCGGTGGAGGCCGACCGTGTCGACGCCGTCGCCGTTGAAGTCCCCTGCATAGGGCTTGTCGCCCGGATTCCCGAAGTAATACGAGGTGTCGGCGGGCCCCACACCGGTGGCACCGGATCCGAGTTTGTTGATCACGTAGACCCTGCCCTCTGAGGGGCGATATAGGGACACGGTGTCGCATCCGTCGCCGTCGAAGTCACCTGCAATCGGGATGTCACCCGGGTTGCCGAAGAAGTAGCGGACATCGGCTACACCCTGAGTGTTGGAGTCGCGGAGATAGACGAAGCTGTCGGAACGCCGGTAAAGGCCGGGGGTGTCAATCCCGTCGCAGTTCCAGTCACCCATGAACGGGGTGTCTCCCGGATTCCCATAGAAGAAGGACGACACCTGGCCTCCCCGTCGCAGGTACCAAATTCCCTGACTTGGATTGACCAGCCCGACAGTTTCCCGGGCGGGGCCAAACACAAAGTCCCTCCCGGTGGGGTACTTGAGCATGACGGCATCGCCAGCCTCGAGGACGATGTTCGCTTTTCGCAGGCTGCCGCCCAGATCTGTCAGTGGCAGATCGCCCCGGACACCGTCCGCTGAGCGAAGGACCCTGACCCTGTTGGTGGGCAACCCACCTGGAGCACTGCTGAAGTCGAAGGTCAGTTCGATCGTGCCTACCGAGTCCGAACCGGGCATGGGCGGGTTCGGTCGACGAGTCGAATGCGTGTGCCGCGCGTTCTGCACGACGATGTAGCGCTCGCCGTACTCGTCGACGAAGAAGCCGAGGAGGATCTCGAGTGGGGGCTGTCCAGGAGCCGGTGCCACCCCGGTGAGATATGGGAAACCACCGGCACCAGGCGCCCAGGGCTGGGTGTCCAGCGGCTGCTCGCTGAGAGGATGAGATGCCCGGATGAATCGCACGTCGGTCGATGTCAGCCTGGTAACCGCCTTGCCAAGATTGGCCAGGCGCTCATTGATGTCGCCCACGACTCCGTGATAGCTGGTTGGGGTGGCATTCCAAGTGCCCGTCGGTTGAAGCAGGATCGAGCCGCCCCAGTTGGTCGCCGACTCGTGCCCGACGGCAGCCGCCTGATATATGAACCAGAAATGACCTGTGTACCCGTAGGTGAGCCCGGCCATTGCCTGCCATAAGAGGTCAGAGCGGGTGTGGGTGACCTGACAGTCGGTCTCCTGGCCTACGTAGGCGTTGAGGTATTGCCAATAGGGCACACCCTTGGCGAGCCCCGCATCCCGAAAAGTCTCGAGAACCGTGTAGTGGGACGCCTCGAAGTTGTAGTCGCCGGTCAGGACCACATCGGCGTTCACCGAATCCACGTACTGCTGCACTATCTCCTGAAAATTCGGCAACCAGTAGGTGAGATTGGTGAACAGCAGCGCGTTGGGATCCGCCGCCCGGACCCGGTCGATGCCGGTGCCGATCTGGCTCATCGAGCGCGGCGCTGCTTGGCTCGTCGCCGATCTGGAATCCGATTCTCCCTGGCGTGGAGGGCGCGAGTCCGCCCATCAACTGGCCCGTGTCTACGAACTGAGAGCCATTCCACGCCAGCGAGGTCCCGTCTGGAGACAGCCAGGTCAGGAAACCCATGCCCCGTCGGTGCTGCAGCCAACCCTCGGCCTGACCGGGCCCATCCATCCACAAATGGGCCACATTGGCTCCGAACTGTTCGACGTACCGATCCACGACAGACTTTGGTGGATCGGGCACCGTTGGGACCAGGCCTGAGATCGGCATTGGATGAAGTCGAAGCCATTTTCGGCCCCGGGTGCTGGACACGGCCGACGGGGTGAAATCTGGAGTGGGTCCTACCGAAAGTGACTGCGCCTCATTGGGACAGGGGATCGCTTGGGCGTCGGCGGGCAGTCCCGGGACGTTGAGCACCGCGATCATCAAAACGACCAGCAGGGCCGCCCGTCGAGGTCGGATTACCCCGGCCATCAGCCCGACCTTAGGTTGTTGGCCAAGTTAAAAGGCCGAACTTCACGGCCTGCAGGTCCGATCTTGCTCGGGCGATGCTCCTAGCGCCGTCACTAGTAGGAACTTGTGACCCCTAGGTTGATGGTCATAACTTGTCGTCATCCCCCGATGACAGCACGCGTATGACCACAGCACCCGTGACCCGACGTCGTCTCATCCCGACGCTGACCTACGCCACCATTTTCATCATCGCCGCCGTCGGGCTGGTCCTCGTTCTGCCCAGGGGCAACGAGATCGTTCCGGCTCTCCAGGCGTCACCTCTTGGGGCAGTCGAGGGTGACGGGGTGGCCTGTCTCGGTGAACGGATCGCAACCGTCCAATCTGGGGTATTCCTCGACCTGCATGTCCCGGGGTCGCACGGCGATGAGACCGAGGATCTCGGGCCGAAGATCGTCGGCGGCCGATTGGACCAGGACACCAGTCGCGGTGACCTGAGTGGCACTTGTGCCGAAGGAAGCGAGCTTTCCGGGCAATCTGCCGTCTTCGCTGCCCAGGTGCTCAACGACGGTGGCATGTCAGGAGTGGTCGCGGTCGGAGGCCGGAACCTTTCGGTGTCGATCGTCGGCGAGGACCAATCGGAGGAGGGAACCGCCGGGACCGGTCTGGAAACTGCCGAGATCCTGGCACGCGTGCTCTTGGCGGTCGCCGTGGTCATCGTCGCAGCGCGGCTCCTTGGCTCGGTCTTCCGCCTCATCAACCAGCCCCGTGTGATCGGAGAAATCGTTGCCGGGATCCTCCTCGGGCCCAGCCTGCTCGGGCTCCTCTTCCCTGAGGCAAGTTCCTTCCTGTTCCCGGCGGAGGTGATTCATGTCCTCCAGATCCTCGCCCAATTCGGGCTGATCTTCTTCATGTTCCTCATTGGGGCCGAACTTGATCACAAGATGATTCGAGGATCGGGTCACACCGCACTGTTGGTGAGTCACTACTCGATCGTCTTGCCGTTCATCCTTGGCTTAGGGGCTGCACTCCTGATCTTCCCGCTGGTTGGCAGCGGCGACTTCACCGGGTTCGCTCTCTTCATGGGGGCGGCGATGGCGATCACCGCCTTCCCGGTCTTGGCACGGATCCTGACTGACACCGGGCTGCACCGGACCCGGATCGGCGCTCTGGCAATCACCTGTGCCGCGGTCGACGACGTGACCGCCTGGTGCATCCTCGCTGTGGTCGTCGCCATCGTCCACGCCACTGGCCCGGCGGAGGCTGTGCAGACAGTGCTGTTGGCCCTCGCCTTCCTTGCTCTTATGGTCTTCGCGGTTCGGCCGGTGCTGGCTCGGGTGGCCTCGGTGAAGCCCGACAAAGGGAAGATCGGCGCCACAGTCATGTCAGGGCTCCTGGTCGCCTTGTTCCTTTCCTCATGGGCCACCGAGGCGATCGGGATCCACGCCATATTCGGCGCCTTCATGTTCGGGGCTGTCCTCCCACGCTCACATTCCATCGTTTCTCAGATCACGGAGCGTCTCGAAGATGTGACTGTCCTCTTCCTGTTGCCGGTGTTCTTCGCGGTCGTCGGTTTGTCTACTCAAGTCGGCCTCGTAAGCGGTTCGGAGTTGTGGTGGCTCACTGGCCTGATCGTCGCCATCGCCATCGTCGGCAAGATCGGTGGTTCGTTGATTGCCGGGTTGGCAGCGGGCGAGACACTCCGAAGCTCAGCAGTCATCGGTGTCCTTATGAACGCCAGGGGGATCACCATGGTTGTGATCCTCACCGTCGGTCAAAGCCTTGGGGTGATCTCGCCGGCGCTGTTCACGATGATGGTGTTGATGGCGCTGATCACAACCTTGATGACGACGCCACTTCTGACGTCGCTCTATCCGCGTGACATGATCGACAGCGATCTTGCCGGTGACGCGACCCGCGAGATGATGGCTCTTTCCACGCGCGAGCGGCGGGTCATGGTTGGTGTCACCGATCCGGTCACCGCCGGACCACTCCTGGAATTGGCGAAACGGTTGCGTGGGCTCGACGAGTCTCCACCCACCATCATTCTGGCTTCGGTGGTGAGACCGCCGGGATACGAGCAAGTGCGGGCGAACCTCTCAGCGATGGATGACGCGGCAGCAGTCGCCGCCGACGAGCTGATGGTCGTGCAGGTCAGGTTGGAGGCAGAGGGTATCGAGACCGAGGTGGTAACGGCCGTCGGCCCCGACCCGTCGCTCGAGTTGATTCGCCTGGTGGAACGGCGCGGGGCCGGGATGCTCTTGCTCGGATCTCATCAGGCATATCTCGGTTATCGGCCCCTGGGTGGGATTGCCGGTGAGCTTCTCGAGAAGGCTGCCTGCGACGTCGCCGTACTGGTTGGCGCCGGCACTCATCGTCTGGTCGGGTCCGGTCCGGTAGGGGTCTGGTACCGCGGTGAGCCCGCCGACTTCGCTGCGTTGGATCTCGCGGCGAGCTTGGCGAGAGGTTACGGCCGGCCGCTCCGGGTCGTGTCACCGGCTCCGGTCGAGTTGCCTGTACTCGGAGTCGAAATTGATGCGATCGTGCTCACCGAGCCGAGCGTCGCCCATGCGCTCGATGCTGTGGAAGGGGTCGCGGTGATGGCGGTGGCTCCGGCGGGAGTGCTCGATGGGGTCCTACCCGCCTTGCGGGAAGCGGTCATCGAGCGGGTGTCGGTTCCGGTCCTTGTGGTGAGAGGTGGGGCCCGCCCCCATCTTGCCGACACTCTGGAGAGCCGGGAGTACGAGACGGTCGTCGAGGTCTAAGCCGCGGCTCAGGCGTAGGCGAGGTTGTGACCGAGGAGGGCTGCCTCTTCGGTACGGGATAGCAATCGGCTTCGCATCGAGCCCACAGCAGCGTCGCGACGAGCGTTGGATCGTGGCCCAAAGGACGACAGGGCGGACTCGACGGTGACGAGGGCCGCTCGGAATGGGTCGGGGAGGAGTGAGTTCAAAGCGACCAACCAGACCAGCCGGGTCGTGTCCGATGAGGCACGGAGACCCGCCATGAGTGCCCGCTCGACCGAGCCCAACTCTTCTTGTCGGTCGGCGATGGTCAGCTTCCTGGCCTGGTGGAGGAGGCGGTGGATCAGGTCGCGGGCTGCATCATCCATGCCGGGTACGTGGAAGCGGTAGATGATCGATGCGCAATCGATTGCGAAGAGACGGGCCCAGGTCTCGTCCCAGGTCCCGAGGAGATGTCGGTTGGTCTCGAGAATCGCGCAGATCGGTTCGAGGTTGTCGGCAGCCGTCGTCTTCCTCTGACTCCCAACTAATACCGGCTGATAGGCCAACATGCTGACTCCCAGTTCCTTCTAAAGCTCCCACAGCTTGCCTTGTGGATAATTCCTGAATAAATCGCGAATGGGCATGGGCCGTGTGGCCC
The DNA here is from genome assembly GCA_963746905.1 of uncultured Acidobacteriota bacterium. Lineage (GTDB taxonomy): Bacteria > Actinomycetota > Acidimicrobiia > Spongiisociales > ZC4RG35 > JALYNX01. Next base: position 340,267 of record CAVVCY010000001.1, read on the forward strand.
ATTTGACTGCTGTCATGAGATGTAGTCCGTCCGACCTATGGCCGGGGGTCGGGCATCAGGCGTATTCGTAGAAGCCCTGGCCGGATTTTCGGCCCAACCGCCCCGCCTCCACCATCCGTCTCAGGAGCGGGGGAGAGGCGTACATCGGGTCTTTGAACTCGTCGAAGAGTACGTCGGCGATGTGCTTCATCGTGTCCAAGCCGACGAAGTCGGACAGTTCAAGGGGCCCCATCGGGTGGTTGGCTCCCAGACGCATCCCGGCGTCGATGTCTTCCCTGGTGGCGTATCCACCTTCGAGCATCTTGATCGCTCCGAGCAAGTAGGGGACCAACAACATGTTGACTACGAACCCGGCACGGTCTCCAGCCTCGATCACACTCTTCCCGGCTGATTCGGCATACGACCGCGCCCGCGCTGACACCTCAGGGGCAGTCATCACGGTGGTCACCAGTTCGACGAGTGTCATCACCGGGACCGGGTTGAAGAAATGAAGGCCGACCACATGATCCGGTCGACTGGTGACTGATGCGAGCCGCGTTATGGGGATCGACGACGTGTTTGAGGCAAGGATCGCCTCGCGATCGGTCACGATTCCATCGAGGTCGGAGAAGATCTGCTTCTTCAGCTTCTCGTTCTCGGTGGCCGCTTCGATCACCAACTGTCGATCGGCCTGGTCGGTGAGGTCGGTGGACAAGGTGATATTGGCCAGCGCCTGGTCACGAAGGGACACCTCGAGCTTCCCCCGTTCCACCGCTTTGGCCAGCGAAGCGTCGATTCGGGCTCGGGCGGCCTCGGCTGCGCTGGCATCGATTTCGTGAATCACGACCTGGGCGCCGGACCTGGCAAAGACCTCAGCGATCCCCGAGCCCATCAAACCGCCGCCGATGACACCAACACGTTCTGGACTCATTGGATCCCTCCGTCATTGAGAGCCAGAGGATCGTATATGACCCCTCTACGTCGCAATTTCGGGGGGAAGTACCCTCTGTAGCTCGATGTCTTACGACCACAAGCAGATCGAGGCCAAATGGCAGGAGCGCTGGGAGTCCGAAAAGGTCTTTCGGGCGGCGGAGGATCCGTCACGCCCCAAGTTCTACAACCTCTGCATGTACCCCTATCCGTCGGGAGCGCTTCATCAAGGCCATGTCCGCAACTACACGTTCGGGGATCTGCTCACCAGGTACAAGACCATGCGCGGTTACAACGTGCTGTCTCCGATGGGTTGGGACAGCTTCGGGCTGCCGGCCGAGAACGCAGCCATAGAGACCGGCGTCCACCCGATGGAGAACACCGAGGCACAGATCGTCACGATGACCCGGCAGATCAAGCAACTCGGCGCCATGTACGACTGGGACCGGGAACTGGCCTCTCATCATCCCGACTACTACCGGTGGAATCAGTGGCTGTTTCTTCAACTCTGGGATCGAGGTCTGGCATACAAGAAGGAGGCACCGGTCAACTGGTGCCCGAAGGATCAGACCGTGCTCGCCAACGAGCAGGTGGTCGACGGGGTCTGTGAGCGCTGCGGGACGGTGGTTGAGCGCAAGAACCTGGCCCAGTGGTTCTTCAAGATCACCGACTACGTCGAGCGCCTGCTCGCCGACCTGGATCTTCTGGACGAGTGGCCCGATCGAGTGCGGACGATGCAAAGGAACTGGATCGGGCGCTCCGAGGGCGCCATATTCACCATCCCGGTTGCCGGTTCTGATGCCTCGTTCGAGGTCTTCACCACCCGGCCAGACACCATCTTCGGGATGACGTTCTGTGTTCTCGCCCCGGAGCACCCTCTCGTTCCCGGGCTCATCGCCGGTTCCGACCATGAGGACGAGGCCCGCGCCTACATCTCCCAGGCTTCTCGTGCATCCGAGATCGAGCGCATGTCAGAAGGTGAGAAGACCGGAGTCTTCACCGGCGCCAAAGCCGTCAACCCGGTCAACGGGAAAGTGGTCCCGATCTACATCGCCGACTACGTGCTGATGGGATACGGGACCGGGTCGATCATGGCTGTTCCCGGCCAGGACCAGCGCGACTGGGATTTCGCCACCCGCTATGGGATCGAGATCATCCGAACCGTGCAGCCGCCCGACGATTGGGAAGGTGAGGCGTTTCTCGCTGACGGGCCGACCGTCAACTCGGAGTTCCTGGACGGTCTCGACCAGGCCGCCGCCAAGGTGCGCATCGTCGACTGGCTGGAGGAGAAGGGGATCGGCAAGCGCACGGTTCAGTATCGCCTGCGGGACTGGCTCATCTCCCGGCAGAGGTATTGGGGGAGCCCGATACCGATCGTCAGCTGCCCCACCTGTGGCCTGGTCCCGGTGCCCGAGGATCAACTGCCGGTTTTGCTCCCGGACGTCCAGGACTACGCCCCAAAGGGCCAGTCGCCGCTGGCCACGGTCGACGAGTGGGTCGTCACAACCTGCCCGTCCTGTGGTGGCGAGGCTCGCCGGGAGACCGACACGATGGACACCTTCGTGGACTCGTCCTGGTACTTCTTCCGCTTCACCGACCCGCACAACGATCACATCGCCTTCGAGCCGGAGAAGGCCCGATACTGGATGGCCGTCGACCAGTACATCGGGGGCGTCGAGCATGCCATTCTCCATCTGCTCTACGCCCGTTTCATCACCAAGTTCTTGAGCGACATCGGATACAGCGCGGTGAGCGAGCCGTTTGCACGGCTGTTCACACAGGGGATGATCACTCTGGGTGGCTCCAAGATGTCGAAGTCGAAGGGCAACGTCGTGGACCCTCTCGAACTGTTCGCGTCACATGGGGCCGATGCCCTCCGGCTCTATCACCTGTTCATGGGCCCGCCGACCGACGACGCGGCATGGGACACGAATGGCGTCGAGGGGACATGGCGCTTTCTCGACCGGTTCTGGCGACTGGTGACAGAGACGGATCGGTTCGACGAAACATCCTCCAACCCGGAGCTGATCGCACAGGCGCATCGTGCTGTCAAGAAGGTGACCGAGGACATCGAGCGATTCGTCTTCAACACCGCGATCCCTCCGCTGATGACACTGGTCAACGCGCTATCGGAGGCTGTGCGGACCGGAATCGACAGGAAGACTTTCGATCAGGTTGTCGAGATGCTGATCAAGTTGCTCGCCCCGATGGCGCCCCATATCAGCCATGAGCTGTGGGAGCGGACCGGGCACGACACGATGCTGGCAACCGAGCCGTGGCCGCTCTGGGACCCGGAACTCGTCACGCAGTCGACGGTGGTCATGGTCGTTCAGGTGAACGGGAAGGTTCGGGACCGGGTTGAGGTTCCAGCCGACATCGCGCCGGACGAGGCGGAGCGGATCGCCCTTGGGCTGGAGAAGGTGCAGGGCTGGATCGACGGTGCCAGTGTCCAGAAGGTGGTTGCCCGACCGCCCAACCTGATCAACTTCGTGGTGGGATGAACGCCGCGCAGGCCCTCGATGCCTCGGGGCTGGACATCACCGAGCTCGGGCATTTCATACATCCCGTGAGACCCGAGCAGGTCACCCTTCGAACTGCCTCATCGGTGATGCGAGGCATCTGGGGTCAGAGCGTCAAGGCGATGACGCTGGGTAACACCGTTTATATCCACCCAGCGGTGCTTGCTGGGCCGGCGAGGGCATTGGGCCTGCTGATCATCCACGAGCTCGTCCATGTGCGGCAGTGGCGAAAGCGAGGTGTCTTCGGATTCCTGGGAGCCTATGGCAGCGACTATCTGAAAGGGCGCCGCCAGAAGCTCGGGCATCGCGGTGCCTATCGGCAGATCGAATATGAAATCGAGGCGAGAGCGGTCGCCTCCAGGTTCGATATCTAGGTGACGACCACCCGCTCCAGATCCAATTGCGGCTCCGGGAACTGGCAATTCATGCGTTCCAAGGTGTCGATGAGGATGGCTGACACCACCAGGTTTCGATACCATTTGCGATCAGCCGGCACCACGTACCACGGTGCGTTGTCGGTCGAGGTCCGGCTCAGCGCCTCCTCATAGGCGGTCTGGAACTTGGGCCACAGTTGCCGGTCGTCGAGGTCACCTTGGCGAAACTTCCATCGCTTGCTGGGGTCATCAATCCGAGCCTGGAGTCGAGCTCGCTGTTCCTCGGGGGAGATGTGGAGGAAGAGCTTGATGATGGTGGTGCCCTCATCGGTCAGGAGCCGCTCGAAGTCGTTGATCTGGTCGTAGCGACGGCGCCATCGCTCCTCGGGGATCAGCTCCCTAACCCTGACCACCAATACATCCTCATAGTGGGAACGGTTGAAGATGGTTATGAAGCCATTCCGGGGGACGTGAGGGTGGACTCGCCAGAGGTAGTCGTGAGCCAACTCGAGCTCCGTCGGCTGCCCAAAACTTGCCACCTGGACACCCTGGGGGTTGGTGCCCTTGAAGACGTGGCGAATCGTGCCGTCTTTGCCACCGGTGTCCATCGCCTGTAACACCAACAACAGACGATTCCTGGATTCCGCCCAGAGCCGGTCCTGGAGATCGGCGAGCTGATGTCGCAGCGTGGGTAGGGCAGCTTCACCTTCTGACTTGCCACCTTCAAAACCTACCTTTGCGTCGGGGTCATGCTCAGAGAGCTTGACCTCAGAACCCGGTTTGACCCGAAATTGGGCGGGATCGAGCATGGGCGGACCCTAGCCGGGGTACTTCCGTCCCTCCCCAGGGAGTGGTAGGTAGATCCGGGGGGTGGTGACCGTTTGGGTCTTGGGGACGGCAACACGAAATGGGGAATGGGGCTTTGCCTGGTCGCGATCGTGGTTGGCGCAGCACTCGGTCTGGAAAGGAGCGCGCCAGCCGGGTTAGAGGTATCCATCGGGAGCCCGTCGTCGACGGAGCCTGAGCGGGCGGCTTCGATATCAGTCCACGTCTCGGGTTGGGTGCTCCGACCCGGAGTGGTCGAGATTCCCGAAGGCTCGATCGTGGCCGACGCAGTCGAAGCCGCGGGTGGTGCTCGCAGTGGCGCCGCACTCGATGCCATCAACCTCGCGGCCCCGGTCCTGGCCGGGGAGCAGGTGGTGGTGCCGGGGCCGGGCGACGAGGTGGCCGTTGGGTCCCAGCCTGGAGCGGCAGATGGCCATATTTCCCTGAATCGGGCTGACGCCATCCAGCTTCAAGACCTCCCCGGAGTCGGGCCGGTCCTTGCCGAGCGGATCATTGCCTACCGCGAGGCCAACGGGCCGTTTCACACAGTTGAGGACTTGCTCGACGTGCCCGGCATTGGAGAGGCGAAGCTCGCTGCAATGAGGGATCTGATATCGGTCCCCTGAAGCTCGAGCATCCAGCACTGCCTCCGGCGGTCTCCAGGCCCTGGGTCGTCGGCGCAATGGCCGTTTGGCTTGCCGTGGCCGCAGTCTCCTCGTTGCTTGCTGCCACGCCGCTGTCCCCGATCGCTCCCGGCCCGTTTCGGGCCACGGTCACCATGGCCAGCGATGTGATAGAAGGGCGATACGGGCCCTGGGCCCTTGCCGACACCGGCCAAGGCCTGGTCTTGCTTGATCTCTCAGACCGGGCGGTGGCGCAGGTCGGCCAATTGATCTCCGTTGCTGGTGAGAGCAACGGCGTGCCCGGCGTGGCTCGAGGAGAGCCCTATCGCGGCACGATCAGGGTTTCAAAGCTCGGTGTCTTAGGCGACTCCCCTTCGCCCATCGTGAGACTCGGGCAGGCGCTGCGGGATCGGGTGATGACTCGCCTCGAGCCCCTCGACGATTCCAAAGCGCTCTTGGCGGGATTCCTGATTGGCGATACGAGCGGGCTCGATGACATCGACGTCATGGCGATGCGTCGTGCCGGGCTCTCGCATTTCACCGCGGTCAGCGGGTCAAACGTCGCCCTCTTTCTCGGGCTGCTCGCGGTGGTCGTCGGGCCACTAGGCATCGGGCCGAAGCGGCGGGCGGTGGTCGGTCTGATCGGGTTGCCGATCTACGCGGCAGCAACCAGATTCGAGCCCTCGGTGATGAGGGCCACCGTGATGGCGGCCGTGGTGCTGGTAGGGCGACTGTTCGGCCTGGCATTGGAGGCGTGGCAGCTTCTATCGGTCGCCGTGGTCGGATTGCTCCTCCTCGACCCACGCCTCGCGTCCGACATCGGCTTTCAACTGTCGGTCGCCGCCACGGCAGGCGTCCTCGTCGGCGCACGATGGCCGGTCGGGTCGGGCCGCTGGCGGCGCGCCGTTGCGGTGACTATCGGAGCTCAGATCGCGGTCGCGCCGCTCCTCATCATGGGATTCGGGCAGGTGCCACTGCTTTCACCCCTTGTGAATCTGATGGCGGCTCCGCTTGTCAGCGCTGCCACCGTTATCGGCGCCGTGGGTGTGGGAGCTGTCGATCCTCTGATCGGGATCGCGGCTGGACTCTCCGGAATCGTCCTCGACCTGGCGCGAGGCGTTTCCAGCTGGCCCCAGATGGGAGTGCTCGGCCTCATCGGTATTGGGGCGCTCTGGGCGTTCTTTGCCCGGTTCCGGTCGCTGCGTGGTCTCGTGGCGATGGTGGCGGCCCTGGTGTTTGTGGTCGGATTCGTCGGCCCAGCGTCGTCATTGCCGGACACCGGGGTGGTGGTTCTGGATGTTGGTCAGGGTGATTCGATCCTCATATCCGGAGGTGACGGGCGTCTCGCCCTCGTCGACGGTGGGCCGGATCAAGTGCACCTCATCGAGAAGATGGGGGAGTACCGGGTGCGTGGCATCGAGTTGGTGGTCCTGACTCACGTTCACGCCGATCATGCCGCGGGGCTTCTCGGGCTGGTGGGGCGAATTCCAATCGGACATGTCTGGGCGATAGCCGATCATCACCGCACGCCGGCGTCCGACAGCCTCTTCGCGCGACTGGGGGAAGCGCGGGTCCCGATCTCCGAGCCAGGCGTGGGGCAACGGTGGGAGCTTGGCCGGGTGACTCTCACCGTGCTCGGGCCCCTCCGGCGGTATGCCGGTCCCAACGACGAGTCGATCGTTGTCATGGTCAGTGGCCCTTCGCGATCGATGCTGCTCACCGGTGACATCGAGGCCATTGCCCAGGACGAGTTGGGACCGATTCGTGCCGATGTGCTCAAAGTGCCGCACCACGGTGGCGCTACGTCGGATGCCGGTTGGTTGAATGACGTCGGGGCCGGTCTCGCGGTGATATCTGTAGGGGAGAACGACTTCGGCCATCCTGCCGACTGGGTGGTCTCGACCCTGGAGGAGTCGGGAGCCGTGGTGAAACGCACCGACCTGGAAGGAGATGTCGTGGTCGAGCTTTCGTGACGGAAATCGGGATGGGACACTGTCGGAGATGGATGGGCGATCTTCGATACAACTCGGAAGTGTGGCCCTGCCGCTTGGTGACATCACCCATGTGATGGGGGTCATCAACATGTCGCCCGACTCCAGAAACCTTCACACGGTTGCCCGCTCTGTTGACGAAGCCCTGCTGATGGCAGACCGCTATCGGACCTGGGGCGGGTCCCTGATCGATCTCGGTGGCCAATCCTCACATTTCGACAATCCGACCATCGATGAGGTCGACGAGATCTCCCGGGTTGTGCCAGTGATCGAGGCCCTCGCCGCCGAGGGCCATCTGGTTGCGATCGACACTTGGAAGGCTGAGGTCGCACGGGCCGCTCTCGACGCCGGGGCTGTCATCGTCAACGACACCGGGGGTCTCCGGGATCCAGAGATGAGATCGCTGGTGGCCGATACGGGCGCGGCAGCGGTCGCGGTATATGTCGAAGGGACCAACCCCCATGATGTCGGCGAAATCGAGATTCGCGCCGACAAGGCCCGACACACGGCGGAGAAGTTCGCGGGACTGTTGGCGGAGCTGGAAGGGGAGGGAATCCGCAATGTGATTCTCGATCCAGGGATCGCCCTCAACTACCGCGGGGACTACGAGGCCTACACCCGGATGCAACTCGAGGTGATCGCCTCCAGTGAGGAGTTGCACCGTCTCGGCGTTCCTCTCCTCATCCCGATCCCCCGAAAGCGGGACTTCCACAGGGTGGTGGCCTACATGGCGCTGGCACTCGAGCACCGAGCCGACATCATCAGGGTGCACGATGTTGCCGTCGCCTGTGACCTCGCCAAGCTGTTCGGCCGATCGCCTTAAGTGTCGTTGGGCCTGACTACGGTCTGAGAGATGGGTTTGTTCCTCATATCGGCGCCCTCGAATGCCGGTCCTGGCGAACGTCAGAGGATGTTGGACGCCGCTGCCGAGCGGTTCTCGGAGCAGGGCGTCGGGCGAGCAGAACTGGTGCGAATCGATGTACCGGGGCGTGGCGCCGGCGAGGAAGGCGACGGTTCGCTTCGAGCTGAGATCGAGCCGTTGGTACCCCTCCTCCAATCGGGTTCTCTGTTCGGAGATCGGCAGGGCCTCGAGATCATGGATGCCCAGAACCTCCAAGTCGCCGAGGCCGGGGTCCTCGCCGAACTATTGGCGAACACTGACCTGGATTCGATCGAAGTGGTGGTCCTCGTGATCGGTACCACCCCCAGGCCCGTTGCCAAAGTGGTCCAGGAGCGGGGCAAGTCGGTGTCCGTAAGCAAGATCTGGGAACGTCAGGCGTCGCAGTGGGTGGATGCCGAGGTTCGCGACCGCAGCCTGCAACTCGACAAAGGCGCCAAGGATGCCTTGCTTCAGAAGTTCGGCACCGACACCGCGGGAATGGGAAGGGCCCTCGACCAACTACACGGGAGCTCAGGCAAGTTCACCAAGCAGATGATCTTGGATCGGTTCAAGAATCGCCCGGACGAGCCAACATTCCACATCACCGATGCCATCTCGAAAGGCGATGTCGGGGTGGCGCTGCGCAGGCTTTCGGACTTCCTGGTCCACGGCCACCCACTGGTCTATCTGGCGGCGGTCGAGTCCGATCTCAAAAAGCGGTCATTGGCCGCGGCCGCACCCAATGAGGACACATTTCGAGCCTGGACCGGCTCACGCTCCACCGATCGGGGAGCGTCGAGGGTGTGGTCACAACGAGGGAAGGTGCGGGAGTCGTCTTTGCGGAAGGCTCAGCAGGCCCTGGTGCGCGCCGACCGGGTGATCAAGTCACAGCCGGAAGAGGTACACCGGGTGACACTGGAGCGGCTGACCGTGGCGCTCTGCCGCTGGTATGGATAACGCCCCCCTCGCCCGACCTTCGGTCGGACGGTCCCCCCGCTTCGCAGGGGGACAACGGACGACTCAGGCGGACGCGGTGACCTTCTTGGCCAACCTCGACTTCTTGCGGGCCGCTGTCTTCTTGTGAAGCACACCCTTCGAGGTGGCCACGTCGATCTTCTTCTGGGCCGCCTTGTAGAGCTCGTCGGTGGGCTCACCGGCGGCTGCTGCGGTCTCGACCTTCTTGATGCTGGTCTTGAGATCGCTGTTGACCGATTTGTTGCGCATCCGCAGACCGTCGTTTTGACGGTTCCGCTTGATCTGCGACTTGATGTTGGCCATGTTGAAAACCTGAATCCGTTGATGGGAGACCGACTAAACCCCTTTGGGGACCGCCGGAAACGGCAGAGTAGCAGGGGCTGGATCGAAGTTACAATGGCGGCCCCCCACTCTTGTGACCACTCAAGCGCGCATCCGCAACTTCTCGATCATCGCCCATATCGACCACGGCAAGTCGACCCTGGCCGATCGCCTGCTCGAGCGCACCGGGGCAGTGAGTGAACGTGACATGCGAGACCAGGTTCTCGACACGATGGACCTGGAACGGGAGCGTGGGATCACCATCAAGGCCCAAACGGTCCGATTGCGACATGTGGGAGTGGACGGCGAGGAGTACATCCTCAACCTGATCGACACTCCCGGTCACGTCGATTTCTCGTATGAAGTCTCCCGATCTCTAGCTGCGTGTGAGGGTGCTCTGCTGTTGGTCGACGCCGCCCAAGGTGTTCAGGCCCAGACGTTGGCCAACGCCTATCTCGCCATCGAGGCAGGTCTCGAGGTGATCCCGGCGATCAACAAGATCGATCTGATCGCTGCCAATCCCGAGCGGGTGGCTGGTGAGATTGTCAACATTCTCGGGGGCTCACCGGAGGACATCGTGCGTCTCTCCGCCAAGACCGGGGATGGCGTCGACACATTGTTCCAGCGTCTCGTCGAGCAGGTGCCTCCACCCGCGGGCGATCCCGACGCTCCTTTGCGCGCACTCGTATTCGACTCCTATTTCGACGCCTACCGCGGAGTCGTTTGCTACGTCCGGATTGTCGACGGTCGTCTCAGCTCCGGTCAGAAGATCCGACTCATGGCGACCGGCGAGAACCACGACGCCAACGAGATCGGGGTTCTGACGCCATCGGCCGAGCCCATCGCCACCCTGGGTGCCGGTGAGGTCGGCTACCTGATCACGGGGGTCAAGGAGATCGATCGGATCAAGGTCGGGGACACGCTGACCGACGCCGCTCGACCCGCTCATGGGCCTCTGCCCGGGTATTTGGAGCCGAAGCCGATGGTGTTCTCCGGGATGTTTCCCACCGACGGCGACGATTTCGAGCGTCTCCGGGAAGCCCTCGAGAAGTTGCGGCTCAACGATGCCTCACTCGTTTACGAGCCCGAGAGCAGCCGTGCCCTCGGTTTCGGCTTTCGATGCGGATTTCTCGGCTTGCTTCACATGGAGATCATCCGGGAGCGTCTGGAGCGGGAATACGACCTCGATCTGGTCGCCACGGCACCATCAGTGGCCTATCGGGTGACCATGCCCAACGGCACGATCAAGGAGATCAAATCGCCCCAGGATCTCCCCGACTCGGGGAGTCTCAGCGGCGTCGCTGAGCCTTACGTCAAGATCATGATCCTGACGCCGTCCGAATTCGTCGGGCCGATCATGGAGTTGGTCACCGGGCACCGGGGTGAGATCGGGAACATGAGCTACCTGGGCCCCGAGCACGTCGAGCTCGACTGCGAGATCCCTCTGGCAGAGATCGTCTTCGGCTTCTTCGACCAGCTCAAGTCACGGACCCGCGGGTACGCGTCGTTGGACTACGAGCCGGTCGGATACCGCGAGGCCGACCTGGTCAAGGTCGACATCCTCCTCAACGGCCAGCCGGTGGACGCCTTCTCGGCGATCATCCACAAGGACAAGGCGCAGGAATACGGGAAGGCGATGACCGGCCGTCTCCGAACCCTCATTCCACGGCAACTCTTCGACGTTCCCATCCAGGCCGCCATCGGCGGGCGAATGATCAGCCGAGAGACGGTCAAGGCCAAGCGCAAAGACGTCATCGCCAAGTGTTACGGGGGGGACGTCACCCGAAAGAAGAAGCTGCTCCAGAAGCAGAAGGAAGGCAAGAAGCGGATGAAGATGGTGGGATCTGTCGAAGTCCCCCAGGAGGCGTTTGTCGCCGCTCTCCGCGTCGACGACGACGTGTGAGCCCCGTCGACGCCTACGCAGGTTCGAGGTCGGCTTACGTCCACATTCCCTTTTGCTCCTCGATCTGCCCCTATTGCGACTTTGCGGTCGTGGCGGGTGCCGACCACCTGATCGATCGCTATGCGGCGGCTCTGGTGGCCGAAATCGAGATGTCCGAGAGCTGGGGCCCGCTCGACTCCGTCTACTTCGGGGGCGGGACCCCCAGTCACGTTGATCCGGAGATCCTGGAACGGATCCTGATGGCGTTGTCGCTTCGCCATGGCTTGAGCGGTGGGGCTGAAATCTCACTAGAGGCCAACCCCGAGGACTTCGATGAGCCCAGGGCGGCAGAAATCGCCGGCGCCGGGTTCAACCGGGTCTCTTTTGGAGCGCAAAGCTTCGATCGAGGCGTCCTCGCCGATCTGGGTCGCCGCCATGGTCCCGAGCAGATCGTCTCCTCGGTGGCTGCCGCCCGCAATGCCTCGATATCGAACGTCTCGGTCGACTTGATCTTCGGCACGCCTTCGGAGACCGATGACTCATGGGAGCGGACACTTCGTGGTGCGCTCGAGGCCGAGCCTGATCACGTCTCTTGTTACACGTTGACCGTCGAGCCAGGCACTCCACTAAACCGGGCCGTGATCGCCGGAGCGGCGGCCCCGGATCCCGATGCCCAGGCCGATCGGTACGAGATGGCAGAGGCTGTGCTGGGCGAAGCGGGCTATCACCGTTACGAAGTCTCCAACTGGAGCCGTCCCGGGTATGAATGTCGGTACAACCTGACCGTGTGGGCCCAGGGCCAGTACGAGGCATATGGGAACGGGGCGCACAGATTCCGTGATGGCGTTCGGAGCCACAATGTCCGTCGCCTGGAGGCCTACATCTCGGAGCTGGAAGCAGGGAGGCGGCCAATTGCCGGCGCCGAGCCGGTCCGAGGCTGGGATTCCGAGATCGATCGACTGTTTGTCGGCTTGCGTCGCGCCGACGGGGTGGTCGATGGGCCGGGGGTCTGGTCTCTCATCGCGTCCGAGGAAGGGAAAGCACTCCAGGGAGCCGGGGTGATCGAGATGAGGGCCGACCGGCTGGTCGTGAAACGCCCGCTCCTCACCGACATGGTGCACAGGGCTGTGCTTGGCCTCGAGGCCCCAACCGGATGGGTGGAACCACCAGCGGCGGATAACGTGTAGGCATGCTCGAAGATCGTCGTTCAGAGATCCTCAGGGCACTCGTAGAGGAGCACATCCAAACCGGGGAGCCGGTGAGTTCGCGCGTCGTCGTGGAGAAAGCTCATCTTTCGGTGTCCACTGCGACTGTTCGCAACGACCTTGCCGCGCTCGAGCAAGAGGGATTCGTGGTCCAGCCCCACACCTCGGCCGGGAGGATCCCGACGGCCGCCGCGTACCGCTATTACGTCGACCATCTCGGCCCGGGCCGTCTTCGTTCCGCTGCCCAGGCCAAGGTCAACAGCCTGTTCGGCGATGTCCACCTCGAGTTGTCCAAGCTGTTGAAGGCGACCTCCGACCTTCTCGCCGAGATAACCGATCTTCCGGCGGTGGTGGTGTCACCGGGGATCGTCGGCGATCGGGTGCGGGCGGTGCAAAGCGTCCAGGTAACCGCCGACCAGATCCTCATCGTGGTGGTCACCGAGGGCGGCCAGGTGCTGCAGCAAAGGGGCCGGGTCAGGGTGCCCGTCACTCCCTTCGATATCGAGGAAGCTCAGCGTCTGGTGAGTGCTGCGGTTGTGGGCAGCGACCTCGGTCGCGACCTCCAGCTGGGCGACGAGGTCATGGGTCAGCTCGATGAGCCGACCCGAGAGGCAGTGCTGACCATCGCCGATGGGCTCCATCTTGCCGCCACATCTGGTGCCGAGGTCTATGTCGGAGGAACGCAACGGCTATCCAGGGTATGGGAAGACCTCTCAGCAGTGCAACGGGTGTTGGAAGTCCTCGAACGCGAGGCCGAGGTGATGAGGATTCTGGCCGGCGCTTCGGGGACGTCGATTCAGATCGGCGCTCAGCTGGGTCGGGATGTCGACCTCGCCGTGGTGTCCAAGAGCTACGAGGCGGGAAGTGCAGGTGGCTCGGTCGGCGTCATTGGCCCGATGCGGATGAATTACAAACGGGCGATCTCTGCGGTCGAGGAGGTCTCCCGCGAGCTCGAGGACAGGATCGGCTCGAAGCCCGACTGAGTAGATGGCGAGGGACTACTACTCAATACTCGGGGTCGGTAGGGACGCGACCACCGATGAGGTCAAGAAGGCCTTTCGCCGTCTGGCGCGGGCCACACACCCCGACGCCAACCCGGGAGACGCCGGCGCTGAAGCAAGGTTTCGGGAGGCTGCGGAGGCCTACGAGGTCTTGGTTGATCCCGAGCGTCGACGCCATTACGACCGCGGCGACACAGTCGATCTCTCTGACATATTCTCCGGGCTTGGTGGATTCGACGACATCCTCCGCTCCGTTTTTGGCGATGGGGGGCTGTTTGGATCCCAGTCCAGCCGCTCGAGTCGGGGGAGGGATGTGCTGGCGCGGGTCCAAGTCGATCTGGCGTCGGCGGCCTTCGGCACCGATGTGTCGGTGTCGTTTCATACCAGGGCCACCTGTGTGAACTGTGGCGGCACCGGCGCCGAGCCGCACACCGGGCAGTCGACCTGCCCCCAATGCGGCGGCAGCGGTTCGGTGCGGATGGCCCGGCGGTCCCTTTTCGGGACGATGATGACGGTCGGCGCCTGCCCGACGTGCCGGGGGGAGGGGGTGCTGATCCTCGATCCATGCTTGATCTGCTCCGGTGACGGTTCGATGCCGGAAGACACCACTGTGACGGTCGAGGTGCCCGCCGGTGTCGCCTCCGGGACCAGACTGCGTCTCACGGGCCGAGGGGAATCCGGAGGCCGATCAGGCCCGCCTGGCGATCTCTTTGTCGAGGTCATGGTCGCCCCGGACCCCAGATTCGACCGTGTTGACTCCGATCTCGTCCATCGAGTGGTCTTGGGCATCGCCGAAGCGACACTCGGATCCAGAGTAGAGGTCCCGCTACTCGAGGGTGGAGTGAGGGAGCTGGACATTCCCCCAGCTACTCAACCCGGAACCGTCTTTCAGATGGTCGGCCTCGGTGTGCCCCGCCTCGGTAGGCGGACCCGGGGCAACCTCCAGGTGATGATCGAGGTGAGGATTCCCGAGCAGCTCAGCGCCGAGGAGGAGTCACTGCTGCGGCGATGGTCCGACCTGAGAGGTGAACGCACCGATCGCCCGGCATCGGCTGGCTGATGACCAGTCACTTTCCACACGTCTTGGCGATGGGTGAATGGGACGATGACACGGTCCAGCTGACAAACGACCAGGTTCATCATCTCGAGCGGGTATTGCGCATTAAGCCGGGTGAAGTCGTCGGCTACACCGACGGCAGAGGCACCGTGGGCCGAGGGGTTTACGAAGGAGGTCGCATTGCTCGCGGCCAAGAGGGCACGGTGCCTCGACCCAGCCCACTCACGATGGCGGTCCCGCCACCCGCCAGCCGCGAACGATGCCGATTCCTGGTCGAAAAGCTGTCAGAACTGGGCGTCGCCCGTCTGGTCTGGCTGTCGACCCAGTTCGGCGAGGGCCATGTCCCGCATCGGGCAAAGGCGATTTCGTGGGCGGTGTCGGCTTTGGAGCAGTCCAGAGGTGGTTGGTTGATGGAAATCGGGGAGGGTCTGGTGGCGTGGCAGGATTTGCATCGGCCCTTGGTGGTGGCTGTCCCGGGGGGAGGCAGTGAGGTGTTCGAGGTCATGACGGTGGCTATTGGACCCGAGGGCGGGCTAGACCCGGCGGAGATCCCGGCCGACGCCGCCACGATCGACCTCGGTTTGACGATTCTGCGGGTGGAAACTGCGGCCGTAGTGGCAGCAACCCGTTTCGCCATACCCTGGCACGGGGGTTCGTGACCTTCTAGTATCTGAGCAGGGCTCATCTGGGAGAGCAATCCTTGGTCGACAAATTCAGTGCGTCGCTTGGCGTCCGTCTTAGGGCGGCGCGTCGTCAGCGAGGCTGGTCATTGGGCGAGGTCGAGTCGTACACCGACGGCGAGTTCAAGGCGTCGGTCGTGGGCGCCTATGAGCGCGGGGAGCGGGCCATTTCGGTGCAACGACTCACCCGTCTGGCTGAGGTCTACGGCGTAGGCCCCACCGAGCTTTTCCCAGGCACCAAGCCCTCCGACGGTCCGGTGATCGACATCGACGCGGTCGCCAACGGTCGGGATCACGACATGGTCGATCGCTATCTGGCGGCGATCCAGTTCATGCGACGGGAAGGCACGCCCGGCGAGGTCCGCGAATCCGACAAGGCGGTCATCTCCTCACTGTTGGAGACTTCGATCGACGCCGTGTCGGAGAACGACTGAAGTAATAGCCCAAATCGCCTGGGCGGATAGAATTACCTTGGCGTCACAAGTAGGGCGTCATTTTCCGTGTCTCCTGAACACATCGAATCGCACTTACGCGTCCCCAGCCACCACTTGTTGTTGGACCTACTAGGGGACTCTGATCGACACCTCCGACAGGTCGAAGACCACTTTCCGGAGGTGCGCTTCGTCGCGCGCGGAGACGAGATCGTGCTCAAGGGCGACGAGAACGCAGTGGAGAAGGCCCGCACCGTCCTCGCCGAGCTGTTGATCCTGGTCCAAGAGGGCCACACCCTCGACAGTGGCCGCGTGGACGAAGTTGTGAAGATGGTGCGCGACGAGGTGCCCAGCCCTTCCGGGATCCTCACCGATGGCATTCCCGTTGGCCGGGGGCGGATGGTCCGGCCCAAGACCCACGGCCAACAGAAGTACATCGGCGCCATCAGGGAGAACACGTTGACCTTCGGGCTGGGCCCGGCAGGGACCGGCAAGACATATCTGGCGATGGCGGCCGCCGTCGACGGCCTGGTCAGCGGCTCGATGCGCCGGATCATCCTCACCCGACCAGCCGTTGAAGCCGGAGAGCGTCTCGGGTTCCTCCCCGGTGACCTGGCGGCCAAGGTCGACCCTTATCTGCGCCCGCTCTACGACGCTCTCTGGGACATGTTGGGCCCCGAGGAGACGGCGTCGCTCATCGAGCGGGGAACCATCGAGATAGCCCCGCTCGCTTATATGCGTGGAAGGACCCTCAACGACGCCTGTGTCATCCTCGACGAAGCCCAGAACACGACGCCGGAGCAGATGAAGATGTTCCTGACGCGTCTGGGGTTCAACTCGAAGATGATCATCACCGGTGACCTCACCCAGACCGACCTGCCCGAGAACCGGCACTCGGGGTTGAACGTCGTTCGCGAGATCCTTCGTGATATCCCCGGAGTGGCGTTCGTGGAATTGACCGCCCGGGACGTGGTTCGGCACCGCATCGTGGCTTCGATCGTCGAGGCCTATGCCCGTTTCGAGAGCGAGCGCAAGTAATGCCTCGCCCCACCCTGATGCGTATCGCCATCTTCGTGGTGGTGGTTTCCGCCACCTGGGGTGTCCTCTCGCTGGGGACGACCGTCTCCGACCCGAGTCTCGAGGTCGGTGCCATCGCCGATCGGGAATATGTGGCCCAACGTTCGGGCGATGTCGTCGACACGGAGGCCACCGCAGCACTCCAGAAGGAAGCCCGGGAGGCGGTTGAGCCGATCCGGGACACCAACGTGGAGACCGAGAACGGGGTTCGCGACCTGATCAATGCTGTGTTCGACGACGTGGGCGCGGCAGCCATCGCCGACGATCCGGTGACCACGCCGACCACCCTCCCCGAGGTGACGACCACGCTCCCCGCCGAGAGCACGGAAACGACGGTTGTGGCCGAGCCGGCGATGCTGACCGGTCAGGTCTTCTTAGACGTCGAAGGCGACGGCATCTTCCAGCCCGATGCCGAAGCGGCAAGGGTCGACCGCGGGTTGGAACGGGTCACCGTCCAGGTCTCGATCGATGGCGAGGTTGTGGAGACCGTCGCCACCGGGCCCGGTGGCTCGTGGGCCATCGAGGTGGCGGCAGGGCCGGTGGTGATCGGCGTCGACGCTGAAGATGCGCAGATTCCCAATGGTTATGTGGTCGGCACTGACAATCTCAACCAGTTGCTGACCTGCGAGGCGGGGGAGCCCTGCTCAGCGGCACCCATCGGGTTCAAAGTCAATTTGCGACCTGTGGAGGACATCGTTGCGCAGATCAGGGCGAACCATCCAATCGCCGAGGACGCGGTCACCGTGTTGGCAGCGACCGCCCGTGATGATGTGATCCGGGCCGCCCTCGGCGAGCCGCTTCATCTCGATCCGATCGTGCGTCAGGCGACGTTGCAACGGGTAAATGAGCTCTTCGGGCAGAAGATCATTCCCGAGGATCTGGCCGGGGTTATCGCCGACCAGCGCTCGAACCCACCGCTCGTGTTCTACAGCGACACCAACCCGCCGGCCCAGGACATGGCCGCCAGCGACGCCGCCGGGGAGGTGGTGGCCACCTTCCTCCAGGCCAATTATCTCATCGATCCGGTGCAGACCCAGGCGGCCCAGGATGCCGCGGCAGAAGAGGTCGAAGATGTCGTCGAGCCCTACACCGCTGGTCAGATCATCGTTAGGGAGGGCGAGCCAGTCACCAAGCTGACCCTCGACGCCATCGATCAGGTGGGATCGACAGGGCCCGCCGGCCAAGAACAAGGCGGGCTGCTGGCGGTGATCGCGGTCCTGATCGGGATGCTCGGCCTCTATCTGGCGCGTTTCCGCGCTGAGTTCTGGTCCCGGCCTCGGATGGTCGCCCTGCTGGGGCTCCTGATCGTGCTGGCCGCCGGGGCGGTGCGAGCCACCGTCCAGATCGAGGACGCCACCTCTTGGTACGTCCTGCCCGCGGTCGCCTTCGGTTTCATGACCGCGGTGTTGTTCGACGCCCGGATCGCGGTACTGATGGCCCTCTCGGTAGGGGTGCTCACCGCGGTCGGCACCGGTGACATCGGGATCACGGTCTACGCCATCCTCGCCACCCTGGCTCCGATCCCATTTGTCAGCTCGGTGAGCAGCCGAGGCGCCTTCCGCAACGCGGTGGTGTTCTCCGCTCTGACCGCCGCTGTGGTGGCAGCATCGACTTCGTGGTTCTTCCACGTCGGGCCCAACGATGTCCCCTTCGAAGTGATCGGGCTCTCCGTCGCATGGGCGTTCGGGGTCTCGGCTATGGCGTCTTTGATCGGCCTGGCCGCGTTGCAGTTCTTCGAGTCTGCCTTCGACATCACCACCACTCTCGGTTTGCTCGATCTGACCGATCGCAACCACAAGGGTCTCCAGTTGCTTCAGGAGAAGGCGTTCGGGACCTTCAACCATTCTCTGATGGTGGGAACCCTGGCCGATGCCGCCGCCCGGGCCATCGGCGCCAACGCCCTTCTCGCCCGCGCCATGGCCTACTACCACGACCTCGGAAAGACTGAGAACCCCACCTATTACATCGAGAACCAATTCGGGATCCCCAACCCTCACGACTTCCTGACTCCGGAGGAGTCGGCGCAGATGATCCGACGCCATGTCACCGACGGTGTGGCGTTGGCCCGGGAGTTCAGGATCCCCTCGGATGTGGCGACGGGGATCGTCAGCCATCACGGCGACGGGATCATGCGCTTCTTCTACGAAAAAGCCCGCTCTCAGCGGGGCGACGCGGTGAACCCTGACGACTTCCGCCACATCGGGCACAAGCCGAAGACGGCGGAATCGGCCATCGTGATGCTCGCCGACTCACTGGAGGCGGCGTGCAGGGCAGTGTTCCAGACCGAGGAGCCGACACCCGAGGCCATCGAAAAGGTGGTGAACCGAGTCATCGACGAGAAACTCGACGACGGTCAACTCCAGGAATCTCCGTTGACTCAGTTCGAGATGACCCAGGTGCGAAAGGCCTTTTTCGAGTCGATGGTCGGGCATTATCATCAGCGGATCGCGTATCCGAATTTTCCCGGGACCTGATGGACGATCCCTCCAGTACCAACACCGGCCAGTGAGCGTCTTCCTGGCCGACGAACAAGCTGAGGAATTCGATCTCGCCGCGATCCGTGGTCTCGCCGAGTTGGTCCTCTCGACTGAGGGTTACCCGAAAGAGACCGAGGTCACACTGATTTTCGTTGATGAAGAGGAAATGTCCTCATACAACGAGCGTTTCTTGAATCGCACGGGGCCGACCGACGTTCTTGCCTTTCCGGTGGAGGACCTCCTGCCCGGTGTTGCCCCTGACGCCGACCCCACCGGCCCACCACTCATGATCGGCGATGTGATCATCGCCCCGGCATATGTGAAGCGACAGTCGATCGAGCTCGAGGTCGGTTTCGATGACGAGATGGCGTTGATGGTCACCCACGGCATCCTCCACCTCATGGGTTACGACCATCAGGTCGACGAAGACGCCTCCGCCATGGAGGGCCGGGAGACCGAGATCCTTGCCCTCGTCGGGAAGAAGCGACGGTGACCGTCCTCGTGATCGTGCTGGCCTTGGTCTGCCTGGTGATGGCGGCGTGGCTTCGAGCAGCGGGCACCGCTGTGACCCGAATTCCCCGCGCCGACGCTCTCCGCGACAGCGCCGACAAGGTCTCCGGAGCCGCCACTGTTGCCGGGCTCCTGGAGGAACGGGAACTGATCAACCCGGCAGTGAGCGTGGTCGCGGTTGCCTTACTCGTGATCTCCGCAGTGCTCGGCACCGCACTGCTGGCTGCCGGCGCCGGCCTCGCCAGTTCGGTCGGATATGCGATGGCGGTCGGGATATCGGTCTTTTTTGTCGGCGACCTGGTGCCTCGCCAGGTTGGGCGACACCGAACCAGGCTGATCGCCTATCGCTCGGCAGGTCTGCTTGCGGTTTCGATGCGCCTCGGTGGCTGGGCCAACGACCTTCTGCCGGAGCCCGATTCGGAGGAGTCGGACCGAGAGTCCACCTTCGGCTCTGATGAGGCCGACGAGCAGGAGCGTGAGCTGATCGACTCGGTTCTCGAGTTTGGCGAGACGCTGGTACGTGAGGTCATGACCCCCAGGCCGGACATGATCACGGTGCCGATCACAGCCACCATCGACCAGCTCGTGTCGATTGCGACCGCCGAGGGCTACTCCAGGGTTCCAATCACCGACAACGGGGACGTCGTCGGCCTGGTGATCGTCAAGGATCTGCTTCCTTTGCTCACCGACGGCCAGCGGCCCGTATCGCTGAAGGAGGTCATGCGATCGGTCGAATTTGTCCCCGAGACCAAGCTTGCCTCCGCGCTTCTGGCGGAGATGCAGTCGAGGCGGGTCCACCAGATGATCGTGGTGGACGAGTACGGGGATGTGGCCGGACTGGTGACCATCGAGGACCTCATCGAGGAGCTCGTTGGCGAGATCAGTGATGAGACCGACGAGGAGGAGTCGTTCGTCGCTCCTCTTCCCGGCGGTGGATGGGATGTCGATGCCCGCTTGCCTGTGGAGGACCTGGCCGACATCGCCGGGGTCCAGCTCCCCGAAGTCGAATGGGACACGGTCGGAGGCCTGGTCCTCGGGCTTGCCGAGCGCATCCCCGATGAAGGCGAGCAGTTCGACTTCGGCCCGCTCCGCTTCACGGTTACCGGGATGCAGGGCCGCCGCGTCGCGAAGGTGAGAGTCACCACCTCCAATACCGTCGACTTTCGATGAAGTCCGGCTTCGTGCCCGTGGTCGGCCGTCCCAATGTGGGGAAGTCGACCCTGGTCAACAGGCTTGTCGGTTCCAAGGTCTCGATCACCTCCTCGCGGCCACAGACGACACGAAATGTGATTCGGGGGGTGGTCAACGGGCCCGACCCCGACCAACCGGATTATCAGATCGTGCTCCTCGACACCCCGGGGTTGCACAAACCGAAGACCGACCTCGGTGGTCGCCTCAACTCCTATGTCTACGGGACGCTCGGTGAGGCCGACGTGGTGCTGTTCATGATCGACGCCTCGATGCCGATCGGTCCAGGCGACCGTCTCATCGCTGATCGCCTTCAGACTGCGGGCTCGGAGGTGGTGGTGGCGGTGAACAAGATCGATGACGCCGGGCGCGGCGACCTGGTCGAGCAACTGGCCAAGGCAGGGGACTGGGACTTCGCCTCCTACGTCCCGATCTCTGCAATCGAGGGCGTCGGTCTGGATGACCTGGTAGGCGAGATCGCGCAGCGCCTCCCCGAGGGTCCCCGTTATTACCCGGCCGGGATGACTACCGATCAGCCGGAGAGCATGGTGATCGGAGAGCTCATCCGGGAGAAGTTCCTGGAGCGGCTCAACGACGAATTGCCCCATTCCCTGCTGGTCAGAGTCGAGGATCTGGAGCAAAGGCCCGACGGCCTGATCGACATCTCGGCTCGCGTCATAGTCGAGCGCAAGAGCCAGAAGGGGATAGTCATCGGGCACGAAGGCTCGTTGCTCAAAATCGCAGGGACCGAGGCCCGTCAGGATCTAGAGGCCCTGCTTGGCGATCGGGTCAACCTCATGCTCCATGTGGCCGTCGAGAAGGACTGGCAGCGCAGTCCCCAGTTGCTGGACCGATTCGGATTCACTCCCGCCTGATCAGGGGCGGTAGAGCGAGTCGCAGAGGTCGGCCAGATCCGTGTCTAGCTGGGTCAGGCCGCCCTCAGAGTGAGTCGACAGTCGCAGCGTCACCTTGTTCCAGCGAATATCGATGTCCGGGTGATGGTTGGCTTTCTCGGCGAGCACGGCAACTTCGGCGACAAACCCGATCGACTCCACGAAATCGGGGAATTCATAGGCGCGGGATATCAAGTACCCGGACCGGTCCCACTCCGGATGATTATCGAGAAACTCTGTGATCTCGGCCTCATTGAGCAGTGCCATGGGAGCCGAGGGTAAACCCCCAAGCAGTTCTCCGTCGTCCCTACCCTGAACCCACTCATGGGGATCAGACACGATCAGGGCATCGTTCTCCGCTCCTACCCCTTCGGCGATGCCGATCGCGTGGTAGTTCTCCTCAGCCCCAACAACGGCAAGATCCGAACCGTGGCCAAGGGGATCCGAAAGACGAAGAGCCGATTTGGTGGCCGGCTCGAGCCCTTCACCCACGTCGACCTGGTGCTGTACGAGGGGCGCAACCTCGACACCATCACCCAGGTAGCTGTTCTCGAGCCTTTTCCCCGGCTCCGCAACGATCTCGACTCGGTGATCGCTGCCGGCACCATGGTCGAGGCTGCCGATGCCGTTGCCCAGGAGGACGAGTCGTCGATGCGCCTGTTCCTCCTCCTCCATCGGGGGTTGCGCGCCCTCGAATCAGGGCGCAACGGCCCGGACCTGATCACCAGTTTCTTGTTGAAATTGGCCGATGTGGTCGGGGTGGCACCGTCGCTTCTGGTCTGTGCCTCCTGCGGCCGGGTGGACGATCTGCACCGCTTTTCATTCGGAGGCGGTGGCGTGATCTGCGATCGATGTGGCGTCGAGGGGTCGGTTCGACTTCGCGACGGCATCACTGGCTATCTCGCTGCCCTCGCGGAGGCCGAGTTCAGTGGGCTCCCTGAGACGGACGCCGGTCTCTCCGGTGAGGCGATGGGTATCACCCGCCGATTCGTCGAGTACCACCTCGATCGCAAGCTGTCCTCTCTGGCGGTGCTGGATTGAGTTTGGATCTCTCCAAAGTCGATCCCGACCGAATCCCGAGGCACGTCGGGCTGATCCTCGACGGCAACGGGCGCTGGGCCAACGCGAGAGGCCTGCCCCGCACCGCCGGCCACCTTGCGGGTGAAGCGGCCCTCTTCGACACGGTTGAGGGGGCTCTCGAGATCGGGATCGAGTGGGTCACGGCCTACACCTTCTCCACAGAGAACTGGTCGCGCTCCGATGAGGAGGTGGAGTTCCTGATGTGGTTCAACGAGGACCTCCTACTCCGACGGCGCGACGAGCTCGACGCACAAGGGGTCCGGATGCGGTTTGCCGGGGACATGGACGATCCGAGGATTCCCGACCGCAACCGCAAGCACATGGCCGACGCCGCCGAGAAGACCGCGGGCAACACCAAGCTCCATTTGGTTTTTGCGTTCAACTACGGGAGCAGGCGGGAGATCGTGGACGCCACCCGCGCGCTGGCGGCGCGGGTGGCGGCCGGTGAGCTGTCGATCGACGACATCGACGAGCAGGCGATTGAGTCGTGTCTCTACATCCCGGAGATGCCGGCTGCGGATCTGATCATCCGCTCTTCGGGCGAACATCGCCTCTCCAACTTCCTGCTCTGGCAGGCCGCCTACGCAGAGTTCTACTTCCCGGGCATCCTCTGGCCGGACTTCGACCGCAACGCACTCGTTGACGCCGTTGTCGACTATCAGGCCCGGGATCGGCGCTTCGGCGCAGCCGATGACACGCCCCAGGTTGACTAAGCATCTGGACCAGGCCACCGTTCCCCGCTCAATCATGACCGAAGTCACCCTCGACACCATCTCCGCCCTCGCCAAGAAGCGGGGTTTCGTGTTCCAGGCCTCCGAGATCTACGGAGGGCTGCGCTCCTCCTATGACTACGGGCCGCTCGGCGTCGAGCTGCTGCGCAACGTCAAGGAGGCATGGTGGCGGGCGATGGTCCAGGAGCGCTCGGACATTGTTGGCCTCGACTCGGCAATCCTCCAGGCCCGCCAGGTGTGGCAGGCGTCCGGCCACGAGGAGGTGTTCACCGATCCTCTGGTCGAGTGCCGGAACTGCAACTCTCGGCATCGTCTCGACAAGCTCGAGGATCCGAACACCTGCCCGACCTGCGGTCAGAGCGGGACCTTCACCGATCCCCGCAACTTCAACCTGATGTTCCGCACTCACATGGGCCCAGTGGACTCCGAGGAGAACCTGGTTTATCTCCGGCCCGAGACCGCGCAGGGGATCTTCATCAACTTCGAGAACGTTCGACGCACTCTGCGGCTCAAGCTCCCTTTCGGGATCGCACAGTTAGGCAAGTCATTCCGGAACGAGATCACGCCCGGTCAGTTCGTTTTCAGAACCCGCGAGTTCGAGCAGATGGAGATGGAGTACTTCTGCCGTCCCGCGGAGAGCGCCGAGTGGTTCCAGTACTGGCAGGACCACCGGATGAGTTGGTACCTCGACTTGGGGATGACCGAGGAGCGGCTCCGGATCCGGCCCCATGATGCCGACGAGCTGAGTCACTACTCATCGGGAACCGTCGATGTCGAGTACCTGTTTCCCTGGGGGTGGGACGAGTTGGAGGGGATCGCCAATCGCACCGATTTCGATCTCAGACAGCATGCCGAAGCGTCGGGCGAGGACCTGACCTACTTCGACCAGGACACCAACGAGCGGTTCTTTCCCCATGTCATCGAACCTGCGGCCGGCGCAACCCGAACCACCTTTGCCTTCCTCATCGATGCCTACACCGAGGAGAAGGTGAACGACGAGACGAGGGTGGTCCTCAGACTCGACCCGCGGCTCGCCCCCTACAAGGTGGCGGTCCTACCCCTCTCCAAAAAGCCCGAACTGGTCGAACCGGCGGAGCGTATTGCCACCGAATTGCGACGACGATGGATGACCGAGGTTGACACCACGCAGTCGATCGGGCGCCGCTACCGCCGCCAGGACGAGATCGGGACGCCGTATGCGGTCACGGTGGACTTCGAGACCTTGGACGATCAGGCGGTGACGGTGCGCGACCGGGACACGATGGGCCAGGACCGAATCCCGATCGAAGGTTTGGTCGACTATCTGGCGGGAAAGCTCTCCTGAGCTTTACCGGGGCTTGATCCCGGCCCTCCACACTTCACTCAGGTGGCATGACGATGAAACGCATCCTTGGTTGGGCTCTTGCAGCGATCCTGGTTCTCGGGGTCGGTTTCGTGGGCTGGCTCTACTTCGCCGGCGGCTCAGGCGAGCCGTCGACGGAGCTGACGACGCCGCCGATCGCAGAGGCATCGACCACAACTGCATCGGGATCGACCGATCCCACCGCCGACCCGGTCACCACCGTCACGTCGACCGTCGCCTCGACCGGCCAGGCCTTCGTGATCGACCCCGCTCTGTCGGTCGCCAGCTTCGAGATCGATGAGGTTCTCCGTGGATCGCCCAAGCACGTCGTCGGAACCACGTCGGAGTTGGCCGGTCAGATCTCGGTCGACCCTGCCGACCTCACTTCCGCCGAGTTCTCCCAGATCTTGATCAACGCCCGCACCTTCGAGACCGACTCGGGAAACCGGGATCGCGCCATCCGGGGCCCGGTGATCCTGAACTCGGCCAGTGACGAGTTCGAGTTCATCAGCTTCGACGTGACGTCGGTGGACGGCCTCAGTGGGGCGGCTGTGGTGGGGGAGCCCATCGACTTCACGGTGACCGGCGATCTCAAGATCAAGGACACGACACAGTCGGTGACCTTCGACGTTTCGGCGACCTTTGTTGACGAAAACACGATCGAGGGAAGCGCACAGACAACGGTGCTCCGCGACGACTTCGGGCTGGGCATACCCCAGGCTCCCGGCGTGGCCGACGTATCCCAGGAGGTCTTGATTCGCCTCGATTTTGTGGCCACCTCAGTCTGAAGACCAACAGGGCGTCCTTATGATCGGTGGGCCATGGCAGATCGCTCCGATATCGACCGGGTCCGAGAGGCCACTGATCTCGTCGATCTGATATCCGAGGTCACAACCGTCAAGCGTTCCGGCCGCTCTTTCATGGCGGTTTGCCCGTTCCATGAGGAGAAGACGCCGTCGATGTCGGTCGATCGAGCCCGCGGCCTCTATCACTGCTTCGGATGCGGCAAAGGGGGCGACGTCTTCACTTTCGTTTCCGAGACCCAGGGCGTGGAGTTCGGGGACGCCCTTGAGTTGTTGGCCCGCAAGGCCGGGATCACTCTCACCCAGGATCCGGCTGAGGCCCGCAACCGGGGGAGGAGAGGGGCGGCCATTGAGGCCATCCGAAGGGCGATCGAGGTCTACAACCAGCGGCTACGAACTGCGGCCGACGCCGGCCCGGCGCGGTCTTATCTTCGTGGCCGAGGCTACGACGGCGACCTCATCGACGAGTGGAGGATGGGTTTCGCCGGGGTCGACTGGGACACTCTGACCAAGGAGTTGAAGGCGGGCGGCGTCGAAGATCAGGTCTTGATCGATGCCGGTCTCGCCCGACGCGGCCGAAACGGGGTATTCGACGTCTTTCGGGGTCGTCTGATGTTTCCGATCTATGACCTTCGTGGCGACCCGGTTGGATTTGGGGGCCGCAAGCTGGAGGGGATCGACCGCAAGGTGACCAACAACCCCGACGCCAAATACGTGAATTCGGCCGACTCCCTCCTCTATCACAAGGGATCGCTCCTGTTTGGGCTGGATCGTGCCCGCAAGAACATGTCCGAAGACTCGCCTGCAGTGATCGTCGAGGGCTACACCGATGTCATCGCCATGCACCAGGCGGGGATCACCACCGCTATTGCCACATGTGGCACGGCCCTTGGCGATGGCCACTTCGACCTGCTGCGACGGTTTTCAGAGAGGGTGGTGCTCGCATTTGACGCCGACGAGGCCGGGTCGAGGGCCGCACTGCGTGGTGACCAATTGGAAACACCATTCCGGCTTGACCTCGATCTCCGGGTGGCGGTGATGCCCGACGGGCTCGACCCGGCCGATCTCGTCCAGGAGGGGCGTGGCGAGGAGCTGGTGTCGGCGGTGAAGTCGGCCCGACCTCTCCTCGAGCACCGGATCGACCACGAAGTAGCCAAGTACGACCTGGCCGGCCCCGAAGGTCGGGCACGGGCGTTGCACAGTGCAGCCGCCGAGCTCCGCAAAGTGAACGATGTGATCGCACGTCGGGAGTACATGCGCTACGTGGCGCGACGAGTAGGGGTGGATCTGGCCGACGTCGAGGCCGCTGTCGGTGGTGGTCGAACCACGGGGTCGAAAGGTGGTCCGGCGACAGACAAACCCTTCGACCGCATCGATGTGGAACTGCTCCGACTGGTTCTCGCCAACAATGGCGGGCTCTCGGACCTGACCGAAGCCGACTTTGCGGACGAGCGCCTGGGCGAGGCCTTTGCCGCTCTCGAATCCCGGATCTCCACCACGCCAGAGGGCACCCCGCTCGACATCTCCAGCGTCGAGCCCTTGTTGCAGGGAATGCTTCTCTCCCTGGCCCTAGATGATCGGCCACTGGCATCAGTCGGGGAGATGAACGGCCGACTCAAGGAGCGCCGTCTCGACGCCGAGATGGCCGGCCTCCAGGCCGAGATGGACCTGCTTACCCCGGGCAGTGAGCCGCACTCGGCGGCCCTGCAGCGGATGATGACCTTGCAGCGTGAGAAGCGTTCGACACCCGAGGATTGATCCGACGCGGTGTCAGGACAATCCGGTTAACGGACCCCCTGGAACCAGGTAGGTTTACCGGTGGGAGAAACAGGTCCCCACCGGAGCCGTGAACGAAGAGCTGAGCACAGTCGTTGGTGCCCTGGTCAAGCGGGGCAAACATCGCGGGTTCCTGACGATGGCCGAGATCCAACAAGAGTTGGAGGACGCCGAGGCGTCGGGCGAGGCTTTCGAGAAGGTCGCCGATGCCCTCCGCGCTCAGGGGATGCGCCTCACCGAGGAAGGGCCGGGGGTCACCGAGGAGTTCATCGAGGTCAGCCAGATCTCGGTCTCGGATCCGGTACGGCTCTATCTCAATGAGATCGGCCGCTACTCGCTGCTGACGTCCCAGCAAGAAGTTGAGCTGGCGATGCAGATGGAGGCCGGGCAGCGGGCCCAGGCCCGACTCGCAGAAGAAGGTCTCAACGAAGAGGATCGCTCGTTCCTCCAGCACGAGATGGAGATGGGCGAGGCCGCCCACGATCAGCTGGTGCAGTCCAACCTTCGCCTCGTCGTAGCCCTGGCTCGCCGTTACGTGGGCAGGGGGATGGCGCTGTTGGATCTGATCCAGGAGGGCAATGTCGGCTTGATGCGGGCCGTAGAGCGGTTTGATTACCGGCGGGGCTTCAAGTTTTCGACTTATGCGACCTGGTGGATCCGGCAGGCGATCTCGCGGGCGATCGCCGATCAGGGCCGGACCATCCGGATGCCGATCCATGTTCTCGACTCGGTCAACAAGCTGACCCGCGCCCAGCGGGAGCTGACCCAGCAAAGGGGGAGAGCCCCGTCGATCGACGAGCTCGCCTTCGAACTGGACATCGAGCCCAGCCGCGTTGCCGAGTTACAGCGGATCGCACAGGACACGGTGTCGCTGGAGACCCCGGTAGGCGAGGACGACGACGGAACCTTGGGCGACCTGGTGGAGGACCACGACTCGGACCTCCCTGCCGATGCTGCGACTTTTGCCTCTCTCCAGGATCAGCTGGCTCAGGCGTTGGAGGGCCTCAACGCCCGGGAACGAGAGGTCCTGATCATGCGCTTCGGGCTGGCGGATGGTCGGATGCGAACTCTGGAAGAGGTCGGCTCCCATTTCAAGGTGACCCGGGAGCGGATTCGGCAGCTGGAGACCAAGGCCCTCGCCAAACTCCGTCACCCCGACAAGTCGCACAAGCTGGAGGGCTTTCTCGAAGGCTCGTGACGAACGGGTGGCCGACTTCCATCCGATCCCGGTTTTCCTGTCCCAGTGCCCTGCCACCGTCGTGATGCACGACGAAGGGAGAGAATCGTGACCACAGGTAGTGCTCGTGACGCCCTGTATGCTCGCCTACGGGATGTACTGGGTGAGAATGATGCCGCGAACCATGATGCAGTTGCTGCCGCCCAGCGACTTTGGGGAGATTGTGACCAAGGACGACCTTGGCCGGCTGATGGATCGGTTTGAGGAGCGTATGGATCGGTTTGAGGAGCGTATGGATCGGTTTGAGGAGCGTATGGACCGTTTCGACGACCGGCTTCACGATTTCCATGGCGCGCTTCGGGATCAGACCCGGAGCTTCATCGTGGCATCTACCACTTCCACGCTCACGGTCGGGGCTTTGGCCTTTGCGGCCGCCGCCCTGGTCTGAACCACCGAATCCGGGTACAGAGGTCCGCGTTGGTATCCTCCACTGCGCCAACCGGCACCCTTCCGCGGTAGCTCAATTGGTAGAGCAGTGGACTGTTAATCCATTGGTTGTAGGTTCGAGTCCTACCCGCGGAGCAATTTCTGCCTGTCGCGATTGAGAAATCAGCGCGGCGAAAATGGTGAGTCCGCGTGCATGTGTAGCCATGGGCCCACGGGGTGCGAGTGACACCAAGAACCTGCCGAAACCCTTTCGTCCTCACCCGAGAGGACCAGCAGACGGGGCATGGCCCACTCCCAACTAGAACTGCCGAGGCCCAGCCGCTCAATATGTGCCGGTCTGTGCGCCCATCTAACGTGGGTGCGACGTTCTCGTCGGATTGTGTGCTTCTTGCGGCTAGCTCAGATGCCCGGTCTAGCCAGACTCCTCGGCATCCGAGTCTGAGACATCTTCATCGGGTATCCCTAGTTCCTGCATGGCTTCCTGGAGGTCAGAGTCTTCCAACTCCTCTGGAGGGATGCCCGTGTGCTCCTCGATGGCTTGGGCGTTCTTCGCTGACATCTTCTTGGTGCCGATGGCCACCATCCCGCCGACGAGCATTACACGTCTCCGGCGCTGTCGGCGACGTCGTCTTCGTCGTCCTCTGAGTCCGGGCATACCTCAAGTCCTTTCTCATGGAGCCGTCAGCGCGATCTATGGTCGCTCTGGCAGACTCAATCGGGTGATCAATGTCGTAGCGCCCATCGTACAGAACGGAGACAGGAGCGGGTGCCCGGAGCACATGTCCCAGATTGATCAAGCTACCTCGACAGCCTTCGGAACCCGCCCATGACCGGCAATATCGCTCGGGATGGCGACCGGCCAGCACCTCGTGTGTAGCCATTTGTGTAGCCGTACGTACCCGGACGGGGCAGCACCAGACATCACGACCGTCCAAAGTTCGTAGACAGGACGGCACCAAACAACACGTGCTCGGACTGGACGGACGGGGTGGGCGGGACTGTTAATCCATTGGTTGTAGGTTCGAGTCCTACCCGCGGAGCAAGCTGTCGCCCGTCATCGCTTCGTGTGTCAGCTCGGCGCGCGACTCGGCCCGCTACTCCGCCGCTCGCAACTCCCTGCTTAATGAGGGTCTGGGCAGGAACCTCGATTGGAAGAGCGTGTGGTGTAAACGTCTCGGTTGGTGTCTTATGAGAGTGACATGGTGAGGCCTGCTCTTTCCGAGGTGGTTGTCGGTCCGGGCTTTGTTGCGTTCGTCCGGGAGGTCGAACCCAAGCTGCGCCGAGCTCTGGTCGCCGGTTTTGGCTTGGATATTGGGCGGGAGGCGACCGCTGAGGCGCTTGCTTATGGGTGGGAGCACTGGGAGAGGGTGCGTCACTTGGAGAATCCGGCGGGCTACTTGTATCGGGTCGGTCAGAGCTGGGCTAGACGGCGACCGTTGCGTCGTGTCCTGTTTCCGGACTTGCCTGCGAGCAACGAGCCATGGATCGAGCCTGGTTTGGGCCCGGCGTTGCGAGCCCTGAGCCCGAGGCAGCGACAGGCGGTGGTCTTGGTCCACGCGATGGGCCTGAGCCAGGCCGAGACCGCCTCGATGCTCGGACTGAAGCCGACCTCTGTTCAGAACCACCTGCAGCGGGGCCTCTCGCGGCTTCGTATATCCCTGGGGGTTGACGATGAGACTTGAAACGCGACTGCTCGACTACATCGACGAGATAGCTCCTCCGGTCAGCAGCGAGGAGGCGCTTGCCCGACGAGAGTCGCCGAACCGTTCATGGGTACGCATGGCGTCCGCCACGAAACGACGAGAGGGAGTCTTCATGACCAGAACTGCTGAATCAGCGAAGACCCAGACCCCTGGTCCGAGGCGGGGACTCGCCTGGGCGCTAGCCGCGTTCGCTGTCGTCCTGACCGTCGGCGCGCTGTATTTCGCTTTCAGTGGGGGCGATGGCCAGGTGGTCGATCAAACCACCGTGCCCACCCCGACCACGGTCCCCGCGACGGAGCCCGACCCGACGGCTCATCCGATGGTGCAGTGGCCCCAGTCGAGTCTGGAGGAGGTGCAGGAGGCACAGGAGCTCGCCGATGCCGGAGACCCCGACTACACCTGGCAGCTCGAGCCGAAAATGGAATCGATCCTCAAGGGCACGGGACAGGGCACGGGACAGGTCTACACTCCCGAGATCCTCGCCCGATTGGTCCGGGAGGAGCTCGGTTGGGAGGAATTCACCCTGGTCGCGTATCCAGGTAACTCCGTCGAGTCCGGGGGCATCCGGGCGGACGGGGTCCAGCTCATCCGATGTGAGCCGGGGAAGAGCAATCCCATCTGGCCGAACGACGAGGTAGCTGGCGGATGCGCACCCACCATCGACGACTTTCACTACGAGAGGGTGGAGATCTACGTGGCGCAGCCCGGCAAGCGGGGCCCGGAAGGGATCTGGGTAGCTTCCATGTGGGGGGAGGTCGATCCGTTCGAGCAGGTCGCCCCACTCACCGACGCCGAGATCGCGGCGATCGTGGAGCCCTTCCTTCAGGCAAGGATCGCCGGTGAGGGTGCAGAGCAGTATCTGGGCGATCTAAGCGCCGGGGACTGGCTAAGTTCCGGGTGGTTGGCGCCCGGGTTCCTGTATACCACCAGCACCGGTGCCCCCTATGAGCGAGCCGAGTTCGAGGTCGTCGATGGGGGGGAATGGCCGGGTGGTTCGATGGGACTGAAGGTTCGGCTGTTCGCCGAGGGAGGCCAGACCGTGGTGGAGCAGACCTTCTCGTTGTACCCGGCCATGGCGGGCCGCTGGCAGCTCTATCACCACCAGGATGACCTGAGCACCGAGAACGGGCAGCCCCTGCCCAAGACCTGAGGGACGGCGATGGGATCGATGGAAGGGGCTGGGATGAGGTCACGGTCGCGTCTTGGCTTTGGCCCCGGTGGTCGCGCTGATGCACTTTGTGTGTAGCCATGTGTGTAGCCATACGTAGCCGGACAGGACAACACGACCGATCAGAATATGTAGACCGGACGGCACCAAACAGCATGCACCCGGATTGGGCGGACGGTATGGGCGGGACTGTTAATCCATTGGTTGTAGGTTCGAGTCCTACCCGCGGATCCGATTTCTGTTAGTCGCACAGGGAGAGCGATTGATGGCTGGTGATCATTAGATGCCTTGCGGCGCTTCGCTGGCGTTGTTTCTTTCTTTCTGCTATCCGAGCGACACGGGGCGTCCTGTGGCGTGTTCGGTGTCAGCGGTTCCGTTCGGGATCTGTAGACAGTCATTTGACGGCCCCTAAATGTAACCGGTATCATGAAACCGGTTACATGAGTGGGGTGACGTGACCAAGAAGGCCGTAACCATCCGTGATGTGGCGCAACGAGCCGGCGTCAGCGTTGCCACCACGTCGCGAGCGTTGAACGGCAGGCAGGTCGTCAATCCGGACACTCGCGACCGCGTCCTCACCATTATGGAAGAACTGGGCTTCACCCCGAGCCCGGCGGCGAGACGACTCAGTCTCGGGCGGACCATGACGGTTGGGGTTGTGGTCTCGTTCTTAACTCGGCCTCAAGCCGTCGAGCGCTTACGTGGGGTCGACAGCGTGCTCGCCGACAGCGAGTTCGACCTCGTCATCTACAACGTCGAGACCGTCCAGAAGCGGGATCACTACTTGGAGACGCTCGTCGATGCGCATCGGACGGATGGGCTCCTCGTGGTGTCGCTGCCACCGCCCTCTATAACCGTGGCCGCGCTCGAAGCCGCGCCGGTCCCTGTTGTATTCATTGACGTTCACGTGCCGACGGTCTCCGCCATGCCGCGTGTCGTGGGGGACGACGTGGCTGGAGGAGCTGTCGCCGCCCGCCACTTGCTCGATCTCGGACACAGCAAGATCGGTTTCATAGGTGACCCGGAGGAGAATCCATTTGGGTTCACGTCCAGCCAGAGCCGACAGGAGGGGGCCACCCGCGAACTCGCTGAGGCCGGGATCGAACTGCGTAACGAGTGGATAGGTCACGTGGCGCATGGACTACAGACGGCGAGGGACCTGGTGCGTCAAATCCTCGATGGGCCCGATCGGCCGACGGCCATTCTTGCCGCCAGTGACACCCAGGCGCTTGGTGTGATCGCTGCGGCACATGAGGTCGGGCTTAACGTTCCAGACGACCTCTCCGTCATCGGATATGACGACATCGATGTCGCCGACTTCGTGGGGCTAACAACGATTCGGCAACAGCTTTTCGAGTCGGGGCGACGAGGAGCAGAGATCTTGCTTGCAGAGATGGGGGATCGTTCGGACACCGCACAGGTTGACCGGCTATCTCCCCAACTCGTGGTTCGGTCGACGACGGCACCACCGAGGGGGTAGCGCATCTAGCTGGTTTCGAGTTTCGGCTTGCGTACCGGGGCGCAGGGTAAGTAGGAGGAGAGAGAAAGGTATGCACATGGTCAGTAACAAACTCGAGGGCCGCGCTGGTCCGAATAGGCGATGGCTGGGCCTAATGGTGGCGCTCGGCGTGTTGATATCCGCTTGTGCTGGGCCCGGAGCGGAGTCCACCACAACGGCAGCGGAACCTGCAGCTACTACGACAGCAGCACCATCCGCCTCCACCACGGCGGGGCCCTCCACAACCTTGGCAGCGGCGACTCCTGGCTGTGGAACCGACGACGTGGTGCTCAACGCTTACTTTGAGACGGGGTTCGACCTGCCCTTCAAACTCTCAGAGGAGTTCACCAAGCAATTCCCCAACGTCACGTGGGATATCAAGCAGGACCAGTTCAGCAACCTAATGACCGAAACACCCCGCTTGCTTTCGGGTGACAATCCTCCGGACCTGATCAGACTGCCGTCAATGGTCGGGCTGGTCCAGGACGGACTACTCAAGAACCTCGATGACTACGCGACGGCTTTCGGATGGGACCAATGGCCACCGGCGCAGTTGGCGCAAAACCGCGTAGCCGAGGATGGGACGAGGGGTTCCGGCTCCCTCTACGCGATGGGGCTCAACTACAGCCTGACGGGGGTGTTCTACAACAAGGACCTCGCCGCCCAGATCGGGATGACCGAGCCACCTGGCACGGTGGAAGAGTTCGAAGGTCTGCTCGTCGCAGCCCAGGAGGCCGGGTTGCTACCGATCATGGTCTGGAACGCCACTGCGAGCGGTGGTGGGCTTGCCTTCCCACTGCAGCAGCTAATGGCGGCTTACGGGCCAACGGAGCCGATCAATGACTGGATCTTCCAGAAGCCGGGAGCGACGATCGACACTCCGACCAATCTGACCGCTGCCGAGCATCTTGAGCAGTGGATCCAAGCCGGCTATTTTCCAGAGGACGCCAATGCCATCCAGTACACGGATGGAAACGCTCGCTTCCGGGCCGGTGAAGGGGTCTTCATGTTCAATGGTGACTGGGAGAACGCGTCATACGATGGGGAGATGGCCGGAAATGTCGGGTTCTTCGTCTTCCCGTCGGCTGAGGCAGGTGGTCCTCTCGCGGCGATGTCGGCTCCGTTGACCTACGGCATCGCAGCGGACGCAGCCCATGCTGATTGTGCAGCCTTCTTCTTCAATTGGGTGGCGACCAACGAGACAGCCCGTCAGATTGATGTGACCGTCGGTGGCTCCAACCCCGGCGGCCCAGCAGATCTACCCATTCCGCCGGTGGCGGAAGGATCGGTGACCAACGAGACGCTGGCTGCCGGATCGGGGGTTGCCCAGTCGAATGGTCAGATGGATTTCATCGCTAACACGACCGGGTCGATCTTTGCCGAGGGCTGGACGCCAGCTCTTCAGGAGATGGTTGGTGGCCTACAAGACGCTGCTGGCCTTTTGTCAACGGTTCAGGCCGAGTACGAACGGCAACTCTCCGAATAGCCATGCCGCAATCGGGGCGGGTGGAGAGCCCATGATCTTGCGTTCGGGGCAAGACACCCGCCTGCGGCCCGCGCGACGAGCCCCCCGGTTCCGGGGGGTTCGCCGCAAGGAGGTCGTCGCAGGAATCCTCTTTGTGCTGCCCGCACTCGTGTTCTATGCGGTGTTCGTGCTGCAACCGCTGTTTCTGACAGTCCAGTACTCGTTTTACCGCTGGGACGGTGTAGGCCCGGCCACCTGGGTTGGGATCAGGAATTACATCACTGTCCTGAGCGACCCCGACCTATTGGAAACCATCTTCAACTCGTTGAGGCTGATGGTGTTCTTCAGCCTCATCCCCGTGTCGCTGGGGTTGATCACCGCCAGTGTCATCAATCGAGTTGCGCTAAGCCGTCTCGGTACCGCGTCACGGACTGTGTTGTTCCTTCCTCAGGTGATTCCCCTGGTCGCCGCGGGCATCATCTGGGGTTGGTTGCTCGCTCTCCCTGGATTGGTCAACGAGATGCTCACCTCAGTTGGTCTCGAAGAGATCACCCGGGCATGGCTCGGCGACTTCGACACTGCTCTCTTTGCCGTAGGTCTGATTGGGATCTGGGTCCTGCTCGGCTTCTGCACTGTTCTTCTCTTGACCGGCTTGACCAAGATCGACCCATCCCTATATGAGTCGGCAAGGCTTGATGGAGCAGGGTGGTTCGCCGAGCTGAGGGCGGTCACCGTTCCCAGCATCCGATACGAGATCGGCGTTTGCCTGACTGTCACCGTCATCGCCGCTCTCGCCGCGTTCGACATTGTCTATGTGTCCACCGGTGGCGGTCCAGGAAACGCGACCAGGGTGCCGGGCATCCAGATCTACATCACGGCTTTCCTCGAACGTCAGATCGGACTGGCCTCCGCCCTGGCTGTCGTCCTGATAATCCTTGTCCTGCTGATCATCCTGCCGATACAACGCCTGACCCGGGACGGCCGGAAGTGAAGGTCGCAAGGCGCGAGCTCTACTCCGGCCGGGCGTACCTCATCGCGCTGATGGCACTCACGATCCTGCCGTTCATCAGCATCTTCACCACGGCTCTTCACGAGTCAGGATCCCTGCCGAGAGGGCTGTCGTGGCCCTCACAGCCGCAATGGGGGAACTTCGTTGAAGCATTCGAGGTCGCCAACATGGGGACGCTTCTTGCCTCCAGCATCTTCATAGTCCTTGCCGTTGTGCCGATATCCCTGGTCATCTCAACGATGGCGGGGTTCGGCATCGGCCTGCTGCGCCTCCCTGGCTCCGGCCTATTGCTTCTCCTCTTCGTGTTCGGCCTGACTCTTCCATTCGAGGGGATCATCATTCCTTTGTATTTTCTGGCGCGCCAGATGGGAATCCTCAACACCCGCTTGGCCATAGTCCTGCCTCTGATCGGCCTGTTCATGCCGTTCGCGGTGTTCTGGATGCGAGCCCATTTCGTGAACATGCCGAACGAGATAACCGAGGTGGCTCGTGTCGATGGCGCAGGAACTTGGGACCTCTTTTGGCGGATTCACGTGCCGTTGGCGCGGGCGCCTATTGCCGCCTTGGCGATTCTGCTGTCCGTCTGGACCTGGAATCAGTTCCTCCTGGCGCTGGTGCTCGTCGAGGATCCGACCCAGCGGACCATGGCCGGCGCCCTGGGAGCCTTCCAAGGCCATTACGCAACGAACATCCCGCTGCTGTGCGCAGGCACGATTCTGATCTTGCTGCCCACAATTCTGATCTTCATTGTCTTTCAGCGGCAATTCATTTCCGCACTACTCCAGGGGTCGGTGAAAGGATGAACGAGGTCATTGAACCGGACAGCCCCGGTGCCGAGTCCACCGAGCTGCTGATCCTGGGCGGCGGCTGCCGCATCCAGGGGATCGTCGAAGAGGGGTTCGGGGGAGTTATGGACGCCTTTCTCGCCAATTTCACCGAGCGACAGGAACGGGGTTGCGGATGCACTATTTACCTAGCCGGAAGACCTGTCGTGGACCTGTGGGGGGGCATCGCCGACTCCAATACCCGGCGTCCGTGGGAACCCGACACCGCGGCCGTGATCTTCTCTTGCTCGAAGGGCATCCTCGCCATCTGCACATACGTCCTCGTTCAGGAGGGTCTCCTCGATCTTGACTGCCCTATCGCCGACTATTGGCCAGAATTCGGCGAAAACGGCAAGAGCAGGATCACGCTTCGTCAGGCGATGAGCCACAGGGCCGGTCTGCCCGCACTTGATGTCAACCTGACCCGAAACCAAGTTCTCGATTGGGACCCTGTGATCAAAGCGATCGAAGATCAGCGGCCCCTGTATTCCCCTTTGGAGGGCCACGCCTATCACGCGATGACCTACGGCTGGCTCGTCGGCGAAGTGATTCGACGTGTGACAGGCTCAAGGCCGGGTGCGTACTTCCAGATAGCCATCGCGAAACGTCTGGGATTGCGGACATGGATCGGGTTGCCAGCCGCTGCACGGCCGTCGGTCGCCTGGATGGAGCCTCCGCTGCCCGACGCGGACTCCGAGGCAGCGCGCAGGGCCGCCCAGATCATGGATGAAGACCCGACCGTGGAACGGAGCCTGAGCATGGGCGGCGCGTTCCCTTTTCCCATTGATGTGGAGGGTGTCGTCAGCTTCAACGACCCGGTCCTCCAGGCTGGCGAGATCCCCGCAGCCAACGGCATCAGCACGGCACGATCTCTGGCCAGGTTGTACGGGGCATGCGTCTCGGAGGTCGATGGGTGGCGATTGATGTTCGAGTCGTCCATCGAAGATGCCATCAATCCTCTGTCAGAAGGCCCGCAGGCGTCGGGCATGCCGGATGACGGAGCTCGATGGGGCACCGGCTTCCAGCTCTCGTCCCCGCCGTTTCATCCGATGCTGGGATCGACGAGCTTCGGACATGCCGGCGCCGGAGGGCAACTTGCCTTCGCCGACGCCGACGCTGAAATCGGCTTCGCATATCTGAGCTGTCAGATGGGTGGTTACGCCGATGTGCGTGCACGCGCTCTGACGCAGGCGTTGACGGCAGCTGTCAAATGAGCGATTCGCTAGTTCCGTCAGGCCGTCTTGGTGTAGCGCCTCGCCCTCAATTGCTCACCTATCCGGACTCGCTGGGCGGTGACCTTCGGGCTCTCTCGGGTCTTCTGGATGGGCCGCTGGAAGGGTTGTTTCAAGGTGTACACATCTTGCCTCCATTTCCGTCCTCTGGGGATAGAGGCTTCGCTCCTTTGACCTACACGCGAATCGATTCGCGGTTCGGGACCTGGGAGGACATCGAGGGCGTTGCCGATCGACACGACATCCTCCTCGACCTCATGATCAATCACATTTCAAGACAGAGTCCCGAATTCCAGGACTTCCAACGACACGGTCGAAAGTCGCCATATGCCGACCTGTTCGTCACTCTCGACAAGGTGTGGCCAAACGGGGACCCGCCCCATTCCGACGTCGCACGGATCTTCCTACGGAAACCCGAGTCGCCGTTCACCACGGTCACCATCGCCGAAACCGGAGAGCGGGAGCAGGTATGGACGTCGTTTGGGACCGAAGACTGGTCGGAGCAGGTAGATCTCGATGTCAGCTCCGAGATGACACGCACGCTGATCACCGAATGGCTCGAGATCCTCGCTTCGCACCGGGTGAAGATCATCCGGCTGGACGCAGTCGGCTATGTGGTGAAAGAAGCAGGTACGAGCTGCTTCATGGTGGAGCCCGAGATTTACGAGTTCCTCGATTGGGTTACCGCTGTTGCCAACGTTCGGGGTCTGGTGGTTCTCCCCGAAGTGCATGATGTCTATGCGACTCACGAGCGTCTGGCAGCTCGCGGATATTGGACCTACGACTTCGCCCTACCTGGACTCGTTCTCAACGCTTTCAACACCGGTGAGGGTCGCCGACTCGCAGCACACCTGGCGCGATCCCCGGAGAGACAATTCACGGCCCTC
Organism: uncultured Acidobacteriota bacterium; assembly: GCA_963746905.1. Lineage (GTDB taxonomy): Bacteria > Actinomycetota > Acidimicrobiia > Spongiisociales > ZC4RG35 > JALYNX01. The sequence goes on from CAVVCY010000001.1 coordinate 379,227, forward strand.
GATTGCCACGACGGGCTTCCGCTTCTACCTGATCTCGATGGCATTCTGCAACCCGATGAGATGCTCGAACTCGCAGAGCGAGTCCAGCAACGGGGCGGAAACATCAACCGGATCCTGTCCGGGAACCATGCCTCCGGTATCGATATCCACCAGCTGAACTGCACCTACTACTCGGCGCTGGACAGGGATGACGACCGGTATCTCGCTGCTCGGGCGATTCAGCTTTTTGCCCGTGGTGTCCCACAGATCTATTACGTGGGGCTGCTGGCTGGTGAGAACGACTTCCTCGCCGTCGATCAAACCGGTGAGGGGCGCGCTATCAATCGGCACGACTTTTCGCTCGAAGAAGTGACAGGCGCTCTCGACCGCCCGGTTGTGAAGAAGCTGTTGGAACTCATTCGCCTTCGCAATACCCATCCCGCATTTGACGGGACGCTGGGAGTGGAGATCGAGGGTGGAAGCCTCCTCCGTCTCGTGTGGCGAGAGGATGAGTTCACGTGTCGGTTGAAGGTCGACCTGACCACCGGTCAGCTCGATATCGATGAGGGAGGCTGACTCCGCGGCCAAGAGGTCGAGTCGTGCAAGGCTACTGACTACCCGTTGCGATGTCGCGGCCGCTATTAGGTGTAGTGCATGTGTAGCCATCGGGCCCGGGCACGGTAAGGGACACGAGCCTCTGAAAGCCTCTTGTCCCTTACTCGGAGAGTGATGACAAGCAGGCGGGGCGTGGCTACTTCCAACTGGAACTGGCGAGAGCATCAGCTGCTCCAGATGTGTCATGGGGGGCATGCGAGAAGATGCGTGGTGGTCCGTCCCGAGTTCGCAGGACGCAGGAGGCGGAGCCTCCCCTTGCGCAATACCGGAGACGACGGCGCTTGACGCCGTCATGGTGCAATGATCCCACCACCCTGTCGCGATGAGCGTGGTCCCACTGGGTGGGGAGCGTGGTCCACGGTAGGATCGAGCAGTTGTCGGGAGGACAGCATGACGCTTCCGAGCGGTGTCGTCACCTTTCTTTTCACTGACGTTGTCGGTAGCTCCACCAAGTGGGACATGGCCGGTGACGTCATGGAGCCGGCGATGCGCCGACATGATGAGATCATCGAGAAGGCCATCGCATCCCAATCCGGAGCGGTCGTCAAAAAGACAGGGGATGGGTTTATGGCGGTGTTCGCCAACCCAACCGAGGCGGTCTCCGCGGCGGTCGAGTCTCAGCGAACGCTTGGCGCCGAGGCGTGGGAGGCGGCGATCGCCGATTTCACGGTACGGATGGGCATCCACACAGGATCGGGGCAGGTGGTGAACGGCGACTACCTCGGCTCCGCACCAAACAAGGCGGCTCGCATCGAGGCCGCGGGGCATGGGGGCCAGATACTCGTCTCGGCGGCTACCAGGGAGCTGGTCGACGAGGCCGCAGACCTGCTTGGCTACCGCGACCTCGGTGACCACTATCTCCGCGGATTGAGCCGTCCCGAGCGCTTGTATCAGGTGACAGGCGATGGATTGTTGGAGGACTTCCCGCCGATCAGGACCGAGTCGAAGCCCGACCGGCCGTCGATCGCCGTGCTCCCCTTCGAGACCATTGGCGACTCCCAACGGGATGCGTTCGCTGACGGGCTAGTCGAGGACTTGATCACCGGGCTCTCCCGATGCAGAGACCTATTTGTGATTGCCCGCAACTCGACGTTCGTATACAAGGACTCACCGGTGGACATCACCACCGTCGCCGCCAAGCTTGGCGTTCGCTACGTCCTGGAGGGGAGCGTGCGATGGTCAGGGGACCGCGCGCGCCTCACCGCCCAGCTCATCGACGGGTCGACGGGAGGCCACCTCTGGGCCGAGAAGTACGACCGCGACATCGAAGACGTGTTCGGCGTTATCGACGAGATCACCGATGACATCGTGGCCCAGCTCAGCGGCTACCACGGCGTCCTGGTGTTGACCGAGAAGAAGCGGACCGTAGCCCAAGACCCCGGGTCGCTCGGCGACTATGAGGCCTACATGCGCGGCCTCGAGCTGAAGCACCGCTTCATGCCGAAGCCCAACATCGAAGGGAGGCAGACCCTTCTCCAGGTTCTTGAGCACCGCCCAGCGTTCGCTCGTGCCCATGTGGCGCTGGCGTGGACATGGCTGTTCGAGGTGTTTTGGGGCTGGACCGACACACCCGAGATTTCGCTTCGCGAGGCGTGGAAGGCGGCCAAACGCGCCGCCGAGCTCGACGATCTCGACTCCGAAGTGCATTGGCTGCTCGGCGAGCTGCACATGGCACAGGGCGAGTACGAGCGCACCGAAGCCGAGTACCGCCGCGCCATCGAACTCAATCCGAGCCTCGCCGACGTCCGCGCCAACTGGGCTTCCACCGCCAACAGGCTGGGGATGGCGGAGGAGGGTGTCCAGTCGATGGAGCTGGGGATGAAACTCAACCCAAACCACCCGGCCTGGTATGCATGGTTCCACGGCTCCTCGCTGTATGGCGCCCACCGCTACCAAGAGTCAGTAGTTGCACTCCAGGCCGCAGCGGTGCACACCGTGGTCAGCAGGTTGTACCTCGCTGCCGCCCTGCACCGGTTGGGGAATGACGATGAGGCCCGCCGGGCACTTGCCGCCGCCCAGGAAGAGGTCCCCGAGATCACCATTGCCATGCTCGAGCAGATCGAGGTCTACCGTGACCCGGCGGGACAGGCTCACCTGTCGGAATCATTGCGATCACTGGGACTACCCGAGTCCTGAGCGTCGGCGAACGATCACTGCAGCGGCCGCAGCATCTCCTGCCGCCACAATCCGACGACATCCTTGCAAGGGTCGGCGGCTCAAGATGTATCAGCAGTGACGGCACAAGCACAGATCACACGGCCTGCCCACACACTCTAGAACCGGCATTATCGCTCGGGTTTCTCGGAGACCAGGCCGCCCTTGGCCTGTAGCCAAATGTGTAGCCGTACGAAGCCGGACAGGAGAACACCAGACAAGACGACCGAGGCGAATCCATAGACAGGACCGCACCAAACATCACCCACTTGGATCGGACGGATGGTGTGGGCGGGACTGTTAATCCATTGGTTGTAGGTTCGAGTCCTACCCGCGGAGCAAGTTTCTGCCTGTAGTGATTGAGAAATCAAAACGGCGACATGAGCGAACACACGTTCATTTGTAGCCATGCGCCCCGGGCGAATGACACCTAGAGAATGCGAAAGCTTGGTCATCTCTTGAGGGATCGGGCTGTTGTGCTGGTGTCTTCTTTCCTGGTTTTCTTTGAGTTGAGGGAACCAAACTGCTGTCTGACGCGTGTATAGGGCCAGATTGTGCGAGGGAAGCTGGATTGGTGAACAGGAATCGGGCTCGGTGACGGCTGAGGACGACTTCGGTGTCTTCTATCAGACGTGGCGTTCACCGATCCGCCGGAGCCTGGCTCTCGCCTTGGGAGATGTTGGTTTGGCCGACGAGGCCGTGGACGAAGCGATGACCAGGGCTGTCGCCCGGTGGGACACGGTGAGAGGCTACGACCGTCCTGAGGGGTGGCTGTATCGGGTTGGCCTCAATTGGGCTCGTGGGGTTTTCCGCAGGAGACGTTACGAGTTGTTGTCTGATCTTGAGGCGGGTTCTCAGGCTTGGGACGATCCGTTGCCTGATCCTGATCTGATCGAAGCGGTGGGGCGTCTGTCGTTGAAGCTGCGGAGTGTTGTGGTGGCTCGTTATCACCTGGACTTTTCCACTGCGGAGGTCGCTGAGGCGTTGGGGATCCCTGAGGGGACTGTCAAGAGCCGTCTCTCCAGAGCGTTGAACCAACTCAGCCAGGAGCTAGGAGAGCAGTTGTGACCCGGCTTGAAGAGAGAATCCGGTCCGGTCTGCAGGAGACTGCCGAGCGGATACCCGACACTGCGCCCACCCACGCAACCGGACGGCACAGGTCCAGCCGGCCGGCGGGAGTCTGGGTTGGTGTCGCGGCTGTGGTCGTGGTGTTGGTTGTGTTCGGTGGTTTGGCTCTGCTCACCGGCGGGGGTGATGGGGTGGCCAATGATCCTGTCCCCACTTCGTCCACCGCTCCCGCATCCGCCAGTCCGTTCCTGGGCTCGTGGGTGAGCACTGACAGTCGGTATGACGAAAGTCACGCCACGCTGGTGATCGAGGCTTCGGAGGACGGGAGCGTCGAGGTGATCATGCGCGACAACTTCCAAACGCCGTGCGTGCCTGCGCCCAACGACGATGGTCGGAACCGGGAGGCTTCAAGCGTGAGAACGAGCTGGTGATCCCGGCGCCGGTGTTTACCTGCGATGACGGAAGCCAGCCCGATCCCGAGTTCTTTGAGCTCTCTCTGACTGAGTACGCAGAGCAGTTCCAGAACCTGACCTTCACTCATGATACCGCGACCGACATCCTGACCGACAACTTCGGGGGGGTCTGGAGGCGGGAAGGTGCGGACTCGGGCCCCGAGCGAACGACGCCCCCCTCCGAGGCGGAACTCACTGCGCTGCTGAGCGGCTTTCTCGAGGCGCGAGTCGCCGGTGACGGGGCCCAGCAGTACTTGAGCGTCCCCGAGGAGGACATCCCGCTCCTCTACGCGACCACCTCGGGAGCTCCTTACGAGCGGGGCGAGTTCGAGCAAGTGCTTGGCATCGAATGGCCCTACGGTTGGATAGCGTTCAAGGTTCGGCTGTTCGCCGGGGACACGGTGGTCGAACAGCTGTTCTTCACGAACTACCACGACCTTGAGCGCTTCCCAGCAGGCGGCCACCTTGACCTCGCCTATCAGGGGGACGGTTTTGGAACCGACATCGCGCCAACAATCGAGGACGGCCAGCCCCTGGCTAAGCCCGACAGCTTCTTCGACGGCGAGGTGACCCTGAAGGTCGCCCACCCATGGATCTCAGGTGGGGGTGGCTTCCTCCTTCGACCCCGGAGGGCGCCCGGCCGACAACCGACGGCGGGGAGCGCCACGACTGGGATGAACTCTGGCTAACGGCCGACCCCGCGACGGCCGGGACGGGTTGTCAGGCTGATCAGGTGTCAGCCGACGCCGAGGCGCTGGCCGAGAGCATCCGGTCCGAACCCGGCGTCGAGGCAACCGCTCCAGTAGCTGTGAGCGTCGGAGGTGCCGAAGGTCTGATGATGGATGTGGCTTTCGCCGCCGGAGCGCCGATGACGGTGGCGGTCGACGAGAACGGAAACCTCTGCAACTACGAGGTCCTGAGCCCTTTGTTCGACCGGGACGCGATTGTATCCATGACCGCCGACAGCGCAACGGTCCGGACAACGGGGGAGCGGATGCGGCTCTACCTGTTCGACGCGCCGGAGGGGTCGTCAACGCGGGTCCTGGCTATAGCGATCGTTGCGCCGGAATCGCGCTTCGAAAGCGTGGTGGAGAGAGCCATGCCCGATCGTCGAATCGATCGAGTTCCACATCCCGTGACGGGGATTGGATCGATGGAAGGGGGTTGGATGAGGAGTCACCACGGACCTGTCTTGGCTTTGGCCCTGATGGTCGGGCTGGCGGGATGTACCGCGTCGCGTGCCTCGACTTCCCCGGTCGAATCGACGGCCGGGGCCACGGACACGACTTCGTCCACCGCTCCCGCACCCGCCAGCCCGATCCTGGGCTCATGGGTGAGCACTGACAATCGATATTCCGAAAGTCACGCAACGCTGGTGATCGAGGCTTCGGAGGACGGGAGCGTCGAGATAGTCGCGCACAACTTCGCCACGCCGTGTTTGCCTGTCCCAACGACGATGGTCGGAACCGGGAGGCTTCAAGGTGAGAACGAGCTGGTGATCCCGGCGCCGGTGTTTACCTGCGATGACGGAAGCCAGCCCGATCCCGAGTTCCTCGAGCTCTCTCTGACCGAGTTTGCAGAGCAGTTCCAGAACCTGACCTTCACTCGTGATACCGCGACCGACATCCTGACCGGCGGGGGGGTATGGATACGGGAAGGTGCAGAGGAACGGGGCCCAGAATCGACAACGCCGCACTCTGAGACGGAAATCACTGAGCTCCTCAACGGCTTCATCGAGGCCCGAATCGCCGGTGACGGGGCCCAGCAGTACCTGAACGTCCCCGAAGAGGACATCTCGCTCCTCTACGCGACTAGCGCGGGAGCCCCTTACGAGCGGGGCGAGTTCGCAAGGGTGAATCGGTATGAGTGGCCGTACGGTTGGACGGGGTTCAAGGTTCGGCTGTTCGCCGGAGACACGGTGGTCGAACAGCTCTTCTTCATCGGCGCCGCCGGTCGCCTAGGGCTCGATCATGGCGGTTTTATCGCCGACATCGCGCTAACGACCGAGAACGGCCAACCCCTGTACCAGGAAAACAGCGCTTTCGGCGGCGAGGTCACCATTTACGTCGCACATCCGTGGGTCACATTTTCCTCAGAAGAGAACTCCATCATTTTGATCCCAGCGGGTGCGGCACCGACCACCGACGGTGGGGAGCGCCACGGCTGGAATAGGTTCAAGCTCACGGCCGACCCTGGGACGGTCGATGCGGATTGTCGTGCAGGCCCTGCACCTACTGACGCCGAAGCGCTGGCCGAGACCATCCGCTCCTACCCCGGCTTCGAGACGACCGCCCCGGTAGCGGTGGGCGCCGCAGGGACCGCCAGAGGTCTGATGATGGACGTGAAGATCGCCGCCGGAGCCGATGCCTGCACTACGGGGGTCCTGGGTCGTTTGCGATCAGGGCACCTGATGCGGCTCTACCTGTTCGACGCGCCCGAGGGGTCGTCCATGCAGATCCTGGCCATTCCGCTGGTTGTGCCAGAGTCGGACTTCGAAAGGGCGATGGAGGCAACGGCTCCAATCGCTGTCGAGTTCCACGCCCCGTGACGGCGACGGGTCGACGGAAAGCGGCTGGGATGAGGAGTTACCACTGTCGCGTCTTGGCTTTGGTCCTGGTGGTCGGTCTGGCGCACGTGTGTAGCCATTTGTGTAGCCGTACGTAGCCGGACAGGACGACACCAGACAGCATGACCGATCAGATTTCGTAGACGGGACGGCACCAAACATCACGTACTCGGACTGGGCGGACGTGGTGGGCGGGACTGTTAATCCATTGGTTGTAGGTCCGAGTCCTACCCGCGGAGCCCAGAACCACGCGCCGTAACCAGCGGGTTCCTGGTCACGGATCGGACGGCACTGGATGCGCGGCGAATCCGCTACTGGTCGATAGTGATCGACTCGATGATGGTTTGCATTTGGCTGACGTCGGCGGCGGGGGTCCCGATGAAATGTTGGGTAAGGAACACCTGGCGCTCGCCGTTCACATCGACGATGTAGACGCTGGCGGTCCCGTCACCCAAGAGCACAAAGAATTTGTCGACCGGCACGCTGTGCCAGATTTGAAGATGCCCGGGAACGTCGATGTTGCACGTTGCCGTTTCGGGATCGTCTTCTACGGTCAGGTCGATTCTTTTCGCCGGTAGGCCGCCGAGTGTGGTGTCTTCTGGCCCGGTAGCCACCGTGTGAGGCTGGTCGAGGAGGGCTTGGGCGAGATCGTCGACACTGGGGCCGACCTCCATCAGTTCGCCCCCTTCTTCTCCCGCGGTTCCCACGCACGGATCGGAGTAGATCGCATCGACGATGACGGGGTAAAACGAGACCTCCTCCTCTGAGTCGTAGTTCTTGGCGACCCCTGGCGGGATCGCCGGGTCAATCTCCCAGCCTTCGGGCAGGGTCATTGTGAAGCCGGCGACGTTCCATGCGGAAGACGGAATGTGATAAGTGCCGGGCTCAACAGGTCCGCTTGGAGGCCACTCAGAGTTGGCCGTTGCAACGGTCGTGGAGGCCATGGTCGTCGAAGTACTGCTCGGAGCAGTGTCTTGGGCGGCTTGGGAGGCACAGGCCACCAGCCCAATGGCGACGGCCACGAGCCACACTCTTCTCAGTCTCCACAACTTCATAACCATCAACTCCCTCTGTTGCAGGCGGGTCTTCCGCCCTAAGGTCGGTTCCTCTACGGGTCCAGCCGTTGCACGCCTATCCGGAGTCCCAGTTGTCTGTTGTGAGGGTGAAGACCAGCCTGAAGCCGAGGTTGTTGTTGATCGGTTCCGCATGCATCGAGTCGATGATGGCGTGGGCTTCGGCCAGGTCGGCCTGGCTCGTGCCCGATCTCGCCTCGAGGATGATGGCGATCGTTATCCCCTCGATGTCGACGACCCACTTCTCCGATCCGGCCGTGCCGAGGCGTCGGTATGTTCCGTCATGCCCGGCGACAGTGACCGCCGTCGCATGGTCATCAGCAATGGCCCCCTGCGGCACGACTTTGATGCGGATCTCGACGTCACCTGACCCGTATCCGTTGTGCATCCAACTGCGATTGCACCACCCTGCGTTGCAACGGCGCCCGTCCCACGAATACACCCCCGCCGGGTTCCAGGCGGCGGTCGGCCAGCCGTAGTTGATCTCGCCCTCATACGTGGTCACCTTCCTGGCGGCGGTAACGGATTCGGCCCCACCGACCGTGGTCGTCGTGGGCTCAGCCGGACCCACTGTCGTTGCGATGCTCTCCGCCGTGCTTGGGGTCGGCCCGATGGCTTGTGTCGCTGATGTCGGGGTGTCGGATGACGTTTGGCAGGCGGCGATCGCGACAAGCACCGTTAACAGCAGGGCGGTTGTCCACAGGTCACTTGAATTCGACCGGATCGTCAAGGCGTGTCCCCGGTCAACCAACCCGCGTCGGGGGCGTAGTCGTAGGCGATGACCTCGCCGTCGCGCGTAGCGGACGTCCACGCATAGAAGCGCAATGTCTCGGGGTTGAGGCCGTAGGGCGGATCGCCGAGGAACGTGAAGACCATGGTGGGTGGGCCCGGTGGATCGCCCGGCTGCCGTTCGGCAGGGTGGGCGAACTCGATGGGATAGCCGTAGGGGGGCCCAATCTGCTCGTCGGTCTCGCCGGTCGCTAGATCGGTGACCCAAACGTGGAAGTCGCCCTGTTTTGGCGTGTCGTTGTCGATGCCGACCAGGTAGTCGGCAAGCCCGTCGCCGGTCGTCTCCAGCACCAGGCCGTAGGCGATGAGCAGCCCCGGTTCAAGATCCGCTGCGAGTGGTGGCTCGGCTGCCAGTTCGATGTACCAATGCGCTTGCCCTTCCGGATAGAAGGCGACGCGAACCACGTCGACCCAACCCTCGGCGGCGTCGAGGGGGTCCTGCCACGTCAGCAATCCGTCCTCCTCAGTGGCCATGGGAGAAACCAGGGTTCCGCTCTCGCGCACCGGGCCAGGCCAGACCAGCGGTACAAAGGGCGTGGTTGGTTGGCCTGCCGTCGAGACCGTGGTCGGGGTGGGGACGGTGGTTTGATCCACGACCTGGCCGCCACCTCCCCTGAGGGCGATATACAGCCCGCCCACTGTCAGGACAACAACGAACGCGGCCAGGGCCCACGCAAGCCCCCGTCCCATCCTCGGACGTGGGGGCGGGGTTCCGACGTCCACCAGGCGCGGTGGTGCGTTGTTGACCGTCGGGTCTGATTCGATCTGCCGTCCGTAGTCACGGAGCTGGGTCAAGAGGTCGCTCACAGCTCCACCCCCAGATCCCTGCGTAGTCTGGTCATCCCCCGCCGTTCGTGAAGCTGCACGGTCCCTCTCGCCAAGCCCAACAGCTCAGCGACTTCGCTCAGAGTCCATTCGAAGCAATGGAGCAACATGATCACCTCTCGCTGACGCACCGAAAGCCGACCCAACGCTGCAGGCAGACCGGGTTCAACCCACGGAATCTCCGAAGACAGGACCGGAGGCAGGAAAGGGGCGCGCTGGCGGCTCAGATTCCGTCGTGCCCGGTTACGGCCCACCCCAAACACGTAGCCCACCGGGTTGGCAGCCTTCATCACCCGATCCCAATGCTCCCAGGCGAAAGCCAACGCCTCGGCGGTCGCTTCCTGGGCAAGGTCGAATCCAAAAGCCGCACCAAGAGCCAAACGCAGCCGCGGCTCAGCAACCCGAGCGAACTCAGCAAACGTGTCGGTTGCCGGGGTTCTCTGATCCATGCTCCTCACTGGCAATAGTGCCTCACCGCGCCCAGATGTAAGACAACAATCTCGAAGATCCTGGCAAGGGGTATCTTGAGCCGGTAACTGACAGGACACAAAGGACCGTTATTCGTCTCCTCCAGTAACCGAACAAGAGTTCTCGAATGGAGCAATGATCATGAAAAGCAGAGCGATGGCATGTGTGTTGGCGACGATCGTCGCCCTGAGTGCGTGTGCCGATGGGAGCACGGATGAGTCGGTGCCCGGTGCAACGACATCGGACACGGCAGGTACAACCACTGTGGCGGCGGCCGGCCAGGACGAAGCATTGGGGAATTTGGAGGGCGAGATTGACAGCCTGGGCGAAGCCATAACATCATCAGAGTCGGGCCAGGAGTTGAGCTCGGCATGGACCACGCTCAAAGCCGAGTTGACCGCCGCCATCGCAACCTTGAGGTCTCAAGGCGACGTGGCACGGGACGAGGTCCAGTCTGCCCTCGACACTTTCGAGCAGAAGTTGGATGACCTCGATGTCGAGGAGAACGTACGGGCTGCGTGGGACCAACTGCGCTCTCACGTCGAGCAATTGACGAGCTAGCTGCTGTGGCCTCGACGGCGGTCAGGTCCTTTAGCCATTTGTATGGCGCGGCTTGAGCCACGTCTAGATTCGGTAGATGGAAGACCCGTTAGTACCGCTGAGCTTCGCAGTTCCGCATACCTACGCCTGGTCCGACTTTCACTTGGAGCCGTTGGGTGAACAGCACAACGACCGTGACCATGATGCATGGATGTCGAGCATCGACCACATCCGGTCTACTCCCGGATTCAGTGAACACGAGGAGCCGGATTGGCCGGTAGCCATGACGCTCGAGTCGAACTTGGAGGATCTGGTCCGACACGCCAAGGACTTCGAGGAGCGCAGAGGCTTCACCTATTCGATCCTCGATGGTGACGATGTCATCGGCTGTATCTACATCTATCCAGATCGCCGGTCGGGGCACGACGCGCTGGTCAGTTCATGGGTGCGAGAGAGTCGTGCCGAGGTGGATACGGCGGTTCGAGAGGCTTTGTCAACGTGGATCGATGAGGCATGGCCCTTCTTAGATCCTCACTACGCAGGGAGAGGGTAAGCCACTCATAAGTGCTGTTCGAGAAGACTCTTGTTCTGTGTGCGTACTTGTCTTCTCATCCGCTGGAGCCTACCTTACGTAGTAAGTGCACGGTGTAACATTGCGGGGTGAGTGCCGATGGACTCGGTAAGGAAGTCAGCGCTAGTCGCGGGCGTGTTCTACCTGATCACGTTCCTCGCGATAACGACCTTTCCCCTCTACGGCCCGGTTCGCCGGTGAATCTGACAGCCACTGTCGCGGTCGTCTTGCTTGGAGTTGTGTCCGTTTTCCAGATCGCCCTCGCACTGGGAGCTCCACTTGGAAATGCGGCCTGGGGCGGCCGGCATGATGGTGTGCTGCCGTTCGGGTTGCGAATCGCATCCGCTGTCGTCGGCGTCCTGGTCTACCCACTCATAGGGGCGTTCGTTCTCGCATCGGCCGGTCTCGTCGAGGCGGACTGGATGCCTGGAACCGGGAAAGTGGGAATGTGGGTATTGACTGGCTTCTTCAGCATCGGGGCTATTGCCAACTTCGCGTCTCGTTCGAAAGCGGAGCGATATTGGGGTCCGGTTTCACTTGCGATCGCCGTCTGCTGTGGCCTCATCGCGATAATGCTCTAGTCCGTGCACGACGAAGGGCCCTAGCCGCCGAAGTCGACGTTTCGCACGCAGCCCGGGACCCGCAACGAAGGCGCCCGACCGCTCTCAGGCAGGCATCGCGGTGAGTGGCAAGGATGACCAGAAGCGTGCGGATCGCTCGACCGCGAGTCGAGCCAGCGGTGTTTTGTCTTCGTTCTCGGGTCGAGTCTCAACGTAGGATTCCTGCATGTCTGTAGCCGAGTGCCTGGTCGATGCGATTGCATCACAGGATCAGGAAGCGATTGCGGCATGTTTCAAGGCGGATGCGACGTTTCGGGCACTGATCCCATCGGGTCTCCGCGAGCGCTCCGGCTCCGCCGAAGCCGCTGCGCTGATAGCTGCTTGGTTCGAAGACTCGACCGAGCTGGAGCTTCTCGACGAACACTCGGGCGAGGTCGGCGATCGATTCCACATCTCGTACCGCTTTACCGGCATCGAAGACGGTGAGAGATTCGTGGTCGAACAGCAGGTGTTCTGCACTGTGGGCGACGACATGATCGAACGCGCCGATCTGCTTTGTTCGGGGTTTCGGAACCTCAAACCACAGTGAGGGCGGCGCGGGAGTGCCACGACTGGACATACCAACCAACCAGGGTCTCGGCGCCACGCAGCGAACCGACAAAGTCCACCACGTCGGCATTTGACCAGCTGACCCGACTCGACCCAATGAAGGCGATCGGTCAGTTGGCTGACGAGTCCCATCAGGTCTGATTGGCTTCCTGTAGCCAAGGTGAGGGAAACTTCAGTGGGAATCAGGACAGGTGAGCGATCACTGAGATCTCGATGATCGCCTCCGGCTCGTACAACTCGGTCACACCAACAGCGGTCCACGCAGGAAACGGCTTGGACTTGACGAACTCACGATGGACCTCAACAGCATCATCGATGCGTTTCGACATGTCGACGTGATACGAAGTTATGGCCACGACGTTCCCCCAGTCGGCCCCAGCCGCCTCGAGGACGTCCAAGACGCTCATGTAAGCCTGTCGAATCATTGCCTTAGGGCCCTGCTCGTGTGCCTCAGCCCCCGTACACCCGGCCACGAAGAGAAGGTTGCCCACTCGGACAGCTGGCGAGAGGCGGGTCTCCTCGTACCAGTCGAGCTCTGCTCCCCACGACGCTGGTGCGACTGCTTCTGGTTTAGACATCACGGGGATGTTTGTCGTTCGAACGATCGGTGGCAACAGGTGGCTCGAGGCAGTCAGTCGATGACATCGATCACCGCCGTTTCCAACGCGATCGGAACCTGTACGAAGGTGGGACGCCAAACAATCGACGAGGTGGCCCTGTGAAGTCCTCCCGGTTCAACTCTCTCCCGAGTCGACGTTCGAAACAGCCGATGCAGATAACGAACCGACCTTCGCGGAAGGTGATTCCGCCTTCTGTCCACTCGACGATCTGGTCGTCGGGGCAGACTGTGTCCCACAGTTCGTCATGGACGTAGAAGTCCTCATGAGCCTCTCGATGACCCTCCTTCAGGCGCCAGGCCGCAAGACCGCAGTCGGGACAGGCATCGAACCGATCGTCGTAGTCGAGGCCTTCGTACATGGACGATATTTGGTTGTGCGGACATACCTTCGAACTCGTCTCATCGAACATATGTTCGCAAAGTATTCCGGCAATCCGCAAGAAACAAGACCCCTATGCGAGAAGCCCCCCTCCCGGCTTCGCCGGCTCTCCCCCCAACGCTCGCTTCGCTCACGGAGGGGAGAAATGTTGAGGCTCGCTTCGGTCACTGGGGTAGATCCGAATGTTTAGCGGGGCCAGGGGAGTTCGCGCTCCTCGGCGAGGATCGCAAAATGAGCCTGTAGGTCGGTCGCGTAGTCAAAGGCTCCTGTGTTCCGTAGCCGAATCGCTACCCGCTTGAAGTACTCACTGAGTTGGGCTGCGTCGGCTTCGTAGGGCTCCAACCAGGTTTCTCCCAGTTCGTCCCCGCCGCTGTCCTCGCCGTTGCTGCGAATAAAGAGGTGGATCCAGCCGTAGGAGGAACCGTCGATCACACGCTGAGTGGTGGGGGAGCGCCGCTCGTGAGAACAGGCGTACATGAAGCGCTGCAACTCTTCCGGTGGAAGGGCTACCCCAGGGCGCTCGGGTCGGTGGCTCATATGACGGCCTCGACCGATCAGCTTATCCGGCGCTCCCTTTCCTACTGCTTCTTGTCCTCTGCGCCATTGGGCGATCGACTCCACCAGATCAGGCCCAGGCCAACAAGGACCGCGAGCGAGCCGAGGACCACCCACAACGTCTCGCCGGTCATCGCGCCTTCGGGCACAAAGTCGGCACCGAGGCCCTGCAGCGCCCACACCGAGCCAACCAGGACAAGGACGATCCCAAAGGAAAGACGGGTCTTGTTCATCGAGGCCGACCCTAGCTCTTGACACGGGATACCCCATCTGTGGATAATCACCGTCACATGAAGGCGACCTGGACCCTGAATTTCTTCGGCGCTGCTCAGCGTTTCTTCGGGTTCGCCTACTACTTCTATTTCGGCGCCTAGCGCCGATTTACCCACCCCCGCGTTACTCCTGACCTACCCCTCTGACGCAACGCGTCCTGAAACAGTGAATGAGATGAGCACCGAAAACGAAAACGAACAGAGCGAAAACGAACAGAGCGAAGACGACATTGCCCAGATCCGGGACGACATCGACCGGGTGGATTCCGAAATCCTCAAACTCCTCGCCGAGCGCAAGGCATTCAGTCTTCGCATGGCTCGGGAGAAAGGGCTCCATGCCCGCCCTTCCCGTGACATGTCCCGCGAGGAAGATCTGATCTCGGACCGGATCAACTCCGGGATGAGCCACGACCTCGACTCCGGCCTGGTCAACCGGGTGTGGCGGGAGATCATCAACGATTCGGTCCGGGTCCAACAGGAGTTTCTTGGGACGCACCGAGTCGACCCCTGACTCGATCGTGGTTGCCATCCAGGGCATCGACGGCTCCTACAGCCACCTCGCCTCGCAGCAGTTCTTCGACGCCAAGGGAATCACACCGAGTTATGTCCGCTCATCGACATTCGCCGATGCGATTCGTGCCGTGCAAGAGGGAACTGCAGATGTCGCCGTTCTCCCCGTGGAGAACACGACTTCGGGAGCGATCTCGGAGGTCTATGACGTCCTCCTCGACAGCCAGCTCCACTTCGTAGGTGATGTTCGGTTCCGGGTTCGCCATTGCCTGCTCGGGGTGGCCGGTGCCTCGATCGAGGGTTTGCGGCGGATCTACTGCCACCCACAAGCGGTGACCCAATGCTCTGAATTCCTCGCCGCTCTCGACCATGTGGAACTGGTCTACTTCTCGGATACTGCGCTGTCCGGCAAGCGAATCGGGGAGATGAACGATCCGACTGTGGCCGCCATCGCCAGCGAGGAGGCCAGCCCGTCTCTACGGGCTCGATGTCCTCAGGACGGGGATCGCCAACCAGGAGGAGAACTACACCCGCTTCGTGGTGGTCGCCGGCCAACCGGCCGAAGTGCCCGAAGGCGTGCAGTCGAAGACCTCGATCGTCATGGCGGTCGGCAACCACCCCGGAGCTCTCATGGACGCCTTGGCGGTTTTCCGCGAGGCGGACATCAACCTCGTGATGCTGGAGTCGAGGCCGATTCCGCACAACCCGAGAGAGGAGCTGTTCTATCTCGATTTCGACGGGAACATCTCCGATCCTGCGGTCCAAGCTGTGTTCGACGCGCTCACCAAGCAACTCCGCTTCCTGAGGATCCTGGGCAGCTATCCGTCACGGGACCTCCGTCCCCGGCCGATCGAACGTGACGTGGCCAGGGGAGAGCCGAAAGGCTTGTCAGCGCTGGACGAGGTGCCCTCCACTACCGCAGCCCCCAAGGGCTACAAGTTGGGGAGTCGAGTCCACAAACCGCAGAACACCGTGGTCGAAGTCGCTGGTGTGAAGGTCGGTGGTGGTGAGATGATCATGATCGCCGGCCCGTGTGCGGTCGAGTCCTGGGATCAGGTCATGGCTGCGGCCAAGGCGGTGAAGGAGGCGGGGGGATCGATCCTCCGCGGCGGGTGCTTCAAGCCCCGATCTTCGCCGTACTCGTTCCAGGGTCTTGGCTACGAGGCCTTAGAGATGCTGGTCGAGGCGGGAAAGGCCTACGGACTCCCTGTGGTGACCGAGGTGCTCTCGCCCGATGATGTCGACGGCGTCGCCAAGAAGGCCGACATCCTCCAGATCGGGGCCCGCAACATGCAGAACTTCTCCTTGCTCAACGCTGCCGGTCGGGCCCATCGGCCGGTTCTGCTCAAGAGAGGGATGAGCTCGTCCATTGAGGAGCTGCTCCAGGCGGCCGAGTACATCCTGGCCGGCGGCAACCAACAGGTGATGCTCTGTGAGCGGGGAATCCGCACCTTCGAAACTGCAACCCGCAACACCCTCGATCTGAGTGCGGTGCCGGTGCTCCGTCGTCACACCCATCTCCCGATCATCGTCGATCCGTCACACGCCGCCGGCGATCGGGACCTGGTTGCTCCGCTGGCCCTCGCCGCCCAAGCGATCGGCGCGGACGGGATCATGGTGGAGATCCACCCCCATCCCGAGGACGCGCTCAGTGACGGTCCGCAGTCGCTCCGGTTGGATCAGTTCGAAACGCTGATGGATGCCCTCGGGTTCGCGCCGAGCACAGTCCATGACATCTAGTTGGTCGGGCTCCCGGAGCTGACCGGGAGCCAGGCCGGCCGGTTCAATTCGTGTTGGGTGATCGACTCCTCGAGAGTGAGGGTCATCCCGATCCAGTCGAGGCCTTGCAGCAGGCGCTCCTTGGCCGATGGGTCGAAGTCGAACCTTGCCTCGAAGCCGTCTCCGACCACGGTCTGCTGCTCCAGGTCGATGGTGACCGGGGCGGTCGGGTCTTGTGCCATGTCCAACAGCCGACGGACCTCGGGTTCGGGCAGCTCGACGATTAGCAGCCCGATGTTTGCCGAGTTGTTACGGAATATGTCGGCGGTGGAAGGAGCGATCACAGCATCGAAGCCCCAGTCCTGAATCGCCCATGGGGCATGCTCCCGTGAGGATCCGCACCCGAAGTTGCGGCCGGCCACCAGGATCTTGGCCTCACTACGCTCCGGGCGATTGGTGATGAAGTCCTCGATGGGTGAGCCGTCGTCGCGATGCGCCCAGTTATAGAAGAGGAACTCCCCATAGCCATCACGTTCGATCCGCTTGAGGAATTGTTGGGGGATGATCTGATCGGTGTCCACGTCGGCCCGATCGAGGGGGAGCATCGGGCCGCGAACCATTCTCACCGGCTTCATTTGCCTTCCCAGTCCCTCACGTCGACGAAATGGCCGGCCACTGCGGCTGCGGCCGCCATGGCCGGGCTCACCAGATGGGTTCTTGCACCCCGACCCTGGCGGCCCTCATAGTTCCTATTCGAGGTCGAGGCCACCCGCTCGCCGGAGGGGATCACATCCGGGTTCATGGCAAGACAGCTGGAACATCCGGCGTCCCTCCACTCGAATCCTGCGTCGAGGAAGATCGCATCGAGGCCCTCCGCCTCGGCCTGTGCTTTGACGAGCATGGAACCTGGCACGACAACGGCGCTGACCCTCGAATCGACCTTGCGCCCCTCGACCACCCGTGCCGCAGCACGGAGGTCTTCGATTCGCCCGTTGGTGCACGAGCCGAGAAACACGTGATCGATCCGGATGTCGGCGATAGCAGTGCCCGGCTCCAGACCCATGTACTCCAGGGCCCTCACCGTCGACTCGCGCTGCTGAGGATTGTCGAAACTGTCGGGTGAGGGGACGAAGTCGTCGACCCGCACCGTCTGGGCGGGGTTCACGCCCCAGGTCACGTGGGGGATGAGGGACGAGGCGTCGATCGTGACCGCCTTGTCGAAGACGGCGCCCTCATCGGTCACCAGTGACTCCCATGCGGCGACGGCCGCATCCCAGTCTTCGCCTTTGGGGGCGAAGGGCCGGCCCTCGATGAAGGAGACGGTGGTGTCGTCGGGGGCGATCATCCCGGCCCGGGCACCACCTTCGATCGACATGTTGCAGATGGTCATCCGCTGCTCCATCGAGAGCCCGCGAATGGTCTCGCCGCGGTACTCGATGACATGACGGGTCCCGCCGGCGACGCCGATCTGGGTGATGATCCCGAGTATCAGGTCCTTGGCGGCGACCCCCCACGGAAGCTGGCCGGTGACTTCGACGGACATCGACTTGGGCGGTGATTGCCAGATGGTTTGCGTTGCGAGGACATGCTCCACCTCGGAGGTGCCGATCCCGAAGGCAAGGGCTCCGAAGGCGCCGTGGGTCGAGGTGTGGCTGTCGCCACAGACGATGACCATGCCGGGCTGGGTCAGTCCCTGCTCGGGACCCACGACATGGACTATTCCCTGCCGCGGATCATCGATCCCGTACATGACGATGCCGTGGCGAGCGCAGTTGTCGCGGAGGGCCTCGACCTGTCGCTTCGACAACGGGTCGAGGATGCCGAGGTGCCGACCGGTGGTCGGGATCCCATGGTCCACCGTGGCGAAAGTGAGATCGGGCCGCCGGACCTTTCTCCCTGCTTGCTCCAGTGAGGCGAAGGCTTGCGGTGAGGTGACCTCGTGCACCAGATGGAGATCGGCGTAGAGGAGAGTGGGATCGCCACTCTGAACCACGTGGGTGTCCCAGACCTTCTCGAAAAGGGTACGGGCCGGGCTCATACCGCCTCTGCCGCAACACGGTGGCAGAGATCAAGTCGCTGACCCGGTCACCGACTTCAGAGGTGGAAGCCTCCATCTTGCCGGCCCGAAGCGAGGGGAGTGAGCCGGCGACCTGGCCGACGGCCCGGTCGACCGCGGCGCCCGCCTCTATCTCTCCGAGATGGGTGAGCATCATGCCGGCAGCGCCGATCGCGGCGAGTGGGTTGATCTGGCCGGTTCCTTCGAAACCAGGGGCGGTCCCGCCGATCGGCTCGAACATCGAGACGCCGTTGGGGTTGAGATTGGCTCCGGAGGCGATGCCCATACCTCCCTGAATCGCGGCTCCGAGGTCGGTGATGATGTCGCCGAACATGTTGTCGGTCACGATCACGTCGAAACGGCCCGGGTCTTCGACCATCCAGAGACACGCCGCGTCGACGTGGGCGTAGGCGGTGGTCACCTCCGGGTATTCCTCGGCCACGGCCTCGAATACCCGTGCCCAGAGGTCCCATGCATAGGTGAGGACGTTCGTCTTCCCGCACATGGTCAGATGACGGCGGGGTCTCGACCGCGCCAGTTCGAATGCGTACCGGATACAGCGCTCCACGCCGAAACGGCTGTTTACCGACTGTTGGACGGCCACCTCGAACGGCGATCCCTTGGCAGTGAATTCACCGGCACCGACGTAGAGGCCTTCGCTGTTCTCACGCACCACGATCATGTCGACATCGGCAGGCTCGACATCACGAAGCGGCCCAACCACCCCTGGATGGAGTTTGATCGGCCTCAGATTGACGTACAGGTCGAGCTCCTTGCGGAGTCTGAGGATGATCTCCTGCTCGAGGATCCCCGGTGCCACTTTGGGATGTCCAACGGCGCCGAACAGGACGGCGTCGACGCTCGAGAGCGCCTCGAGGTCTGCCCCGGTCAAGGTCTCCCCGGTTCTCAGATATCGCTCGCCGCCAACCTCGTGATGGGAGTATTCGACCTCGAAGTCGAACACCTGAGAGGCTCTGTCAACCGCCTTGACCGCCTCGGCCACGACTTCGGGACCTGTCCCGTCCCCGGGCACTACGGCAATGCGGTGAGCGGTCATTGGTAGGTGGCCGCCACCTCGTCGAGTACTTCCATACCTGACACCGCATCATCGACGATTGAGCGCAGTTGAACATCTGAAATGGCACCGGCGCGGTCTGACACCGCTCGAACCCTGGTGTAAGCCGCCTCGAAGCCGGCTGCGCCGAGGCTGATCCCGAGTTTCGAAAGCCTCTGCTCGAGCTCTGCTCGGTGGTCGCTCATTGGGCGGGGCCCGCGGTCGCTGCCGTCGGGCTCAACTCCGACTCGCGCCGCATGGCGATCCGACCCGACTTGACGAGGTCGACAACGCCATATCCGGACATGTGGTCGAGAAAGGCTCCAAGGTGAGCCGGGCTGCCGGCGACCTCGAAAGTTATCGAGCTTGCTCCGAGGTCGATCACCTTGGCGTCGAATAGCGAGGCTGTGTCCCGCACCTCACCACGGTTCACCGGATCACAGGCAATGCGGGCGATCATCAGCTCCCGCTCCAGAGCCAGGTCTTTCTCAAGCTCCTGGACCTTGATCACATTGACCAGCTTGTTGAGCTGCTTGGTCAGCTGCTCGAGCTCGGGGGCATCCACGACGAGCGTGATCCGTGACCGGCCCTCTTGGTGGGTTGGCCCCACGGCGAGCGAGTGGATGTTGAAGCCGCGGTTGGAGAACATCGCTGACACCCTGGCCAGGACGCCTGGCTTGTTCTCGACGAGCACCGTGAGGGTGTGCTGCATCAAAGGTCCTCACGGCTCATCACGACCCTGTCGTTTGAGCCGCCGGCCGGCACCATCGGGAAGCACATCTCCTCGGTGTCGACGACCACTTCGAGGACCACCGGCTTGTCATTGACCGAGAGGGACTTCTCGATGGCGGGGTCGATCTCGGAGGGATGATCCACCCGCAGCCCCACACAACCCATCGCCTCGGCCAGCATCGGATAGTCGGGAGTGTGCGTGGTGAGGTCCACCGCGGAAAGGCGACCGCCGTAGAAGAGGTTCTGCCACTGCTTCACCATGCCGTAGCCACCGTTGTTGAAGACGGCGACCTTGACCGGGATCCCTTCGGTCGATGCGGTGATCAGCTCCTGGCAGGTCATCTGGAAACACCCGTCCCCATCCAATGCGTAGACCAGGTCATCGGGGCGGGCCGCCTTGGCGCCGATCGCGGCCGGCACTGCGAATCCCATGGTTCCCAGGCCTCCGGAGTTGACCCAGGAGCGGGGGGTGTTGAACTTCCAGAATTGGGAGGCCCACATCTGGTGCTGGCCGACACCGGCGACAATCACGGCTTCGCCTCCGACAGCCGCATGCAGCCGCTCGATGAAATGCTGAACCTTGATCGGGCCTTCGGGCTGCTGGTCGTAGGCGAGGGGATGGCTCTCCTGCCATGCGCCGATCTGAGCCAGCCACTCGGTCCGGGCCGGCGCCTGGTCCGCGTCGCGGCGTGCGGCCAATTCGACCAGGAAGTGCTTGAGGACCGAGCGGGCGTCGCCAACGATCGGGACGTCTGCCCTCCGAACCTTGCCGATCTCGGCCGGATCGACATCCACGTGAATGACCTTGGCGTTGGGGGCGAAAAACGACGGATCGCCGGTCACCCGATCGTCGAAGCGGGCGCCAAGGCTGACCAGGACGTCAGACTTTTGAATGGCTGTGGTCGCGGTGTAGAGCCCGTGCATTCCGGGCATGCCCAGGGCAAGAGGGTGATTGTCGGGGAACGAGCCCCGGGCCATCAGCGTGGTGACCACCGGAGTGTTGGCTGCTTCGGCGAAGGCGAGCAGCTCTGCGGCCGCTCCCGCCTTGATCACCCCGCCGCCAACGTAGAGGACCGGGCGCTCTGCAGCCTCGATGAGGTCGATGGCGGCCTTGATCTGGACCGGGTGGCCAGTGGTCGTGGGTTTGTAGCCGGGAAGCTTCATGTTCCCCGGCGCATGCCAGCTGGTGCGCTGGTTGAGGATGTCTTTGGGAAGGTCGACCAGAACCGGCCCGGGACGACCTGTTGACGCGATATGGAAGGCCTCGTGGACGATGTCAGGGATCTCGTCGGCGTCCGTCACCAGATAGGAGTGCTTGGTGCAGTGCATGGCGAGGCCCGTGGTGTAGGCCTCTTGAAAGGCGTCACTCCCGATGGCCGTGGTCGGAACCTGACCGGTGATTGCAACCAGAGGTGTCGAGTCCATCAAGGCGTCTTGGAGTGGGGTGATCAGGTTGGTGGCCCCTGGGCCGGAGGTCGCCATCACGACGCCAACCCGTCCGCTGGCCTGGGCAAATCCCTCGGCCATGTGCCCAGCGCCCTGTTCGTGTCTCGCCAGGACGTGGCGAATCGAACTGTCGAGCAACGGGTCATAGGCGGGGAGGATTGCCCCACCGGGCACGCCGAAGACGATGTCGACACCCTCGTGCTCGAGGCTTCGCATCAATGAATGGGATCCGGTGAATGGTTTTTCAGTCATGTTCTTTCAACAAAAAACCCTCCGGCGGGAGGGTTGAGCGCACGCAGACGTCGGCGTGCGCTACTCAATGAGCAGGAGTACGGCGACGGTGGGGTTGGTCTTCATGTGCCCTACGAGTAAACAACCTGGTCAGGGAGATGTCAAGATCTCCCAACAGGAATCGGTCCCTGGTGCTTCCTTCTTGAGGTTGAATGCCCCGATGTACGGGATCGTCGAGCTCGGGGGCACCAAGAGCCTGGTTGGATTTGGCACTTCGGCCGACGACATCAACGATGTGCTCCGGGTCGCCACCACGACGCCCGACGAGACGCTGGGCCAGCTTGTCGCCCATCTACAGACCCGAGCCGACGAGCTGACTGGCCTGGGGATCGTCTCTTTCGGGCCTCTCGAGCTGCGCTCCGACCACCCTGGCTACGGGCACATCACCAACACCACCAAACCGGGATGGTCGGGAGCTTCGATCCTCGAGCCCTTTCTCGATGCATTCGACCTGGAGGTGGGGCTGGACACCGATGTCAACGGCGCCGCTCTCGGCGAGGGCCGATGGGGGGCGGCTCGAGGGTTGGAGAGTTACGTCTATCTCACCGTGGGGACCGGGATCGGCGGGGGAGCTGTTTCCGGCAGTCGTCTGGTCAGCGGGGCCTTCCACCCGGAGATGGGCCACGTGGTCGTCAACGCCCACCCGAACGACGACTTCGAGGGACTATGCCCTTATCACTTTTCCTGTCTCGAAGGCATGGCCAGCGGGCCGGCGATTCAGGCGAGATACGGGGTGCGGGCACCCGATCTGGGAGACCAGATGGGAGAGGCAGTCGAACTGGTCGGTTTCTACGTCGCCCAGGGGATCCGTGACATCGTCTACATCCTCAGCCCGCAACGCGTGGTTGTCGGTGGTGGCGTTTCCAAGCTGCCCGGCTTCATCGACTCGATAGAGACCCACCTCAGCGAGCAACTCGCCGACTACCCGGGTCATTCGGAGCACGGGTCGGGATTCGTCGTGCTTCCGGCACTGGGTGACCTCTCGGGCCTCTCCGGCGCCGTAGTGCTCGCCGAGACGGGCTCTCGGCCTGAGATGGGAACTCCCCATCTCCAGATTCGCCCGGGCAACCCGGACTTCCTCGATCTTCCGTGGGCAGACCCGGTCGAGGAGTGGGGCTCCGAACGCCTGGTTGAGATGCCTACCGGAGTCCATCGCCACCCGGTCGTGTTCGTCGCCTACGACGAGGGGGTGTACGCCATCAAGGAGCTGCCGCGGCGACGGGCAGCCTCCGAGTTCTCCGTGCTCCGATCTCTCGAGGAACGAACTGCGGTGGCAGCCACCCCCGCCGGTCTGGTCTCCAGGGACTGGCTGGAGCACGGGGCGGAGCAGGGCGGGGCGGTGATCACCAGATACGTTGAGCACTCGTTCCCCTACCGGCACCTGGTGAGCGGCCCGGGGTTCGGCCGGCGCCGGGGCCAGCTGCTCGACGCCATTGCCGGCCTCCTGGTCGAGCTCCACCTCGCCGGGTGCTTCTGGGGCGACTGCTCGCTCTCCAACGTCCTCTATCGCTACGACGCCGGTGCGATCGAGGCGATCATGATCGACGCCGAGACCTCCGAGCTGCATCCAGGGCTCTCCGACGGACAGCGCGCCCAGGACCTGGAGATCATGAAGGAGAACCTGGCCGGTGAGATGGCAGACATCGCCGCAGAGCACGAGCTGGATCTCGACGAGGCGGATCTCGGGCTCGGGGATGGGGTCGAAGAGCGTTACAACGCACTCTGGTTCGAGTTGGACCAGGACCTGGTCATCTCCTCGAGTGAGCGGTACCTGATCCGCAAGCGGATAGCCCGTCTCAACGAGTTGGGGTTCTCCGTCGACGACGTCGACCTGGCTCCGGTTGGGGGTGATGACCGGGTCAGGATGAGGGTCCGGGTGGGGGGCCGCACCTTTCACAGTCAGCGCCTGCGCGAGTTGACCGGGATCGAAGCCTCGGAGAATCAATCCCGCCACATCCTCAGCGATCTGAACTACTTCATCGCCAAGTCGAACACCAAGTCGGCCACCGGAAAGACAGTCGCCGTGATGTCATGGATCACGACCTGCTTCGAGCCTCTGACGGCCCGCGTCGCCGAAGTGTGGCAGGGCGATCCGATCCAGGGCTTCTGCGACCTGCTCCAGTTCCGGCTCTCGGTTGCCACCGAGCGCGGCTCCGACGTTCCCAACGACGAGGCGTTCCGTTTGTGGTCCGATGCCGGGTTCCCGGGATTCCCGGTGCGCTGATTGGGCTAGATGGTCTTGGTCACCTTGTTCAGCCCGCGTGGCTGCTCGGGATCGAGCCCTTTGGCCCGTGTCAGGTGATAGGCGAAGAGCTGGCCGGCAACTATCGCCGGCACCGGAGTCAGCCACTCGTCGACATCGCCAGCCAGGGTGATGTGGCTGCCTTCGAGGTCGCTCAACGCCGGGTCGTCGCTGATCGTCAAGAGGCGGGCTCCCGAGGCGGCGGCTCGCTCCAGGACCTCGGAGACCTCAGAGTGCGCCGGGCCGCGCATGCTGACTGCCAGGACCGGGTAGCCGGGCTCGACCACCGCCACCGGGCCGTGGAGAAAGTCAGCAGTTGAGAACGGCTGGGCCACGACTTGTGTCAGTTCCTGGAGTTTGAGGGCGAGCTCGAATGCGGTGGCGTGGTTGAAGCCCCGCCCGAGCACGGCGCAGTGCTCGATGTCGACGAACTTGCGCGCCTCGGCTTCGATCTCAGCCTCGATGCCGAGCACGGCTGTCACCGAGGCCGGCAAGGTGTCGATGCCGCCGTCGTCGGGGTCGATGGCGGTCGAGATCAAGGCAATCGTGACCAGGGTCGAGGTGTAGGTCTTGGTGGCCGCCACCGCCTTCTCGTCCCCGGCGACCAGGTCGACGATCACATCTGCGGTCCCGGCTAGCGGCGAACCCGGGTCGTTGGTGATGGCGACGGTGGGCCGCCCCTGGCTCCGGGCCTCATCGAGGACCGAAACGATGTCGGGTGACTGCCCGCTTTGCGAGATGCCGATGACCAATGCATCGGTAAGGGCTGGCGGGCGGTCGTAGATCGAGAACAAGGAGGGGGTGGTCAACCCAACGGATAGCCCGTTGCGGGTTCCCCAGGCGTACTGCGCATACCGCGCCGCGTTGTCCGAGGTGCCACGTGCCGCGATGACGGCGTGGGTGCATCCGGCGACGAGGTCGGCGACCTGTCGCGTGCTCTCACGATTGGCTTCGACAGCCCTGGCGATGACAGCAGGCTGCTCCCTGATCTCGTCGATCAACCCCACCGTCAGGTCGCCCCTCGCTGGAATGCCACATTTCCTGACACCAGGGTCATCACGACTCTTTGGTGCCCATCGAGGACCGTCAGGTCGGCCCGTCTTCCGGTGCGGATGGCGCCGCGATCGGTGAGACTCAAGAGATTGGCTGGCGTGACGGTCGCGCACCGGACGGCCTGGGCGAATGTTGCGTCGGTCCAGGCCTCGAGGTTGGAGACTGCCCTATCCATGGTGAGAGTGCTTCCTGCCAGCTTGCCCTCGGCCGTCCTCGGCCCTTCGCTCCCGACGGTGACTTCACCATCGCCGAGCCGGTAGGTGCCGGCTCCCAGGCCGGCGGCCTGCATCGCGTCGGTGACCAGGATCATCCGGTCGGGGCCGAGAAGTTGCCATGCCAGCTGAACCGTTCCCGGATGGCTGTGCACGCCGTCGACTATCAGCCCGCACGGCCGATTGGAGATGAGTGCGGCCCCGACCATGCCCGGGTCGCGGTGATGAAACTGGCTCATCTGGTTGAAGAGATGGGTGACCGACTTCCACGAGCCGTCGAGGGCCGCAGCTGCGGCCTCAAAGCCGGCAGCGGTGTGGCCGGCCGCCACCAGCACTCCCGAAGCATCGAGCATCGCTGCAACTTCTGGAGCGCCTTCCAGCTCGGGGGCGATCGTCAGCATCCGGACCACACCTGAGTCGGGCCCACCTCGCGGCGATGTCAGGGTCGGGGAGTCTCAGGTAGTCGAGGTCGTGGGCGCCTCGATACTCCGGAGAGATCCACGGTCCCTCGACATGGGCGCCCAGGACCTCGGCACCCGAATAGCCGGCTGGCGGCCCTTGCGTGAGAACCTCTATTGCCCGGTCGATCACCTCGTACGGGCTACTCACGATTGTGGGGACGAACGACGGTGACGCCGGTCTCGGGCAAGCGTTCGCCCACCTTCCAGATCGATTCCGGTTCGCTGGTGAAATCATGGCCCCACCCACCGTTGATCTGGATGTCGATGAGCCCGGGGATCACCGTCGCCCCCTCGACCTCGATCATCCGGCTTCCGGCGACCTCGCCCAAGACGAGGAGCCCATCGGAGACACTGATGTCGGTTTGAACCAGGCCGTCAGGGGTGAGGGCCTTGGCTCCTCGGAGGGTGATCACCGGATCAACCCGTGTCCTGTCGGGTAGAGGTCCGGGATGGCGGCCGGGAGGCGTCCGGGGAACCCGGATCGCCCAAACAAGGCAGAGGCAACCGCGTCCATCGACGGCTGATGCGAGCTGTAGGTGCAGATATGGGTCTGGGAGCCGGGGTAAGAGGCCAGGTCGAACGGGGTGCGCAGGGCGATTGTCACCACCGGCTTGCCCGTCGCCAGCAGGGCTTGGACCAGGGCGGCCTGACCAGGGGTTGCAGTCACCGTGCCCACCACGACCAGGTCGTGGGAATTGGCAGCGTCAACTGCCGCTGCGATGTCGTTTTGCTCGGGGTGATGTGGGTAGACGATCTCGGTGACCGAGGGATGCTGGGAGCGGAGAGCAGTCGCCAGGCCTCCCTTGTAGAGGGCCGTGGTGTCCGCCGGGGTGACGTTGGAGGGTTGAGGCTCGAGAGACAGCACACCGGGAATCGGCCGACAGCTTGGAGCGGAAGCAGCCCTGCCTCTTCGCGGACGAGGGTTATCGATCGAAGTGCCAGCTCCGAAGCGAGATGTTGATGTTCGGCCGAGCCCACCAGGTCGGGATCACCGGGAGAGATCTCCAGTGATGACCGGAGTTTCTCGATCCGGGCCCTGGAAGTGGCCAGGGTGCTCTCGGGGATCAAGCCACGGGAGAAGCCCTTGTCGAGTGCGACTCTGACCCGCTCTTGGAGGTCGGGGTCTGGCATGCAGAGGAGGAGGTCCACCCCGGCGCGCATCATCGCGATGATCTCAACCACCTGCGACGGCCCCTGATCGAGAGCTCCCATATCCAGGGCGTCGGTGATGATCACGCCGTCGTATCCCATCTCGGCCGAGGAGGAAGCCGTCCATTCCCTTCTCGGTGGCCCCAATCGGGATCTCCCTGCTTCCAGTGATGGCCGGAACGACGTAATGCCCGATCATCACCAGGCGGGCACCGGCCTGGAACGCCGCCTTGAAAGGCGCCAACTCGACTGCATCGAGACGCTCTCGGTCGAGATCGAGGAGCGGCAGCTGATAGTGGGGATCGACCATGGCCTCGCCCTTGCCCGGGAAGTGTTTCACCGTGGGCAGAACGCCGGCCGAGATGAAGCCCTCCACCGAGGCTGCGATCATCGTGGCCACCGTGGTCGGGTCATCGCCGAAGGAGCGGATGCCCAGGGACGGATTGCCGGCCTGGCTGGCGACATCGGCGCACGGGGCATAGTTGACGTTGACGCCGACGGCCCGCATCTCGCGGCCCATTGCCTGGGTGACTCGAAACACCAGGTCGTGGTCGCCGGTGGCGCCCAATGCCATGTTCCCCGCGAACGGCGTGGAGCCGGTGATTCCGAGCAGCTGGCCGCCCTCTGGTCGGCGGCGATCAGCAGGGGCAGCTCGGCCGAGTTTTCGCTTTGCAACCTCGCGGTCAACTCTGCGG
>CAVVCY010000002.1:0-395693 GCA_963746905.1 uncultured Acidobacteriota bacterium
CGGAGTGGGTGAGCCCTGACATGCTGGACAATGGCATTTGCTCGTAGGTCCAGAAAGAGGACCCTCCGAGCAGGAATGGGCCACTGACTGGGTTGAGCGGGTTGGAGGAGGCAAGGTCTACAGCATTTCCGGCCGCCCCGCTATATCGGGCGGTGATGTTGGCCATGTTGCCGGCGAAAGGATCGCCGAAGGCGAATGATTGGCGGTCGTGGCCGCCCCATAACCGATGCCCTCGAAATTGTTGTCGAGATTGATGGCGGCCACCAGATTGGCCAGGGTCGCGGCCGGATCCAAGGGAACAATCGCCACCCCATTGTCCGGGCCAGGCTCCGGGGCAAGGAAGGTGTAAGTCTGGCCCCCGACGGTGACGGTGTCACCGGCGATGGGAGAGGTACCCAGGGTCAAGGTTCCGGACGCATAGACAACGTTGGCCCAGTTGGCGTCGGTTTGGTCGATGCGATAGAAGAGATAGTTGGAGATCGCCGAATCGTCGCCATCCTCAGCGGCGGCGACCCCGATCTGTGTGGTTGCCCCGACAGTGAAATGAGCGAGTTGGGTCTGACCTTCGGCCACCGGGTTTTGCAACTTGACCGGTCCTTGCCAGCTGACACCATCGTTGATCGAACGGGTCAGAAACAGCCCGTTATCGGTCATCATCGAGGCCCAGAGGAAGCCATTCGGGCTCTTGTAGATAGCGGCGCGGGCCTCGCCGGATCCATCGAGGGCAAGGTCGATGAGTACTGGAACACATACACGCTGCCGTTGTAACTGAAAACGTGAAGTGTGGAGCCGGCGCCACTCATGAGCACGTAGACGGTCTTTGCGCCGTCCCAATAGACGTCGGGCCTATCAGATGCCGCCCCGAGCACCACCGGGCCCATGACGGGGTTTGCGCCGACCGTGGTGGCGGAGCCTTGGGAGATGCGCCAGCCGGTGGCCGCGGTCGGAATGATGGCGTCCCATCGACTCCCGTTGCGCCAGACGCGGTGCTGGTTCTTACTCTCCCACTGGCGTCCGGAAAGAGCGGAGGTGTCGGTACCGGTGATCGGGCTCGGGCCGGTGTCCCCCGGCCAATGCTTGTGCCGGTTCGATCGAAACGATCTGAAGTGAAGCTGCCACCAGCACCAACGCCAGTCGCGCGAAAGAAATACGTGTGCCCCCAGCCGGAGCAATCCGGTTGCCCATAAGTTGTCTCCCTGCCCTGTTTCTTGAAGAAGCCCCACAGCTTCCGTTCGCCGAATACTAAAGGTGTCCGGCGGCCACTCCAAGTGGTTGTTTTCCCTTTCTACGTTCCGGGCCGCAACGCAACCCTTCAGACCCGCAACGTAGCAGCCACTGTGAGTAACGAATCCGGGATCGGGGTCGTCCCATCGACCCGCACGACACTGCTGTGGGTGGACTCCAAATGATCTGAGATTGCCTCGGTGACGGACACTGCAGCGGAGAGAAAGTCGTGGCGCTCGGCCTCGGCAAGGTCGGCCACGCGCTCCGACCAACCTCGCTGGTCGAGCCGCTCGGCACAGGTCTCGATCGGTGTCTCGATCACCACCACGAGGTCGGGCCGAGGGTTCGAAGTCAGGTAGGCCGTGAGTGACGGCAGGTCATCGTCAATGAAGCCATGGGAGAACAGGGCGACGCCTCTTGACAGAATCCCTCATCGAGCACCAGCCAATCCTGGCCGCCCCACTCGATGGCGAGCTGATACCGGGCCATCAGATTTCAGGACCCAACCAAGGCTCATCGCCTGATCTCGATCACGTTCCGCCCGGATGCGCTGGGCAGCGAGGGCGGATTCCAGAGTTCGAGGGTTGGCTGGAATGAATCGGGCCAGACCTGCGAAGCGGTCGGTCGATCGGGCGTAGGAGGTGCGCCAAATACGGCTGGAGCTGGATCACGAGAGCCTGGCCGCTGCCCGTGTCAACCCATCCTCGCCTCCAGTCTTCACGGCCAAACGCACCGCCTCCTCGAGATCGATGGTGTTGGGAAGAGAGCGGATCAACTCGCGGGCCAGGCTCGTCTTACCTGAGCCTGGAAGAGTGCCGAGAAACTCAACGACTCTCACGGATCGCCCTCCAGATTGTGGTTTTGGCCTCCAACAGCACATCCTCATAGGGGTGCCCGGCGTCGATCACGACCCGATGATCGTTGCCGGTCAGGCTGTCAACGGCAGTCACCTTGGCCATGTGCTCCTCGACCGTGAGATCGAGCTTGCGATAGCGGAGCGTTTGGAGGTCGGTCTCTAAGGACGATCGTCACGTCGGGTGGTTCGATCACCCTGTATTGCCTTAGCTCAGATCCTGCAAACGGGCCATCGGTTGGAGCCGGGGGCCGTCCATCGGTGTCTCCATCGAATAGAACTCGGGGAGCGGGAATCGCTCAGGCGATCGCCACTTCGCCACGCCGGCACGCTTCTCGCGCCCCTAGAGCCTGGTGTCGGCGGGCTCGTGCCAGTACGATCCACTTCACGGCGTCGGTGTATCGGGCCAACGTGGTGAGGAACCCGGTCGCTGACCCCTGATCTTTGCGGTTTCTGGCCAAGCTCCGGCTTGTTGAGCAGCTTGAAGAACAGCCCTGACTTCGGTTGCCCGAAATAGACATGACGGACCACAGCTTGGGTTTCAGCCACTTCTCGAGGTCTTCGTGGCAGCGGGTCTTGCCCGAGCCATCGGCTCCCACCGCTGCGACCAAGGGGGCGGCGCATGTGAGATGACGGGGAGGCAGCCCGAGGCCGAGTTGCTTCATCACCCGACCCGATCTCAACCTGAGCCAGGCTTTTCTCGGCGCCGCCCTAAATCTGGGCAGGCGCTCGTATCTGCTGAGCCGCTTTCGCAGAGACCGTTTGTGGTCGTAGACATATCGCCAGTCGATGCGGTCGGCCACGGAGCGGGTATGAAACTCGACGACTTCTTCACCGGTGATCGGGAGCCCGCTGGACTCGGCGGTTCCCGGAATGTCGAGGGGTTGACCAACTCAGCCAGCCAGCGCGCCTCGGTTCGAATGCGGGGTGGGAGTGGTGAGCCGCCCTTGACGATGGATCGGGCGAACTGGCGGTTGGTGGTCTTGAGCATCGCCCGTATGTAGAGCATCAGCAGCTCACGGTCATGACGCGGCACCGGGACTCCCGCCAACTGGTTCGGATCCGACAGCAGCCAATTCTCGAGCGGGAGGTGATGGTTCTTGATCAGTTGCTCGCCGAGCACCAGGCGGTAGTGGACGTCGAGATGCACCAGGGCACCGGTGGGTGCGTCGAAACCGAGGTAACTCTCGATCCCGGGAATGACGCGGACCTTGGATGGGGTCATCGGCACAAAGCCGAGGTTGTCGATCACATCGATGAAGGTGGGGCGATGACGGACCTCGACGAGGAGGTCGAGATCGGTCTCACCGCGGAGGGCGGGGAGCAGGTGCTCGTTGCTCTTCCAGTGGACATAACTGACGGCATCGGTCGAGAGAGCTTCTAAGAGGTCGGTGATCACACCAAGAACGTCGATCTGACCCCCCATCAGCGCTGACCTTTCATCTAGTAGCCGCTGAGGGCGCCGACTTTTCGACCGTACTCGAGAATATGGCCATAGGACCAGAGAGCGATCGGGTAGAAGACGAGAGAGAAGATCGAAAGTGCGGCGATGGCTTGCCATGCCGTTGGCCCAGGCAGCACCTCACCCTCGGGCATCAACACCTTGCGCAACGCCTGGATTACGTAGGTATGGGGTATCACCCACGCCAGGGCGCGGAGCCGACTCGGCAGTAGCTCGACCGGAAAGAAGACACCCGAGAGCACCGAAGCGGCGAGCGTGTAGAGGGATAAGACCGGGTCGGCCCGTTTGGAGAGGATCTTGATACTCGCTCCGAGAATGCCGATGGCCAGAGTGGCAGCCAGGCCGAGCAGAATGATGAGAATGGCAATTGGCACAGCTTCGAGTCGGTATTCCGCACCGAGGGGTATCGAGAGGAGAACCATCACCACCGCGGTGGCAATCGCCTGAAAAGCGGCCCATGGTGTCATGGCGAATGGGAGCAGGTTCCAACGGACGGGCTCGACGAGGAACATCTCCAACTGACCCTGCGTCACGAGTTCGAGCATGTCGTTACCGAACGAGTTGAGGGTTGCGGCAAGGATGCTCATCGTCACCACACCGATGACCACGAACGTGTAGTAGTCGTAAGCGACCTCAGGCCCGTTGTCGCTGACTAGCTCGGCTACGAAGACGAAGGTGACAATGGGAATGAACGCACTCAAACCCTTCATGATCAAGGCCAGGGGATAATTGGTCGCCTTGATGAAATCGATGCGCCAGAACGCACCCGTGACCTGAGCCCCCCTGCCGAGCTTGCGAACGGAAGGATTTCACGATTCCTCGCGGCCCGGTCTCAGCATCTCCTCGAGCACATCTCGGAGCTTCGGCTGAGCGTGCCCGATCGAGATCATCCCGTCGACATAGCCGTTGAGCTTGTCGACTATCTGGGGCAGTGAAATCTCTGACCCGATGATGACCGTGCTCCCCTCCAACGTCACTTCGTCGATGCCGTCGACACCCTGCAAAGTCTGTGAAGCCCTGCCAGCCGCCGCCGGCTCGACGAAGACGATTTCGACCTTCGGACGCAACAAGCTCGAACCCATTGAATCCAGCGAACCGTTGTAGACAACATGACCACGGTCGAGGAGCAGGACCTGGTCGTTGAGCATCTCGACCTCGTCCAGGCGATGCGAGCTGATCAGCACTGCCAGATCGTTTTCGGCTGCGATCTTCTGCACCAGACGGAGGAGGTCGTAGGCGCCAATGGGGTCGACGGCGCCGGTCGGCTCATCCAGTATGAGGACGGCTGGGGTATGCATGATGGCTCGCGCCAGCATCAGACGGGCGAGCATCCCGCTGGACAGGGCGAATCCCACCCGATCCCGAGCCTCGAATAACCCGACCATGTGGAGGGTCTCGTCGACTCGGTCGGCGACGTCTTGCTCCGCGATGCCCTGAAGCCGCCCATGGAACGCCAGATTCTCCCGACAGGAATGGCGGAGAAGAAGGGTTCGATTCTCGGCAGGCATGAACCCCACCAACTTCCTCACCCGAGTCGAGTCCTTGGTGGCGTCCAAACCGAGCACAGTTGCTGCACCGCTGGTCGGCGTGGTCAAGCCCGTGAGAACTCGAAAGAGGGTCGATTTTCCTGCGCCGTTCGGTCCGAGGATGACCCTCAACTCGCCGGGATAGACATCGAACGAGACGTCGTCGAGCGCGATGACCGGTTCGGTGATCGCGGTCCGAAGCATCAGTTTCATCCAGCGGGAGTAGGGCTCATACACCTTTCGGACTTGATCGATCGTGACGATGGGGTCAGGCATGTTTTATTAGATGCGCCTCCCGAAGCGCCACTCACCGTTGGGATTTACAGCCGCGATTACACAGACAAAAACCGGTGGATTGAACGCAAATGATACTCCCGCGTTGCCGATCTCAATCCCA
The DNA here is from genome assembly GCA_963746905.1 of uncultured Acidobacteriota bacterium. GTDB lineage: Bacteria > Actinomycetota > Acidimicrobiia > Spongiisociales > ZC4RG35 > JALYNX01. The sequence goes on from CAVVCY010000002.1 coordinate 5,463, forward strand.
TTCTCAGGGGGGCTGACCTCTGGCCACCTCGACCATGGCAGTTAGATTGCGAGGCACGATGTCAGACGCGGGCCGGCTCTTCGGGGTGATTGTGACATTCCGTCGGCCAGAAGAGCTGGCGAAATCGCTGGACAAGCTGCTCGCGCAAACACGACGACTCGACCGATTGGTGGTCATCGACAATGGCAGCTCTCCGGAATCGGAGCGAGAAGTCGAGCGTTATCGCAACGAGGGTGCAGAAGTCGTCTACATCGACGCCGGGGAGAACATTGGCCCAGCGGAAGGGTATGCCCGCGGGTGTCTCTATCACCTGGAAACCGCCACCGACGAAGATTGGGTGATCACCTTCGACGACGACGATCCGCCTTATTTCGACAGCGCTCTCGAGAGCGCCTTCAGGTTTGCTCGAGAGATGCTCGAGGAGGATCCGCTCACCGCAGGGGTTGGGAACAGTGGTGGTCGTTTCGACCTCGACAAGGCCGTGATACGCCGGATAGGCGACCCCGACATCCACGGTGTCGTTCCGGTCGACTTCATCGCCGAGGGGGGCCAGCCCTGCTATCGACTCAAGGTCCTTCGTGAAGTAGGCGTCCATCGGGGAGATCTCTTTTTCAGTTATGAAGAGATCGAGCTCGGACTGAGAATTCACGACGCCGGCTACCGGTTGTACGCCGACGGGGAAACATGGAAGCACCGTAAGGCAACAAAACGCTCACTCGGGCAGCTTCCTCCCGAGTCAGAGCTCGAGGCCCGGAACCGAACCGACTTTCGAATCAAACCCGCCGGCTGGCGCCGCTACTACAGCCTGCGAAACCTGATCTGGCTCTTGAGGAAATATGACCGGAATCGGACTGCCTTGACGGTGACCATTACTCGCGGGCTGCTCAAACCTCTCCTCAACCTTCCGTTCGCTCCACGGGATGCGTGGCAGAACCTGAAGGTGAACTACCGGGCCATCGTTGATGGCTGGAAGGGTGATTTGGGTTGGCAAATGCGGCCATGAGGGATCGGCGGACTGAATAGATGGCGCGCAAGCGTCAAGCTGCGCGCGCGGCCAAGGCATTGGGGCTCGGTCGCGGCACTCGATTTCATGGCTGGTTCGGTGTGTGAAGTGTCGACTTCACGTCCCGTCTTTCACCTCACCTTCGACGATGGGCCTCATCCGGAAGTGACCCGTGCCGTGCTCGACGTTCTGGGGGAATCGAAGGTCCCGGCGACCTTCTTTCTCCTGGTCGACAATGCCAAACGTCACGCCGATCTGGTGGAGGAAACGCTCGCTCGTGGTCACGAGATCGGGCTACATGGTCGCACCCACCTCCGTCTTTCGTCAGCGTCGTGGAGTGCGATCAAAGACGAGGTCGCCAAGGCTCATGATGAACTTGAGGACGTGTCGGGCCACGAGGTCAAGTTCTTCCGCCCTCCATACGGAGCTCACGGGATTCGCTCCCTCGCGGTCACTCGCGCACGAAGAATGAAGACAGTCCTGTGGTCAGTCGACACCGATGACTGGAAAGGTATTACACCCGCCGATCCACTTCAGGGGACGACGGCTCGGATGGCGCCGGGAGGGATCAGCCTGCAACATGACACTCCGGCAGGGGAGTCGGTTGCCGACGATCAGGGGAGAGGCCTGATTGGAAAGGACGTTCTGACGAGGGAGGTTCTTGCCGAGATGGCACGACGAGGGCTTCAGCCGGTCTCCCTCGATGAGCTCCTCTCCGCCGGCGACCCGGTCCGCCGGGCCAAGGTGACGAGGTAGCTCGATCGGTTGGAGGGTCTGGTCCGTAGAATCCCGGCCTCTTCGGGCGTTTAGCTCAGTTGGCTAGAGCACTGCCCTTACAAGGCAGGGGTCGGGGGTTCAAGTCCCTCAACGCCCACAATGGATAGACCGAGGTCAGCGATGGGTCGAAAGGGTTCGCGTCTAGTCGGCGTGCTCACCGCCACCCTGTTCCTCTTGGGTGTCGCTGGACCGGCCGCCGCCCAGGAGGGGTCGATCGGGATCGTCGACACTGCGACCGGGGAGTGGTATCTCCGCAATCCGACGGATGGGGCGACCACGAGGTTCTTCTATGGCGACCCAGGTGACCTTCCGATGGTCGGGGATTGGGACGGTGACGGGGACGAGACACCTGGCCTCTATCGACAGTCCGACGGGTTCGTCTATCTCCGCAACTCCAACAGCCAGGGGGTCGCCGACATCCGGTTCTTCTTCGGCAACCCCGGGGACATACCCCTCGCCGGTGACTTCGACGGGGATGGCCATGACACCGTCTCGATCTACCGTCCGTCGCAAGGCCGGGTTTTCATCATCAACGCATTGGGCGCCAACGACGGCGGGCTCGGCGCGGCAGACTTCTCGTACTACTTCGGCAAACCCGGAGACAAGCCCTTTGTCGGCGACTTCGACAACGACGGGATCGATGAGATCGGCCTCCACCGCGAGTCGACGGGCCTCGTCTATTTCCGGTTGACCAATACCCAGGGAGTTGCCGACTCGTCGTTCATCTTCGGTGACCCGGGGGACAAGATGGTGGCCGCAGCATGGTCAGGCCGGGGCGCACCGGGACCGGAGTCGGTTGGCCTCTTCCGCCCATCGAATTGCACCAGCTACCTGCGCTACACCAACACCCAGGGCGTGGCCGACGAGACACTCGCCTATGGCCTGCCGACCGGGCTGCCTGTTGCCGGGGATTTCGGGGCGCTACCCGGGGGCGGCGGCCCGCCACCGGAGTGCCCGCCCATCCCCGTGGTGTCCATGGTGTCGCGTGGCCAATGGGGTGCTCGTCCGGCCGAGGTCAGTCGGATGATCCCGCACACGATCAAGCGGCTGACGGTCCATCATGCCGGGGACCAGGTGGGTGTGACCGGTCCTGCCCAATTCCGGGGTTGGCAGGACTGGCACATGTCCGGTCAGGGTTGGCCTGACATCGCCTATCACGTGCTGATCGGCGTCGACGGCAAGGTCTACGAAGGGCGGAACCCCGCTTATCGAGGAGACACCGGGACCAGCTATGACACCACCGGGCATTTCCTGGTCGTGCTCGAAGGCAACTTCGAGATCGAGCATCCGAGCGCCGCCCAGCTCGATTCCCTGGTCAAGGTGCTGGCATGGGCCGCGGTTCACTACGGCGTATCACCGGCGACCATCGCCGGTCACCGCGACTACGCCGCCACCTCGTGCCCGGGCAAGTATCTGGAGGATCGGATCACGTCAGGGGAGCTTCGATCACAGGTCGAGGCGCTGATCGCCCAGGGCGGCGTCGATCTCAAGTGGCCGGGGACGTAGGAGGATCCTCATGTCAGGAGGAATCCCTCACCCAACCTGTCATCGGGGTCGATCCAGTACTCACTGCGACCGAGGATGTAGGCCTGCCCCTCGATTTCGGGGATGATCGCCGGGAATCCGCCGAAGTTCATGGTCTCGACCACTCTGCCGGTGAAGGTGCTCCCGACGATGCTCTCCACGACGATCGGGTCGCCGATCCCGATGTCGCCTCGGGCATGGTGGATGGCGAGCCTCCCGCTGACCCCGGTCCCGGTCGGCGAACGGTCCAGCTCGCCTTCGGCAAAGATGCAGACATTCCGGGAGTGGTTGGCTGGGTCCTCGGCATGCCCCACGAAGATGACGCCATACAGGAAACTCAGGTCTTCCTCCACGGGGTGACGCATCTCCCGGGAGGCATTGACGGCGGCCTTGATCCGACGGCCCATCTCGATCAGATGGCCGGCGTCAGCGGGAGTGCAGGTCAAACCGACGGTCGACACATCGACGTAGGCATAGAACCCACCGCCGAAGGCGAGGTCATAGGCGACTGCGCCAAGTCCGGGCACCTCGACTGATGCGTCGAGTTCGAGGACAAACGAAGGCACATTTCGGAAGCGAACCCGGCCGACCGCACCGTCGGACGCAGTGGCTGTCGCAGTCACCCGACCCGCCGGGGTGTCGATGCGAATCGTTGTCTCTAGCCCCGTCATGGGAAGGATGCCGGTGTCCAGAGCAACCTTGGCCAGTGCGATGATCCCGTGGCCGCACATCGTCGAAAAGCCTTCGTTGTGCATGAAGAGCACTGACAGGTCGCTGCCCTCGGTGGTTGGGGGCCCGATCAAAGCCCCGTACATGTCCGAGTGCCCTCTCGGTTCCCACATCAGGATCCGGCGTAGATGGTCGAGATGGGATTCGGCGTAGCGGCGTCGTTCGAGGACGGTCTCGCCCACGGCTTGGGGGACACCGGAGACCACGATCCGGAAAGGCTCGCCACCGGTGTGGGAGTCGATGACGACCACTCGTTGCCAGCTTGGGGGCGGCTGGAAGGCGAGGGGAGCGGTGAGGTCCATCCTGGGTGAGGATAGGAAACCCCCCGTCGCCCGAGCAGAGCTCGGGCGGTCCCCCCTTGAAAAGGGGGGGACAACAAGAGGCCGAGGGACGCGTCCTACCATCTCCTTGTGACCACCGTTGCCGACGTCCTGGCTTCGCTCGCCGAAGTCATCCGACCGGAAACCGCGGCGGCCTGGGACCCGGTCGGCCTCCAGATCGGGGACCCCGGGGCAGCGGTGAACAACATCGGGGTATGTCACGAGGTGAGCGAAGACGTGGTTTCGGCCATCGAAGCGGCGCCCGTCGACCTCTTGATCAGCTATCACCCCCTCCTGTTCGCTCCCACGAATCGACTGACCGGAGGTCGCTCACCTGTGGCTCGTGCCGTTCGACTGGTTCAGGCCCGGGTCAGCGTGGTGGTGGCACATACCGACTTCGACGCAGCACCCGGTGGCGCTGCCGACTCCCTCGCCGCAGTCCTCGGCCTGTTGAGCCCGGTGCCTTTCGGAGCCGACGATGAGGAAGGGCTGCCCGATATCGGGCGTGTTGGTGCCTACGAGGGAAGTCTCGGGGCTCTTGCCCAGTTGGTGGCCAGGGTTCTGGCGACCTCACCACGGGTGTCAGGAGACGTGGGGGCGCCGGTGAGCCGGGTCGCTGTTGTTCCTGGCTCGGGCTCGGATTTCGTCGATCAGGCCGCGGTCCTCGCGGACGTGCTCATCACCGGGGATGTGGGCCATCACAAGGCGGTGTCCGCATTGGACGCGGGTCTCTCCGTGATCGATCCCGGCCACATCGCCACCGAGCGGCCGGGCATTGCGTCTTTGCTCGGGATGATCCGCTCCGTTGTGGGCGTCGAAGTGGTCGATCTGACCCATCTCGACCCGCAGACTTGGGCTTGAGCCACCGCTACCCTCCGGCCTTCATGGAGATCACGAGCCTTGCCGACCTGCTCGATGTCCAAGACCTAGATCTCCTAATTGATCGGCTACTCGACAGGCGCAAGTCGTTGCCCGAGCTAGACGCCTATCGCCAGACCCACGAGAAGCAAGCCGCTCTCGACAAGGAGCTTCAGGAGGCTTCGGGCGTCCTCAAAGGTCTCGAACTCGACTTCGACAAGAGCGAGGGTGAGCTGGAGATGCTCGAAAGCAAGCTCGCGGAGCATGAGACCAGGCTCTATGCAGGCGGGATGAGCGCCCGGGAGACCGAGTACATGCGTCTCGAGGTGCAAAGCCTCAAAGGCCAGCGCTCAGCGATGGAGGAGCGAGTTCTCGCCTTGCTCGACGACCTCGACCCGGCCCGCGATGTGGTCGAGAAACTCACAGCGGAAGGCCAGTCGCTGACATCTGACAAGGAAGCCCTGGAACAGGTGATCAAGGCCGAGTGGAAGCAGATCGACGCCGAGCTGGCCCGCAAGGAGGAGCGTAAGAAGGAAGCGGTGGCCCCGATACCACCCGATCTTCTCGAGATGTACGAGAAGCTGCGCCTGTCGAAAGAAGGGGTCGCCATAGGACGGTTCGAGCACGGCGTATGTGGCGGTTGTCACATGGCGCTGTCCGCTGCTGAAGCCGCCGAAGCCCTAGACGCCGAGATCCCACGGTGCGTCCACTGCCGTCGGATCCTGGTTCCCTGAGCAATGCTCTTCTGGCACGCAGGGGCAACCCTGTGGCTGTTCAGATGGATTTTCCGGGATCCCAAGGTGGATGTGCGGTTTCTTCTGTTTGGCGCGATCCTTCCCGACCTTGTCGACCTCCTGGTGGGCACCGTGTTCTTTCCCGAGCGATTCTCGACCGGGGAGATCTACTTCCACACATTGCTGCTCCCCTCCCTGTACATGGCGGTCGTCTTGCTGGCGACGCGGCGGGGGAGAAGACGCCGCGCCTTCATGGCCCTGGGGGTGGGCTGGCTGTTCCATCTCCTGCTCGATGGGATGTGGACCCAGCCCGAAGTCCTGTTCTGGCCTTTCTTCGGCTGGGATATCGCCCCCGGCGTCATGCCCTACTGGGCATCGGCATGGGAGCGGGCGATGCACGATCCATGGCGATGGATCCTCGACGCGGTCGGCCTGGGCTACCTGATCTGGCTGTGGTTTGCCACCGGGCTCACCGATCGAGCCAAACGGACCGCCCTCCTCCGCACCGGGCGGATCCCCGATCTGGTCACTGAGGATGCGTAGACACGCCCTCCTCGCCCTCCTGGTGGTGACCGCGGTCGCCTGCCGCGGTGCGGAGAGTGCCGACACCTCAATCACCCGTGGTCCCGGTGCCGCCTCCGCTGTAGAGGCTGTCGAGGAGCTGCACCACCTCTTGGTCGACGGTGACTTCGCCGCCGCAAGCTCTCTGGCAATGCCCGGCCAGGCGGCTCTGGCCTCCCTGGCCGAAGGGGCGAGCTCGACCGAGGTCGCCGATGCCGTGGAAAACGGGGACGAAGCGATAGCAGCCAACTTCTGGAGCGGGTTCGCCCAAGGGTTCGGGGGGGTGTTGTCCGGCGAGATCGCGGTTGACGATGCGGGGCCTGCTACCAATTCGGGGGTCGAGTTCCACCTGGTCAACGTGTCACCCGAGTCGGGGAACGCGAGGCACCTGGTCACTCAGGACGTGGACGGTCACCGCATCGATCTATTCGCGTCTTTCGGGGCCGGCCTTGCCGATCGCCTGCTATCTCCCGTGGAGATCCTGGTTGACACGCCGACCGGCGACAACGCGGTGATCCTGGCCGCTTTGCAGGATGTCGTGCCGTCGCTGCTGCTGGCGGCCTCGGATGACACTCTCAGCCCCGAGGCGAGGCAGAACGTTCTCAGACTGGTCGAACTGATAACCCGGGTCGGCTGACCCTCGGCGTTCGTTACCGGAGACGGGGGAGGACATCGCTGCCGAGCAGCCTGATCAAAGAGGGCTGGTCGAGCGAAGCCATCTGGAAGGTCACGATGTCGGCTTTGAGGTCTTCCACCAACGGGCGATAAGCAGTGACGATGTCATCCGGGGATTGCACCATCGCGTATCGACCGAGGATCTCTTCGCGGGGCATGGCATCCGCCATCGACCTCAGATCGGCCGGGTCGATCGCCTCCAAGCGGCCGGGGGCCCGCAGGCCGCGCCAGGAGTAGAGCGCCTGCCATGCTTCGTCGGCGTCATCGGCGAGGATCGACCACTTCGTCGCCAGGATTATCGGCTTCGGCCGCCCCGCCGCGGCGGCTGCGTCCTGGGCCGGAACCACCACTTTCTCGATGGTTTCTGAGGTGTCCTTGACCGACGTGATCACGCCCTGTGCTCGCTCGCCGGCGAGAGTTGCCGACTTGGGCCCGCCTGCAGCCATCAGGATCGGAACCGGCCCGAGTGGCGGCGAGTAGAGCTTGGCCCGATCGGTCCGGTAGTAGCGGCCGTCGAAGGTCAGCTTCTCCCCGTCGAGGAGGCGGCGCATGATCTCCAAGGACTCGGTCATCCGCGCGTTGCGCTCCGCGTAGTCAGGGAATTCATAGCCAAGAGGGCCCTCGTTGATGTTCTCACCGGTGCCGACCCCGAGGGTGAACCGGCCGCCGGACAGGCGATCCAAGGTTGCCGCAGCCTGGGCGACGACGCCGGGGTGATATCGGAATAGGGGAGTGGTCACCCCCGTCGCAAACTCGATGTGCTGGGTGGCCGCAGCCATCGCCCCGATGGTGGCGAAGGCAAAGCCGGCAGCCGATGAGTCATCGACCCAGGGGTGGAAGTGCTCGGAGACGACGACCATGTCGAACCCGGCATCTTCGGCGATTCGAGCGTGCTCGACCAGGACTTCGGGCTGCCATTGCTCGTGGCCACAGAAGTAAGCGAACTTGGTCATCGGCTTGGTCCTTTTGGCGGGGTCTGGCGCCCGACCTTCCCATTCTCGCGCCAAAACGAGGGGTCATTGGTAAGACACGAAGACCGGAGTTGGCACCTTGGCGATGGTGTACGCCGGCGAGGCCGTCTCGGGGTCCATTGTGAAGAAGTTCTTCCATCCCCAGCGCCATGGCGCGTTCTCGGTGCCCTCGGTCAAGAAGCCGTAAGTGTTGTCCTTGCTCGCGATCGGCCCTTGCCCGTCCATCTGGATGACCAGCTGCAACTCGGGCCTTGCCTTCAATGTCTCCCGATCGAGGATCATCCGTGTCTGAAACTGTTGGATGAGAAGCATCTTCTGGGGGAGGGAGTTGTCCCGAACCAGGTCGCCGAGCCAATCCACGACGGTGTTGATCTCGGCCGCGGTGACCTGGCCTGTCTGCACGAGGTGGACCTGGTCTGAACCGATCCGCCACTCGGGGTCGAGGGCGAGACCGACGAAGGGCAGCTTCAACAACTCCTCGTACTGCTTGGCCTGGGTGAGAAAATCCTCCCGGCCCGGCTGCAGGTCGAGGACGACGTACATGTCGTTCTCCCGGGCTACCTGGATCCACGCATCGAACGTGGAGATCGGCCATTCGAAGCTGTAGTCGCCGTCGTCGGTGCCCTTGGCGCTGGCAACGCTGGCGATCATCTCGAAGGTGGGGATGATCTGATAGCCATCGGCTCCATATTCCTCCAGGAAAGGCTGCATCCGGGCCAAGGTCTCGCCTGGTCCCTGCTGACCAAGAACACCCAGCCCGGTGGTCTCGGGGTGCCCGTAGAACGCGACATAACGACGCGGCTGACCCTCGGGGTAAACCAGAAAGCCACCTCCCGGGACTTGCTGGCCTTTCACGAGTACTGCGAGCTTCCAGGGGTCCGCCTCAGGAGCGGTGCCCATGTAACGGATCGACTCTGGTGCCCTGCCCGCGAGGGCGGCCCCGACCTCAGGGTGACCCAGGATGTTGGCCGGGTCGTAGGCGACCACGCCGGCGCCGACGGCCTTGCCGGAGCCTGCGGCCGAGAGCAGTGCAACCGGGTTGGCTGCGTCCATGAGCCAGACGGTCGAGGTGTCGGTGGTGTGTGCCAGGCCTTCGAGGATCTGGATTGGCTCGAAGGCGCCTTCGGCGGGGATCGATGTCGATGACGGGGAGGTTTGGGGCAGAACCACCCGATCACCGGCGTTGATCGCCCCGATGGTCTCGACGATCGTCGAAGCGTCTGGGGTGGCTGGAAGCCGGAGCTCATCGCCGACGCCCAAAGCGAGCTTGGTCTCGTCGACTGCGCTGCCAATGGTATGCCGGAGGACCGTTGCATCAGGAGGCGTCACGGCGTCCACCTCTCCGACCAGATGGACCCGGGCCGGCTTGAGCCGGCCCAACTCGGCGGCGAGCTGGGGGTGGGGGTGGAGCAACGGCCCACCGAGGGCCGCGGCAAGCTGGGCTGCGGCTGCCACCTCGTTGACATCGTCCTCGCCGACGACCACGACATCGTCTGCGCAGACGAAGATCTCCCCCGACAGCGAGAGCGCATCTCCTGCGACCGTCCCAGTGGCGATGGGGGTAGTGCCCCCGGTTACCTGAACACAGTCCCGGATGCGCCGGCGTGGTCGTCGTCGCTTCAGTGGTCTGAGTGGTGCCGACGCTGGTCTCGGTGGGCGTTTCACCAACGATGGCGCTGCACGAGACGATGGTCAGCGCGACCAGGCAGAGTCGAATGGTTTTCATGGAGAGGTTCCGGACCGATCGGCAGGGTAAACCTGGTGCGGAATCAAAACAGGGTTTCCGGCTCCGCTCTGTCCCTGAGATCCGGGCCGTTGTTGCGGACCGAGTTGACCTTTTTCGAGACCTGATGCTCCATGATCAGATCGTTGTCTATCAACTGGACGAGGCTGCGTGCAGCTTGGGTGTCCCGTAGGTCGCGGTCCAGCCAGGCATCCCAGGAATCGGGGACCAGGGCCACCGGCATCCGGTCGTGGATGCTCCGGATCACACCTTCGGCCGAAGTGGTGATGATCGAACAGGACCGGTCCCATTCGTCTCCGATCTTCCTAGTTGACCAGATCCCGGCGAAGGTCATCGGGAAACCGTCGGCCCGATAGACCCAGTGTGGGGCGCGACCTTGGTCGGCGGGCTCCCACTCGTAGAACCCGTCGGCAGGGATCAGGCAACGACGTCGGGCGAACGACTCGCGGAATGCCGCCGAGGTGTCGACCGTCTCCAGGCGAGCGTTGATGTGGATCTTCTTGTCATCGTCGGCGTAATAGGGGACGAGGCCCCAACGCATGGTGTCGAGAAATCGCCTGCCATCCCGCTCGGCGATCACGTAAACGGGGTCGGTAGGGGCGACGTTCCAGTTGGGAGCCAGAGGCTCCGTGGCGATGTCATCCACCCCGAAGTACTCGGCGTAGAAGTCGAGGTCGCCGGTGATGGAGAATCGCCCGCACATCTTCAGGAGCCCTCTCGCGCTGTGGCCAGGGCCTCCAGAAGGTCGGCAACGGCCTCCACGTCGGGAACACTGACTTGGGCCGCAGTCGGCCCACTACCGACATGGACGGTGACATCCGGCGGGCGCAGCGTCGCGAACACGGTTTCGTCGGTCACGTCGTCACCTATGAAAAGGACGTATGCCGCCGCGAGCGATAGGCGCAGGGCGGATAACGCCTTTCCCTTGTTGGTAGTCGAGTCGGTCAACTCCAGCATGTCCTTACTGTCGAGCAGGGTTATGCCAGGGGACTCCGCCGCGATCTGGCGTATCTCATCAACCGCGGGCTCGAATCCGCGTGCCGTTCGATAGTGGAAGACCACCGAATGGTTCTTCTGTTCGACCACCGAGCCGGGAATTTGTGCGCCGAGGGCGGCGATCCGGCCCCGCGCCCCGGTGAGCACCGGAGAATCGGTTTGGGTCCCTCCTCCGGCATCGGCTCCGTGCTCGCCGATCAGGATGAGTCGTTTGTCGGGAAAGCGCGCCAACAGGTCCGAACGGCGCCGCCCCGAGATGATGGCGACATGGGTTCCCCGGGCCGCGGCCAACCGGCTCAGCGCAGCAACTGACCGGGGCAGGGGAGTGGCAGCCAGGATGTCATCGATCAGCTCGCTGAGCGTGCCGTCGAAGTCGGAGGCGACCAGGAGGGAGGACGCGGAAGCCAGACGTTCAATCATGATTCGATGGCCCCCATCGTATGTCCGGTCGTCGCCGCACTTATCCTTGGGAAGGACGTGATAGCGGCGCCCAGATTGCAGACTGCCGCCGAGCTGGCCCGGCCGGTTCCCGAATGCACGCCCGATACGACCATCGCTGAGGCGGCCCGTCTTATGGGAGTGGCTGAAGCGTCGGCGATCCTGGTGCGTGATGGTCACGAGATGGGAATCATCACCGACGAGGATTTTCGACGCCGGGTGGTGGCCACCGGCCTTGCCGGGGATAGGCCCGTATCCGAAATGATGAGCCGGGGAGTGCATACCGTCACCCCGGACCGATTGGTCGAGGATGTTGTCGTCGACATGCTCCGCAGCAACCACCACCACCTCCCCGTGATGGAGGGCAATCGCCTCATCGGACTGATCTCCCACATCGACATTCTGGGCGCAGAAGCGCTCCAGCCCTTCCAAATGATGAGCGGGATTGCGGCGGCACGTTCGCCAGAGGCTTTGGCCGAGATCGCCAAGGATGTGCCGGCATCGGTGGCGGCCGTTGTCGGTGCGGGTTTGACCCCGCTTCGGGGGACCGAGGTGAGGAGCCTTCTGACTGACGCCTTCACTCGACGTTTGCTAGAACTCTCACAGGATGAGAGCGGTCCGGCACCGTGTGGGTGGGCCTGGATGGCTCTCGGCAGCCATGGACGTCGCGAGCAGGGGATCCTGACCGATCAGGATCACGCCCTGATTTATGAAGACCCGGATCAGGACGACTACTTCGCCGACCTCGCTGCTCGGGTGGTCGAAGGGCTGGAGGCCTGTGGCCTTCCACGCTGCGAGTCAGGGGTGATGGCGTCCGAGCCCGGATGGAGGCTGCCAGCTGAGGTCTGGGTCGAGCGCACCCGTCGGTGGATCCGGGAGCCCGCTCTGGAGCGCGCGTTCCTCACCGAGATAGTGTTCGACTTCCGCCAAATTGCGGGCTCCTTCCCCGGTGAAGCCTTGTTGGGGGACGCCTCGGAAGTCGCCCGACATCAACCGGCTTTCGTCCGCCGGCTCGCGCTGTTGACGGTGAACCACGACGTGCCGCTTCGGCGCATCGGGCACCGCCTGGCTGCCCCGGGCGGTCGAATCGACATCAAGGCCGGAGGCCTCCGTGCCCTGACCGAGTTTGGCCGCCTGTTCGGGATCGAGGCCGGCAGCACTTCCAGTTCCACAAGGGCACGTTTGCAGGCGGCCGCAATCGCCTCCGTCGTCGATCTCGAGGAGGCCTCGGTGCTCGAGGAAGCCTTCGAAGTGCTGATGGAGATTCGGCTTCTTCACCAGTTGCGTCGCTGGAAAGCTGGGGAGGTCATTGACGAACAGGTGCGCATCGCCGAGTTGGGAAAGATCGAGCGAGTTCGGCTGAGTCAAGCCTTCCTGGCAGTGAGGTCGGCTCAACAATCGTGGAAGGCTCGCCTGACGGTCACCTGAGCCTGCCAACATCGGTTTGAATGCTCGCCGCCCTCAACTTTGTTGCCGTAGGTCTTGGAGTCGGCGCCGGAGGCCTGTCGGCCACGGTCGCCGCCTTCGCCTTCAGTCTCCTCCTCGGTCCAAACGACGGTGACGCTCCGTATGGCGGGCTGCTGGTCGGGATCACCATCGGATTCGCGGTCGCGGGGTGGGTCGCCGGGCGAATGGCACGACACTCAGAGCGCTTCCATGGTGCCGTGAGCGGCCTGCTCCTTGCCGGGCTGTACATCGTGGTCGCAAGTCTCGGAGGCGGTGTCGTGGCAACCGGCTCGGTGCTCGGGCTGGCCCTGATCGCGGTCGTGGTCTCAGGCGGAGCCGCTTGGCTCGCCGGTAGACGCAAGCGCCCTGCCCCGTAGAATCCCGATTGTGAGCCCGTCGGACGGCCGCGGTCGAGAGATCGAGGAAAGTCCGGACTCCACAGGGCACGGTGCTGGGTAACACCCAGGCGGGGCGACCCGACGGAAAGTGCAGCAGAGAGCAAACCGCCGATGACCCGCTCTGCGGGAACAGGCAAGGGTGAAACGGTGAGGTAAGAGCTCACCAGCGCCCCGGGCGACCGGGACGGCTCGGCAAACCCCACCGGGAGCAAGGCTAAACAGGGACGTCGGTGGCCCGCCGATCAAGTCCCGGGTAGGCCGCATGAGCGCATCGGCAACGGTGCGCCAAGATGGATGGTCGTCCTAGACAGAATCCGGCTTACAGACGGGCTCGCAGACGTGGAAAGGGCTCCCCGGCAGGGGGGCCCTTTCGCTATATCGCTTCGAATCTTGGAAATCCGAGGTTGTTGCGAGATCGCGAAATAGCCTGAAAGCCAGAAACCTCCGCAAACTGACCCGTGTCCGAATAGAGACCCTGTAGGGAGGAATACCTCGTGGTAATCAACAAGTACCTCGCCGAGTTCATGGGGACCTTCATCCTGGTGTTCTTCGGTTCCATGGCGATTCTCGCAAACCTGGCCACAGAAGGCCCGATCCTCGTGTCAGTGGGTCTCGGCTTTGGCCTGGCCCTGCTTGCCGGCATATGGGCGGTTGGTCATGTCTCAGGAGCCCATTTCAATCCAGCGGTCACGCTGGCCATGCTGATGGATGGCCGGACCAGCTTCAGCGATGCCATCGGCTATTGGGTAGCCCAGTTCGCCGGGGCCGGCGTCGCCTCGCTGGTGGTGTGGGCTGCCTCCGACCGACTGGCTGTCGAGCAGACTGTCACGACGTACAACAAGCTGTCTACGGGAATCCTGGTCGAGATCGCGCTGACAGCTGTCTTCGTGTGGGTGATCCTGGCGGTGACCAAGTCCAATCCGGGCAACGCCGCTCTGGCGATAGCGCTGACCCTGGTCGGCGTCCACATCGCAGGCATTCCCTTTTCAGGAGCGTCGGTGAACCCGGCACGCTCTTTCGCGCCTGCCGTGGTCTCCGGATCATCGACGGCGCTCTCGCAACTCTGGGTTTACATCGTCTTCCCACTGGTGGGGAGTCTCATTGCCTTTGGCCTCTATCGCCTGTTCTCGGTGACCAAGATCGAGGAATCCTCGCGAGTCGACGTCTAGGAGAAGAAAGAATCTTCTCCCAGGTCTTCGAGGCCCATCACCCAGCCGGCGGGCAGGGACCAATGACGGGCGCCGCTGATCATCGACTTCAGATAGTCGCTGTCGGGCCGGTGCTCCCCGTTCGGTGAACCTTTGGCCACGAAGGTGAGGCAGTCGTATTTGTTGCCCTCGCGATCGACGGCCTTCTGATCCCAACCTGCAACCCGTCCCTCGGCCTCCTCGGCCTCGGTCAGCGCCGGAACCTGGTTGTCTGGGATCTCGAATACGCCCCCCCACACGGTATGACCGGAGTCCGCGATGAGGGAGGGGATGGCTACCGAGTCGTCAGATAGGACAAAGCTGAGCTTGGTCTCGGGAAAATGAGCGGTGAATCCGAACCTGGCACCCGGAGCAACGGCGTGAAGCCGATCGGGATCCAGGAAGGCGGTGTAGGCGAAGTACAGCGTCGTTCTCGGCACGGGCACTGGATTGTATCGGGCCTTTGGCCAAGCCCCGGCCAAGTGGCTCTTGCCCCGTGATCTGAGGACCGTAAAGTCAGGCGCCGCAAACGACGCCCCCGAAATCGAACTGGCAGGCAATGACAGACCGCAACCGACTCAGCCGACAACAGACCAGATCCCAGAACGAGCTCCTCGATCTGGAGAGGATGCTCCTCGATCCCGAAGTCCGACATTCGAGAGTCGCGGTTGAATTGCTCCTTCATTCCCAATTCAAGGAATTCGGGAGTTCGGGCCGGGTGTATGACCGGGACACCATGATCAAGATGATGAACCGGGAGACCTCCGGGCAGATCACCATTCGGGATTTCGAGGCCCGGATGCTTTCGGCAGATGTCTGCCTGGTCACCTACCGCTCAGTTGGAGAGAGCCAGGAGGCTCGACGGAGCTCGGTTTGGGCGAGGGACGAGGGTCGCTGGCAGGTGATCTTCCATCAGGGCACCAAGATCCCGGGACGTCTCTCCCAGGGCTGAGCCTGCTCACGGAATCGAGGGAAAACTGAGGGTGCGGCGCCGGTGAGGCGGTTCGAATTGCTAATGGTCTTCGGCGCGTTGTTCGCCGTCGGCTGGCCGGCAGTCTTCGGAGTCCGCACCCGGCGCGGAATCGTTGCCCTTGCTCTCCTGGTCTTGTTCGCCCTCCATTGGCGAGTGGAGGGCCTTCGCTGGCAGATGCTCCCGTTGTACGGGATCTGTCTGGGCCTGGCTATCGGGGACATCATCGTCGTGGAGCGCCGGTTGGATTGGACGAACCGGATCGCCCGGGGGATCTTCGGAGTCGCGGGTGTTGGCCTCGCGGCGATCCTGCCCCTGGTGCTTCCGGTGCCCGAGCTGCCCAGGCCCTCAGGCCCGGAGGCGATCGGAACCGTGACCTTTGATCTCGTGGATTCCGAACGAGAGGAGACCTACGGGCCGGCTCCTGGCGGGCCCCGCAAGTTGAGGGTCCAGGTTTGGTATCCGGCAGCGCCACCGGATCCGGCCGGAGCCGTCGAGCCGACAGTGTGGACCGAGGATTGGGATGTGGTGGCTCCGGCGCTTTCGCACCTGCTCGGCTACCCGGGCTGGTTTCTCAATTACACCCGATACACGCCGTCGCACGCGACGGTGTCCCTGCCGGTGGCCGAGGGCACGTTCCCGATCGTGATCTACAGCCACGGTTGGACCGGGTTTCGAGCGATCACGGTGAACCAGATCGAGAACCTGGTCAGCCACGGCTACATCGTCATCGCCCCCGACCACACCTACTCGGCAGTCACCACCCGTTTTGAGAATGGCGACGTGGTGCCGTACGACCCCGACGCCCTCCCGGTTGAGGCGGATGTTGGCGAGGTGGCCTATGCAGAGGCCAGCGCCAACCTGATGGACGTCTACGCGGCAGACCTGACCTCGATCCTCAATGTTCTCGACCTGGGAGCAGCCGGACCGTTCGGCTCCCTTGCGGCCAGCGCCGATGTGACCAAGATCGGGATCTACGGGAATTCGATCGGGGGCGGGGCGGCCGTTGAGGTGTGCCTGGTCGACGAGCGGTGCGACGCCGTGCTCGGACTCGATCCTTGGGTGGAGCCCATCCCGGATCGCACCATTTCGTCCTCCGCCACCCGTCCCGCCTTGTTCATGCGGTCGGATGAGTGGCGGGCCGACGAGAACGATGCCGTGCTCAGGGGGATCGCCGAGCGCAGCGAGAATGTGACCTATTGGATCGGGGTTGAGGGCACCGTCGAGAATGACTTCACGGTCGCCCCACTCTGGTCGCCGATCAGCGAGCAACTCGGGCTCACCGGCAGCATCCCGGCGGGGAGGGTGATCCCGATCGTCGATCGCTATGTCCTCGGGTTCTTCGATGTCTTCTTGTTGGAGACGGGATCAGCCGCCCTGGACACTGCAAGCTTCGACGAGGTAACGGTCGAAGTCATCCACCCCGACTGATGGCCGAAGTTCAGTTGTCGGGGCCCTGCTGGGTATCGCCCGTGACCTGCTGACCGGGCTTCTCCCCCCTCTTGATGGCGTCGATGGTTGCGCCCAGCGTCAGAGCGTCGGCCTGGCCGATGATCTTCCCCACCACGATCCCCTCGGGATCGATGAAGAAGGTCTCGGGGATGCCATACACGCCGTATGCGATGGCGGTCCGGCTGCCGGGGTCGGCGAGGTAGGTCGTCGCCTCAGAGGTACCCGCTTCGGCGAGGTACTCCAAAGACTTTTCGGCCGCTTCCTGATAGGAGATTTGAACGAAGCTGACGTCATCATCGGCGAACGAGTCGGAGGTGGCAACGAGGTCGCTGTGCTCATTGCGGCATTCGAGGCACCAGGACGCGAAGAAGTTCACGACCACGATGTCACCGCTCAGGTCGGCCAACGCGAGCCGGCCCGTCCCGTCGAGTGTTTCCAGGTCGAAGTCCGGCGCCGGGTGCCCGATGAGCGGGGAATCGACCAAACCGGGGTCGGTCCCGAACCGCGAGGCGAGGACCACCGCGAGGACCACGGTCACCGCGATGACACCGATCCCTACCCACCTCAGCGCCCGGCCATTCATGTGCACGCTTCTCCGGCTGTTGCCTGCTCGAGGTCTGTCTCGATCTCGGTACGTGAGTCTTCGGGCAGCGACGGGTTGGCGAGGACCCTGTCGAAGAGCGCTATTGCCGCATCGGTGTCCCCGGCCCCGCACCATTGGACCCGCCCCTTGAGGAAGAGGGCAACCGGTGCGTCAGGCTCGATCGCCAGTGCCTGGTCGAGGAGATTGAGGGCGGTATCCACTTCACCGTTGCCCTCGTATGCCATCCATCCGAGGCGGGTGAGGGCGGCGGCCGCCTCCGTGCTTGTCGCCGTCTCACTCTGGGCGACGGCGAGATAGTGGGGGAAAGCCGCCCGATAGTCCCCTTCCTCGTAATAACGCTCGGCAAGAGCCATGCGCATCCCGTTGATCTGAGGGTTGTCGAGATTGGCAGCGATCACCGCTTCCATGGTCTCATTGCTGACCTGTGAGAGGTCCTGGTCGCCAAGGTCGGCCACCCCTTCGGCAGCCCCTTCACGCTCCTGGAGGAAGTTGCCGGCCACACCGACGATGACAGCGAACATCGCCACGAGCAGGACACCCCCAATCACCAGACGTTTCTTGCTCCTGGGCTCGGAGGTTGCCTCCTTGCTCGATCCAGGGTGGCTTCGCCACCAGAGGATGACAGTGACTCCAACCCCGATCGCGGCCAGGGGGGCGAGCCAAAGCCAGAGAGTCGCCCCGGATGCCGGTGGGTCGAGTAGGACGGCCCCGCTGTAGGAAGCGAGGAGTTGATCGATGATCTGGTCGTCGGTCGCTCCCTGGGCCACTTCCTCGGCGATGAGAGCCATCATGTCCTGGGCCATTTGCGACGGTGAATCGGCTATCGACTCACCCTGGCAGACCGGGCATCTGACCCGGGCGCCGATCTCCTGGGCGCGATCGGCGTCGGCAGGCTTCGTGGAGACCATGAAGCCAAGAGTCGCCGCCATCAGGACGAGGGCTAAGACGAGGAGAGTGTTGAGCCGACGCTCAGACATCGGCGCTTTGACGTTCGAGCGCGGTGGCTCGTTCCCGTCTTCGGGCGCCGAGTGACCAGGCACCTCCTGCGGCGGTGGTGAGACCTCCCACCCAGAGCATCCAGACCAGGGGGCTGGTGTCCAGGTTCATGCTCACCTCGGTCGAGTCCAGCGAGCGGAGGGTCACATAGAGGTCACCTCCTGGCCTGCTCATCACCGCCGGGGTGAAGACCGCGAAGCTGTCCGGCCCGTAGAGATTGACCCTCGGCTCCAGCTCACTGACCACCCGGTCTCCCTTCAGGATGATCAGCCGGGCTCCTTCGACCACCCGGTTCGGCTCGACCCGTCGGAACGGGGACTCGTAGGTGATGGTGTACCCGGCGAAGTAGACGTTGTCACCCGGCTCGAGATCCACGGTGGCGTGACTGGCCAGGTTGGAGGCAAACGCGATCCCGATCGCCACCAGAACCACCCCAAGGTGGCTGAGCTGACCCGCCCAAAACGGTTGATCGGCCCCAACCACGGTCTTCACCTCTGCGAAGAAGGAGAGCCGCGGTCTTCTTGGCCCGCGTGGACGCCATTTCGACCAGCAGCCCGATGATCGAGGTGGCCACGAACGTCCCCAGCACCACGGCGAGGACCACCCAGCCGAGCCGGGTCACCAGGGCAGCGGTGGTGATTCCCACTGCCAGGGCGAGCAGGGCCGGCCATCGCAACCTCTTCCACAACAAACCGGGTGCTGCCCCCCGCCACGGGGTGACCGGGCCGAAGCCCATGACCAACAGGAGCAGAAAGCTGAGCGGGACGGCGAGACGGTTGAAGAACGGCTCGCCCACCCCGACCTGGGTGCCGGTGAACGCCTCGACCAACAGGGGATATGTGGTCCCGATCAAGACCACAAACCCGAAAACAGCCAGCAAGAGGTTGTTGATCAGGAACAGCCCCTCCCTCGACACGAAGTTCTCGATGCGAGGCGAGGAGGCAACCAGGTGCGCCCTCATCGTGAAAAGGGCAAACGACCCGACGAGCACGAGGACCAGGAAGCCGAGCAGGGCGGGCCCGATCGCCGATTGGGTGAAGGAGTGAACCGAGTTGATCGTCCCCGATCGGGTGAGGAACGTGCCGAGGATGGTCAACGAGAAGGCCGAGATCACCAATACGAAGTTCCATGCCTGCAGCATGCCCCGTCGCTGCTGGACCAGGCCGGAATGGAGGAAGGCGGTGGCGATCAGCCACGGCATCAAGGAGGCGTTCTCCACGGGATCCCAGGCCCAGTACCCGCCCCAGGAGAGAACCTCATACGCCCACCAACCTCCGAGTGTGATACCCACGGTGAGAAATGACCAGGCGACCAGGGTCGAGCGGTGGCTGCGCCGTAGCCACTCCGGCCCCGGCATGGCCAATGCCAGGGCCCCGATGGCGTACGCAAAAGGCACCGAGAGCCCCACGTATCCCAGGTAGAGCATTGGCGGGTGGATCGCCATCAGGATGTGGTTTTGGAGGAGAGGATTGGGGCCAGGCCCGTTGAGAGGTGCGTCGGCGGCCGCCAGCGGCCAAGGGCTGGAAGCGCCACAGCCCGAGGCCAGGGCGCTGACACATACTTCGAACGGGTTGGCCACGGTGAGCATCAAACCGAAGAAGAAGAGCCCGATGCCGCCCAAGACGGCTAGCAGCGGCCGCCCCCAGCGGGTCGGGGGCGCGGCGGTATCGAACGATGACTGCCCAGGTGAAGCCGGCCAGGATCAGGCCCCAGAGGATGATCGAGCCCTCGAGGGCCGCCCATGCTGTCGCAACATCGAAGGGGAACGGTGTCGTCGTCGAGTGATGGTTTGCGATGTAGGCGAGGGTGAAGTTGTCGGTGAGGAGGCCGATCTGCATCGCCGCCATCGCAGTGATGGCCCCGGCGAGCATCAGCCGACCGGGTGCGACCAGACCCGCGGACCCGCCTCTGGCCACCGAGATCCCACGCCAGATGAGCAGCAACGACCCAATCAAGGCTGCGAGCACACCGAGGGTGCCTAGGAGAGAGAGCATCAGTTGGCCGGGTAGGCCCCGCCCTGTTCCGGGGTCACGTAGTTCTCATCGTGTCGGATCAGGACGTCGTCGGCAACGAATTCATCGCCCGACCAGGCGCCTTCGAGGAGGACCGGGACGCCCTCGGTGAGGAGATCGGGGGCCGCTTCGGTGAGGATGACCGGAATCGTGGCGCCACCATCGGTCACCTCGAACCTCACCTCGTTCTCGGACTCGGTCAGAGTCCCGATCACCACCGTCCCCGCGAGACGGAAGCGCTCACCGTCAGGGAAGTCACTGCGCTGGGAGACGGCCTCGGTTGGGTAGAGGTAGTAGGTGAGGTTCTCTCCGAGGCTGGTGACCGTGATCCCGACCACCAAGGCGATCACCCCGGCGATGCCGAGAAGCACGAACCGGCGATGCGCCACAGTTCAGTTCCCGGCTCGGCGCCGTCGGAGGTGGAGATAGGCGGCGTATCCGACGATCACGCCATAGGAGATCAGGAATGTCCCGATCACGATCAACTCATCAGACATCCTTGACCTCCGACAGGCGAGGTGGTTTGACCGCGTCAGGCCCGACGGCAAGATCCGCCGCGGCCCTGTCTTCGGCCTTGGCGACGTCGATCCTGGCGAACAGGAGAGCGATGTACACGATGGTGAAGGCGATGACGTTCACGAAGATGGCGATGGCCATCTCGCGGGGCATGGTGATCCCGTCGGGTCGGATCGACTGGGTCTGGTGGAGAGTCCGGAACATGTTGACTGAGAAGTAGACCAGTGGGACCTGGATCACGGCGATCACCCCCAGGATCGCCGACCGCCTGGCCCGCACCGTGGGGTCGGGGGTGGCCCCTCGAAGGGCGAGGTAGCCGATGTAGACGAAGAACATCACCGCGGTAGTGGAGAGGCGCGGATCGCCCCAGTCCCAGGCCCGTCCCCACACCGCCTTACCCCACACCATCCCGCTGAAGAGGCCGATAGCGGTGAACATGACACCGAGCTCGGCGGATGCCTCTGCAAGCCGATCCCATCGACTCTCCTTGCGGATCAGCCAGATGGCGGACCCGAGCGCGGTCATGCCGAATGCCAGGAAGGCGAGCCACATCGAAGGGGCGTGGATGTTGATGATCCGGGTGAACTCGCCTTGGAGGGTGTCGGTCGGGGCGGTGAGGGCGAACCAGAGACCGACGGCCATGGCGGCGGCGGCGATGGCGAGCAGAACCCGAACCCGTGTCATCTAGACGCCTCCTCGAGTGGTCGTGCCAAGCCGACTCCCGCCACTGCGAGCGCCAGGTCGGTCGCGACCAGGATCAATATCCAGGGCAGGATACCGGCGTCCCGGGCCATTGCTTCCAGCGTCTGAGATGCCCCGATGACCAGCGGCAGGGCCAGCGGAGCGATGATCAGCGACGCCAGTGCGGTTCGATTGTTGAGGTCGGCGGTCACCTCCCCGGCGAGGGTCCCCAACTCGGTGAGGCCGATGGCAACGAGGATCGAGGTGAGTAGCACCGGGCCCAGCCAGCCTTCCGGCAGCTCAGGGCTGTAGAGGGCGATCATCGCCACCAGCAGCACACCGAGGAACCCGGACATGAGAACCCCGCCCGAAAGCGTCCGCCCGGCGAAGCGGGCTGCTGGATCCACACCAAGGAGGGCATACAGGTCTCTGCGCTCCTGGTCGTCGTGTGCGGCGTGACGGAGGGCGACTTGCATGCCGAAGAGGATCCCGATCGCCCAAAAGATGGCGGGGCCGAGTTGCGAAATAGCTGAGAGGTCAACCCCCAGAGTGAGGGGGAACACCAGAAGCGCCACCACCGCAAAGGGGAGAACAATGCGCATCGTGTCTCCAAGGCGGCGCTCGACCTTGAGGTCCACGCGGGCGATCTCCATCGTCTGACTCCAAAAGCTCACGATGCAACCTTCAGCCGGCCTAGCGAGATCGTCAGCAGACGGCTGGCATGGGATGCCAGGTGGCCCAACTCGTGGGACACCATCACTGCGGCCCCGCCCTCCTCGGTGGTCCTGGTGACCAGCGCTCCGATCAGTTCTTGGGCTTCGGCGTCGAGCCCGGTGAATGGCTCGTCGAGAAGGAGAATCCTTGGCGCGGTGATCAAGAGGCGGGCGACCTCGGTTCGCCTGAGCATCCCGAACGAGCTGGCGTCCGCAGTCCTCGATGAGACTTCGTCCAAGCCAACCACCCGCAGTGCGGTCTCGGCCTTTGTGACCTCGATGCCGGCCAACTTCGCCGCATGGCGAAGGTTCTCAGCGAGGGTCAGCTCGGGGATCAGTGAAGGTCGATGAGAAAGCAGCCCGATCTTGGGCCGGACCGGGTAGACGGCGGCCGTCCCCAGTGCCGCTCCCAACACCGTGCCGGATCCGGTGGCCGGCGCCAGCAGCGTGGCAATGACCCGGAGCAGCGTGGTCTTCCCCGCTCCGTTGGGCCCGGTTACCCCGAGTGTCTCCCCCGCGTCGAGGCCGAGGTCGATGTCTCGAAGGACTGGAAGCCCACCGAGGGAGACCGCTATTTGTTTGAGATCGACAAGACGACCCACAGAAGGAGTCTCATTGCCCGATTGGGGAGACTCAAGTCAGGTCAGGGGCGCGGAGTCGTGGAACCTGGCGAACCGGGAGCGCAAGAAGCCCGGTCGCATCAACCAGGCGTATGTCGGACCTTTCGAGCCATCTCCAGATGAGGTCCGCTTCTTCGGCGGTCTCGACGCTCTCGGGGACCTGGCGGTTGTCGTGGTGGCCCACTTCGGGCGCAGGACGCAGGGGAGGGGTCCGATCCAGGCGCCAGGTCGACACCAGCTTCCCGTGGTCGATCAGGACCCGGCAGCCGTCGCGGCTCTCAACCTCGCAGAATCCAACGGCGCTGAGGGCGGACCAGACCTGGCGGCGCTCGATCGCCCGGGCCAGGGCGTTGTGACGGTCCCGCAGCCAGCCTGCTTCCTCATAGCGATGCTGATCCGAGAGTTGGCCCATCTTCTCGGCCAGCGGAGTGAGAAGGAGGGCAGGATCGTTGTCGAGGCCCTCGATGAGCCGCTCGACGATCGGCCGGTAATCCCCGGGGAGGAGAGACCCGTCGCAGGGACAGGCCGCGACCCCGAGTTGCGCCGGGGCACATGGGCCACTCCGTTTTGAGGGCGAGGACCGGCATCGACGGATCGCCGTTGCATCCCACAGGGCAGCGACGACGAGGTCGGCGGCTTGCTTCGAGCGAAACGGCCCAAGATGGGCAAGACCGTCGTCCTTGAGGGTGCGAACCACTGAAAGTCGGGGAAACGGCTCATGGGTCAATTTCACCCAGTGCGAGGTCTTCGGCGGTCTCGATCTCCGATTGTGCCTCGGCCGATGGGCATGGATCAGCCTGAGTTCGGTGACTTCCGCCTCGAGTGGCGTCTCGCAGACCACATGATCGATCGACACCAGCTCACGCATCAGGTTCCCGATCGATCTTCGCTCGTCGCCATAGAAGTACTGACGGACCCGGGCACGGAGGTTGGTCGCCTTGCCAACGTAGATCGGAGTGCCATGGCGGTCACGGAAGATGTACACCCCGGGACGCCGGGGGAGCCCTTCGCTGAGACTGATCTTGGAGTAGAAGCTGGAGCCCCGGGCTTTTGGCAGTTGCAGCAGGTCGTCGAGATTGGTGACACCGAGGTTGCCCACTCGCTCGAGGAGGGCGTGGAGCACATGGGCGGTGGCCTGGGCGTCGTCGAGGGCCCGATGGATTGGGGTCACCGGGCTCCTGAAATGAGCGGCCAGAGTTCGCAACCTCATGTTTCGCACCTCGTCGCGGACGAGGCGTCGAGCCAGCGCCGCGGTGTCAACGGTGTCGTTGCTGATGCGCTCATACCCGAGCCCACCAGCTGCTGCCTGAAGAAACGACATGTCGAAGCGCACGTTGTGCCCAACGATCACCGCATCACCGATGAACTCGAGGAAGGCCGGGAACGCGGTCTCGATCTTGGGGGCGTCGTAGATCATCGACTCCGAGATCCCCGTCAGGATCGTGATCGAGGGTGGTATCGGGAGCCCGGGATCAACCAACGTCTGGAAACTCCCTACGAGTTCACCCCCGCGGTACTTGACCGCCCCGATCTCAGTTATGGCGCAGTCTCTTGCCGAGCCGCCGGTGGTCTCCAGATCGAGGACGCAGAAGCTGACCGCAAAGAGCGGGGTGGAGAGCTCGTCAAAACTCGGTTGGAGCAGGGCAGACACGGCCCATTCGAGGCTATACCGAACATACGTTCGATGTCAAGAGTCAACCTCCAATGGGAAACGGGGTGGATGGTCAGCCCTGTCTCTGACGAAGGGCCTCGTAGGCGAGCAAGGCGATGGTCACCGAGGCGTTCAACGAATCGGCCGCCCCTTGCATCGGTATGGACACCAGGGAATCGGCGGCCTCCCGGGCGGTATCGGTGAGCCCGCCATGCTCGGCACCGACCAAGAGGGCACAGGGCGGCCGGATGTCGGCCGCCCAGAGGTTCTGGTCTGCCGTCGGATCGGCGCCGATCAGACGGATCCCGGCCTCGCGCAACCAGCCGACCAGCTCGCCGAGGCCCGCCACAGCGATGGGAACGGTGAAGATCGCCCCGGTCGATGACCGGACCACATTCGGGTTGAACGGATCGATCTCGGGGTCGACCACGATCACGGCGTCGGCACCGACCGCGTCGGCAGTGCGGAGGATCGCACCCAGATTCCCCGGCTTTTCGATGCCCTCGGCGACGAGCAGCACCGGCTCGACCCCCGGCTCTAGCCGCTCCAATACCAGATCGAACTGCCGGAAGACGGCGACGACGCCCTCGTCCGAGGCGCGGTAGGAGGCCCTGGAGAGAACTTCTGGAGAGCAGGAGAAGAGGTTGGTGGCTCCGCTCACCCGGCTGGGGTCGAATCGATTCGGGTCGTAGAACACCTCTACAGGGTGATGCCCGGCGGCGAGGGCCCGGTCCAGGAGGCGAGGCCCCTCCACTGCGAACAATCGCTGGCTGTCCCGGGCACTTCGATCACGCAACCCCACGAAGGCCTTGATCCGCGGATTGGCCGCCGAGGTGATTGCGAGCTCGGTCATTGGCCCCAGATTTCCGCGTGCACCACCGACTCACGACGCTTCCAGCCGCGCTCGAGGCTCGACGACTTGCGATCGGGTGCCGGGGCCCCGACGGTCACGACCCCGATCGGAAGATGGTCCGGCGGCAACCGAAGGAGAGAGGCGAGGTCGGCGAGCGAGTGCACGCCCAGGAAGCCCGCCGCCAAGCCCTCATCTACTGCCGCCAGGAGCACCGCCATCAGCGCGGCGCCGGCATCGACCCACCAAAACGGCACCGGCCAGTCGATTTCTTCGCCGTTCGGCCCGAGTTTGTCAGCCTCGCGGTATCGGGCCCGGTACACCTCCTCGCTGACCGTGATGATGATGTGGGCCGGAGCCCGTGAGATCCAGGGATCGAAGCCGCTGGCCACGTACTCGGCCTCGTCAGCGAGCTCGGCAATGGCCTGACGCATCTCCTGCCCGGTGACCACCACGAATCCAAGACCCTGAGAGAAGCCGGCAGAGGGAGCCCGGAGCCCGGAGTCGACGATGCGGTCCAGGCTCTCACTGGCCACCGGCTCTGGGAGGTAATTGCGCACCATTCGGCGCGCTGCGATCACTTCTTTGAACTCCATGGCTCCATCTTGTCACTCACGCTGACGATGATGTCGGGAACAGGTCGGGACAATGCCCGGCGAAGGGCTTAACGTTGTGAGTCCGTCGCCCGGGGCGGATCACGGAGGGAGACGAATGACGGTCGGTGGGCAAGGCGGAGGCAGGTTCTCCGTTGTGTGGACCAGGGGCAAGGGATGCTCCGAGTTGGCCGATCTCCTCGCCGGAGAGCACGCGAACCGCATCACCGGCGACCTCGTTGAAGCCTGCATCAGCCACCGCGCCGATCTGCTCGTGTCGAAGAAGCTGCCCGGGTCATTCGATCTGGTCAACGTCGCCGTTCCGGTCGCATTCGTGCCCGAGAACGTGACTGGGGTGGTCGCCACCGTTGCCGGAGGACCACATTCGATCCTCGCCGCACAGACCGCCGCCCTGGTCGCAGCCAGCCTCGGAGTCGAAGCAGAGATGGTGTCGGCCTCCGGGCCGGGAGACGACCCCGCCGCCGCCCAACTCACTCTCGATCGCATCGCGGTCATCGTCCCTCGGCTCAAAGGGCGAGTGGTTGGGGTGGATGGCATCAGCAGCCTCGCCCAGGATCTGGACGAAGGTTCCCTCCTCGTCCTGGGCGCTCCCGGTGGATCGTGGCTTCAGCGCTCGATGCTCGGACCGGGTGCCCGTTTGCGAAGCAAGGCCCAGGCCGGGGCGGTGATGGTCCGGAGCGCGCCCGAGCGGGTCTTTCGCTGGATGGGTGATCCGGTCTTTGTCGGACCACTCCGTCAGGCGGACGACACGCTGAGGATTCACAGCGAAAGGGTGTTGGCTGTTGCCGACCAAGGTGTCCTGATCGGGCTGGTGCGTCGGGAGCGGCTCGAAGAGTCAGGTGACACCGCTGTTGGCTCGATCATGGAGGAAGCGGTGTCGGCGAAGGTCGACGAAACCATTGCAGAAGCACGGGAGCTGGAGCCCACCTTCGGCAAAGACCCGATACCGGTCACCGACCACGAAGAGCACCTCGTGGGCGGTTTGTCATTGCCTGCAGCCTGAATCCGGGCAGAATCACCGGGCGTGAAACTCAGGATCACTTTTTGGGGAGTCGTTTGGACCCTGGTTGGCCTGGCTCTCGTCTTCCACGTGGTCGGGGGTTGGTATTTCTCGGGACAGTTGATCGAGGACGGATTCGAGATCCACGCTGACCCGGTGGTGGTTCCCTCAGGCGATTATCAACTGGAGGAAGTGGCCTACGCCTCGCCTCTGGGGTCGATGGCTGCCTGGTACCTGCCGGCGGGCGGCACCACCTGGGTCATTCATGTCCATGGCAAGGGGACCACACCCGCCGAGGCCGAGCCGATGTTCGCTCCGCTGCAGCAGGCCGGGTACCCGCAACTAGCCATCACCTATCGCAACGATGACGGACAACCCGTAGATACGAGCGGCTACTACCAGTACGGCGTCACCGAGTGGGAGGACGTGGCGGGCGCGGTCAGCTACGCCATGGACAACGGGGCCGAGCGCGTGATCCTGAACGGATACTCGACAGGTGGCGCGCATGTCCTCTCGTTCATGTACCACCAATCCCTGGACACAGTGAGCGGTGTGCTGCTCGACTCGCCCAACATCGATCTGAGCGAGACGGTCGATTACGGCGCCTCGCAACGTGACCTGCCGATATTGCCATTCAGCGTTCCTTCGTCGGTGAGCGCGGTAGCCCAGTTCTTCACTTCTCTCCGCATCGGGTTCAACTGGAAGTCAGTCGACTATGTCGAGAAGGCAGCCGAGTCGTTGCGGCAGCAAGTCCTCATCCATCACGGGACTGCGGATCTGACAGTCCCGATCAGCGAAAGCATCGAGCTTGCGGAGACCCAGCCTGATCTGGTTCAGCTGATCCAGGTTGAAGGAGCGGACCACGTCGGCTCGTATGACATCGACCCCCAGAAGTACATCTCAGAGGTCCTGGGGTTCATCCAAGAAGTCGGGTGAGCGACCTCGACCGCACGTAGGGTCTCACCGACCGTGGGATCCCACAACGCATCCGAACCCATGATCCGGCTCGAGAACGTGGCCAAGGTGTTTCCGGGAGCTGCGGCACCTGCGGTTACCGGCCTCAGCCTCGAGGTGGGGCGCGGCGAACTGGTGGCTCTGGTGGGTCCATCGGGTTGTGGCAAGACCACGACACTCAAGATGATCAACCGTCTGGTCGAGCCGTCATCGGGCCGGATCGAGGTCGACGGCCGTGATGTGATGTCAGTGCCGCCACACGAGCTTCGACGTTCGATCGGATACGTGATTCAGCAGGTTGGGCTCTTCCCGCACCGAACAATCGGCCAGAACATCGCAACTGTTCCTGGTCTTCTTGGGTGGGATCAGGCTCGCTCCGATGCCCGGGTCGCCGAGTTGATCGAGTTGGTCGGACTGGACTCCTCCATGCTGAGTCGGTACCCCGGAGAGTTGTCCGGAGGACAGCAACAGCGGGTTGGGGTGGCGAGAGCGCTGGCCGCGGACCCGCCGGTGCTTCTCATGGACGAGCCATTTGGCGCGGTGGACCCGATTGTGCGCAAGCGCCTTCAGCATGAGTTTCAGGCTCTGCAGCAGCGTCTCGGCAAGACAGTGGTATTCGTGACTCACGACGTGGACGAAGCGGTCCTTCTCGGTGATCGGATGGCAATCCTCAATGTGGGTGGTGTGCTCGAGCAGTTCGACGAGCCTGCCGCGATCCTCGCCAACCCATCCAATGGATTCGTTGAGAACTTCCTCGGTGGGGAGCGAGGGCTGAAGCGACTCGCACTGCTCCCGGTGTGCGAGGCCAGGGGAATGAGGTGGGGACCGGTGGTCGAAGTCTCAGCAAACCCCGAGGAGGCAAGAAGGGTGATGGAGGAGGAATCGGCGGACTGGATTGGCCTTCTCGAGGACGGGCGTCTCCTGGGTTGGGTGGACCGCTCGGCGGTTGGGCCCGGGCCGCTCCGCGACCTCGTCCCGAAGCCATTTCTGGTCACCTTGAGCAGCGATGCGTCGCTGCGGTCTGCACTCGATGCCGTGGTGACCAGCCATGCCCGGGTCGCGATGGTGGTCGACCACGGCCTCTACCTCGGGATGCTGGATCTTGAGGGGATAGCGGAGGAGATCACGGAGTGATCGCCCAATCATCACCTCTGATCGACTGGCAATGGATCTGGAGGAACATCGGGGAGATCGTGGACCGCACCTGGCAGCATCTATCGCTGACGGCGGTGTCCGTGGCATTGGGGCTGGTGATCTCTCTGGGGCTGACCGCAGTGGTCCTTCGCTGGCGCCACGCCTACACCCCGATCACGTGGGTGACCGGCCTGCTCTACACCATCCCGTCATTGGCGTTGTTCGCGCTCCTGGTGCCGATAGTGGGGTTGAATGCGACCAACGCCGTCATCGCCCTTACCTCCTACACACTCCTCATCATTATCAGGAACGTGGTTGCCGGGATCGATGGGGTGCCCGGACCGGTCCTGGAAGCGGCAGACGGCATGGGGTATACCCGACGCACCCGGTTCTGGAGGATGGAGATCCCCCTCGCTCTCCCGGTGATCATCGCCGGGCTTCGCATCGCCACTGTGACCACGGTCGGCCTGGTGACGGTGACAGCGGTGCTGGGCCTGGGAGGGTACGGCTACTTCATCCTCCGTGGCCTCAACACCTTCTTCTGGACCCAGATCCTGGTGGGGGTGACCCTGTCGGTGTTGTTAGCCACGGTCCTGGATCTCGCTTTCATCTGGCTCCAGCATGCCCTCAGCCCGTGGGCGAGGAGCCCGAAGTGACAGTCTGGGAATCGGTGAGGGAATTCCTCTCCGAGCCGTCGACATGGTCTGGGCCGGGTTCGATCTGGGTGCGACTCGCTGAGCACATCGCGGTTTCGGTGGCGGCTGTCGTCATTGCCGTGATTCTGGTGCTCCCGCTGGCGGTTTGGCTCGGCCATGTGCGAAAGGGCTCGGACATAGCCACTGCTGTGGTGAACATCGGTCGTGCCGTTCCCTCCTTCGGCGTTCTCGCCATCGCTTTCCTGGTGTTCGTCCAGATCGGCGCCGGTATCGGCGAGCCGTGGGCCGTGCTCGTAGCTCTGATCGCCCTGGCGGCCCCGCCTATGTTCACCAACACCATCGCCGGGATCCAGACTGTGGAGCAGACGACACTGGAGTCGGCGCGGGGGATGGGTCTCACTGAGCGGGAGGTGCTGACTGGCGTCGAGCTCCCGCTGTCCATGCCTCTGATCATGGAGGGGGTGCGGATCGCTTTCGTTCAGGTGATCGCAACCGCGACTCTGGGGGCACTCGTCGCTTGGGGAGGCCTGGGCCGGTTCATCGTCGACGGATTTGCCCAACAGGACCTCGGCGAGCTGATTGTCGGGGCGATCCTGGTCGGGATGCTCGCTATCGCCGCCGAGCTTGGGCTCACGGCGACGCAACGGGCGACGACACCACGGGGTTTGCGGGCAAGCAGATAACGGGAATCGGAGACCGGTGCCTACGGTTGCAGTTCGGAGCCCCGGTGAGGGGCTCCTCAAAGTCCAATAGAAGGAGATACCCATGCGGAAAGCATTCCGCTTCCGCGCCGTTGGGGCGATCCTCGGCCTGGCCCTACTGGCCACGGCTTGCGGGTCGGGTGACGGCGCTACCGAGGGCGAACCGATCAAGGTTGCGTCGTTCAACTTCAACGAGTCGGTAATCGTCGCCGAGATCTATGCCCAGGGCCTGGAGGCCAATGGTTACACGATTGAGCGGCGGATGAACCTGGGAGCCCGGGAGGTGGTGAAGCCGGCCCTGGAGTCGGGAGAGATCGATCTCGTTCCCGAGTACACGGGGACCGTGGCCGGCTTTCTGGGAGTGGAGCAGTCTGCCGACCCTCAGACCACATGGGAGGCGGCACGGGAGGCATACCTCGACCTCGGGGTGACTCTTCTCGCTTTCAGCCCGGCTCAAGACAAGAACGCCTACGTGGTGACTGCAGAGACCGCATCCGAATTCGGGTTGGAGAATGTCTCGGACCTGCAACCTGTAGCCGGGGAGATGATCTTCGGTGGTCCGCCCGAGTGCCCGGACCGGCCGCTCTGCCTGCAAGGCCTCGAAGACCTATACGGGCTGGAGTTCAGCGAGTTCAAAGCACTCGATGTCGCAGGGCCGATAACAATCGCCGCTCTGGAAGGCGGAGAGATCGACGTTGCATTGCTGTTCAGCACACAGGGGATCATCGCTGCCAATGGCTGGGTCTCGTTGGTGGACGACAAGGGGTTGAACCCGGCAGAGAACCTGGTGCCGGCGATCCGGACCGAGGTCGTGGAGGCCCACGGCGACGAGCTGGTGGCCCTCCTCGATTCCTACTCGGAGGCGCTGACCACCGACGACCTGATCGAGCTCAACAAGCGCGCCGACCTCGATCAGGAGGACCCGGCGGTGCTGGCTCGAGAGTGGCTGACCGATAACGGGTTCGTCGCTTAGAAGGAAAATCTGTCACACCCGCCTCGTACCTTCCGTGTCAGGAGGTCGAGAATGATCATCGATTGCCAGCAATGTGCGATGCGGGACACCAGTGCTTGCGACGATTGCGTCGTGACCTTTCTCCTCGATGGAGGCCCGCTCGAGTTGGACGAGTCGGAGAGCGAGGCTCTGCGGAATCTGGCTGGTGAGGGTCTGGTCCCGCGACTCCGCCTGGTCCCCGTCGAGCGCAAGACCGGCTGAGGCCTCAAGTCGGCGTCAGAGGAATGGTGAAGCGACCGTTACCCTCAGCCGGGCATGGTCAAGGTGTACGCATTGGCACTGGTGCTGGGGGTCGTCGGCCTCCTCGCGGTGATTCTCGGAGGCGCATTTGCGGAGAATCTGGGTCGTGATGAGGCCGATCCGGGAAAGAGGCTGGGCAAGACCGGAAGAGCCGTGATCGGTGGGCTGGTTGGGTTGGGCATGGCCGGGCTCTCCGCCGAATACGCACCTCTCGACCTCGAGCGGCTCGTTGCGCTTCTTCTCGCGGTCGCTGGCGGCACCGGCGGGGCGCTCTGGGGGTACTACGGCGCCGGGATGGCCGACAGTTGATCCTCGTGATCTCTGACGTCCATCACGCCCTCGATGCCTTGCGCAGGGTGGTCGACATCGGGGAGCCGCTCCTGATCCTCGGCGATCTCGTGAATCTGACCGACTATCGAACGGGGGAGGGGGCTGTTGCCGATGTCCTGGGACTCGATTTCGCCCTAGCGACTGCCGCCGCCCGCGCC
Organism: uncultured Acidobacteriota bacterium; assembly: GCA_963746905.1. GTDB lineage: Bacteria > Actinomycetota > Acidimicrobiia > Spongiisociales > ZC4RG35 > JALYNX01. The sequence goes on from CAVVCY010000002.1 coordinate 37,688, forward strand.
GCCGGGAACTACCAGGGGATGAGGGATCTTTGGGCCGACAACGCCGAAGGCAGATTCGATGAGGTCCGGGAGAGGATCGGTGTCGCCATCGACGCTCAGTACGAGGGGGTTTCCGATGCCCTCCAAGGGGGCAGTGGTTATGTGATCCATGGGAATGTGGATCGCCCTCGAAGTCTTCAGGCCAGCCTTCCCGATGGGTTCGGATATGTCCATGGCCAGGTCTTGGATCTCGAAGGCATCAGATTTGGATTCGTCGGTGGCGGGGCGCCGACACCACTACAGGCCGAAGGGGAGATCTCCGACGAGGAAATGACCGCTCTCCTCGAGCAGATAGGCCCGGTCGAGGTGCTCTGCACCCACGTTCCGGCCGCAGTTCACCCACTTCGCACCGATGTCATCACGGGACGCGCCGAGCGCGGGTCGACGCCAATCCTCGACTACCTGCTCCGGGAAAAGCCCCGTCTGCATCTGTTCGGTGATGTGCATCAGCCCCAGGCCACGACCTGGCGGCTGGGCTCGACCGTTTGTCGCAACGTCGGGTACTTCAGGGCCACCGGGCGGCCTTTCCGCCTCGAGCCCTCCCGGGGCGACTAACCCGGCATGTAGCTAGTCTCGCTCCCTGGAAAAAGATCGCGGAGAGATGGCCGAGGGAACCTTTCAGACGTTGGAGATAGACGCCGCACCTGAGGTGCTCTACGACGCCGCCGCCGATATCGCTTCCTACCCAGAGTGGGCGACCGGGGTCAAAGAGGTGGAAGTCCTCGAGAGCGGGCCGGACGGACGCGTCGACCGGGCTCGCTTCGTCATCGAAGTCTTCGTCAAGGAGATCGAATACGTCCTGCGCTACGAGCACGACCGGCCCAATCGTTTGAGTTGGGTCGCCGAGGAGAGTGACGACCTGCAGATGCTGGAGGGTTCCTACACATTCACTTCTAACGACGGTGTCACCGAAGTCCAATACGGGCTGAAGGTGGGGCTGAAGTTCACAATGCCCGGTTTCTTGATGCGGCAGGCCGAGAAGCAGATCGTGACAACGGCGCTACGAGGGCTCCGCAAGCGAGTTACTGGAACGGGCTGAGCGCATGCGAATCGTCCTGGTTACCGGCAAAGGGGGAGTGGGCAAGACCACAGTCGCCGCCTCGACTGCCCTCGCCGCTGCCGACGCCGGGTATCGAACCCTCGTCACGTCGACCGACCCCGCGCATTCGCTGGCCGACGCCCTCGAGGTGCCGCTGGGCAGCGATCCGTCAAAGGTGGTTTCCGGTCTCGACGGGCAACAGATCGACACCCAACGCCAGCTGGACAAGTACTGGGGCTCGATTCGCCGCCAGCTAATGGATGTTCTCGACTGGGGCGGTGTGGGGGGCATCGAAGCGGAGGAGTTCCTCGTATTCCCGGGCATGGATGAGTTATTTGCCCTCCTCGATGTAAATCGACACGCCCGATCGGGCGTGTACGACGTGATCATCGTGGACTGCGCTCCGACAGCGGAGACGCTCCGGCTTTTGTCCCTTCCCGAGGTCCTCAGTTGGTACTTCGAGAAGGTGATGCCGACCGAGAGAAAGTTGATGCGGGCGGCGCGCCCGATCCTGAGCCGTCTCACAGATCTTCCCCTTCCGGCCGACGAGGTGTTCGTTGCCGCCCATTCGGTCTTCAAGTCGATCGAGGACGTGAAGGAACTGATGTCGTCGCCCGAGGTGACTTCGGCGCGTTTGGTGGTGAATCCTGAGAAGATGGTGATCGACGAGGCCCGAAGGACATACAGCTATCTGGGCCTGTTCGGATATGGTGTCGATGGCGTGGTGGTGAATCGGGTCCTTCCTGACCTTGTCGCCGACCCGTACTTCGAGCGTTGGCGTGCCATCCAGAAAGGACATCTCAACACGATCGACGACGCATTCCCCGAGATCCCCCGGCTCTGGCTGCGGCTCTTCGACGACGAGATGGTTGGTGTCGATCGACTGCGATTCATGGCGGCCGAGTTGTACGGGGATCAAGACCCGATAGCGGACTTCAGCGCAACCGCCCCATTCCGAATCGTCGATGTGGACGGCTCGGTGTCGATGGAGGTCGACCTCCCCTTCTTCGAGAAGTCGGACCTCGACGTCTACCGCACCGGTCACGAGCTGTACATTCAGGTTGGGCCGTACCGTCGGTCGTTCATCCTTCCCGACGCCCTCCATCGGCGGGAGGTCACTCGGGCCCGCCTCGACGAGGGGACGTTGACCGTGGCCTTCTCTGATCCGGACGCCAGATCATGAAAGACCAGTCAGAGGCGATGCAGGCGCTGGCCAGGGCCGGGCGACGCGTCGTCTATCACTTGTTGCAGGCGGTGGTGGAAGGGTTAAAGGCGGTGGAAGCCGTTATCGAAGAAGTTGGCAGCATCGGCGAGAACGATGACAAAGAGGCCGAAGCGACCAGGACCAGGATCGAAATCGAATGACCCAAGAGCCAAACAGCATCCGCCCGGATGAGGTGCTTCCCCCCCCGTATGGAAGCGGTGTGGAGGTGCGACAACTTGCCAAAGACGCGGTGCTGTTGGTGCCCAACTTTGCGAAGCTGGTCGCCCGCCTCCTCATCGACCCCCGGGTCCCGCGTCGATCCAAGATCGCCCTCGGCATGGCCGCCGCCTATGTGGCGAGCCCGATCGACCTGATTCCGGAGTTCATCCCGGTGATCGGATGGCTCGACGATCTCCTGATCCTGACCTATGTGCTCGATCGTGTCATCGACCGCGCCGGCAAGGAAGTGGTCGAAGAGCTGTGGGATGGCCCCGGTGACTTGCTGAGGCTGCTCCGCGACGTCCTGGGGCTCGCCGGCAATGTCATTCCCAAGCGGTTGCGGGTTGTCATCGACCGTCTCCACGGCTGACGGACTGACCCCGTCCTAACCTTCGGGCATGGCATTCGCCGACGGCATCGCCGACTTTCGATCTGACACCGTCACTCGCCCCACCCCCGAGATGCTGGCCGCAATGGTCTCGGCGCCGCTCGGGGACGACGTCTATCACGACGATCCAACGGTGAACCTTCTCGAGGAAGAGTCGGCCGGAGTGACCGGCAAGGAGTCGGCGATATTCGTCCCGACCGGGACGATGGGAAACCAACTGGCGATCATGGCCCAGACCCATCCCGGCGAGGAGATCCTGGCCCACGAGGCCAGCCATTGCCGCAGCATCGAGGGCGGAGCGCCGCAGGCACTTTCCGGCGTCGGGTTCCGCACCGTCTCCGGCGACGGCGGGCGGATCGAGCCCGAAGATGTCGAGCGGGCCATGGAACTGAGTGGCTTCTTTCCCCGCATCGGGCTGATGGTCTGGGAGAACACCCACAACCTCTCCGGGGGCCGGGTGATCCCGGTCGATCTCATGGAGAAGACGTCGCAGGTGGCAAGGGCGCACTCTTTGAAGATCCACATCGATGGTGCCCGAATCTTCAATGCAGTTGCGGCGTCCGGTGTGGATGCCGATCGCTATGCGGCGGTGGCCGACACCATTCAATTCTGTTTCTCCAAGGGACTCGGGGCTCCGGTTGGCTCGATCGTCTGCGGTCGGAGTGATCTGATCGATGAGGTGCGATATCTTCGAAAGCGACTCGGCGGGGGAATGCGCCAGGCCGGAGTGCTGGCGGCCGCGGCCCGGGTCGCTCTAGCGGGCCGGGACCGGCTCATTGAGGATCATGAGTTGGCGCGTGGGATTGCGGAGGGCCTTGCCGATCGGTTTCCCGGCTCGGTGGACGTCGATCTGGTCGAGACCAACATGGTGTGGGTCGATTTCACAGCCCTCGGTATGGATTGGGCCAAGGTCAGAGCCACCCTCGATTCGGCCGGGATCAAAGCCAATGCGCCGATTGCCGGGGCGTGGCGGATCGTCGCCCACCGCGACGTGGACACTCGTGACGTGGATCGCCTCCTCGGCGCCCTCCGGTAACCGAGCATCGAGCCCAGGAGTCGGATAGCGAGTGAGTGTCGGAATCCTCTTTCCCGGTCAGGGGAGCCAGCACGTCGGGATGGGGAGGGATCTATTCGAGGCCAGACCCGACCTACTCGGTGATCGAGCCGACCAGATACTCGGGTTCTCCCTCGAGAGAATCTGTCTCGACGGCCCCGAGGAGGACCTGACCCGCACCGAACATGCGCAGCCGGCCCTGTTCGCTCTTTCCTTTGCCCTGTGGGACATGGTGGCCGGCGAGGCCGGGCTCACAGTTGCTGGCACCGCAGGTCACTCGCTGGGGGAGTACACCGCGTTGGCTGCAGCCGGTGTCTTCGACTACGACTCCGCGCTCATGCTCGTATCTCGCCGCGGGAAGGCCATGGCACACGCCGCCGATCTCGAGCCGTCGGGGATGGCAGCACTCCTGGGATCCGAAGTGGACGAGGCAGAAGCGATCTGCGCCAGGCGACGGGAAGCCGGTGGGCGGCTCGAGGTGGCGAACATCAATGCCCCGGGCCAGGTCGTGGTGGCAGGTGGATTGGCCGACATCGAATGGCTTGCCGAGAACGCCCGGGATCTCGGTGTCCGACGCGTCATTCCGCTCAAGGTCTCCGGCGCATTCCACTCGACGTTCATGGCGCCGGCCGCGGACACTCTCGCTGTGGCCCTGGCCGGGGTCGATCTTGGCGAGCCGAAATTCCCGGTGTGGGCAAATGCAACGGGAAGGCCACACGAGTTCGATGACATACGCGAGTCATTGGCTCGCCAGGTGGTGTCGCCGGTGCGTTTCGCCGAAAGCCTGACGGATATGGCAAGGTCGGGCATCGATACCTTCGTCCATGTCGGGCCCGGCGATGTGACCGCGGGTCTTGCCCGTCGGACCGTGCCTGGTGCAAATGTCCTGGTTGTTTCCGGAATCGAAGACATCGGGGCAGTGGCCGAAGCCATCGGTACCATGCTCGGACCTTGAGGAAATGGCAATGCGCAACGCCGAGATAACCGGATGGGGCAAATGCATGCCACCAAGCGTGTTGTCCAATCACGACCTCGAGCAGCTGGTCGACACTTCTGACGAATGGATCACCACCCGCACCGGCATCAAGGAGCGCCGGATAAGCCACGTCGAGGCCTCTGAATTGGGGGCCATCGCCGGTTTGCGGGCCCTTGCCGCCGCCGGGAAGACCGCGGACGAGGTAGACCTGATTCTCGTTGCCACCTGCACCGGCGACTCGATCCTCCCTTCAACCGCATCCATTGTGCAGAAGCGGATGGAGGCGTGGAACGCGGCGGCGATGGACCTCAATGCGGCCTGCTCCGGCTTTGTCTACGGCCTGGTCGTAGGGGTGAACATGATTCGCGGCGGGACCTACAAGTCAGTGCTGGTCATCGGGACCGAAAAGCTCCACTACCTGTTGGACTTCACCGATCGCGCCACTTGCGTGCTGTTCGGTGACGGTGCTGGTGCGGTCCTGCTGGAGCCGACCGATGAGCCGATCGGGCTGCTCTCGTCGGAGTTGGGCATGGACGGCTCGGTGGGCCACATTCTCCAAACCACCAGGGATGGCACCGAGGGTGATCGGGGGCCGGCAGATCCTGCGGTTTCATCTATCACCATGGAGGGCCAGGAGGTCTTCCGGCGGGCGGTGACCACAATGGGTGACTCCACGGCGCGGGCCATCGAGGACGCCGGGCTCTCCATGAGTGACATCGACCTCCTCATCCCACACCAAGCAAATGTGAGAATCATCGACGCCACGGCTCGGCGACTCGGATTCGACGAGGGCAAGGTCTACGTCAATATTCACTCCTACGGCAACACCTCTGCCGCGACCATCCCTGTGGCTCTCACCGAGGCCTTGGAGGAAGGCCGGATCCAGCCCGGGTCGATCATCGCCTTCACCGCCTTTGGTGGAGGGCTCACCTGGGGCTCGGCCGTCTACAAATGGGGCTCCCGGGTGGAGCCGCTCGGGGAGAGCGACGCCGAACTGCCACCACCGGATCGCACGACGATGGAGTTGCTCCAACCCAACTTCGACTTCTTCGGGTTGCCGGAGAAGCTGACGTGACCACAACACCTGAGACCGGGAGGGTCGCTCTTGTGACCGGGGGATCCCGGGGAATCGGCCGGGCGATCGCACTTCGACTCGCCGGCTCCGGACATCAGGTGGTGGTGAATTACGCCAGCAACGCCGGGGCCGCAGAGGACACTGTCGGCGCGATCGAGTCCTCCGGCGGTCGCGCAATCTCATATGCAGCCGATGTCTCCCAGGAGGACCAGGTCGAGGAGATGTTCGCCAAGGTCGGAGCCGCTCTGGGGCCGGTGTCGATCCTGGTCAACAACGCCGGTATCACCAGAGACAACCTCTTGCTTCGAATGAGCCCGAAGGACTTCGACGACGTGATCGGTACCAACCTGCGATCTACATACCTCTGCACGAGGGCCGCACTGCGGGGCATGCTGAAGATGAAATGGGGACGGATCGTCTCGATTGCTTCGGTCGCCGGGATCACAGGTAACGCCGGACAGGCCAATTACTCGGCCTCCAAGGCGGGGATGATTGGCTTCTCGAAGTCGATCGCCAAGGAGATCGGCTCTCGGGGGGTAACGGTGAACGTGGTGGCGCCCGGTTTCATCACGACCGATCTGACAAAGGATCTGGGCGATGGGGTAAAGCAGGGTCTGACCGATTCCATCGCTCTCCGGCGGTTCGGGGCGCCCGACGAGGTGGCCGCCGTTGTCGACTTCCTGGTCTCCGATGGGGCGGCGTATATGACGGGCCAGGTTCTGCCAGTTGACGGCGGCCTGGTTCTGTAACTTCTCCGAAACTCAAAGCACAACGAAAGGAAGCAAGGGAATGGAAAGAAGCGAAGTAGCCGAGCGCCTGAGTGGTGTCCTCGTCTCCGAGCTCGGGCTGGATGAGGCGAAGATCTCCGAGGAGGCGCATTTCGAGGAAGACCTGGATGTCGACAGTCTGGGCGTGGTCGAGTTGCTGATGGCCCTGGAAGACGAGTTCGGGGTCAAAATCCCAGATGAGGAAGCCGAGTCGATCATGACCGTTGGTCAGGCGATCGACGTGGTGTACGGCAAGCTGGGAGGCTGATTCCTGATGCCGCCGGAACGACGACGAGTCGTCGTCACCGGGCTCGGGGCGGTCACGCCAATCGGTGAAGATGTCGACACGACCTGGAAGGCGATGCTCTCCGGGACTTCGGGCATCGGGCAGATCACCCAGTTCGACACCACCGGGTACCGGACCACGATTGCCGGTGAGGTCAAAGGTTGGGACCCTGAGGCGCACTTCGACAAGCGAGAAGTGCGTCGACTCGACCGTTACACCCAATTCTTCTTGGTGGCGGTGCGCCAGGCACTGCAAGAAGCCGGTCTGTCCTTCGATCAGGACGATGAAGCAGCGGCGCGAGCTGGTGTGATGGTTGGTGCCGGCTTCGGAGGCATGGGATCGTTCATCGAGGAAATCGAGACTCTCCTCGAACGGGGCCCGGATCGGGTCAGCCCCACCGGGGTTCCCCGGATCATCCCCAACATGGCGGCCGGTCTGGCTTCGATCGAGCATCACTTACTGGGACCGGTGTCATGTGTCGTCACGGCCTGCTCCGCTTCAGCCAATGCCATCGGTGACGGAGCCGAGTGGATCCGGCGAGGGGCGGCCGACGTGGTGGTGGCAGGCGGCGCCGAAGCCGCGATCACGACCTTCGGCATAGCCACTTTTGCCCAGGCCAGGGCATTGTCGCATCGCAACGATGAGCCGACCCGGGCGTCACGGCCGTTTGACGCGGGCCGGGACGGATTTGTCATGGGTGAGGGCGGCGCCGCCCTCATTCTCGAGGGCGAGGAGCACGCCATAGCGAGAGGTGCCACGATCCTTGCCGAGTTGACCGGGTACGGGATGTCGGCCGACGCCTATCACATCACTCTTCCCCGACCCGGGGGCAGCGGCGCCGCCCGCGCCATGAAGGCTGCACTCGCCGACGCTGCCTTGGAGCCATCTGAGATCGGCTACATCAACGCCCACGGGACGTCGACCGAAGCGAATGACACCACCGAGACCGCGGCGATCCGCATCGCCCTTGGTGAGGCAGCCGACAGCGTGCCGGTCTCGTCGACCAAATCGATGACCGGTCACATCCTCGGCGGGGCCGGTGCGGTGGAGGCGGTGGCGTGCATCAGGGCGTTGCGCGACCAGATCCTTCCCCCGACCATCAACTACGAGGTGCCTGATCCCGAGTGCGACCTCGACTACATCCCCAACGAGGCCCGTCCTGCATCCCTGGAGCACGCGATGTCGAACTCGTTCGGGTTCGGGGGACACAATGTAAGCCTCGTGTTCAGCACGGTCTGAGGGCTTCCGCGTCGGGCGTGCCCCCCTCCCCGGCTCCGCCGGTACTCCCCCCAACGCTCACTTCGTTCACTGGGGGGAGAAATTGTTTCCTCCCCCAGGAGCGGAGCGACGTTGGGTCAGCCTTCCTTCTTCTCGTTCCACTCCGCCAGGCTTCGATAGACCAACGCCAGGATCAGCACCACCCCGACGGTCACCACCAGGAACGATCCCACCGACACCAGGGTTGCCCATCCTGGACAGCTCGTCGCACAGCTGACATCGGTCACCACCCACCCCAGCGCGCCGGCCAGGACACCGGTGACGAGTGCGGGGATGGCGATCCATGGATTCGGCCGTCGTCTCAACGGGGCCGGCCTCTCTCGTCGATCTGGGCGGCGTCGAGTATCTCCCTGGGTGCCAACTCAGGAGGTATCGGGAAGACTTGCCCCTTCTCCCTCGGTGGGTGAAAGGCGATCTCTACCTGCCGGCTCCAAGCAAGGACCAATACCAGGACCGCAGTGCCCGCAGAGACCACGGCAGCCGGCGCAGGCTGCAGCGGCGCGAGAGCGAGGGCCAAGAGTGGCCAGATGATCCTGACTGCATAAAGGCCGCCGGGCAGGACTCTCGAGTACCACAGCGCCGCCATGGGCGCAGTCAGCCCGACGATGACCGTCGCCGTCGTGGGGCGATCCCAGGCGGCCATCCCGATCGTGAAAGGTGTCCCCACCAGTATCAGCGGCAAGAGGACTGCGCGCGGGGGTGGGCCGGTAGCGGAGGGGAGCTTGCGAATGCGCTCGTTGACCGATGGCAGGAAGAGGACAATCCAGGCAAGAACGGAAATCGCCACCGCAGCAACCCATAGCGGATCGACCGGCCTGGCCACCGCGACGGAGAGCCCGGCCAGGATCGAGGCCAGCCCGGTGCGGCGTGCCCACCGCCCACCCACGATGACCATCCCGACAACCGCGACGGTTGCCGTGGTCATCAGCCCAAGGCCAACGAGAAAAACCGACCATGGTGCGAGAGGGCCCGGGTCGACCACCAATGCGATCGTCCATAGAACGGCGACGACCAAAGGGGAGGCGCAGGCCCACGAAACCTTCACCCAGGAAGTCTCGCAGCGAAGGGGGTCAGGCCGAAGTCGGGTCCACCGACTCCTCATGTTGGCTGACAACCCTCAGCCCCTGATGATCGGCGATCCTTGTCGAGTCACCGGGCTCCCACATCGTTTCCTCTCGCCAGACCTCGCCCGGGCGCAGGGTGACCACCGCTCCGTGGCCAGGCTTCTCGTCGTGGAGCCCGGTCAGGGACGAGCCGATGAGGCGCAGCCGGCCGGCCTGGATCGGGTCTTGGTGCGAAACGATCACCACGTCCCCATGCGGGTGGTCGGTGTCGAGGCGACGGGCGGTCGTCGCCATGCGGTCAGCCAGGTCGTTGAGGGACTCTTCGGCGAAGGTCAGCGTCTCGGGATGCTCGAGGTAGGCCTCCAACTCACCGGGGAACGCATCGGGCAGCTCGCCCCAACTGTGCCCCCGCCATCGGTTCGTCACCCGCCACTCGGTGAGACCTGGGTCGACCTTTACCGGGACTCCAGTGCGGCCGGCGATCTCCTCGGCCGTTCTCAACGAACGCTCCAGGGGAGAGGACCAGATGGCGACCACCGGGCGCGCGCCGAGATAGCGACCGACTCGCCGGGCCTGCTCCAGACCTCGCTCGGAGAGGCCGAACCCCGGTAGGTCGGAATAGACGAGGTGCTCGGGGTTGTCGACCTCGGCGTGTCGTACGAGATGGATCAGGGCGGCCATTGGCCTCAGTTTGGCGGTTCCTGTCGGTTGTCAGAGGTAACTTGGCCAACGTGTGGACCGAACCGATCCTCCACGTCGACATGGACGCCTTCTTTGTCGAGGTGGAGCGGCGGGGCGACCCATCGTTGCGATCCAAGCCGGTGGCGGTCGGAGGCGGCGGCACCAGGGGTGTCATCGCCAGTGCTTCCTACGAGGCGAGGAAGACCGGTGTGCACTCCGCCCAACCCACGGCCATCGCCCTCCGCATGTGCCCTGACCTGATCGTGGTGACACCCGATCACCAACGTTATGGCGCGGTGTCCTCACAGGTTTTCGAGATCTTCAGATCCTTCACCCCGTACGTCGAAGGGCTGAGTCTCGATGAGGCATTCCTCGATGTCCTCGGGCTGCGGTTTCACTTCGAGTCTTCGGTCCACGTCGGCCAGGAGATCAGGTCCAGGATCAAGTCCGAGTTGGGACTGCCCGCATCGGTGGGAGTTGCCGCAACCAAGTTCATAGCGAAGCTCGCATCCGAAGGCGCCAAACCCGACGGTCTCCTCCACATCCCGAAGGGCCACCAGATCGAGTTCCTCCACGCGCTCCCGGTGAGCGCACTTTGGGGCGTCGGCCCGGCGACGCTCGCCGGCTTGCAGCGATTGGGAGTGGTGACCGTCGGCGACCTTGCCGAGCTCCCGGAGGCCACTGTGGTCTCAGCCCTGGGCCCTGCCAATGGGCGTCATCTATTGGCATTGGCCCGGGGGGTCGACGACCGCCTGGTCGAGCCCGACATCGAGGCCAAGTCGATTTCCGTGGAGGAGACCTACGAAACCGACCTCGAAGGCAAAGACGTGGTTCAGGCGGCGCTTCTGGCCCATGCCCAGAGCCTTTCGGGCCGGCTTCGGCGCAGCGGGCTGGCGGCGAAGACGGTCACCCTCAAGGTGCGCTACCAAGACTTCACCACGGTCACCCGAAGCCTCACGAGCGAAGTGGCGAACGACAATCCGCGCGATCTCCATCGGATAGGCCTCGGACTGCTCGACCAGGTCGATCTCGACCGGCCTGTGAGACTGCTCGGCCTTGGTGGGTCGACCCTTGTGGACGGGAGCCAACCGAGGCAACTGTCTCTCGAAGCCTCCGAAGATTGGGATCGTTTGGCCGAGGCAGTGTCAGGAGTACGGGAGCGATTCGGCGATCGAGCGGTCGAGCCGGCGCGCCTTTTGGAGCCGCGCACGTTGAAAAGGGGAATCGACCCGTGAAACTGTCTTCGGGTGACGTGTATTGTTTCATGTGGGCGTGGATCTAGCTTGAGGAACGAGGTAGCGATGCCCCTCGACGATCACGAACAAAAGATCCTGGCGGAAATAGAGCGCCAGTTCTACGAAGAAGACCCTGAGCTGGCCCGAGCGGTCCGCGACATAAGCCGGCCGTCGCGCATAGGGGCCCGCCTCGCCGTGCTCGGAGTCATCGCCGGCCTCGCCATCGTCATCGGATTCTTCACCACGCGCACGGTGGTTGCCATTCTCGGATTCGTTCTCCTGGTCGTATCGGCGACCGCACTCGTGACAGGTATTCGCGCTCGTGGCTGGCAGGTGCCCGAGCCCGAGCCCGACGACGACTGAACTGCTCCAGTCCATCCCGCCTCCTCACGCCGCGCCCGTTTTCTAACGGCTAATGTTCCGGCCCCGGCGGCTTCCCAAGGAGGGTGGGAACGCCTCCAAGGAGGAGAACGCGACCCCATCATCAGGGTCGTGGATGAGTTGTTGTAGGAAGGGACGAGTGGAGCAGTCATTCACAGCCGAGCAGGCATGCCGGCTGACTAATTGCACGCATCATCAGCTTCGTTATTGGGATCGGGTCGGATTGGTCAGCCCCTCCGTCCAACGAACCGGCGGTCGGCCGGGAGTCAGGCGCCTCTATTCATTTCGCGATCTCGTGGCGCTCCGCGTGGTGCGAAGCCTCCTCGACAACGGGATGTCACTGCAACGTGTGAGACGGGCGTGGGACTATCTGCGTCGCGAGGGGGAGATGGAGGATCACCTTGCCGACATCAAACTGGTCACGGACGGCCAGACCATCTTCCACGTCGGCTCCGACGAAGGTGAGCTGATGGACGCGCTACGCCAGGGCCAGCTGGCCTTCTTCGTCGCCATTGACGAGATAGCCAGAGAGGTCGAAGAGGACGTCACCCGGTTCGAGTTGGATCGCAACCGCTTTCTCGACATGTTGCGCCGGGTCGAGGACGACGTCGCCGACGAGCAGCGAGCGGCCAACAGCTAGATCAGGGCTCGCGGTCTACCAACGATCGGAAACTGAACACCGCCCTCGCCCGCTCTGGGCCCTCATAGCGAAGCTTCAGCCATTGCTCGAAGTGGTTGAGGTCCGACTCTGTGGCCCTCCCGTTACGACCGCCGTAGACCGCAGCCGAGTAGGTCCTGGCGATCGGCACCAGGACCCGGTCTCTGGCATTGGCGAACTCGAGCGGCGTTTGATGGTCCGGTATCGGCTGGCCCAGGTCGGCGAGCCGATCAACCATTTCCTCCCAAACGGCGGTGATGTCTCCCTCCCTGATCCGATGGATCCGCCTCCGCCTGCGGATTTCCTTGAACAGGGGGATCGCCAGGAGCAGGAGAGCGATGACCGGCAGGATCCACCACCACCACGACGCGATGTCCAGGAAGGATCCACCTCTGCCGAGTGGGTTCCCGTTCTGGTCCGCCCGGTTCGGGATCTGGCTCTCATCGAGGAATCCGGGCCGGGCAATGTCCGGGGCGTTGGGATCCGGTGGTGGGAGATAGGCGGCCGGATCGAACGAAGTGGTGACGGTGTCGGGTTGAGTGTTGTCCCCCCTCGGGGTTGGGTCGAACTTCACCCAGCCGAAGCCATCCATCCACATCTCGACCCAGGCGTGAGCGTTGTTGTCACGAACGACTATCACCTCGCTGCCATCGTCCTGGGTCTGGACCTTGCCCGGCGTGAAGCCCCATACGACTCGGCTCGGAATGTTTACCGCCCGTCCCAACACGGCCATCGCGGCTGCGAACTGCTCGCAATACCCGGTTCGATAGTTGAGGCTGGTCGGAACGGTGAGCCATTCCTCCAAATCGAGCGAACTGTGACCGGTGGAGACATTGGTGGAATAGACAAAGTTCCTTGGCGTCCGGAACCAGTTCTCGAGCAACCAGGCCCGCTCGAAGTCGGTGGAAGCCCCCCGGGTCTGGGTCCGCGCCAGGGCGACCAGGCCCACGGGGAGGTCCTCGGGTAGCTCGAGGAATCGCTCGATGTCCGCCGGTCGGTCCATCGAGCCGGTCGGGGCTGAAGGCTCGGCGGCGAACGCACCATCGGCTGCAGCATTGGCAAAGAGGGGGCTGAGCGAGCCGTTGGGAAGTGTCGCCAACGCCCCGAGGTCGCTGGCGTAGTCGTTGAAGACCGCCTCTACCTGGTACTCGTCACCCTCGCCCATTTGCGCCTGATAGATGAGCGCCGCGTCTGGCGTGGTTTGGAAGCCTGCTTCATTGACGGAGTCTGACTGGAGGAACCGAGCAGTTCCTGCGACGGGAAGGACGATGGAGCGGAGGAGGGCGATGCGGATTCGCTCACTTATGACCTCCGTTGTGCCCCGGTAGGCGTGCGCCGAGTCACCGATGGTGGATTCGGTGGTGTAGAAGTCGCCGACTTCGGACAAGGGGCGCCAGGTGGTCCCGTCGAAGTCGCCAAGGCTCTCCATTCTCCAGTAGATCTGCTTGGCCGGCGGGCCATCGGGATTCACAGTGGCCTGGAACAGGACCGCATTGGAGCGTCTCACGATCCTCTGCTGGAGATCGGCGAGGCGGTCGAAGGCGACACCACCGAAGCCGGGGCCATAGCCGCTGCCCAGGCGCCAGGGCAGGTTCCCGTTGGGCGGGACCAAACCAACCGCCCCTTGCGTGGCAAACAGGGAAGCGGCGGCGACCAGAAGAGCGACGCTCACTGCCCATCCTCGAGAACGTCTCGGGAGCGGTCGGCCGTCCAGGTCCCGGACGCGCCCGGCGTCGGTGCGGCGCTCGAGTGCCACCGCGGCGATGGCGATGGCGATCACAGCGATCGAGGCGGCCATGAAACCCCGGCCGGCACGCACCCGGTCCATGACCGCAAACTGCAGGTAGAGGGCAAGTGAGGGAACGACCATGGCCGCGGTCGGCCCGGTTGACGCTCCCCAGACGTAGAGGGCTCCAACCGCCCACATCAGGACTGAGAGGATGCCGACGAGCCCCGAGGTCGGGAACACCGGAGCCACGGCGAACCTGATCAAGTTCAGCGCCTGGGAGAACTCGTGGATCACCTCGCCTGGGGTCGAGACGCTGGGTATGAACCCGGCGATCAATGTCTGGGGCACCGAGATCCTGAGGAACAGGGCGATGCCGAGGATGATGAAGACCGCGATCGCGACCTTGCGGTTCTTGATTGTCTGACCGAGCAGCCACCACACCACTCCACCCATGAACGCCGAGGCGATCATGATCAACTGCCACTGCTGTGCCTGATCGCCCGATTCAAGGAGGCGGCCTATGCGGGCCACCATCAGCACGAAGGCTGCGAAACCGGCTAGCCGGCCGAGGCTGTTGTCCATGCCGTCCTCATGGTGGTCACCCAGGCCGGAGCCCAGGGCTCGTCGGGCTCAATCGACACCGTGGCCACCCCAAACTTGTGGAACCCGACAAGGGTTTGTGAGATTGACGACGAGACCGTCATCAAGACGGTGGTCGGATAGTCCCGGGAGAGCAGTTGTTGGACCGACAACAAAGATCGGTCGGCAGTCCCGGTGATGATCACCAACGCCCCTCCACCACCCTTCTGGCGAATTCTGGTGGCGACGGCCTGGATGTCGATCGCGGGGTCGGGTTGGACGAGGGCGAGGCGCTCCATGGTCGAGCCGTACCTCGAGGCGTCGATGGGATCTGCATCGCCTGCCCAAAGATCGGCATCGAACCCCGATCCCACCAGATGGGTGACGATGGTGGCAGCTCCGGAGACCGCCTTCTCGAAGGCTTCTCGCGACTCGTAGCTGCCATCCCTGACGTCGAGCAGAACCAGTGCTCGCGATTGCCAGGGAGTCTCCAGTTGGCGGATCATCAACTCATCGGTTTTCGCCGATGTCGGCCAGTGAACCCGTCTCAAGTCGTCCCCGCGCTGATATTCACGAAGGGTGTAGAAGTCCTCGCCGCCCCGCCTGCTGTGCTCTGGCCGCGAAGCCTGCATGGCCGGATCCTGGCCCCTCACGATGGGAAAGCCGCTTAGATCTTCGAGGGCGGGATAGACCACGATTCGATCGATGGGGCCCAACGGCCCTCGGGTCTCGGCGAGCCCGAGAGGGTCGGAAGTGCTGACCATGGTCGGGCCCACCTTGTATACCCCTCGGGGCCGACAAGTGACCCGATAGGTCGCCGTGGTCGACTCGCCCTTCTTGAGCCGGGCGACCTCGAAGCTGGCGACTCCGAGCTGATTCACATCGTCCTCGATCGAGATGTTCCCGATCGCCCGATTCGACTGATTCTCGACGAGCAGAGTGACACTGGTGGTGTCCCCATCATGGACCGTGGCGGAGCCGATCCGCCGATTGACTTCGAGGTGGGAGCGCCGCACTCGCACCAGGGCTATTGCAATGATCTGGGCGATGACGAGGAACAACGCGACGAGGAGGAGCTCGACGTCGCCCAAGGCGTACCAGAGGACGATCAGAGCCAGACCCGCCCCCGAGAAAGCCCAACCTCGAAGTGTTGGCATCAGGTGGCGATTCGGGAAGTCGTTCCCGGCACCCTGAGCCTGGTCATGATCTCATCGATCATTTCCGTCAGCGTCTCGCCGCGCATCTGTGCCTCAGGGCGAAGCGACATCCGATGCTCGAGCACGGGATGAGCCAGGGCCTTCACGTCGTCGGGGGTCACGTACTCACGATCCTGCGATGCGGCCATCGCTCTACCCAGACGTTGCAGGAAGAGCGCAGCTCGGGGCGAGGCTCCGAGCAAGACATCGGAGTGGTTCCTGGTCCCTTCGACCAGGTCGATGATGTAGGTCTTGACTGCGGGTGAGACCGCAACTCCCTGTGCGATCGTGATCATCTCGGCTACTTCTTCGACCGAGACGACAGGCTCGAGGTCAAAGAAAGTGGATCGAACCGCGTGAGTGTCGAGGATCTCCAACTCCTTCACCCGGCTTGGATATCCGATCACCACTCTCATCATGAACCGGTCCAATTGGGCCTCGGGGAGGGGGTAGGTCCCTTCGTGCTCGAGGGGGTTTTGGGTCGCCATGACCATGAAGGGGAGTGGCAGTTCCCTGGTGGTGCCGTCCGACGTCACCTGTCTCTCTTCCATGGCCTCGAGGAGGGCAGACTGGGTCTTTGGGCTTGCCCGGTTGATCTCGTCGCCCACGACCAAATTGGCAAAAATGGGCCCGGGCTTGAATTCGAACTCACTCGCATTGCGATCCCAAATCGATACCCCGGTCACATCGGAGGGGAGAAGGTCGGGAGTGAACTGGATCCGGTTGAAGATGCTGTCGATCGACCGGGCCACCGATTTGGCGAGCTGGGTCTTGCCAACTCCAGGGACATCTTCGACCAGCACGTGGCCTTCGGCGACGAGTGCGAGCAGCACCAGCTCGATGACATCCCGCTTGCCCTGGATGACCTTCTCCACGTTGCTGGCGATGCGATCGAAGCGCTCGCTGAAGGTCGCAATCTGCTGTGGCGTCACCTCGGCCAATTAAGACTCCCGGGTCGAGTATTTATTTGCGGGGACTCTACCGGCGGGAAGGCCTTGAGTGGCTAGAGTGACCGTTGGGGAAAGGGTATTGCTCGATGGGAGAACGGCTGGGGCTGAGTGATGGCCTGCCGACGCTGGTAGGAAGGCCCGTCCTGCTTTGGGAGGGCATCCGCGCCGCTTGGGCTATGCGATCGCGTGGCAGCGTCGCCCCTTCTCAGGATTACCTCGCATGGCGACTCCACACCGCGTACGGAGAAGACGCATCGAAGGTGAGGCCCGAGGATCTAGCGGCTTATCTCGGATGGCGCCGGATGATGAGAAAGCTGTCATGAGCTCCAAGCTCGTCGGGCGCATCCAGGACATCCCGGGCGTGGCGTCTGTTTCGCTTGACCTGGACGACCCCGAGTCCGGCGGGATAAATGTTCGGCTCGAGCCCAACGCTGACGAGGTCGAAGTCATGGAACGAGTGCGAGCCTTGCTGGTTGCCTACGGCGTCCGCTCACAGGGGTACCCCACTCTGCGGGTAGGCAGGACCCGGATAACCGGGGACCGCCGGCTAGGAGTCGACGTGCGGATAACGCCAATCAAGGGCGGCGCACGCGTTGAGGTCGTGGGGAGCACTGTGAGGTCATTCAGGATCGTCCCTCCCGATCCCACGGCTATCGCCCAGGGTCTCGCCGATGCTTGGTGCCAGGTGCTGGGTCGCCCACCCGTTGAGATCGCGCGGGTATCCGTCACCGACGGGGGGATGATCGAAGTAGTGGCCTTCGAGACGCCGGTTGAGCGAATCGGGCAGGGCGATCTTTCTGACGGTTGGACTCAGGCCCTCGCCGCAGCAGTGGGTGAGGCGATCGGAGTGGTTTCCAGGTCCGAGGAGACCATTGCCACAAACGCACCCAGCACTGCTTGGTAACGTCGCGTCGCAAGAGACGCTATGGCCAGGGTTCTTGTACTCAATGCAAGTTATGAGCCTCTCTCGGTCGTGACCACGCGCCGGGCGGTTGTCTTGGTCCTGCACCAAAAGGCGAGCGTCGTTGTGGGCAAAGACGAGGTCTGGCTTTCCGAGAGGGATTCTGTCGAGGTGCCGTCTGTTGTTCGGCTCAACCGCTACGTGAAGGTGCCTTATCGCCGGGCGGCCCCCGTCACCAGGCGAGCGGTGTTCGGCAGGGATGGCCATCGCTGTCAGTACTGCGGTGGGCCCGCCGAGTCTCTGGATCACATCATGCCCCGGTCCAAGGGTGGCAACCACTCCTGGGACAACGTGGTGGCTTGTTGTCGTCCTTGCAACATCAGGAAGGGCGACCGGCTCCCGGCCGAGGCGGGGCTCCGTCTCGATGCTCAACCCGGGCCGCCGCGCCAGTACGCGTGGATCTACGCCTCGACCGGCTATCAGGTCGACCCCGCTTGGCACCCGTATCTCGGAGCGGCCTAAGACCCGTTCTCCCTTGATCGGTCTCGGTTAGTCGTCCACCGACCCACCTGTCCATGCCTTTTCGCGCCCTTTGTGGGGGATCGGCCACGCCAAGTGGGGGAAAAGGTTGACAAGTGGGGCAAAGTGGGTCATAGTGGCGCACAAGGCCCATGAAGGGGGTCAGCAAGTGCGGACGGACGGAAACGAGAAGAAGTGTTCCTTGGAGAGTTCTTCCACAGTCTCGATGGGAAGGGCCGGGTGGTCCTGCCCTCCGCTTTCCGCCGTCGTCTCGAAGCGGGTTGTGTCGTCGCCAAGGGTCAGGACGGCCAGCTGGTCATCTTCGCTGTCGACGACTTCGAGGCAAAGGCCGCCGAAGTGATGGAGAAGCCACAGAACCGCAGCGGGCGTCGCTTCTCCCGGACCGTGTTCGGCGGGGCGGACCATCAAGAGCTCGACAAGTCAGGTCGTCTCCTGGTCAAGCCCGATCTCCGCCAGTTCGCGTCACTCGAAGGCAGCACCGAGATCGCGGTCGTCGGGGTCTTCGACCACGTCGAGTTGTGGAATCGAGATCGATATCTCACCGACCGGGCGACCGGTGACGAGAGCTACCTGGAGGAGGACGACTGAACCGACACCGATCGAACTGGCTGGCCCATCGCCAGCCCCCCGGAACCAATTGGAAGGCCCCTGACTCCGCCCGCTTCCTTTGGTACCAGCGCCCGGGGGGCTGGCAATGAGCCAGGACGGGAACGGAGATGGCCGGGACTACCACCGGCCGGTCCTGGCTGAGGAGGTCGTCGGGTTGATGGCACCCGCCCTCCCCGGGGTGGTGGTGGACGCCACTTTCGGGGGTGGGGGCCACGCCAGGCGTTTGCTGGACGAGTTCGGAGATGACGTGACACTGATTGGAATCGACAGGGACCCCGCGGCCCTGGCTAACGCCAGGGACCTCGGAGTCGTTGCCATCCAGGGAAATTTCAGCGAGCTTTCGGCACTCGTCTCCACGATCCTCCCCACTCAGATCAGCGCGGTCCTCTTCGACTTTGGTGTCTCCTCACACCAACTCGACGAACCGGATCGCGGGTTCTCCTATCGAAACGACGGACCCCTCGACATGCGAATGGGGCCCGATGCCGAACAGAGTGCATCCGAAGTCGTCAACGAATGGCCCGAAGACCGTCTCGCCGGCGCCATCCGCCGCTACGGCGAAGAGCCGCTGGCAAGGCGCATCGCCAGGGCCATCGTCGCCGCCCGGCCAATTGACTCGACAAACCAGCTATCCACCGTCATCGCAGAGGCACTGCCTGCGGCCCGTCGCCGGGCGGGCCACCCCGCCCGGCGCACCTTTCAGGCAATCCGAATTGCTGTCAATGCGGAGCTGGACGCTGTGAGCGAGGGGCTCGATCAGGCCATCGAATTGGTCCGACCTGGGGGACGAGTCATCGCTATCTCATACCATTCGCTCGAGGATCGCATCGTCAAGCGCCGTTTCGTCAAAGGCGCGACAGGGTGCACCTGCCCGCCGGAAATGCCTGTGTGCGGCTGTGGAAACACGGCCGAATTGAGGATTCTCACCCGAAAGCCAGTGCGAGCTTCGGCCGAGGAAATCGCCGGTAACAACCGCGCCCGTTCGGCTGTGTTGCGGGCAGTTGAGAAGGTGGCAGCATGACGACCGCGCCGCTGCGCCGTGTTGCGGAGGCCGACCCACTCCGGGTCCTGAGAGGCAAGCGGCTCGTCCGGCCCTCGCTGGCCCCGTGGATGATCATGGCCCTGATCGCAGTGATTGCCTTCCTGGGTTTGGGTTTCGCCCGCACCTCGCTCGATCGCTCTGCGTTCGAATTGTCCGAGCTGACGAAGTCCATCGACGAGGCCACCGCTGTCAACCAGACCCTCAACCTCGAGATCGCTCGACTGGAAAACCCAGCCCGGATCGCCCCACTGGCCGAAGATCTAGGTCTCGTGATCCCATCGGACACCAAACAACTACTTGTCGACCTCGATCCGGCCGGCCCCAACGTGGCCGACGCGGGGTCCGACGGAGCAACGCAATGATGACCCGACACAGCGCTGGAGCCGGGCCGATGGACGGAGTGGGACACTCCGCACCACCGGGGTTCCGGCCGGGGACCTGACGTCGTGGCGGGCCTCGATGCTGCCCGACGTTGGAATCCGGCCAAGGTTCGGATCGCTGTCATCGGGTTGATCCTCGTAGCTGCCTGGGGAGGGATGGCGTATCGGCTGGTCCTGGTACAGGTAGTTCAGGCATCAGAGCTCGCCGACAAGGGGCTCTCACAACGTTTGGTGTCACGGGAGCTGCCGCCACAGCGAGGGAAGATCTACGACCGCAACGGCGACCTCCTGGCGATGACCGTGGAGACCCAAAGCCTCTATGCGGTGCCGGCGCAGGTCGAGGATCCGCTCTGGGTAGCCCAACAAGTCGGGGGAGTCCTCGGTGTGGACTCCGGCCTCCTCAATGACCGCCTCACTTCGGCGCGCGATTTCGTCTACCTCAAGCGCCAGGTCGAGGCCGATCTCGCAAATGAGGTGTTGGGACTCGAAATCAAAGGTGTCTACTCGCTGCCCGAGCCGAGCCGGGTCTATCCAGCCGGCCAGGTGGCAAGCCACGTCACCGGCTTCGTCGACATCGACGGAAACGGGCAGGAGGGCCTGGAGTACATGTACGACGATTCTCTGCGGGGTGTGGAGGGCCACGCCTTGTTCGAGCGCGATCTCCAAGGGCGCCCCATCCCCCAAGGGATCAGTGAGATCACGCCCGCTGTGCCAGGAGTGGATCTCAACACAACGATCGACCTTCCGCTCCAATATCAGGCCCAGGAGGCCTGTCTCAGCGCCGTGGATCGCACCGGGGCCAAGTCATGCTGGGTGGTGGTGCTTTCGGTGGAAACCGGCGAAGTCCTGGCCATGACCGGTGCCCCCGCCTTCGATCCCCAGACCCGGGAGAACGTGGATCCCCGTTGTGCCAACGACCCCGACCCGGTGAAATGCCTCTCCTTCTCCAACTTCATCGTGCGCGGGCTCTATGAGCCGGGGTCCACGGAGAAGCTGATCACGGTGGCTGCTGCAATCGAGGAGGGTGAGGTCGAAGACACCACGGTGATACCAGACGTCGCCGACGTCCTGGAACTCAGGGAAGACGCCTGTCGTTCAGCCGATGACACCACCTACGGCTGCTATCGGGACTTCGACAAGCATGACACCTCCGACCTGACCGTGGCCGAGATCTTCACCCAATCATCCAACGTGGGCTCGATCCTGGTCGCCGAAAAGCTCGGTCAGGAGCGGCTCATCGATTACATCGAAGCCTTTGGGCTAGGCACCAAGACCGGAATCGACTACTCCGTCGAGGCGCCTGGCCTTCTCAACTTCGCTGCCGGGTGTGAGACGTGTTGGGCGTCAGCGGCCATCGGCTACTCCGTTGCTGTCACCCCGCTGCAGATGGCTGCGGCCTATGCCGCGATCGGCAACGACGGCGTATGGACCACTCCACACATCGTCTCGACGACGACCGACGTGGACGGGAACACCGAAGTCGCTGGTTTCGAAACCCGCCGCGTCGTATCCCCAGAGACGGCGGTGTTGATGCGGAACATGCTCGCCAGCGTTGTGGACGAGGGCACCGGCCATGAGGCCACAATCGAGGGCTACCGAGTGGGCGGCAAGACCGGGACCGCCAACATCCTTGGAGACGACGGTCGCTACACCGAGGTCACCAGAGCCTCCTTTGTCGGGATGGCTCCGATCGACGATCCGCAGGTGGTCGTGGCTGTTCTCGTCGACTCACCTTCCTGGGACTATCGAACCGGTGGCGCCTCCGCCGCCCCTGTGTTCGCCGAGGTCATGGAAGAAGCGCTCCATCGTCTCGGAGTGACCCCAGATGCCAGCCAGGGGTAAGAAGTTGGTGGATCTTGCGTCGGTTGTCGGGGGAGTGACTCATGGCGACCCGGAAGTCACCGTCACCGACGTCACCCATGATTCTCGCCATGCGGTGGCGGGGACGATGTACGTGGCGGTCCGGGGATCTCACTTCGATGGCCACGATTTTGTCTCCAATGCCGTCGCCGCCGGGTCGAGCGCTGTCTGCGTGGACCACTTCATGGCGAGCGGGGTGTCCGAGCTCGAAGTTGCCGACACCCGCAAGGTGATGGGCCCACTCGCGTCATCTGTTCACGACGATCCCTCCTCCTCTGTCGCCGTCGTCGGCGTTACCGGGACCAACGGCAAGACGACGGTGACCCATCTCATCGAATCGATCGCCGCGACGGCTGGTCGCACTCCGGGCCTGATCGGAACAGTCCACACGAGGGTTGGCGACCACGCCCTCTCGTCCGAGCGAACTACGCCCGAGGCCACCGATTTCCAGCGTCTCCTCGCCGAGATGCGTGACCTCGGCGCGGACGTCATTGCTGCCGAGATCTCCTCTCACGCCCTCGAGTTGGGCCGGGTCTCAGCCACGAGGTTCGCAGTCGCCGCCTTCACCAACCTCTCCCAGGATCATCTCGACTTCCACGGTGACATGGATGCCTACCGAGCCGCCAAAGAGCGGCTCTTCAAGGACTACGAGGTCGGCGCTGCAGTGATCAACGTCGGTGATGCAGTCGGGAGTGAGCTTGCTTCTACGGTCCGGATGCCAGTGCTCCGGGTCGGCCCCGGCGGCGAGCTAAGCGCCGATGGTGTGCGCTCCTCCTTCGAAGGCACCAGTTTCGAGATGATCCTGCACGGCCAGGCAAGGCACGTCACCGCCCCGTTGATCGGTACTTTCAACGTGGAAAACGCCTTGGTCGCGGCGGGATGCTGCTTGCAGCTCGGGATTTCGGTCGATGAGGTGGTTGCTGGGCTCGGCGCCCTGGGCACGGTCCCGGGGCGCTTCGAATTGGTGTCGGGCTCATTTCCGGTGCGGGTGGTGGTGGACTACGCCCACACGCCGGAAGGGATCCATCAAGCGATCTCGGTGGCGCGGGACCTGGCCTTGGGTCGGGTGATCGCGGTATTCGGGGCCGGAGGCGACCGTGACCGGGAGAAGCGACCGCTGATGGGGCGGGCAGCAATCGAAGCCGATCTGTCGGTGCTCACCAGTGACAACCCGAGGTCCGAAGAACCCGAGGCGATCATCCAGGAAGTGATGTCGGGGATCGAGGGATCTGGCGTCATCGTCGAGCCCGATCGCCGCCGAGCCATCGAGCACGCCATCCGGGCCGCATCGCCCGGTGACGTCGTCCTGATCCTGGGAAAGGGGCACGAAACCGGTCAGGAGATCGGGGAGCGGATCTTGCCCTTCGATGACAAGCAGGTCGCGGCGGACGTGATCGTCCGGATGGAGAGATCCTCTGATTCGGGGGGCGGTTCAAGGAGCATGGCCCGGTGATCTCGCTGCTCATAGCCGCCGCCGTAGGTCTGACGGTGTCCATATTCGGCACGCCGTATGCCATTCGCTTCTTCCGGCGACGGGAGATCGGCCAGTTCATTCAGGAGGAAATCGTCGGGATGCACGGTCACAAGCAGGGCACCCCGACCATGGGCGGCGTCGTTTTCGTCACGGCGGCGATCATCGGGTACTTCGTATCTCATATTCGCCTCTTGGGGCCAGCGGGAAGCTTTGACTTCGAATTCCAGCCAGTGCGTGCCGGCGGGCTTCTCGCCGTGTTCGCCCTGTCCGGGATGGCGGTCGTCGGTCTGCTCGACGACTGGACCAAGTTCTCGAACAAGAGAAGTCTCGGCCTCTCCAAGTCGGCCAAGTTCGGTGGGCAACTGGCGATTGCCGCCCTTTTCGCCTGGGGAGCCTCGATGGCCGGGGTGGTGACCGAGATCTCGTTCGTGCGTCCACTCGGAATCGATCTCGGCGCCTTCTTCGTGATCTGGGTGTTGATAATGCTCACCGGCGCCGCCAACGGGGTGAACCTCGCCGACGGCATGGATGGGCTCGCTGGAGGTTCGTCGGCGCTGGTGGTGGCCTCCTACACAGTCATCACCTTCTGGCAGTTCAGGAATCCCCAGGTCTACGAATCGGTCGATCCCCTGGAATTGGCAATCATCTCTGCCGCGATGTTCGGGGCGATTCTGGGGTTCCTCTGGTGGAACGCGCCCCCGGCGAAGATCATCATGGGCGACGTTGGCTCCCAGGCGATCGGTGGCCTTCTCGCCGCCCTGGCCCTACTTTCCAGCACCAACCTCCTGTTGGTCGTCCTCGGGGCGATCTTCGTGGCCGAGACCATCTCGGTGATTCTTCAGGTCGCATCATTCCGGTTGTTCGGTAAACGCATCTTCCGGATGTCGCCGCTCCATTACCACTTCGATCTCGGCGGCTGGCCGGAGACGACCGTGGTCATCAGGTTCTGGATTCTCACCGGGATCGGCGTGGCTCTCGGGCTCGGTTTCTTCTACGGGGACTTCCTTCGCCTCGAGGGCTTGCTGTGAGCCGAGTTCTGGTCCTCGGAGCGGGGGTCTCCGGGCTCGCCGCGGCCCGGCTGGCTCGGGGCCGGGGCATGTCGGTGACGATGTACGCCGAAGATGACTCGCCCGAGGCTCTGAGTCACGGCTTCGCCTTGGCGACCGGTGGCTGGGATCCGGTTCTCCTCACCGGAGTCGATTTTGTCATCACCAGCCCGGGCTTCTCGGAGCGGTCATTGCCCATCGTTGAGTCGCTCGAGTGGGGCATCCCGGTGTGGAGCGAGATCGAGTTCGCCTGGCGTCACTTGACCAAGCCAATAGCTGCAGTGACCGGCACCAACGGCAAGACGACAGTGACCGAGGCCACGTCGGCGATGCTCGAAGCTTCGGGAGTCGACTCACCGGCTGCGGGCAACATCGGATCGCCACTGTCCGACTTCGTCGACCAGACATCAGATTCGCTCGTGGTCGAGGTGTCCTCGTTCCAGCTCAGGTTCACCGAGGCGTTTCACCCGGTAGCGGCGGCGATAACCAATGTTGCCGTCGACCATCTCGATTGGCACGGGTCCGAGATCTCATATCGGAGCGCCAAAGCCAAGGTCTTCTCCAATCAGGATGAGGGTGACCTTCTCGTCTTCGACGCCGACGACGACGGAGCGTCCTCCCTTGTGAGGGGTGCGGCCAGTGAGCTCTACCCGGTGTCGGGAACCCGCCTCCCCGAGGGCGGTGGTGGGGTAGAAGGTGGGCAGCTCCGGGTGGGGCCTGTGGAGGTGCCCATCGACCACCTGGTCTCTGGAGACCCGGTACATCTCGTTGATCTTGCCATCGCGTCGGCACTCGCCCTTCGCATGGGGGCAACCTCGGACGGAGTGGCAAAAGCGGCGATGGCTTTTTCCCCAGGTGCCCATCGACGGAGCCTGGTGGCGACCATCGACGATGTTGCCTGGATCGATGACTCGAAGGCCACCAACCCTCACGCCGCGATTGCCTCGATCCGGTCACATGATTCTGTGATCCTGATCGCCGGTGGCCTGGCGAAGGGCCTGGATCCACGGCCCCTGGCCGGGGAGCCCAACGTCCGCGCCGTGATCGGGATCGGTTCCGAAGGCCCGGTGTTGGTGGAAGCGGCAGGTCTTCGAGGTCATCTCGCGGTGACCCTGGAGCGGGCGATCGATCTGGCGGCCACCCTGGCTGAGCCGGGAGACACGGTGCTCCTGGCGCCGGGATGCGCCAGCTTCGATCAGTTCAGGTCCTATGCCGAGCGGGGCGACCGGTTCGCCTCCATGGTGAGGGAGCGAGTAGGAGGGCGAGGAGCATGACGGCCAATGTGACTTCGATCGCCAAGATGCGGGCTGCCGCGCGTGACCACGCGGAGCGAATCAAGGTCAACAACCGAACTGCTACCACCTTGTTGGTCCTTGTCGTCGTCCTGGTTGTGATCGGTCTCGGCGCCACTCAATCGGCATCGTCGGCGGTCGCTATCGAAGAGGCCCAGGATCGGTTCTTCTTCTTCAAACGACAACTGGTCGGGGTTGGGATCGGGACGGCTGCCTTGCTCGTTGCGAGTCGGGTGCCGTATCGGTTCTACCGCAAGATCGCAATCCCCTTCTTCCTGGTGACCGTTGCCCTGCTCGGCGCGGTCCTGGCCGTGGGCCCGGTGATCGGCGGCGCCCAGCGTTGGCTCCCGGTTGCAGGTTTCAGCTTCCAGCCTTCGGAGCTGGCAAAGGTTGCCGTCGTTTTCTCCCTTGCCTATCTCCTCGAGAAGAAACACAAGCTGTTGAACCGCTTCGGGCACTTCGTCGTGCCCGTCGTCTTCATTGTTGGCACAGTCGGCCTCCTGGTCATGAAACAGCCCGACCTGGGCACCGTGATCGTGATCGGAGCCGCGGCGATGGCCGTCATCCTCGCCAGTGATGCGCCGCTTCGATTCGTCGCACTTTTGGCGATCTCGGCGATCCTCGTGGTCTCGGTTCTCGCCTTCAGCGACGACTACCGGGCGGACCGGATCGTCGGCTTCCTCGACCCGTGGGGCAATTCGAGCGGTGAGGGCTATCAGCTGGTCCAGAGTTACTACGCCCTGTCGAATGGCGGCATATTCGGAGTCGGCCTGGGGGCGAGCCGGGCACGATGGTTCTATCTGCCCAACGCCCACACCGATTTCATCTTTGCGATCATCGGCGAGGAGACCGGGCTAATCGGGGCTATGACCGTGATTGGGCTCTTCGTGGTGCTCGCCCTCTCCGGCTGGACGGTTGCCTCCCGGGCGCCGGACAGATTCGGGCGGATGGTGGCGGCCGGGATCACGGTATGGCTCTCGTTTCAAGCGCTGGTGAACATCGGTGGCGTACTCGGCGTTCTGCCCATCACAGGCATCGCGTTGCCTTTCATTTCCTTCGGAAGCACCGCCCTGATCGCATCGATGGCAGCCCTGGGTGTCCTCGTGAACATCGCTCAGGCCGGGGTGCATCGCAAGACATGAGCTTCTTGATCGCGGCCGCAGGCACCGGGGGCCACGTCTACCCGGGTCTGGCGGTCGGCGAGGCTTTGTTGGACCTTGGGATCGCACAGAGCGAGATCCTCTACGTTGGCGGCGACCGCATGGAGGCGACCGTCTACCCCGAGGCGGGGTTTCCTTATCTCCGGGTGGAGATGAGGGGCCTGCAGCGGTCGGCATCGACTCGCAATCTGTCCTTGCCCCGGGTTGTGTGGAGGGCCCGTGATCTCATTGCCGGGGCCATGACGGAACGCAAGGTTCAGGTCGCCCTGGCCCTGGGTGGCTACATCACGGTCCCCACCGGGCTGGCCGCGCGCCAGACCCATCTGCCGTTGATGGTCGCGGAGCAGAACGCGGAAGCGGGTCTGGCGAATCGAGTCGTCTCGCGTTGGGCGGTTCGAAGCTTCGCGTCGTTTCCGAACACTCCCGGGCTGAGCCGCGCCGAATGGGTGGGGAACCCCGTGCGTCTCTCAATCGCCGAGTTCGATCGGATCGAGCTTCGTCCTGAGGCGCTTGCCTACTACTCGTTGGCCCCGGATTTGCCGACCCTGGGGGTCTTTGGAGGATCGTTGGGCGCCGGGGCCATCAACGAGGCCGTAGTGGCGATGTGTGACGCCTGGGCCGGACCGCCGCTGCAAATCGTGCATGTCACCGGACCGTCAAACCTCGATGGGCTCGTGGCGAGATACTCGCAAGCGGATGTGAGATGGCTCCGGATTGGCTTTGAGGATCGGATGGAGCTGTTCTACGCCGCCGCGGACTTGGTCGTTGGTCGGGCCGGAGGCGGGATAGCCGAGCTGACCGCCACTGGAACGCCCGCAATCCTGGTGCCTGGGGAGTTCGGGGCGCGGGGACATCAGGCCGCCAATGCCAACTTTCTCACCGGCTCCGGGGCGGCGGTCCTCCTTCCCGAGGCGAACCTCGCTGCCCTGGGAGAGGTCGTCGCTTCGATCATCTTTGATCCCGGCGTGATCAGCGAGATGTCCGAAGCAGCGCGCAAGATTGGAAGGCCTGATGCTGCGAGGGTGATAGCGGCCGCCATGGTCGAGGTCGCAGCATGAGGCTGGACGGGGAGCGAATCCACCTCGTGGGCGCCGGTGGGGCGGGGATGAGCGCCATCGCCCGGGTCCTGATCGGCATGGGTCATCATGTTTCTGGCTCTGATCTGCGGGGAGGGTCGACTCTGGACCGACTTGCCGATGTCGGTGTCGAGACGCACACCGGTCATCACCCCGAGGCGGTGGGCGGCGCAGACCTGGTCGTCGCCTCGTCGGCGGTTCCTGATGGTGATCCGGAGTTGGCTGCCGCTTCAAGCGGCCGGAATCCCCGTCTGGCGCCGCCCCCGGCTTCTCGAGGAGTTGACCCGGCTGCTGCCGACAATCGGCGCCACGGGGACCCATGGGAAGACGACGACAACGGCTCTTCTGATCGCGGGGCTTCGGGCCGCTGGAGTCGACCCCTCGTTCATCGTCGGGGGAGATCTGGCTGACCTGGGCACCAATGGCCATTACGGGTCCGACCCGCTGTTGGTCCTGGAAGCCGACGAGGCCTTTAGAACATTCGAAAGCCTTGCCCTGGTTGGCTTGGTGGTGACCAATGTCGAGTCGGAGCACGTTGAGCATTTCGGGTCGCCGAGCGAGTTGTTGGAGACGTTTGTGGAGGTGGCGACGTCCGTGAACGGTCCGGTCGTCGCTTGCCTCGATGACGCAGGATCGGCCGAGGTCGCGCGAGAGGTCGGCGCTGTGACCTACGGTCTCGATCCCGCGGCGACCTGGCGAATAAGTGACTTCACGCCGGCTGCTGGGGGGAGCAGGTTCACCCTTTCCGGACCGGGGGTCGCCTCCGAGGTCCAGCTACGCAGGCCAGGGCTTCACAACGCGCGCAACGCCTCCGGTGCGCTCGCCCTTCTCTCCACCCTGGGACACGATCTCGATGCGTGTGTGCAAGGGCTGGCTGACTTCCACGGGGTCGGCCGACGGTGGGAGCACCGGGGAGTAGTGGCCGGCGTGACCTTGATCGACGACTACGCCCATCATCCGACAGAGGTTGCTGCGACTTTGAGCGCATCGGCGGGCGTCGTTCCCGGACGGGTGTGGGCCGTATTTCAGCCCCATCTCTACAGCCGCACCGAACGCCTCCAGGACGAGTTCGGCGAGGCCTTGAGCGCCGCTGACGTGGTGGTGGTCACTGATGTCTATGGATCCCGTGAAGAGCCGGTGCCCGGAGTCACCGGGGAGCTGGTTGCCGCGGCGGTGGGCCGGCGGGGGGGAGAGGTTCACTATGTCGCCCACAAGGCTGACCTGGCCAGGTTCCTGGTCGACCGGGTGTCGGAAGGTGACCTGGTGCTGACAATGGGTGCAGGTGACATAACCCTTCTTCCATCCGAGCTCGCTTCCATGCTGGCCGTTCGGCGATGAGCACTCTCGAGGAACTTGCCGAAGCGGGCGTCATCGCCCGAGACGTGCCACTGGGCCCCTACACCACCTATAAGTCTGGGGGACCTGCCCGGTACTTCGCGGTGTGTGATGACATCGGGGCGATAGGTGCCCTGACCGGAACCGGCCAATTGGGCGAGATGCCCGTCCTGGTACTGGGTCGGGGATCCAACCTGGTGGTGGCCGACGCCGGTTTCGAAGGGCTGGTGATTCGATTGGGCCCGACCTACGGCGGCATCGACATCGACGGGTCGAAGGTAACCGCAGGTTCTTCCGTGTCGCTTCCGTTGTTGGCGAGGGCCACGGTCAACTCGGGCCGGACCGGTCTCGAGTTCTTCGTCGGCGTCCCTGGGTCCGTGGGCGGGGCGGTGCGGCAAAATGCCGGATGCTTCGGGCTGGAGACAAGAGACCGGCTGCTGACCGCCACCATCGTCGACCTACGGGACGGCTCGATGTCCACCATGGGACCCGAAGAGCTGGATCTTTCCTACCGCCATTCCAATCTCCGGCCGACGGACCTCGTGACGGAGGCAGTCTTCGAAGTTGAGACCGGAGACATCGACACCGGCCTTCAGGAACTCAGGCGGATCACACGTTGGCGTCGAGACAATCAGCCCGGGGGGACATTCAATGCTGGGAGTGTGTTCAAGAACCCGGGCCTGGTGACCGCAGGCGAGTTGATCGACTCGCTGGGTTTGAAAGGGCTGGGTGTCGGAGACGTATCGGTCTCAACGAAACACGCCAACTTCTTCGTCGCCGGCCCCGACGCGACATCGGCGGATATCCGAAGACTCGTGAATCTGGTGAAAGACCGCGTCTTGGAAGAGACAGGCACCATTCTTGAACCGGAGATCCAATTCGTGGGATTTGAAGAATGAGCATTGATCCGAGACTCAAAGAGCGGCGCCGGGTGGTGGCTGAGGATCGGGCGCGGCACAAGGTCAGCCGACTGCTCAAGCTCATGGTGGCGATCGTGATCGGGGGCATTGTCGCCTGGGTCCTCCTCTCGCCCTGGCTCAGCGTGTCCGAGGTGGCTACCACCGGAGTGGCCTCCAGCGACACTTACCGAACCCTCACCGAGGTTGGAGCGGTTGCGGGGACGCCGATGATCTTCGTTCAGCCCGGCAAAGTGGAGGAGGCCTTGCTCGCCGATCCCTTCGTCGCCAGCGCCAGCGTGGTCAGGGAGTGGCCGGATCGGCTCATCGTGCGGATCGAGGAACGCACTGCTCTGGCCTGGGTGGAGACTGCCGATGGTTGGGCCCACCGCGCTGTGGATGGTGCGGCTCTCCCCTCAGCGGACAGCCCGGACGACTCGATGGCGTGGGTTCAGGTGCCGGATCTCTCTGGCAACGACGCCGAGAGGTCACGTGACGTGCTCGGGGGACTGGAATTCGTGGCAGGGCTACCCGAGGCGCTGCGGGTTGGCACCACGATCAAGTTGCGGGTCAACGGGGAGTTCTGGGGCACGGTGTCCGGATACGAGGTGCGGCTGGGGAGAGGGGTAGAAATGGGGGCCAAGGCCCGAAGTCTCACCGCGTTGCTGGCGGAAAGCCCGCCCCGAGGGTCGATCCTGACCTTGATCGCACCCGCTCATCCCGCGGTTACCCCGCCGTCATGAAAACCCTGAAGTTGTACTTGAACCTTAGGGGTTTGGGGTTTACTTACCCCGAGGCGACCATTAAACCTCTACTTCAGCTTTCGATTTCCCCTTGGAGGTATCCGTGAGTTCAGCGAGTGGCGGCTATCTGGCCGTGATCAAAGTGGTAGGTATCGGTGGCGGCGGAGTCAACGCCGTCAACCGGATGGTCGAGGCCGGTGTTAGGGGTGTGGAGTTCATCGCCCTCAACACCGATGCCCAAGCCCTGTTGATGAGTGACGCCGATGTCAAACTCGACATCGGGCGCGAAGTCACCAGAGGCCTCGGCGCCGGGGCCAACCCTGAGATTGGCCGGGCAGCGGCAGAAGAGCACCGCGCCGAACTGGAGGATGCGCTCAAAGGCTCGGACATGGTGTTCATCACCGCCGGAGAAGGCGGTGGCACCGGCACTGGTGGCGCTCCAATCGTGGCAGAAGTCGCCCGCTCGGTCGGCGCCCTCACGGTTGGTGTGGTCACCCGCCCGTTTGGCTTCGAGGGTCGACGTCGCGCTGTATACGCCGAACAAGGCATCGAGGCCCTCAAGGATGCGGTCGACACCCTCATCGTCATTCCCAACGACAGGCTGCTCGACGTCGGCGACCCGAGCGCCCCCATCGCCGAGACCTTCAGGCTCGCCGATGACGTGCTGATGAGCGGGGTCACCGGTATCACCGACCTGATCACGACTCCCGGGCTGATCAATGTCGACTTTGCCGACGTGCGCACGATCATGGCCGATGCCGGATCCGCAGTCATGGGCATTGGCAGGGCCACCGGTGAGAACCGGGCGAAACAGGCCGCCGAGCGGGCCATTTCCAGCCCGATGCTGGAGACATCGATGGAAGGGGCAAAAGGCGTCCTGCTGTCTGTGGCCGGTCCTTCGGAGATGACGTTGCACGAGGCCACCGAGGCGGCCCGGGTTGTCTCCGACCATGCCCACGAGGATGCCGACATCATCTTTGGCGCCATCGTCGACGACGATCTCGACCAGGAGATGAAAGTCACCGTGATCGCAGCTGGTTTCGAGCTTCGTCGTAGCCAGCGGGGCAGCGGCGGCACCAGTCGCTCGGCCAGGACTCCGATCCTCTCGGACTACGACGAGGATGCTCTCGACATCCCGACCTTCGTCCAGGGATGATTCGTGTCCCCGGTGGGGACGGGGTGGCGTTCACGGAAGCCAAAGATGGCGACCAGCGTGACGATCGCGGCTCGCGCACGCTTGTGTCAGAGACACTAGGTCTGCCTGACGAGTGGGCGTCGGTGAATCAGATCCACGGCAACCTGGTCAATCGAGTGGACGGGCCTGGGGTGAGTGGTGACGGCGACGCCTTGTGGTCAACGGTGCGCCGTCTTCCGCTGGCGGTGTTCACGGCCGATTGCTTCGGAGTGGTGGTGCACGCTCCAGATGCGGTGGGGGTGGCTCATGCCGGGTGGCGTGGGTCCCGAGCCGGCGTCATCACTCGACTCCGCGACGAGATGGCGGCCGACGGGCACCCTCCCACCCGGGCTGCATTGGGCCCAGGCATCGGGGCTTGTTGCTTCGAGGTGGGTGAGGAGGTGGCGGTCGAGTTCGACGGTTTCACGACCTCGACCACATGGGGCACGACCTCGGTCGACCTGGCCGCCTCGATCCGAGCGCAACTGTCAGGGCTCGAAATCTGGTTGGCCGATGTCTGCACCCTTCATCAGCCGGGATCCTTCAGCTATCGCCGTGACCAAACGCCGCTGCGAATGGCGACCATCGGATGGCTGCCATGAGCTACCAGGTGGTGCGAGAGCGGATCGCCGCTGCGGCCCAGCGAGCCGGGCGCGACCTATCCGATATCACCCTGGTGGCGGTGTCGAAGTCGAAGCCCGTCTCCGACATCCGCGCTCTCTACGACCTCGGGCATCGCGACTTCGGCGAGAACCGTGCTCAGGAAATGGCGGAGAAAGCGGCTGCTCTCCCGTCCGACATCAGGTGGCATTTTGTCGGCGCGTTGCAGACCAATAAGACACGGCTGGTCCGGCCGGTGACCCACCTTCTCCACTCGATGGATCGCGAGTCACTGGCGTTTGCCTGGGCGAAGGGAATCGGCCTCCCACCACCGGTGCTTATCCAGGTCAACACCGGATCAGAGCCGCAGAAATCGGGCGTCGATGCCTCTGAAGTGGCGGACCTCCTGGAGACCACCCTCGCCGCGGGTGTGACGGTTCGAGGGCTGATGGCCATCCCACCTGTGGCCGAACACATCGAGGCGATGCGACCGCACTTCGCCGAATTGAGAGGGCTCAGAGATCGGCTAGCGGAGGTCCATGGTGGAGTTCAGGAGTTGTCGATGGGGATGACCGACGATTTTGAGATCGCAATCGAGGAGGGTGCCTCGTTGATCCGGGTCGGACGGGCTATCTTTGGCGATCGAACCTCCCTGGAGTAGGTGAATGTCACTCTTTTCGAAAGCCCTCGTCTACCTCGGACTGGTGGATGAAGACCAAATCGACGACGAGGCAGCTGAGCGCCCCCAAGCCCCGGTCGTCGAGGAGGCGACGCGCCGGCCGGTGGAATCCATCCCCCAAAGTCGACGGGTCGAGCCACCGCCTACTGCCCGCGCCGCCACCCGGCCCCAAAGCCGGTCTGGCACATCCGATACCATTGGCCTGGTGCGACCAGTGGAGGTTCAATCCGACATCCTCGTTGTGGAGGAGTTCGGTGACGCCCGCATCCTCGCCGACCGGGTCCGAGATCGGACTCCGGTGGTCCTGGACATGAGGAGGGCTACCCCCGACCTGGTGCGTCGGGTGGTCGATTTCTCGTCCGGTCTCATCTACGCCCTGGATGGCTCGATGCGCAAAGTTGGAGACGGGCTCGTGCTCGTTCTCCCGCCGCGGGTTGTTTTGAGCCGGGATGAGAAGCGCCGATTGACGACCCTCGGAGCCTACGAGATCGACGATCTCGACGACTGACCTTGAACCCCATCGGAATCATCATCCTGATTCTCCAGGTGTACTTCTACGCCGTACTGGCGTGGGTCATCCTCTCGTGGATCCCGACTTCGTCGACTCACCCCCTGGGAAAGATCTCGATTTTCCTCGACCGGATCATCTACCCGGTGATCCTCCCGCTGCGCCGGGTGATCCCACCGTTGCGATTGGGTGGGGGCATGCTCGATCTGACACCGATCGTGCTCCTGGTGGGTATCAACATCCTGATCCGGATCTTGGGCAATGTCGGCTGATTCTTGGAGCCTGCGGGCACGTTTCGTATCCTCAATGCCTACTCGAGAGGTTCATTAATGCCAATCACACCATCCGATATCGAGCACAAGACCTTTTCAACCGCGCTCCGCGGCTACGACCTCGACGAGGTGGACGACTTCCTCGACGAGATCGTCGTGGCCCTTCGGGATCTCCACGGTGAGCTGACTGCAGCCAAGGCGAAGATCGCCGAGCTGGAACAGAACAAAGGGCCCGAAGTTGCCCCGGCCGCGGTCGTGGGCGGCGACGAGGCTTCAGTGGGCCGGGTCCTCATCCTGGCCCAGCAGGCAGCCGATCGGACCGTGGACGAAGCCCGAGCCGAGGCCGATCGTCTGCTCGAGGAGGCGAGGGGAGAGGCCGATCGAACCCTGACCGATGCCCGCACCGAGGCCGATTCGTTCGAAGCGGAGCGGGATGAGCGACGAACGGCGGCACAAACCGAGATGGCAGAGCTGACCGTGCTCGTAGCCAGCGTCAGAAACCAACTCGCCATGCTTGCGACGTCGGTGGCAGACAAGCTCGACGAGATGGATTCGACTATCGAGTCTGCCGATCTCGATGGCGATGCGGAAGATGCTGATGACCTCACGTCTGAAGGCGTCGATGACGGTGCGGACGTCGAGCTCGTGACGGATGAGGCCATGGCCGACGACGACGTCGCTGAAGAGGCGATCACCGACCTGACCACGGTCGACGAGGGAGTCGAGGAACTGGGCGACGAGATCGAAGT
Organism: uncultured Acidobacteriota bacterium; assembly: GCA_963746905.1. Lineage (GTDB taxonomy): Bacteria > Actinomycetota > Acidimicrobiia > Spongiisociales > ZC4RG35 > JALYNX01. The sequence goes on from CAVVCY010000002.1 coordinate 72,822, forward strand.
CACAGATACGGTGGTCGACGAGACCGAGGAGTTGGATCTCGACGCCGAGAATGAGGCCGTCGTCGTTGACGAGGAAGTTGTCGAGGGTGTCACCGAGGACGTGACGAACGAGGTCACCGATGAAGTCAGCGACGAGGTCAGCGACGAAATCAGCGACCAGATCGACCCGGTCGAGGAGGCCGAGAGCTCTGACTGAGCGCCGCTAGTCGGAGCGCTGGAGCGACAACCAAACCGTTCGACCATCCAGGTCGAAACTAGATCCGCCCGGCTCATTCGTTGCCGAGATCGAGGTCGCCAGCACTTCGCCCGCGATCACATCGTGATGGGCGTCGAATGCCGCAACCACTTCCGGATCCGGGCTGTGCCAGGTCAGGGAGATCCGATCAACAACGTCGAGCCCGGCCTCGCGGCGCAGCTTCTGGACCCTGCTCACAATCTCACGCGCCACTCCTTCCAGCACCAGGTCGTGATCGAGGGTGGTGTCCAACGCACAGGCGAAGTCGACCCCGGTCTCCACGATGACGCCCTCGACCGGTGTCCGATCAACGATCAGATCCTCGAGATCTATGCCATGGCCGGCGACTTCGACCGAGGCGCCCTCGAGGATGATGGCGAGGTCATCGTCACTCAGTGCGGCGATTCCTGCGGCCACGACCTGCATCTCGGAGCCGAGTCTCGGCCCGAGCTTCCTGAAATTGGCTTTTGCCGACAGATGGACGAGCGACCCCTCGTCGCCGGTGGCGGTCACCTTCTTCACATTGAGCTCTTCGGAGATGATGTCGCTATGGGTCTCCACGGCGGCAGCGATGCCACGGTCGTGGGTGAGGATGGTGAGCCCGGCGAGGGGCTGGCGGACACGGTGTCCTTCCTTCTTCCTCAGGGTGCGCCCCAGCCTCACCACCTCTCTGACCACCGCCATCGAGGCCTCCAGCTCGGTGTCGATCAAGGCTTCGTCCGCCTCGGGGAAGTCCCGGTGGTGGACGCTTCGCACCGCCTCGCGGTCGTGGCGGGCGATCAGGTCCTGATAGAGATGCTCGGTGATGAAAGGGAGGATCGGTGCCAGCACTTCGATGAAGGTGGTCAACACTTGATACAGGGTGGCGAAGGCGGCGAGCTTGTCGACATCGCCCTCGCCCGACTCACCCCTTGCCCTCCAGAACCTCCTTCTCGAGCGGCGCACGTACCAATTGGTCAGATGATCGATGAATCCGAGGATTGGCGGCACCACGTTGTAGAGGTAGTAGCCCTCCATCTGGGTGTTCACGTCCTCGACCAGGCTTTGCAGCACCGACAGGATCCAACGGTCCATTTCAGGGCGTTCCTCGATCGGGGAGGCACTTGCGAAGTCGGAGATGCTGACGCCGTCGGCTTCTGCGTAGGTGGTGAAGAAGCTGTAGGTGTTCCACAGCGGAAGGAGGACAGTCCGCACCACGTCGGCGACTCCGTCCTTGCTGAAGCGAAGCGGCTCCGCTCGAAGCACCGGAGAGTTGATGAGAAAGGCTCGGAGAGCATCGGCGCCGAGGTGGTCGAATATCTCCGAAGGGTCGGGGTAGTTCTTGAGGCTCTTGGACATCTTCCGGCCGTCCTCGGCCAGGATCAGCCCGTTGACCACGCAATTCTCGAAAGCGGGCCTGTCGAAGAGAGCGGTTGAGAGGACGAGCAGGGTGTAGAACCAGCCCCGGGTCTGATCGAGGCCCTCTGCGATGAACTTCGCCGGGAAAGTCGCCTCGAATCGCTCGGTGTTCTCGAAGGGGTAGTGGTTCATCCCGTACGGCATCGAGCCCGACTCGAACCAGCAATCGAGGACTTCGGGGACTCTGGTCATCACACCCTCGCAGCCGGCGCACGGCCAGGTGATCAGGTCGATGAAGTGCCGGTGCAGGTCGGTCGGGCGCTGACCGGAGACCTGCTCGAGCTCGTCCACCGAGCCGATCGCCACTCTTTCCTCACAGGAGTCGCACTGCCAGACCGGGATGCACGAGCCCCAGTATCGATTGCGGCTGATCGCCCAATCGCGGGCGTTGGCCAGCCAGTTCCCGAACCTGCGGGAACCGACGTATTCGGGCACCCAATGCACCGTCTCGTTGAGCTCGACCATGCGATCGCGGAACCGCTCGACAGCGACGAACCACGTCGGGATGGCCTTGTAGATGAGGGGAGTGCCGGTGCGGTAGCAGTACGGATAGGAGTGGACGATGCGTCCCGAATGGACGAGCTTGCCCGACTCTTTGAGCAGCTCGATCAGGGTGGCGTCTGCTTCCTTGACGTTCTGTCCGGCTACTTCGGGCACGTCATCGGTGAAATTGCCTCCGGCATCGACCGGGTCGACAAGGACGTCGATGCCTGCCGTCTGCAAGGCGAGAAAGTCGACTTCTCCGTAGGCGGGCGCCATGTGAACGAGCCCTGTTCCCTCATCAACGGAGACTTCATCGGAGGGGATGGTTCGAAAGGCTCCGGCGTCCCGCCGATCGGCGAAGTAGTCGAACGGTGGTTGGTAAGCGACCCCCAGGAGATCGGCACCCCTGACCCGGGCAACGGTCTCGCCTCGGTTGCCGAACACCGACTCGACGCGATCAGCGGCGATCCAGTAGTGGTCGTCATCGTCGGCAATCCTCAGGTACTCGATGCCCTCGCCGAGCGCCACCGCCAGGTTGCCAGGCAACGTCCACGGCGTCGTGGTCCATACCAACAGGTAGTCGCCGACCTCGGCCGTGTCGTTGCCCTCGGCCACGGCCAGACGCACGGTGATCGAGGGGTCTTCGACATCCCGGTAGTCGAGGTTGGCCTCGAAGTTGGAGAGGGGGGTGGTCGCCCCCCAGGAATAGGGGAGCACCTTGAAGTCGCGATAGATGAGCCCTTTGTCCCAAAGTTGCTTGAACACCCACCAGACGGTCTCCATGAAGTCTGGATCCATCGTCTTGTAGTCGTTCTCGAAGTCGACCCACCGCCCGATGCGCTCAGTGAGCGTCTCCCAGGCCTCGGTGTTCGCCTGCACTCCGATCCGGCATGCCTCGTTGTATCGGTCGATGCCGTATTCGGCGATCTGACGTGGGCCGGAGATGCCGAGCTGCTTCTCGACTTCCATCTCGATGGGGAGCCCATGGGTGTCCCATCCGAAGCGCCGCTCGACCCGATATCCCCGCATCGTCCAGTAGCGGGGCACCATGTCCTTGATCACCCCAGCGAGCAAGTTCCCGTAATGGGGGCTTCCGGTGGGAAATGGCGGGCCGTCGTAGAATACGTATTCCTTATCGGTGGGCCGTCGGCGCACTGATTCGGCGAAGGCGTCGGTGTCCCGCCACAAAGCGAGCACCGCCTCCTCCAGACGGGGGATGTCGACCACAGGGTCGACTCTTTGAAATCCGTTCTCGTTGGTCAATGGGGCCAGTCGCTCGGGAGCGGGAATCGTAGGGTGTGGTCTCCCCTGCGAAGTAGAACGAGGGAATTGATAAGGTTCCCGCCCTTTACGAGGATGACTCGTGGCCAGAAATCTCGCCAAATCGACGGTTGAGCGGTACCGGAAACGTCTCGAGGAAGAGCGTGATCGCCTCCTGGTGATGATTCGGGATTACGAGCTCGAATTGGAGGAGGCGCGTCTCACCGAAAGCTCCTCTGATCGGAGCCCGGACCCTGGCAATGCGGAGGCAGGGTCGATGAAGTTCGAGTACGAGAAGGAGCTCTCCATCGAGCAGAACACGGTCGACCTTCTCGGCAAGGTCGAGCGGGCACTCGACAACATCGAGAACGGTCGCTACGGGATCTGTGAGAGTTGCGGCAAGCCGATACCGATGGCCCGCCTCGACGTCCTGCCGTATGTGACTCTCTGCGTCGACTGCGCCCGCAAGAGTTGATCCGCCGCTACGCGCTCGCGGTAGGGATCGCTGCTTGTGTCGTCACCATCGACGCCATCACCAAACGCTGGGCCTCGATTCATTTTGCGGGCAACCCGGTCGAGGTGATTCCTGGATTTCTGACGTTCACCTACACCGAGAATCCGGGGGCTGCCTTCGGGTCGCTGCAGAGTGCGGGCCCAATCCTGGGTGTGGCCGCGATCGGGGTGACTCTTGGCCTGCTTTGGGCCCTTCGGCACCCGCGTCCGATCCTGGAAGTCCTCGCCTTTGGTCTGGTCATGGGTGGGGCCGTTGGGAACCTTGTGGATCGGATCCTTCGCGGCCCCGGCCTCCTCGACGGGAAAGTCATCGATTGGATCAACCTGTGGTGGATACCGACCTTCAACCTGGCCGACGCTTCGATCACCATTGCGGTGGTCCTGTTGCTGATCCAATCGTGGCGGACTCGCTAACCCTCGAAGTCCCGGAGACCCTCGATGGAGCCCGGGTGGACAAGGCGATCTCCTCGCTGCTGGGTGTGAGCCGCTTCGTCGCCCGTGAGCTGGTCGATAGAGGAGTGGTCCTCGATGGCAACGTTGCCCGCCCCAGCGACCGGGTGCGCACCGGGTCGCTGATCGAGACGCCACATCCTGCGGCCGAGTTGTCGCTGCAACCCGAGGACGTTCCCTTCGAAGTCCTCTATGAAGATGAGGCTCTCCTGGTCGTGGACAAGCCGGCTGGAGTCGTGGTCCACCCCGGTTCGGGCACCAAGGAGGGAACCCTCGCCGCCGGTCTCCTGAATCGGTATCCGGAGTTGGAAGGAGTGGGGGAGCCGGGACGATGGGGTCTGATCCATCGCCTGGACAAGGACACCTCGGGGACGTTGATCGTCGCCCGAACCGGAGACGCATACAGCGCCCTGGTCGAGGACTTGGGTGCGAGGCGGATCGGAAGGACCTACGTCGCCCTGGTTCATGGCTTGTTCCCGGTACCGACCGGGACCATCGACGCCCCGATCGGTCGTGACCCTTCCCGACCCACGAGGAGGGCGGTCTCGCCCACGGGCAAGCCGGCGGTCACCCACTACGAGTTGATCAGGGAATTCCCCGCACACGAGGTTGCTCTGCTCGAAGTGACTCTCGAGACCGGGAGGACACATCAGATCCGGGTCCATCTCGCGGCAATCGATCATCCTGTGATCTCCGATCGGACTTACTCGTTCAACACGAGAGTGAAGTCCCCGCGGATCTTTCTCCACGCCCGACGGGTTCACCTCATTCACCCCGTTACGGGCAAGGACGTCCAGGTGGAATCCCCGCTACCCGGAGACCTGCAGACGGTATTGGATTGCCTCGGGCCGAGCGCCGCCAGCTAGCGAACCGAAATATCTACCGTTTGATCAAGTGACCCAGGAGAACACCACCGAGGCCCCGGTCTGTTACCGCCATCCAGACCGGCACACCCTTTTGGCATGCAGCCGCTGCGGTCGGCCCATCTGTGCTTCCTGCTCGATTGACGCATCTGTCGGCCAGCGCTGTCCCGAATGTGTGCGCGAGGAGGGCGGCCAGAAGGTGATCCCCACCGGGCCGAGGCGTCAGACCTCGGCGGCCACAGGCGCTCCGGCGACGATGGTGTTCATCGGGCTCTCCGTCATCTTCTACGTGGCGACGAGCTTCGGTACTTTCGGGGATCAGATCTTCGCAGCGCTGGCTCAGGACAACCAGGCGGTGGCGGCCGGAGAGTGGTGGCGGATCTTCACCGTCGTCCTGCTTCATGGCTCGATCACCCACATCCTGTTCAACATGTGGGCGCTCTGGGTGCTCGGGCCCCAGATCGAGCGGGGAGTAGGCACCTGGCCCTTCGTGAGTCTCTACCTGGCGGCCGCCGGGATGGGTGGAGTGGCGGCCTACTACTTCGGAGGCCCGTTCGATGTGGGTGTCGGCGCTTCTGGCGCCATCTTCGGATTGTTCGGGCTCTGGATCAGCTGGGCCATCCACCGTCGGAACACGGCTTACGGTCGGGCGGTCCTCAACCAACTCGGATTCTTGCTGCTGATCAATGCGGCCATGCCATTCATCTTCCCCGGGATCTCATGGCAGGCCCACCTCGGAGGGCTCATCACCGGTTACCTGATCGGGGAAGTGTGGGCCAAGATCCATGGGCCGAATGCGACCGCCATCCGTACCGCCGTCGGTTTTGCAGTGGCCGTCCTGGCCGCCGTCGCCGTCTCCATTTGAGGTAAGGTTGAATGACAGCCGTGTCATTCGCCCACCTCCACGTTCACACCGAATACTCGATGCTCGACGGCGCGGCCCGGATCCGCGACGTTGTGAGTGCGGCCGCAGCCGACGGGCAGCCGGCGATCGCGATCACCGACCACGGCGTCCTCTATGGGGTGGTCGACTTCGTGAAGGCCGCGCGGGAGATCGGTATCAAGCCGATCATCGGGATCGAGGCCTACTTCACCGACGGCTCACGCTTCGATCGGCCTCTCGGAGCCGCCAACAAGCGCTATCACATGAACCTCCTCGCTGTCAGCGAGACCGGTTACCGCAACCTCCTCCAACTTTCTTCCAAGGCGTTCCTCGAGGGGTACTACTACAAGCCCAGGATGGACTTCGAGCTGTTGTCACAGCACGCCGAGGGGATCGTCGCCACCTCGGGCTGCCTCGGCGGGATGGTGCCTCAACTCCTGGCGCCTGACTCGATGAGCGAGGAGGGCAACAAGGGCCAGGTCCGGGACTATGAGGCCGCACTGGCTGCTGCCGGCAAGTTCCAGGACATCTTCGGCAAGGAGAACTTCTTCATCGAGGTCCAGGACCACGGTCTGCCAGCACAAAAGGCAATCATGCCCGACCTGCTCGCCATCTCGGCACACACCGGCGCGCCTCTTTTGGCGACTAACGACGCCCACTACACCAGGCGAAACGAGCATGACGCTCACGACGTCCTGCTCTGCATCCAGACCGGCTCGCTGCGCAGCGACACCGCACGACTTCGATTCGAGGGCAGTGATCACTACCTGAAGACCTCGGCCGAGATGCGACAGCTCTTCCCTGATGACACCTTTCCTGGAGCCTGCGACAACACCCTGGTGGTCGCTGACCGGGCCGAGGTCGAGTTGGAGCTGGGGCGGATCCTATTGCCCCACTTCCCGGTGCCCGCCGGGGAGACGGAAGTGACCTACCTGCGGAAGTTGGTCGACCAGGGAACCAGGGAGCGTTACGGATCGAACCCTGCCCCCGAAGTTTGGGATCGGGTTGAGCACGAGCTCAAGATCATCGAGGAGATGGGGTTCCCCGCCTACTTCCTCATCGTCTGGGATCTCATCCGCTACGCGCGGGAGAACCGGATCCGGGTTGGCCCGGGACGGGGATCGGCTGCTGGTTCGATCGTGTCCTACTGCCTCCGGATCACCGATCTCGATCCGCTTGCGTACGGGCTCATCTTCGAGCGCTTCCTCAACCCCGGGCGCAAGGAGATGCCTGACATCGACATGGACTTCGACGAGCGTTATCGCTCCGACGTCATCCGGTACGCCGCCCAGAAGTACGGGGCCGACCGGGTGGCACAGATCGTGACCTTCTCGACGATCAAGGGCAAGCAAGCGGTGCGGGATGCGGCCCGGGTGCTCGGTCACGCCTACGGGGTCGGCGACAGGATCGCAAAGGCGATGCCACCCCCGATCCTGGGCAAGGAGGCAACGCTGGAACAGGTGCTGGTCGCACCGGCGCCCGACGCCGACTCAAGCGTGAAGGACTGGTATTCCAACGCTCAGGGGCTGCGTGAGCTTTACGAGAGTGACGAGGCGGTTCGGGAGACTGTGGACGCAGCCCGCGGGGTGGAGGGGCTCCGTCGCCAGGACTCGATCCATGCGGCGGCCGTCGTCATCGGCCCCGAGCCGCTCATCAACATCGTCCCAATCCAGCAGAAGGGCGAGGGCGCCGAGGTCGTCACCCAATACGAGATGTATGGCGTGCAGTCCCTCGGATTGCTCAAGATGGACTTCCTCGGCCTGCGCAACCTTTCGATCATCGAGCGCTGCCTCGAGCTGGTGGAGGAGACCTCAGGAGAGCGGGTCGACATCGACTCGGTGCCTCTCGACGACGAGAAGACCTTCGACCTCCTCCAGAGTGGGAACACCATCGGTGTGTTCCAGTTGGAGGGGACGGCGATGCGGTCCTTGATCAGATCGCTGAGACCTGACTCCTTCAACGACGTGATCGCCCTCGTGGCCCTCTACCGCCCCGGTCCGATGGGGGCGAACATGCACAACCTCTACGCCGACCGCAAGAACGGCCGGGCCGAGATCGAGCAATTGCACCCCGCCCTGACCGACAAGCTGGAAGACACCTATCAGATCATGGTGTACCAGGAGCAGGTGATGACGGTCGCTCAGGAGATGGCCGGCTACTCGATGGTCGAGGCCGATGACCTCCGCCGGGCAATGGGCAAGAAGATCAAGAAGGAGATGCTCGCCCAGGAGGAGCGGTTCATCCAGGGGTGCATGAGCCAGGGCCACACCGAGGAGGTGGGCAAGGAGATCTTCGGGCTCATCGAGCACTTCGCCGGGTATGGCTTCAACCGATCACACAGCGCGGCGTATGGCTTGGTCGCATATCAGACCGCATATCTCAAGGCCCACCACCCGGCCGAGTACCTGGCTGCCCTCCTCACCGCCACCAAGAAGGACAAGGACCGAACGGCGGTCTATCTCAACGAGTGTCGGCAGATGGGGATCAAGGTGCTGGTTCCTGACGTCAACGAGTCGGACAGCGACTTCACCGTTCGCGAGGGGCGGATCCGATTCGGGCTCTCCGCGGTGCGGAATGTGGGCGACGGGGTGGTGGAGAAGATCGTCGAGGCCAGGGCCAAAGAACAATTCACCTCGCTCCAGGATTTCGTGGACCGGGTCGACGTGTCGGCTCTCAACAAGCGGACCATCGAGTCGTTGATCAAGGCCGGGGCCTTCGACGCCTCAGGGGATCCCCGCAAAGGCCTGACCATGGTCTACGAACAGATTCTGGATGCCACTGTTGAGCGTCGCCGCAACGAGGACATGGGCCAGTTCAGCTTGTTTGCCGGCGATGCGGAAGCGGTCCAGGAGAGCCGCATCGAGGTGCCCGCTCTCATGTGGCCCCAGAAGATCCGGCTCGGCTTCGAGAAAGAGATGCTGGGGCTCTATGTCTCGGATCACCCCCTGCTCTCGATCGGGCCGTCGCTGGCGGCTGCGACCAGCAACGGGATTCATGACCTCGATGAGTTGGCAGATCGGAGCTCGGTAGTGGTCGGAGGCCTGGTCGCCTCGATCACCCGCCGGTGGACGCGGGCGGGAGAGCCGATGATCTTCTTCCAGCTGGAGGACCTCGAAGGATCGATCGAAGTGATGGCCTTCCCCCGAACCGTGCACGACTTCGGCCCCGCCATCGTCGAAGACGCGGTGGTGGTGGTCAGCGGCAATCTCGACAATCGGGGCGATGAGGTCAAAGTGATCGCCAGGGAAATCAAGGAGCTGGAGGTCAAGGACGACAACTCGGTCCGCCTCCAGGTGGCGGCAGGCCGTCTTTCTCCCGAAGTGGTCACCCGACTCAAGGGGATCCTCTCCAACCATCCGGGTTCGGCTGTCGTCTATCTGCACATGGTCGGCGAGAACGGGACCAAGGTCCTCAAATTGAGCAACGAACACCGGGTGGAGCCAAGGTCGGCGTTATTCGCCGAGTTGAAGGAGCTGCTCGGTCAGCGAGCTGTGATCTAGCTCAGCGCCGACGTGGATCCATCTGTTGCTGGGCGACACGAGCCAGCGCGCTCGAGCGCCCATGACGGCGACCCAACGCGTAGGCACCTGCCGCGGTGGCGGCGGCGACGGTGCTGACTGCACTTACCGCCACTGCACGCTTGGTGCGGCGGGCGAAGATGACGATCGGCCAGCCCCGCTCATGGGCTACTCGCTCCAACTCGGAATCAGGATTCACGGCCACCGGATGACCTACCATTTCCATCATCGGAAGGTCGGAGATCGAGTCCGAGTAGGCGAAGCTCCGCTCAAGGTCGTAGCCGAGATCAGACACCAGCTTTTCGATCGCCTCGGCCTTGCCAACGCCATATACAAAGGGCCCATCGAGCTCCCCGGTGTAGTGACCCGCCACCACCTTCATCCGGGTGCCAATGGCGCCGGTCATACCCAGTGATCGAGCCAGCGGTTCGACGATCTCATGTGGCGATGCCGAGACGATCCAGGTCTCGCGGCCCGCCTCGTGGTGCATCTTGATCAACTTCCGCGCCTCGGGCCGAACCCGGGCGACGAGCTTTGGCATGACTGCGGAGCCGACGCTCTCAAGCGCGAGCACCGACGAGCCACCGATTCCACTGAGGAGGTCGCCCTTCACGTCCCGGGAGTCCCCGCCTTTGTCACCGATGATCATGAAGGTGAGAGCAGCTGTCGCCCACTTTCCGACATCAGCAGTTGTGGCCATACCCTGGCGCCAGGCCTCGATCCCGAACGGGAAAGCCGAGGCCCCCGAGATCAGGGTCCGGTCGAGATCGAAGAAGGCGGCGCTGGTTGCCATGCCCATAAGGATATTCGGCCTATTCGATTCCGAAAGAGTCCCACGGCATCCCTGTGGAGTCGTCAAGCATTCCAGCCAGCCCATCCAGATCGTTTGGCGGGCTGGCCGACCAGGGAATCGTCGCCACTCGAGCGCCGTATCGAGCCGAGAACTCATCGCGTGTGTCTCGTTGCCGGACGGTTTCGGTGCTCCAGCGGACGAGATTGTTGGCGAGTGCAGGTTTGGCCCCCTTGGGGACCTCCGCGGTTGCCCAGCTCTCAGGAAGGATGCGGTTGAACACGACCGCGGCGGGGGTGGCCGCCAGTTTGGGCAACTCGCGATAGAACTTGATCGCCTCCCAGACCGGTGCCGGGTCCGATGTCGTCACCACCAGGATGCTCGCCGAGCGCAGGACCCTCTCGATCTCACGACCTCGTAGCGAGACACCGTCGTAGGTCGAGCGAAGGTCGAGGAGGAACTCCGCCACACGCTCCAGGAGGTCTGAGCCCAGGATCGAGCCCGCCATCCGGAGCATCGGGCGCCCGGCGGCGTTGAACAGAAGTCGCCTTCCGGGGAGAGGGCCGCCGGTGATCCATCTCAGAAGCCGGCCGCCGACGAGATCGGCCATCTGAGCTGGTGCGGTGAAGAAGTCGATGCCACCGCCCGAGGGAGGGGTGTCGACTACCACCAGGTCCCACGCCTTGGCTTGAACGAAGGTTGCAGCTTGATCGGCCGCCGCATACGCCTGGGAGGCGGGAAAGTGCTCGGAGGCGGCCCGAAAGAACTCGTTGTCGGCGAGACGGGTCGCCACCTCGGGGTCGGCGTGTCTCATGGCCACCGCGCGCCATGAAGCGGAGGCATCGAGCATGGCCGCCCACAGATTGGGCTCGTCATGATGGGGCTGCGGCTCGTTCCCGAGGTTGGTGACCCCGAGCGCTGTGGCGAGACGACGCGCCGGGTCAACCGTGACAACCAGGGTCCGGAGGCCGCCGCGTGCGGCCCGGATGGCGATGGCAGCGGCCACCGTCGTCTTTCCCACTCCTCCGGCTCCCGTCACGAGGAGAGTCCTGGTCATGCGATCGCCTCGAACTCATCGCACATTCGCGCCGCGACCTCGCCGGGCGTGAATACCCCGAACAGGTAGGGCAGCTTGTGCTCGGGCGGAAGGCGTTTCAGCCACTCTTGCTGCTCGCTCCAGAGGGCTCGATGAAGTTGAGCGGCCTCGCCCAACGGCCCGGGCGGGGTCGACCGTTCACGGAGCTCAGTGAGGATTCGATTGGCAATGACCTTTGGAGTGGTGACCACTTTCTCGGATTCGAGCCACTCCAGTGCCTCGACGGTCTCGGTGGTTGGCAACTCCTCGGGGATGGTGACGAGGACCATCTCGGTCATTTCCTCGTTGGCGAGAATGTCCCGCATCATGTCCGCCTGGGCTCTCACCTTCCCGCCGGGAACCAGTTCGGCAATGGTGAGTGGGGCCCTGACGTACGACCCGATCTGCCCGGTGGGCGGGGCGTCGGCGATCACGATGTCCCAGCGGTCCTCTTTGACCTCCCAGATGGCCTTCCCGATGGTGATGATCTCCCGGATCCCGGGAGCGGTGGTCGCCAGGGCGTCGAAGGCCCGGGCGAATGGCCCGAAACCGGATACTCCCTTGATGTTGAGCTGAATCGATAGGTATTCGAGGAGGGCATCGGAGCGGACCATCTGCATGGCGTGAAGCCCGGGTCTGACTTCGCGGGGTTGGAACGCAAGTGCTCCGGTGCCGAAGTGGGCAGAGAGGCCACCGGGTGACCCCATTTCCATCGCCAGGACCCTCTGCCCGCGACGTTGGGCCAATAATGCCAAACCGGCTGTAACCGCCGACTTTCCGACGCCTCCCTTTCCGGAGACGATCAGCAGTCGCTTGTCGAGCATCTATTCGCCGCTGAGCGGGACCCGGAGCACGAGGTGGTTGTCCTCGACACTCCAGATCGCATTGCCGACGAGAGCAAAGTCGGTGTAGTCGCGCTGAGCCTGCTCGATGAACAGCTTGCGCTCATCTCCGGCAACCGGGGGCAGCGGACGATCTTTGACCGCCGCTGCCCGCTCCTGGAACCGTTGCAGCATGGCGTCTACGTCGAATTGGGACATATGAGGACGTTATACGTATTGCGTACTACGTATTGCGAGCGGAGGCCCGCCGGGCCTCCGCCTTTCTCTCGCCTTCCAGGCGCTGGAGGTCGACATCGGTGTAGTCGACGTAGTTCATGGCGTCGGCGATCAGACGATGGCCGGCCACATCACGAATCGCCTGATGCATGGCATGGGCCACAGCCCGGTAAGTGGGATGGCCTGCGGGCTGGCTTCGCAATTCGATGAGATGGAATGCCTCCCGTGGGTTCATCTCCATCACGAACCTGACGTTGTAGGCGAACGGCACCACGTACTGGCCGAGATCGGGCCCGAGGTCGTCCCGAATCGCCTCATACAACTCACCGGCATCCTCCATGACCGAGGTCCACTCATCACTGAAGCCTTGCTCCACCAGGTCGTCGGGCAGTTCGTAGCCGAGACGCGTGGAGAATCGCTGCCACTCAAGGGTCATGAGGCGGTGGCGCTGAAGGTCGCGGAATGCCCCGATGTCACAACTCACGTCGAACCGGTAGGTGGTGCGTTCCATTGCACGTCCCGGCTTGTGGCGCCTGTTGGCCCGGTCGCCGACCATTGCCCTGATCACGTCTCCACGCTCGTCGGGAGACATCTCCCGGACTCGCCGTTGGATCTCGGCATCGGGCAGTTCAGACACCGCATAGAGGGCGGCCGCGGCGATCTTCAATTCTGCGTCCGGGTCCCAGTCGGTGAGGGTGACCGAGGGCCCGGTGTCGGTGGGTCGGTCGAGGTCGGCAGCCTCGTTCTCAAGATCGGCGCGGACATCGGCGAGGTATTTCGACCACCGCACCCCGCGCTCGGAGAGATCCACTCGCGTTAGGAAGGACGGGATCACCTTGCGGAGCTCGTCGAGCATCATCTCCCCGTAGCCTTTGATCTCCTGCACCGGGCTGGCCTGCATCCTCACCAGGGCCATCTCGTATGCCTGTCCTGTGCCGTAGATGCCGACGTTGGAGAGGGTCGAGACCGGGAGCAATCCGCGCACGGTGTCGCATGCCTTCGCTCGGATCGTGGCGTTCCACACGACTTTGGAATCGTCTTCTTGGCGGGGATGGCGTAGTTCGTATACACCCGTCATGTAGGCCACCAATTGTGAGTAAACCTCGAAGGTCCGCTCCATGTGTTTCACGTAGGAGCCGAAGTGGGCGGAGGCCCGGATCTCGTCGGGGATCAGGTACCGGTAGTTCTCACCGAGCGGGGCGTCGTAGCGGATGTAGCGGGTGGACTGCTCCAGGTATGCAGCGAGCCGGCCCCACTCCAACGCTTTGGTGAGGAGGTTTGACGCCTGCTCGCATGCGAGATGGGCACCACCGAGTTGGGCGACTGAGTCATCGCCGTAGTCGAAGAAGATCCGCTGATAGAGCTGTTCGGCGTGGGTTGTCGACCGCATCGAGTCCGAGGAGAGAACCGCGGTTAGGCCGTCGATGCCGAAGTCGGCGTCGGTGATGAATTCGTCGAGGAAGAGGCGGCGCAGCGACTTCGAGGAGCGTGAGTACCTCGCGAACAGCGCTCCCTTGACCACTTCCGGGAGATTGATCAGCCCGAAGACCGGAAGATCGGTGTTAGTGAAGAACCTGCCCAGGAGGTTTGTCTCTTCGGGGGTGAACGCTTCCTGGTGGTAGACGGGCACTGTCTCCGATTGTATGCCGAAATAGGACGGGCTTTCGGGTTACCGTTTCTCGGGTCATGGCGCTGCTGTTCATTCGCCTCGCTACCTTCGTGTTGTCGGCCGTTGCCATCCTGATCGCGGTGGTGCCGATCCTGGTACTCATCGACCTGCTCCGTGGGGGCACCGGATGGGGGCTATGCCCGGGCGGCCTCGAGGCCTGCTCCAACCCCTACACCACGGCAGCGGAGTTCGCGGTCATGTTGACCTTGGGCTTTCTGGCCACGGTGGTTGGGATCAGGCTTTTGATGCGCCTGGCGCGGCACATCCAATCGGGGGAGTACCAGGTCACTCAGTGAGTCGGGGTCACTGCCTCGGCCTCGATCCAGGTCTGGTCCTCCTGCTTGGTGATCACGATGAAGATCGCCACCAGGATCAGCAACGCACCAGCCCAAGCAGCCAGGGTTAGCCGCTCGCCAAGCACCACCCATGCAGTCGCCACCCCGAAAGCGGGCTCTGCGGCGAGCACCACGGCGGTTGTGCTCGCCCCGACGATGGTCTGCGCCCAGATCTGGAGGATGAACGCTCCGACGCTCACTCCAAAGGCGGTGAGGGCCAAGGCTCCCCAAACCGATTGGGGTGGTAGTCCCGGGCTTTCCAGGGCGTAGGAGAGCGGGAACGCCAGGGCTGCCGCCACGGCCAATTGCGCGGTGGTGAAAGGGACCACCGGATGGTGCCGGGCGAATCGGGAGACCGCGAGGATGTAGCAGGCGAAGGCGAATGCACATCCCAGGGTGAGCAGGTCGCCTCGCTTGAAGTCGAGGTCGTTGGTCCCGGTCAGCAGCACCAGCCCGGCGAAGGAGAGTGCCGCCGCGCCGCTGATCCACCAGCCCGGGGCCGTTCGGGCGAGAAGCGAGGCGAGCAACGGGGTGATCACGACGTAGAGCCCGGTGATGAGGGCCGAGTTGGCGGCACCGGTGAGAGCCAAACCAGCAGTCTGCAGCGAGTATCCGGCGAAGAGGAAGAAGCCGACAATTGACCCGTGCAGCCAGATCTTTCTGCCACGGGGGAGGGCGAACAAGGCGAGAGCGAGGGCGCCGAGGGCAAACCGCCACGCGACGAAGGCGATCGGTGGGAAGTCCTCGATGGCGGTCTTGATGACTACGAAGGTCGCCCCGTAGACGAAGGCGGCCACCAGTAGGGCGAGCACAGCCCGGCTTCTGTCGGATCTGAACACGGGGCGGGACGATAGGGCCATGTTTCCTCCCCCAGGAGCGGAGCGACGTTGGGGGAGGTGTCACCGTAGGTGACGGAGGGGGCGCCTCCGACGCGTGGCGTTTCACCCGTTTCCTCCCCCAGGAGCGGAGCGACGTTGGGGGAGGTGTCACCGTAGGTGACGGAGGGGGCGCCTCCGACGCGTGGCGTTTCACCCGTTTCCTCCCCCAGGAGCGGAGCGACGTTGGGGGAGGTGTCACCGAAGGTGACGGAGGGGGCGCCTCCGACGCGTGGCGTTTCACCCGTTTCCTCCCCCAGGAGCGGAGCGACGTTGGGGGAGGTGTCACCGAAGGTGACGGAGGGGGCGCCTCCGACGCGTGGCGTTTCACCCGTTTCCTCCCCCAGGAGCGGAGCGACGTTGGGGGAGGTGTCACCGAAGGTGACGGAGGGGGCGCTCCGACGCGTGGCGTTTCACCCGTACTCTTTCCCCCATGCCAGGTGTCAGAGCCGACGGGAGCACCCCAACCGCACAGGAGCGGGGCAAGGCCCGTGCTGTCCTCAATCGGCTCGTCAGGCGTTATCCGACGATCCGGACGGCTCTCGACTACGACAACGCCTTCCGCCTCCTGGTAGTGACGGTCCTGTCGGCACAGACCACGGACGACAACGTCAACAAAGTTGCGCCGGTCCTCTTCGAGCGATATCCGACGCCGGCCGACCTTGCCGAGGCCAACCCCGAGGACGTGGAGCAGATCGTCTACTCGACGGGGTTCTTTCGCCAGAAGACGAAGTCCGTCATCCGCCTGGCCCAGGCCATCGAGGAGATGTTTGGCGGCGAGGTCCCGGAGACACTTGATGATTTGGTGAAGCTCCCCGGGGTGGGCCGGAAGACCGCCAGCGTGGTTCTTGCCGAAATGTGGGATGTCCCAGCGATTGCGGTCGACACCCATGTGAGGCGGGTCTCCAGACGCCTCGGGCTGACTGCCGAGTCCGATCCCAAGAAGATCGAGCCGGATCTCAAGGCCCTGTTCCCAACCGAGACCTGGTCCGGGATCTCGATGCGGATCATCCAGTTCGGACGTGACGTCTGTGACGCCCGGCGTCCCCTATGTGGCCAGTGCGAGTTGTTCTCGCTTTGCGAGTGGCCGGATCGGATCGCGGTGGCCGCCAGGGCCTCCAGGTGACCACCCGGCAGCTGGATCGATCCATCTTCCGGTTGGCGATCCCCGCACTGGGGGCCCTCGCCATCGACCCTCTGCTCACACTGGTCGACACCGCCTTCGTGGCACGGCTCGGTGTTCCCCAATTGGCCGCACTCGGGGTCGACACGGCCATCCTCGGATTCGCCTTCTTCGGCTTCAACTTCCTGGCATATGCGACCACTCCTCTGGTTGCCCAGGCCTTGGGGAGGGGCGACAGCGCAATGGCCAGGCGATGGGTGGGCGACGCCCTGTTGCTGGCAGTGATCCTGGGTGTAGCTGCCACGATCGTCATCGAGTTGTTGGCGCCATGGATCGTCGGGGTCATGGGTGCCACCGGGGAGGTCGTTGGCCCGGCCATCGCCTACCTCCAGATCAGGGTCCTTGCTGCCCCGGCGGTCCTAATCGTGGTCGCCGGGCATGGTGCCTTCCGTGGTCATCAGGACACCCGAACTCCTTTGATCGTGGCCCTCGGCGTCAATGGCATCAATCTCGTCCTTGCCCCGATCTTCATCTTCGCCCTCTCCCTCGGCG
This sequence comes from uncultured Acidobacteriota bacterium, assembly GCA_963746905.1. Classification (GTDB taxonomy): domain Bacteria; phylum Actinomycetota; class Acidimicrobiia; order Spongiisociales; family ZC4RG35; genus JALYNX01. The sequence goes on from CAVVCY010000002.1 coordinate 89,902, forward strand.
TGGAGGGCGCGGCAATGGCCACTGTGATCGCCCAGGTGGTTGGGGCGATCTGGTTTCTCCGCTTGATCAAGAGACGCCGGCTCGCCGACCGCCCCCGGGGCTTCCGCGAGTCGGTGCCCACCCTCCTCACTCTCGGCAAGAGCGGTGCTCTGATCACGCTCCGAACCGGCGTCCTCCTCCTTGCCTTCACGGTGGCTGCCTCGGCGGCCACGAGGATCGGTGCGGAGTCGATCGCGGCCCATCAGGTCGTGCTTCAGGTGTGGCTGATTGCAGCCATGATCGCCGACTCCCTGGCGATCGCCGGCCAGGCGATGGTGGGCGCTTCCGCTGGGTCCGGCGATCGGGAGGGGGTTGATGAGATCAGCCGTCGGCTTCTCTTCTGGGGCGCTGCGGTGGGACTCGTCATGACTGGCGCCCTTCTGGTTGGGGCCCCGGTGTTGAAGCCCCTGGTGAACTCCGTCGAGGTTGCGGCATTGGTGCTTGCCACGATCCCGGTCGTGGCTTGGATGATGCCGGTGGCGGCTCCCTTGTTCGTCGCCGACGGAATCTTCTTTGGGCTCCTCGCACTCTGGTCGATCGTGGCCTCGACCGCGACCGGCGCGGTGCTGGCAATTGTCTTGATCACGCTGACCCCTATGGGCGACACGTTGGCCGGGATCTGGTGGGCGATCGCGGCGATGCTGGTCGCCCGGTCGCTGGTGTTCGTATTCGCCTACCGGAGAGCGGTGTCCGTGGTGGCTGTCAGATCCTGACCTCGGGTCTCGGGGAGGAAGAATGTGAGCAGCGCTGCGATCGCCATGCCGATCCCAAGGATGGTCACTGTCTCCGACACGCCGAACATATCGATAGTGAACACACCGAGGATGAGCCCCAACGCCGAACCGGCCAGCCCGAAGTCGGCTGAAGCGGTGGTGGCGCTCGCCCGTAGCCCGGTCGGGAACAACTCGGCGCGATGGCTTCCGCCGGCGGGGACGAAGGCGAATGTTCCAAACGAGGAAACCATGACCGCAAGCACGATCAGCGGAACTGACACCGTCCAATACAGGAGGAGACCGCCCCCTAAGGCCATGAGAAGGCTGAGGATCGAGGTCGTGCGACGACCCCAGGCATCGGCGAGGTGCCCGCCAACAAAGAAGCCGACGCCACCCAGCGTGCCGCCGAGGAGGAGGATCAGGACCGTGTCGCCGGTGCTTAGGCCCACCTGCTCGATCAGGCGCTCGGTGGAGAAGGCGATTCCGACCGCTGAGAACGCCGACGCCAGGAACCCGACGGTCGCCACCACCCAGAAACGGCGAGCCCAAGGGCCGGTGGCCAGGTCACGCCAGTGCCCGTCGGTTTCACGGTTCTCGGTGAAGACACGGCTTTCGGGAACGTTGCGAATCAAGAATGGGATGACCAGTGCTCCAACCCCGATCAGGAGGTGGGGGATTCGCCAGCTCTGGCCCCCGCCATCTGCGAGCGGCAAAGTGATCAGGGCGAGACCGCTTCCGAACGAGACCGCTGCGCCGTAGAAGGCTATGGAGTAGGCCCGGATCGAGACGCTTACCTGCTCGGCGAGGAGGACCACGGCGAGTCCGGACATCGCCGCGGTTCCCGTGCGGAGGACGGCCTGGGCGACCCCGAACTGCCACGCCTCGAAGGCCAACCCGCCTGCTGTCCCTCCGATGATCACCAATGTCATGGCGAGGATCAGCGGTCGTCGCCGGCCACGATGATCGCCGAGCCAGCCGAGGGGGAGGGCGGCAAAGGCAGCGAGACGAGCCAGGCCGAGGAGCAGGCTCATCTGCCCTTCGGTCAATCCGAGCCCGGCCCGGGTGAAGGGCAGGGTGTTGGCAGCCTGAGCCTGGGCGAAACCCTGGACCAGTCCCGCCGCCCACATGATGAGGACGATTCGGCGGTCGGTCTTGGAGAAGCGGCCAACCGGCAGGAGGGGGTCGAGGAGGCGGCGAGTCCACGCGGGCACGGTGCGAGCGTAGGGAGGATGGGCGTGGGAACATCGCGGGAGTGTTCGTGAACATCGAGTCGTCCACATTTCTTGTTCAGTGCCTGGTCGCGTTCGGTGCCGGGGTCATCTCATTTGTGTCACCCTGTGTCCTTCCCCTGCTCCCGGGCTACCTCTCGATGATGTCCGGCTATTCGGCTGCGCAGATCGAGGCCGGTGACGTCTCGACTCGGCGGCTGACCGGCGTGATCCTCCAATTCATCGCCGGTTTCACCCTGGTATTCGCCGCATTGGGAGCGGCCGCAAGCGGGCTCGGCCAATTCCTGGTTCGCAATATGAATGCCCTCACCCGGATCGCCGGCCTGGTGATCATCGGATTCGGGGTCCTCATGGTTGTGATGGCTGCCTCGAATCGCAGCTTCCTCGGGCCACTGGAGCGGGACCTTCGCCCCGAGGTGAAACCGTCGCGTCTGGGACGGTGGGCGCCACCGGTGATGGGCGCCGCATTCGCATTCGGCTGGTCGCCCTGCATCGGCCCGGTGCTCACAGTGATCCTGGCCACAGCGGCGACCCAGGACACGTTGGTGCGTGGGATCATCCTGCTGGTGGCCTACTCGCTCGGTCTGGGCATCCCGTTTCTGTTGGCCGGCCTCGGGCTGTTCAAGATATTCGGACGGCTCAAGCCGTATCTGCGCCCGATCAACATCGCATCTGGTCTGCTTCTGGTGGGGTTCGGGGTGATCATGGTGACCGGGTCTCTGGGGAGAATCGCCACCTGGTTCACCGAGATCTTCGTCGCGATCCCGTTTCTTCGAGACCTGGCGACCGTGTGATGGACGCCCTGCTCGCGTCCGCGGTACCCGACCTGGTCTGGTTCAAGGGTTCAGATGTCGTCAAGTTCCTCAACGACCTGCTCTCCCAGGAGATCGCGGAGATGGCGCCTGGTGAGGTGAGACGCTCGATGCTGCTCAATCCACAGGGGCGGATCGACTATCTGCTCTGGGTGTTGCGGGGCGAGGACGAAGTCGGTCTGGTCACTGACCACGGGCAGGGCGCCGACCTGGCGGCAACGCTCAGTCGTTATCGGATCCGGGTCGCCGTCGAGATCGAGGTCTCGGAAGCCCCCGCCTGGCTCGTCGTCGGGCCCTACTCGGATCAGGTCGGGCATTGGTCGGGGGGCGGTGGCGACTTGGTCGCAGACATCTCGTGGTCCGGGGTGCCCCGGTTCCTGGTCGTCGGGGAGCGGCCTGACCTGAGCCCCATCGAGGACGATGCGCTGGAGCAGCTTCGTATCGAGTCGGCAGAGCCGACTGGTCGGCGTCGACACGTCCAGCTCCACGATTCCCCAGGAGACCGGGTTGGTGCCGGTCACAGTCGACCTCGAGAAAGGATGTTTCCTCGGCCAGGAGCTGGTGGGGCGGATCCATCGACGTGGCCACGTAAACAAGCAGCTGCGGGTTCTCGAGTTCCAGAGTGGGACAGCTGAGGCAGGGGCGGAGGTCATCAAAGGCGAGCTCACGGTGGGAACACTGACCTCGGTCTCGGGATCGGTTGGCCTGGCCACGCTTCGCCGCGAGGTTGAGCCGGGGGAGAAGGTGACGGTGGGTGGGTTGGAGGCCGTGGTCGCCCGCTGAGCGATTGCCCCCTCGCCCAGCGAACCAAGTGAGCATTTCTCCTCCCAGTGAACGAAGTGAGAGTTGGGGGGAACGCCGGCGAAGCGGGAGGGGGGCGACGCCGCGGTTTCAGTGTGCCGGAGGCGGGATTCGAACCCGCACGGGGTTTCCCCCAATGGTGTTTGAGACCATCATGTCTACCAGGTTTCATCACTCCGGCGTTGACCCCAACTTACCGGTCACCGTTTCGGTCCGACGAACGTGTCGAGGAAGGCAACATCTTCCCGACGAGCAATCGAGACGTCACGTGGCGTGGTCTGCGTCCAGTGCACTCCCAGCAGGTCGAGGGCGTCGGTGAAGACCCCCAGGATGTCAGTGGAGGCGTTGGTGAACATATAGCGTGGATACCGGTAACGCCGCGGACCGGAGCGAAGCACCCTGGTGACCTCGTTGATATGCCGGCTGCCGTCAGAGTGGATGAGGCCACGGACGAGGGGCTTCGGGTGAGCAGCAACGATCGCCTCTTGCCACGGTTCAAGCCGGATCTGCCGTTCATGTTTGCGCCCGGGTCCGTGTTGAGGGAACGCGCACGTCCAGTGCTTCCAGTATGCATTGACATCGACACATCCCTCCCGTCGAGCAAAGCCCACTCTCTCGAAGCCCCGCACGATGACCATATGACTGGCTATCTCATCGATGATCTCGGGGTAACGCAGATCGCAGGTGACCCGAAGCTGATAGACGTTCTTAGGCGCGTGCCGGATCCAGCCGTCGCCGAGATACACGCCGAGGAGATAGGCATATGCCTCCTCGTCGACCCATCCTCCATCGCAACGAAAACATGTGGCCCTCGGGCCGGACCCGGTGGGCGTGCGTCCCCAACTGCCTGCTTGCCGGCCGAGTCTCCAGGTCTTGATCGTCCCACGTGGAATCTCGAGTCGTCGACCGACCTCGCAGTCGTTGATCCCGTCCTCGATTAGGCGGACTGCCTGGCGGTACTCCTCTTGCGATCTCATGAATTCGAACCTGATCCGATCGTATCGGTCGGCTGTGACAAGAATCCTTAGGGTGAAGCGCATCCACCGTCAGGTCTTTCGACTCAACGACCGCATCGAGGCCTTCAGACGTCGAGGCCCGACAGGTCGCCGCCGAGTTGGACTATCACCGGGCGATCAACGACGACGCGCAGCGGGACGCCGTCGGTTGGCAACTACATCGACCGCGAGGAAGCAGGGCTGACCGCGGGCGACGTCCGTCGCTTCGAGCAGACCCTGGCCGATCTCGACGACGAAGCGTGCTCGTCTCGCAGCGAAGCGAGACGACCTGCTGGCACGACTGCCCGACTGACACCGGCCGCCGCTACCGTCGACCCGTGCCCACCCTCGCCCTGATCGACGGCAATTCGATTGCCTATCGGGCGTTCTACGCCTTGCCCGAGGACCTGGCCACCAAGAGCGGACAGGTGACCAACGCCGTGTTCGGTTTCACCCGGATGTTGATCCGACTTCTCAAAGACTTCCATCCCGATGGCATCGCCGTGGCCTGGGATGTCTCGAGGAAGACCTTCCGCACTGAGGTCTACCCGGAGTACAAGGCGCAGCGGGAGAAGGCTCCCGATCATTTCCGCAGCCAGCTCCCTCTGATGGACAAGGTCCTCGAGTCGCTTCAGATCACCCAACTCAGGATGGAGGGATACGAGGCCGACGACCTGATCGCCACCCTCACCAAGAATGCGGTGGAAGCGGGTTGGGAGGTCCTCATCGTCACCGGGGACCGCGACGCCTTCCAATTGGTAGGAGGACCGGTTCGGGTGGTCTACACCCGCCGTGGGATCAGCGACACGATCCTCGCCGACGAGGCCTGGGTCGAGGAGCGTTACGGGATCCGGCCCGATCAATACGTCGAGTACGCAGCTCTCCGCGGCGACAACTCGGACAACCTCCCCGGGGTTCCGGGTGTGGGGGAGAAGACAGCCTCCCGTCTGGTGGCAGATCACGGGAGCCTCGACGCGATCTATCTGGCGATAGCGGATCAGACTCCCAAACTGCGGGAGAGCCTGGCTGCCAACCGAGATCAGGTGTTTCTCAACAAGGACCTGATGGTCCTCGTGGACGACCTCGACATCGGTATTGACATCGAGGAACTTCACAACAGGGAATGGGACCGTCAGTTGGTCAAGGACCTGTTCGACAGTCTCGAGTTCCACTCGATGTGGGGAGATCTCGAAGAGGCGCTTCCGTCGGCGGTAGGAACGGCTGAGGTCCTCGAGGTCGAAACCCGTCTCCTGACCTCGCCCGCGGAGATAGCTGAGATCGCGGGCAACGCCAATCTTGTGGCTGCCTTGGTCACCGACGCTGGTGAGCCGTTTGGTCTGGCAATTGCCACCGGGCCCAACCGATCTGTCGTCGTCCCTTTCAACGATGCCGGACCGATCATGGGTGCCCTCGAATCGGGCTCGGCCGCGGTCGTCGGGCACGACCTGAAGGAGCTGGTGCGGGCACTCCTGGACCTCGATCACGATGTGGCAGTTCTGGAGATGGACACCGCTCTCGCCGCCTACATCGTCAATCCCTCCCAGCGGACCTACGACCTGGAGGCCATGGCTGAGCGATGGCTGGATGTCGAGCTTGCCTCCCCGGACGACGAGGCCGCGGCAGGAACCCTGCCTTTCGAAACCGGGCCTGACCTCGAAGTCGAGGGTCGACGGATCGAGGCGGTGCGGAGACTGGCGGACAAGATGAGAGCTGAGCTCGGCGAGCGCGACGAACTCGAGCTTTTCGACGAGTTCGAGCTGCCGCTGGTCCCGGTGCTCGCCCGAATGGAGCACGTCGGGATCGGAGTCGATCGCGGCTATCTGGAGGCAATGGGCGTCGATCTCCGGGAGCGACTCGATCTCCTCGATGCCCGGATCCAGGAGCTGGCGGGAGAGCCCTTCAACGTGAACTCGACCGATCAGCTGCGATCGATCCTCTTCGACAAGCTGGGCCTTCCGGTTATCAAGAAGACATCGACGGGCAAGCCCTCCACCGATGCCTCGGTGCTCAAGAAGATGGAGCATCCCCTGGTCGACGCCCTTCTCGAGTATCGGGAGCTGGAAAAGCTGCGCAGCACCTACGTCGACGGCTACCTGCCGCTGATCGAGGCCGACGGGCGAATCCACACCCGCTTCAACCAGATGGCAGCCACCACCGGCCGCCTCTCTTCCGACCGCCCCAACTCTGCAGAACATCCCGGTTCGCTCTGAGTCGGGGCGGACGATCCGAAAGGCATTCGTCGCCGGCGATGGCGCCTGCCTTTCTGGTGGCGGACTACTCACAGATCGAATTGCGGGTGCTTGGCCCACATGAGCGGAGACCCGTTCCTGCTCGAGGCCTTCCGGGTCGGGTCGGACATCCACGCGGCGACTGCGGCCCGGGTGTGGAGACTCCCCGAGGACCAGGTCACACGAGAGCAACGGAACACGGCGAAGATGATCAACTTCGGCCTGCTCTACGGGATGGAAGCGTTCGGGCTCGCCGACCGCCTCGGGATCTCACGGGACGAGGCCCGAGATCACATCGATTCCTACTTCGCCCAATTCGTCCAGGTGAAGGAGTTCATGGCCTCCGTGGTGACCCTCGCCAGGAATCAGGGCTACACCACGACCCTTTTCGGTCGTCGCAGGTATCTCCCCGAACTGAAGTCGGACAACTTCAGAATCCGCCAGATGGGGGAGCGGATGGCTCTCAACGCACCGGTGCAGGGCACTTCGGCAGACATCATCAAGAAGGCGATGATCGAGCTCGACCAGAGTCTGCGGAGTGGTGGCTTTCGGTCGTCGCTGATTCTCCAGATCCACGACGAGTTGATCCTCGAGTCTCCCGACGATGAGATGAGTGCCATCGAGAAGCTGGTTGTGGAGACGATGGAGGGAGTGGTCGACCTCGATGTTCCGCTGGTTGTGGACGTGGGGACCGGCCCCGATTTGGCAAGCGTGAAGGTCGACTGAACCCGATAACGGTTGGCCATTTATGGCCGACAGGCGTACACTCCTGGGGCCTGCGGGCCTAGCGCACGCAGAGTTCCTTTCGGAGGTAATCACCTACAACATGCCCAACGACCAAGAGAACGCGCCCGAGAGCATCGCCGAAGAGGCGATGGCGGAGGCGCCCGACCCGATCGCTGACGATCTGCCCGAAATCGAGGCATCAGCGGTCACCGAGGAGCCTGAGGCTCCCGCCCCAGCTGAGTCACCCGTCGAGACCGAGGCCGAGCCTGTCGTGACGCCCGAAGTCACCGTGCCCGAGGTCGCAGAGCCCGAAGCCGCGGCACCCGAAGTCACGCCCACCGGATCAGTCTCCGGCCGCGAGGCCCTGGTGGCCCCTGATTTGAGTGATCTCCCCGACGACATCGGAGATGACTTCGAAAGGGCGATTGCGGCAACTGTCCTCGAATTCAAAGAGGGCGACATTGTCGAAGGGACCGTGGTGAGTGTCGATGGTGACGGCGCCATGATCGACATCGGCTACAAGTCCGAAGGGCTGATTCCGACCCGCGAGCTCTCTATTCGCAACAACGTCGATCCCAACGACGCCGTCAAGGTCGGCGACAGGGTCGAGGCAGTTGTCCTGAACAAGGAGGACGACGAAGGGCGTCTAATCCTCTCCAAGAAGCGTGCCATGTACGAACGCGCCTGGGGTCGGATCCAGGGGATCGCCGACCAGGAGGGCACCGTCGAGGGAACTGTCATCGAAGTCGTAAAGGGCGGTCTCATCGTCGACATCGGCCTTCGTGGATTTCTCCCAGCTTCACTTGTCGATCTGCGGCGGGTCCGCGACCTCGATCCTTTCATCGGCCAGACGATCACGGCCAAAGTCATCGAGTTGGACCGCCCGAGGAACAATGTCGTCCTTTCCCGTCGTGCCTATCTCGAAGAGGCGCAGGCGGAGGAGCGCAATGCCTTTCTGGACGGTCTCGGTGAGGGTGAAGTCCGCGATGGCGTCATTTCGTCGGTCGTCAATTTCGGCGCTTTCGTCGACCTCGGCGGTATGGACGGCTTGGTCCACGTTTCCGAGCTCTCCTGGCAGCACGTCAACCATCCCGGCGAGCTGGTCAAGGTCGGAGACAAGGTCACGGTCAAAGGTCCTCGAAGTCGATCGCGATCGCGAGCGCATCTCGCTCTCGATCCGTCAGACGAGCGACGACCCGTGGGACGTATTTGCCCGTGAGCACGAAGTCGGAGACGTTGTCGACGGTGTCGTGACCAAGACCGTTCCGTTCGGTGCCTTCGTTTCTGTCGCTGATGGAGTGGAGGGCTTGGTCCACGTCTCGGAGATCGCCGTTCATCGCGTCGAGTCCCCCGAGCTCGAGCTCTCGATCGGCCAGCCGGTCAAGGTGAAGATCACCGAGAAGGAGAACGAGCGCCGCCGGGTATCGCTCTCCATCAAGCAGGCATCACCGGACTGGCAGGAGCGGGAGACCCAGATCGAAGAGCAGAAGAAGGCTCCTGCCCCCAGCAGCAGCAGCAGCCGCCGCCGCCCGCAGAAGGAGTTCGAGCGCGAGTTCGGGCCCACTGACGACGAGCGGCCCCCGATGCCGGTCGACGCCTCATTGGAGGCGATCCTCCAAGAGCTCAAGGAGCGCGGTATCGGTCGGAGGTGACCCGCCGGTCGAATCCGGCGGCGGGAAGGCCATCTGACTAGTCACAACGTGATCGTTTCATGGTGTGAGCTAGTCACGCCTTTTAACCCCGTCACGATATGAGACGACCGAACTATGGAGCGTTTAGGGGAAACCCTCAAGACTCACTCCATACGGTCCGAATCATTCCTGTGGAATTGGACTTGAAAAACAGGGAGGGCGCGCCCCAACCGGTAGCATGCCAGACGGTATGTGCCGGCGACGGGTCGGCGCCTAACCGAGGGGACAACCGAAGGGGACTCAATGGGTAGGAGAGCCATCGTTCTGCTTGTGGCCTTGATACTGGCCGGGCTCGCCGCTTGGGCGGTCTGGAACTACTTGCAGGGCATAGAGAACGACATAGAAGCGGGCCAGGAGCAAGTCACGGTCTTCCGGGCTGTCAGTGCCATTGCCGAAGGAACCGACGGAGCCATCATCCTGTCGGACTTCAACTCCGGCGGTCAGCTGATCGTGAAAGGCACCGAGGAGAAGGAAGATCTCCCCGATTTGGCCATCACCTCCGAGGAGCAGCTCAACCAGGTTCTAGGCAGCCAAGTTGCAGCTGGTCCGATCTCTGCAAACAGTGTTTTGGTCGAGTCGCAGTGGACCGAGATCAACATCGACGTCACTCCGCTCGCCGAGCAGATCCCCGAGGGCAAGCAGGCCATGGTGATCTCGACAGACAACGTCCGAGGGGTCAACGGGTTCGTCAACGCCGGCGATCGGATCAACCTGATCATCACTCTCGACATCGCTTTCGACCTTCTCCCGGAGGGCTTCCAGGGGATCACGGTCGGCGCCGAGGCGCCACCGACCGAAGGCGCGGCCGCCCCGACCGATCAGGCTGCGCAGGTGATCACCTACACCAGGTTTGTCCTTCAGGGGATACCTGTGCTCGCGGCCGGTCGTGACGTCGCGACCGACCCCGACGCCCCGGAGCAGGTGGAAGCCGAGCCGACGACGCCGTCTGAGAGCACCACCGAGACCACGGTGGCCGAAGAGGACACCGGCAACGAGACCGTCTTCACCCTCGAAGTCACTCCCGAGCAGGCTGAGCGAATCGCATATGCCTTCGAGAATGGCTCGATGTGGCTGACCCTCGTTCCTGAGGACTTCGTCGAAGTCGAGACACAGGGTGTGATCATCGATAACCTCTTCGGTGGAGACCTGGTCAGCGACATTTTCGGATAAGTTTGAGTAAGAGGTTCTCCCATGTCATTGGCTGAGCACAACCTGTTGGTGGTCGATAAGGACGACGACTTCGTCTCGGCTGCCAAGGAGCTGTTCGAAGGCCGACTGCCGGTAGCTCGCTCCATCGAAGAGGCGAGTCAGACCATCGAGTCGGGTGAGCTTCGCATGCTCCTGCTCGGGCCCTCGTACAGCAACGAGGAGTCCATGGAGCAGGTGCGTAGCCTTCACAACCAGGATCCGGTTCTCGTTCTGATGATGGTGGCCGAGACGGTCACCGCCGACCTTCTCAGGTACGCGATGCGTGCCGGGGTGTCGGACGTCATCGAGTCCCCCCTCGACGAGACCAAGATCGAGGCTGCGATCGAGCAGTTCGCCCACGACGTGCTGAAGCGACGCAACGTCGCGGCACGTTCCGGCCGTGAAGTGGAACGCACCGAGCGGGGCCAGCTGATCACAGTCACCTCGGCCAAGGGCGGAAGCGGCAAGACCGTGATGGCTACCAATGTGGCGCTTCTGCTCAACCGGTTGGCCGACAAGAAGGTTGTCCTGGTCGATGCCGATCTCCAATTCGGCGATGTCTGCCTGCTCCTTCAGCTCGAGCCGCGTTTCACCATGGTGAACGCCGCGCACGAGCTGCATCAGCTCGACTCTGAGATGCTCGACTCCTTGCTCACCGAGCATCCGAGCGGGCTTCGGGTGTTGGCCGCACCGCTGGAGCCAGCGTTTGCCGACGACATCACCACCGCCGGGTTGATGCAGATGCTCGATGTCCTTCAGGAGACCTACGACTATGTCGTGGTCGACACGGCATCGATGCTCGACGAGTTGATCCTGTCACTCATCGAGAAGGCCGACCAGGTGCTCATGATCGTCGATATGGACCTCCCGTCGGTCAAGAACGCCAAGCTCGCCCTGGAGACCCTCCGTCTCCTCAAATTCTCAACGGGCAACGTGAAACTCGTCATGAACCGCTCCAACTCGAAGGCGCGCCTCGACAACAAGGAAATCGAAGGTGCCCTAAAGATGGAGATCGCAGCTGCCGTTCCCTCTGATGCGGCGGTGCCCAACTCGGTCAACGAGGGGCGCCCCGTTGTGGAGACCGACCCGAAGGGGAAAGTCGCCAAGGGATTCGAGAGTGTTGCTGCCTTGATCGCGGGGAAAATCCCCGAGGGCCCGCAAAAGAGCGGGCTCTTCGGGCGTAAATAGGGGAAGGTGTGAACCGTGCCATCTTTATCTGAAAGAGTTGCTGCTGCCAGGCAGAGCGAGACCGCCGACATCGGCGTCAACCGGGGCGACGCGTTAAGCGAGCTTCGAGGACGTCTCCACTTCAAGGTTGTGGAGGAGCTCGGTCCGACTCTCTATGACCGCCAGATGTCCGACGCCGAGCTGCGCCTCCGTGTGCTCGAGATGTTGGAGTGGGCGGTCGACCAGGAGCAAGGGCTTCCCCTGACGTCAGCCGATCGGCGTGCCCTGCTCAACGAGATCGCTTCGGACGTCCTCGGCTACGGGCCCATCGACCCGCTGCTCAACGACCCGGACATCACTGAAGTCATGGCCAACGGGCCGTTCGATATCTACTACGAAAAGCAGGGCCGGATCCTGCTCTCAGATGTGAAGTTCGTGGACGAAGTCCATCTCCGGAGAATCATCGACAAGATCGTCGGCCAAATCGGTCGTCGTGTCGACGAAGCCACCCCGATGGTGGATGCCCGCCTCCCTGACGGCTCACGTGTCAACGCGGTGGTTCACCCGTTGGCGATTGGCGGGCCCTTCCTGACCATTCGAAAGTTCGCGGTCGACCCTTATCAGGAAGCCGACCTCATCAACTTCGGCACCATCACCCAGCGTGTGGCCGACTTTGCCCGGGCATGTGTCCGAGGCCGACTCAACATCCTGATCTCCGGTGGTACCGGTTCCGGCAAGACCACGACGCTCAACGTGATGTCCTCTTACATCCCGGGCGACGAGCGAATCGTCACAGTCGAGGACGCGGCCGAGCTCCAGCTCCATCAGGAGCATGTGCTCACCCTGGAGTCCCGCCCCGCCAACATCGAGGGCAAGGGTGCCGTTGGCATTCGCGACCTGGTGCGCAACACCCTGCGTATGCGGCCCGACCGCATCGTGGTTGGTGAGGTTCGTGGCGCCGAGGCACTCGACATGCTCCAGGCCATGAACACCGGTCACGACGGATCCCTGACCACCGTCCACTCCAACGCTCCTCGCGACACCTTGTCACGTATCGAGACCATGGTGTTGATGGCCGGTTTCGACCTTCCGATGCGAGCCATCCGTGAGCAGATCGCGTCGGCCGTCGACTTGATCATCCATGTGTCCCGTCTCAAGGACGGAACCAGGCGGGTGACCCACGTCACCGAGGTCGAGGGCATGGAAGGTGAGATCATCACCCTGCAGGACATCTTCATGTTCGACTTCGGGATGGGCGTCGACGAGGACGGGATCTACAAGGGCCGTCTCAAGGCGACGGGGATCCGCCCCACCTTCTCCGAAGACCTCGAGAACCAGGGCATCAGGCTTCCGGCCGACCTCTTCGATCCGGAGCCGTTCGCCAGGGGTCGTGGGTGAGACGACTCCTTCTGCTGGTAGTCGCCCTCGTCCTTGGGCTGAGTACGGCTGTCTTTGCACAGACCGCAGCGCCTGAGATCGAGATCGTCGACATCAACGGTGCTCGGTATGCCGAGAACGGTCAGGTGATGATGGTGGTCGAGTTCCGGAACATGACCGCAGCACCCGACCCCACCCAATTGGTGGTCACGGTCGATGGTCAGCCGGTCACTGGCCTCGAGACCGCCCCTGTCGGCGAGTCGAGCGTGCCGGTCGGAGTCGTTCTCGTAATCGATACCTCAGGTTCCATGGCCGGAGCGCCAATCGATCAGGCCAAGGCAGCCGCAAAGAGCTTCGTCTCACTCAAGAACCCCGAAGACTCCGTCGCGCTGGTGACCTTCTCCGACACGGCCGTCGTCCAGACCGGGTTCACCACCAACGCGACGGATTTGAACAACCGCATCGATGCCATCGTCGCCGATGGGGAGACCGCCCTCTACGACGGAGTGATCCTGGGTTTGAGCCTGTTCGACACCCCGTCTGCGGACAACTTGCTCCCCAACATGATCGTCATGAGCGACGGCGAGGACACCGCCTCAACAGCGACAGAGGCAGACGCGCTGGCCGCCGTCAGCGCCAGCGATGCCCGAACCTTCGCTGTGGCCCTCGAGTCACCCGACTTCAATCCGGCGACAGTTCAGGCAATCGCGGAGGCCGGCGGCGGTCTCTTCCTGTCGACCCCGAACCCCGAGGAGTTGTCGTCGCTGTATAACGCAATCGGCCGGGAGATCAGCAACACGCTCGTCACGAAGTTTGTGTCACCCGTGTCTACTCCCGGTGACGCCGAATTCGCGGTGACTTATCCGGGCGGGCTGTCATCGACGGTGACGTACCCGGTGTCTGGATATGCCACCACTACCTCTTCGTCTCCGTCCACCACTGTGACCACGGTGCCCCCGAGCACGATCACGGTCGAGAGCAGCCTTCCCTTGAGCTCGAGCTCGCTGGCCCTGATCGGCGCTGTCGGGCTCGGCCTTACCGTCTTCTTGTTCCTGATCATCCTCTTTGGTCGTGACGAGGAGGAGGGCGGGGGACGTTTCGCCAAGCGCCTCCAGGCCTACGGTCGACGCGGTCGGGCCACCGAAGAGGAGAAGGTGCCGTTCCTGCAGCGAATTCCGATCCTCAACCGGTTCAGCCAGGCGGCTGAGGAAGAGGTCAGGAAGCGCGGCATGCTCTCCGGGGTCAATGCAGCCCTGGAGCAGGCAAACATCCCGATGACTCCAGGTGAGGCGATCCTTGCGATGTTCGGCCTGGCCGCGGTTGGTGGCGTATTTCTTGCCATCTTCAGCAGCCCACTCACCGGGCTCATTGTCTTTGCAGGTTTGTTGGTCTTCTTCATCTTCATGATCAGGTATGCCGGAAATCGTGAGAAGTCGAGGTTCGAGAAGCAGCTTCCCGACACCCTCACCCTTCTCTCCACCTCGCTGCGCGCCGGCTACTCGCTGCTGCAGGCGATCGAGGCCGTGGCCGCCGAGGCTCCGGAGCCAACCTCGCGTGAGTTCAGCCGAGGGGTGACCGAGTCCAGGTTGGGGCGGACAGTGTCCGACGCCCTCCAGGGGATCGCAGACCGGACTCAGTCCCAGGACTTCGAGTGGGCGACGATGGCGATCGAGATCCAGCGTGAGGTCGGTGGAAATCTGGCCGAAGTCCTCCAGACCGTGGCTGAGACCATGCTCTCCCGCAACCGGCTCAAGGGTGAGATCCGGGCCCTTACCGCCGAGGGTCGCATCTCGGCCATTGTCCTTGGGTCCCTTCCCTTCTTGATGTTCCTCTTCCTCTGGTTCAACAACCGTTCCTATCTGATGCCACTTATCGAATCGCCCACCGGAAGACTCGCCATCGTTGCCGGGGGACTGCTGATTCTCGGCGGAATTTTCTGGCTCAAGAAGATCGTGGATATCGAAATATGAACATTCTGGAACTCGACGGACAATTGCTGGCAGTACTCGCGGTTGGGGCGTTGATCTTCTTCGTCCTGGTTTGGGTTGGACTCGGGGTGACCCGGGCTCGTGAGGACATGACCAACCGACTGGCTCTCTATGGGCGTGCAACTGGCGGTGTCATCCGTGACGATGAGCTGGCCAAGCCGCTCGCCCAGCGGACCATTGGCCCGATCGTCCTCAAGATCTCCAACTTCCTGAACCGGTTCACGCCGACCGGCTACCTGGAGAAGACGCAACACAACCTGGTTTTGGCCGGCAACCCGGGCAACCTCGACGCCCCGTCGTTCGTGGTCATCAAGCTTCTGACCACAGCGCTGGGCCTCTTTGCCGCCTTCTTCCTGGTCGACTACGGAAGCTCTGGCTTACAACGGATCGTCCTCTTCGCTCTCCCCATCGTGCTCGGCTTCTTCGGCCCCAACGCATGGCTCCAGCGCAAGATCGACGACAGGTCGAACACCATGCTGCGGGCTCTGCCGGACGTCTTGGACCTGCTGGTGATCTCGGTGGAGGCCGGTCTCGGTTTCGACTCCGCTCTCTCGAGGGTGGTGGCTACCGTTCCTGGCCCTCTTTCCGAGGAGTTCTTCCGGATGCTCCAGGAGACCAGGGTCGGGGTGAGCCGGCGTGATGCCATGCGCCACCTCATGGATCGCACCGATCTCGACGAGCTCAGGTCGTTCATGTTGGCCATGATCCAGGCTGAGGCCTTTGGTGTGACCATCGCCAGGGTGCTCCGGGTCCAGGCCGACGAAATGCGTGTCAAGCGTCGTCAGCGGGCGCAAGAGAAGGCATTTGCCGCTCCGGTCAAGCTCGTGTTCCCGTTGGTGTTCTGTATCTTCCCGGCCCTGTTCATCGTGCTTCTCGGGCCGGCGGCGATCCAGATCGGCACCGCTTTCGTCGACTGATGAGTAAGACGGCGGCCACGCCGTCACGCAACCGTTTCTCACTAGCGCACCTGTTGCTCCTCGTGCCTTGGGTGGCCCTGGTGATCGACGCCTGGGCGCCGATCAGAGACAACTCGTTTCTGTGGCACATCCGCGCCGGTGACCTCCAGAACGCCGCAGGCCAGGTCCTCACCGCAGACCCCTTCTCCTTCACCATGCACGGAGCGCCATGGCTGACGCAGAGCTGGCTCGCAGAGCTCCTTTATGCCTGGGGAGAGCGCCACTGGGGCCTTGGCTTCGTCCCTCCGATGATGCTGCTGATGACGTCGATCACCTTCCTCGGGATCGGTTTGATCGCCTACCGCCGCTCTCGCAGCGTGACAGGGACTGCTGTGGTCCTTATGTTGAGCACCGTCCTCCTGCTCAGCTTCCTGGTCCCGAGACCGGTCATATTCTCGTTTGCCTTGTTCGTCCTCGTGATCCTGGCTTGGGAGCGGCCCTCGGCCCGCTGGACCGTCCCCTTCCTGGTCTGGATCTGGGCCTCGATGCACGGCAGCTTCATCCTCGGGCTGGCCTATGTCGGATTGACCCTCCTGATCGACAGAGATTGGAAGTGGCTGCCTACGGCGATCCTGTCGGGTCTGGTGACCCTTCTCACCGCACACGGATTGGGAGTTGTGGGTGTGCTGTTTGATTTCGTGAAGGCCTCGGACGCGCTCGCCTTGCTTTCAGAGTGGAGACGCCCCGAGATCATTTCCGCCGTGTTCCTCCCGTTCCTGTTGGGATTGGCACTGATCGTGTGGGCTGCGGTCAAGGGAAGGGTCACCCCTAGACACCTGTTGTTGATCGTGCCCTTCTTAATCCTTGGCTTCGGGGCGACCCGCGCCCTGCCGCCGTCCTGGTTGGCACTCACCCCCCTTGTCAGCCTTGGCGTCTTCGAGCTGAAGATCGGCTCGACACCACGCTTCTCGAAGGGCCAGGCCATCATTTTCGGGAGCGCCGTCCTCGTCCTTCCTTTCCTCCTCATCTCCGACGCCTCGATTGACGAGGAGCGGTTCCCGGTGGCCGCGGTCGCTGCTCTGAATGAGGGTCGAACATTCCACGATGACCGCACCGGTGGTTATCTGATCTGGGCCGAGGGCCCCGACCGGCAGGTCTTCATCGACGACCGCGCCGAGCTGTATGGCGACCGCCTGGCCGAGTTCGTCGCGGTTCGAGATGGCGATCAGCCGTTCGGGCCGGTGTTCGAACGTGATGGGATCGAGCAGGCACTGCTCAAGGTGAGCGACAGCGTCGTCAGTGAGCTCGAGGAAGCGGGATGGGTCAGGGTGTTCGAGGACACCAAATATGTGGTTCTGCGCCCGCCGGGCGTGTAGTACCTTGCCCCGGTGACATTCACTTCTTATCTGGATGCTGCCAGCCTGGACGCCGGCCTCGATCACATCCTCGAGTCGCCCAAGGACCTGGGAACTGTCGAGCTGATCGTTCGTCGCCCCGGAGTCGATGAGAGGGAAGAAGTCGATCAGGGGGAGCTCGACCTCGCTGAAGGGCTTATCGGGGATGACCTGGAGCTCACGGGAGACCATCAGCACTCCAGACGGGTCCCCGAACTCTGAGACTCAGGTGACGATCATGAATGCGAGGGTGATCGCCCTGGTGGCGCAGGACCGTTCCCGGTGGTCGTTGGCCGGTGACCAGTTCTATGTGGACCTCGATCTAAGCCCTGAGAACCTCCCAGCCGGCACCAGGTTGCAATTGGGGACAGCTGTGGTTGAAGTGAGTGAAATCCCTCATCATGGCTGCGCCAAGTTCTCGAGCCGATTTGGCGCCGATGCGCTGCGCTTCGTGAATACCGGAGCCGGTCGTGATCACTCGTTTCGTGGCATCAACACGTCGGTGGTGGTGCCAGGAGTGGTGCATAGGGGCGACCGGATCCAGAAGCTCTGAGCGAGCCAACCTTGTCAATAAACGTAGAAAGGGGCCCGCAAGCGGGCCCCTTTCAATAGGAAGTTTCTCTGGTCTAGTTGAGACCGGAGCTGACCTCGCTGAAGGTCTCAGAGACCTCCCGACCGGCGATTTGCACGGCCACGAGTGCAACGATGGCG
Organism: uncultured Acidobacteriota bacterium; assembly: GCA_963746905.1. Taxonomy (GTDB): domain Bacteria; phylum Actinomycetota; class Acidimicrobiia; order Spongiisociales; family ZC4RG35; genus JALYNX01. The sequence continues at coordinate 107,857 of CAVVCY010000002.1, forward strand.
ATCAGCACCACGAGGAGTGCGTACTCAACCATTGAGGCGCCCTTCTCGGACTCGATCCAGCTCGTTACCTTGGTCCACAGAGCAAGCATTAAACCCCTCCTTGTCTCGGATTACTGGCTTGCAGTACTGGTAGGCAAGTTAGCCCACCTGGCTTCTGGCACAATGGGTCGCCAGAACCATCAAGTATCAGTTACCAGCCTCGACGAGGCTGGAACTGATATCGGAGTATGTCTCCGAAAGCTCGCTGCCCGCGATCGCGACCGCGGCCAGCGCAACCATGGCGATCATCACCACAAGGAGCGCATACTCGACCATGGAGGCGCCCCTCTCATGTTTGGTGTAGAACCAGATGATCTTGTAGAACATGGCATTCTCCTACCGTTTTAATCCTGCGATCAGGTTACGGCCGACCGGTCATGGCGCTCATGGGCCTAGCGACTCATATGGTTATTGGGGCTTGGCAATGCCAAGTCGGATCGCTTCGATCGCAGCCTGGGTGCGGTCGCTGACGGCGAGTTTTTGGAAGATCGAGGCGAGGTGATTCTTGACCGTCTTCTGCGAGATGTAGAGGCGGTCGGCGAGCTCATCCGTGGCGGATACGCCAACTGCCAATAGGCGAAGGATCTCTTTTTCCCGCTCGGTGAGGGACGCCGCCCCGGGGTCGAGCACGGCCTGGCTGTAGCCTTCGAGGACCTCGTCCCGCTCATGGTCTTCGAGCTCGATGAGGTTCTGCCCGTCGGCCACCGCTCGGACCGCCGCAGCCAGTGTCAAAAGGGGCACGCCTTTCGAGAAGAATCCCCTGGCGCCGGCTGCCACTGCGCGTTGTCGTTGGTCCTCAGATGCATACATGGAGACGACGATGGCGTTGGTTCGCTTTCCGAGGGTGGCGATGGTCGAAATCCCGTCTCCGCCGGGCATTTCGATATCGACGATCGAAACTTCGGCTGGTTGGGCCGCTAGAGCTTGATCGAGCGCGGGCCCCGAGTCCACGACACCCACGACCCTGGCGTCGGGAAGGGAGTCGAGAGCTTGGCTCAATCCCTCGGCAAACAGCTTGTGATCGTCGGCGATCATCACGCGGATCATCGGTTGCCCCATTCGATAGTCACGGTCGTCCCTAGCCCTTCATTCGATTGGAAATCAATAGTCGCTCCCAATTTGTCGGCACGTTCGCGCATCCCCACAAGCCCAAAATGCCCCTCCGGCTCATATTCTGGGTCGAAGCCCGTTCCGTCGTCCTGAACTTGACAGCTTCCCCAATCCCGGTGAATGCGGCCCGAGACGAGGATGTTGGAAGCCGAGGCGTGTTTGTGGGCATTTCTGATGGCCTCGGTCACGATCGAGGTCAGATCGGCGATCAGGGCGGGCCGTGGAGGCCGTCTCTCGTCGATGTCGACCACGATCAACGGATCTCCGTTGAATCCAGCTGTCGCCTGAAGGACTCTCGCGGTCAGGGTGGGTCCGGGCGTACTCCTGAGATCCGCCACCTTCGCCCGAACGTCTTCGACCAATTTGGTGACGTTGGATCGAAGCACCTTGAGGTCGGCCACCAGTTCAGGGTCGTCGGCTTGTTGCATCGCCGTGAGGTCCAAAGACAATCCCAATGACGCCAGAGAAGGCCCGATTTCGTCGTGCATTTCTCGGGCGAGCCTGAGACGCTCCTCGGCGACGGCAGAACCAGCGATGTCCTGAAGTAGTTGAAGATTTGCGAATGCGATCCCGAGAGGACGCAGATAGGCCTCCACCGCCGCCCGATCGTCGTCGGCGAGAGATCCTGGGGTGACCAGTTCCATCATCCCGACCTCAGAATCGGCAGTTTTGATCGGGATTTGGTTGATCTGGCCGTCTGGATCAGGCACACCGCGGGCGGCGAGGACTACCAAACCGTTTTCGCCCTCAATTGCCAGCTTTCCGGCCGACCCTGGCAGCCTGGTGAGGACGGTGTCCAGTGTCTCGGCGCCGACTTCAACCGCATTGAGCCGGCCTGCGGAGACGTCCTGGGAGAGACGGACCAAGACACCATGGATCTCCTGGAGATTCTCCAAACTCTGGGACGACTCTGCGGCCTGTTGGTGAATGTCTTCGAGAAGTTTGCGAATAACTCCTACCAGCAGCACAAAGACCAGGTAGAGGGCCATCGCCGGCGCCGACTCGACCAAAGGCAAGTTCTGGGACAGCGTGACCAGGGCGAGGAGTCCAGCGGACAGAAGCCCTGTCATCAGACCGCTCCGAATTCCCCCGTACAGCGTGGCTAAAACGGGCGGACCCATCGACAGGAGCAGGTACGGGCTCGAAGGCCCACCGGTGAGGGTGATGGCGAACGCAGTGAGGAATGCACCTGCCAAGGTGATGGCCTCAGCCCCAAATCTGATGTGGTACCACTCCTCGGGAACGGCAGCCGAACCGAGCACGTAAACGGTGGCCACGCCTACAGCGACCCACGACTCCGTGACTTGTCCCTTGGTGTCGATCAGGTCGACGACGATGGCAACAACGAGGGCGATGAACTGGCCGACCTCGACACTGAAATGGACGCGTCGCTCCCAGGGAGCGCTGACGGTCATAGGGAAAGGCTACCGTCGGGCCTGGTGACGACGGAGAACCAACGCTGGCTGCTGTCTGGCGGGATCGGCTCAGGAAAGAGTGAGGTTGGCCGGCTCCTTGCCGCCTCAGGTATCCGGGTGGTCGATGCAGACCGAATGGGCCATCGGGTGCTCGAGCCGGCAGGCAAGGCTTTTGCGGTGGTCGCAGGGCGATGGCCTGAGGTCTTGCGCGACGGCGTGATCGATAGGGGGAGGCTGGCTGGCATAGTTTTCGCTGATCCGGGCCAGCTCCGAGAACTGGAGCAGCTGACCCACCCACACATATTCGGCACGATCCGGGGCGAGTTGGAGGGATTTGAGGCGGTGGCGGTGGTGGAAGTGCCGATCATCGACACCGGCCTCGATTGGCCCCGAATCGTGGTCGACGCCGCTGACGATGTCCGTTTCGAGCGCGTCCTCGAGAGAGGCATGAGCAGGGAAGACGCCAGGGCTCGAATGGCCTCTCAGCCATCGAGAGCGGAGTGGCTCGCCTCGGCCGACCTCGTGATCCCCAACCACGGGAGTCGAGCGGAGCTAGAGGAAGCGGTCGCGGTTGTGATAAGCCAGCTGTAGGGGATTTGGGAAAGCCCCCCTCGGCCCTTCGGGCCACTCCCCCCAACGTCGCTGCCGCTCCTGGGGGGAGGAATGGGGACAGTTCTTGTCCCACCCTGTCGGTACCCTGCGTCCGTGCCCGACTTCGAGATCGTCTCCGACTTTGCCCCTGCCGGCGACCAGCCACAGGCCATCGAGAAGTTGGCGGAGGGTGTCATGAGAGGCGACCGATATCAGACACTGCTCGGGATCACCGGGTCCGGAAAGTCGGCCACCATCGCCTGGACCATCGAACAGGTGCAGAAGCCGACCCTGGTGCTCGCCCCCAACAAGGCGTTGGGCGCCCAACTCGCCAATGAGTTCCGACAGTTCTTCCCCAACAACCGCGTCGAGTACTTCGTTTCCTATTACGACTACTACCAACCTGAGGCCTACATCCCCCAGACCGACACCTACATCGAGAAGGACGCCACGATCAACGACGAGATCGACCGGCTTCGGCACTCGGCGACCGCCGGACTGCTGGTTCGGGACGACGTGATCATCGTGGCCTCGGTTTCCGCCATCTACGGGTTGGGCTCGCCCGAGCAATATCTGGGCCAGTTGCTCCGTCTCATCAAAGGGGTGGAGTACCCGATGGAGGCAGCGATCAAGCGGCTGGTCGACATCCAATATGAGCGCAACGAAGTCAACCTGGTCCGGGGCAAGTTCCGGGTGAGGGGAGACACGCTGGAAGTGTTCCCCTCGTACGAGGAGACCATCGTCCGGGTCCAGTTCTGGGGTGACGAGGTCGAGCGCATCCTTCGCTTGAATCCGGTGACCGGCGAGATCATCGACGAGATGTCGGAGCTGATGGTTTTCCCCGCCACCCACTACGTGACCGAACGGGAGCGGATGCTGAAGGCGATCGACGGAATCGAAGAGGAACTGAGCGGCCGGCTCGCCGAGCTCGAGGGAAGCGGGAAGTTGTTGGAGGCACAACGCCTCCGGATGCGGACCAATTACGACCTGGAGATGATGCGCGAGATTGGGTTCTGCTCGGGGATCGAGAACTACTCGCGTCATCTCGACGGGCGGGCTCCGGGAGAAGCCCCATACACCTTGCTCGACTATTTCCCAAAGGACTATCTGACGATCGTCGACGAGTCCCATGTGACGGTCCCTCAGATCGGTGGGCAATACGAGGGGGACCGCTCCCGCAAAGAGGTGCTGGTCGAACACGGCTTCCGTCTCCCTTCCGCCAAGGACAATCGACCACTTCGATTCGACGAGTGGCTCGAGAAAGCCAATCAGGTTGTGTTCCTCTCGGCGACGCCGAGCAATTTCGAGATCTCACATTCAACCCAGGTGGTGGAGCAAATCATCCGACCCACGGGACTGGTCGATCCCGAGGTGATGATCCGTCCTACCAAGGGTCAGATCGACGACCTTTTGGACGAGATCAGGCTCCGGGCAGCCCGGGAACAGAGGGTTCTGGTCACCACCCTCACCAAGAAGATGGCCGAGGACCTGACGGACTATCTGTTGGAGATGGGGGTGCGCGCCCGCTACATGCACTCGGAGATAGACACCTTGGAACGCATCCAGATCATGCGTGAGCTGAGACTTGGGGAGTTCGACGTCCTGGTGGGGATCAACCTCTTGCGGGAAGGCCTCGACCTCCCGGAAGTGTCATTAGTGGCCATCCTCGACGCGGACAAGGAGGGCTTCCTCCGTTCCGAGACATCCTTGATTCAGATCATCGGCCGTGCTGCACGGAACATCGACGGACAGGTGGTGATGTACGCCGACAATGTCACGGACTCGATGAAACGGGCCATCTCGGAGACCAATCGGCGGCGCAAGCTCCAAGCGGACTGGAATGAGGCGAACGGCATCGATCCCCAGACCATCCGCAAACGTGTATCGGACATCCTGGAGTTAGTTCAGACCCAAGGCCCCACCGGGAACCGACGCCAGCGTGATGTTCAGCAGCGACGGCCTCTGGACCTGGAGAGCGATGACCTGGTTCGGTTGGTGCTGAGCCTCGAGGAGGAGATGCACGAGGCAGCCAAGGAGCTTCGCTTCGAGTACGCGGCACGCCTCCGCGATGAGGTCAACGAGCTCAAACGAGAGCTGCGCGAGGTAGCCGAGGCGGGCTGAGCCACGGTGTTTTGACCGAGATCGCATTCAGGGCGGATCTGCACCAGGGCGATACTTAGAGCCAATGGCTGCGAAACGTTGGGCTGCCCTCGACGGGCTCAGAGGTGTCGCGATTCTCCTCGTCTGATCGGCCTTTCGACTTTGGATTGACGCGGCACGCGGAGGAATGGTCGGAGTCACCCTGTTCTTCGTTCTCTCCGGCTTCTTAATCACCCACCTGTTGATCGAGGAGAAGGAGACGACGGGTCGCATCGACGTCCCAAGCGCCTTTTACGGAGGCCGGCGCTCTCCGTCTGCTTCCGACGCTGGCGGTCTACCTGTCGCGGATTGCGGTATTGATCTGGGTCTTGAAACTTGCGGTGCCGATTTGGGATATGACATGGCCACCTGCGCTTCTACGTCGCTAACTATGTGGCAGGTGTCTGGCCACGACCTGTACGCCCATCGGCACCGTGGAGCCTGGCTGTCGAGGAGCATTTCTACCTGGTCTGGCCCGTGTTCGTGGGCCTGGGGGCAACAAGGCGACCGGAAGACCCTGGCACGTAGTCGTCGGTCTCTTGTGACTTGGCGGGTGGCAGTCGGCGTTGGGAATCCAGATGGGCTTTATGGGCCACCGATACGAACGCATACGCGATGGGTTTGGGATGTCTCCTAGCCGCCCTTCGCCAACGGGGCACTGGCGAGGCTCGGAGTTCCTGAAGGCGCAGGCAGGGATGGCAATCCTTGTCTTGCTCAGTCTTGATTGCCACACCGCCTCGAAAGCCAGTTGTATGAAGTCGGAATTTGGCGTCCCCGCATGGCAGCGGGGCCTCGGCGTTGACGGTCTGGTCGGCGGTGGATGCTCGGCTCCGCCTTCCTCACCGGAAAGGTGATTCGTTGGTTTGGCGGAATCTCCTACGCCCTTTATCTGTGGCACGCACCGCTATTGCAGATTCCCGGGCTTGCCGATAACAGTTGGAGGCGATTGTTTGCGCTTGGCACTTGCCGTAGGGCTCGCCTGGCTCTCCTGGGTTCGTGGAAGGCCCGATCCTCAGGAGCCGGTTGCGACAGCGTCTGGTTCCAAAGGGTCGAGTCCCCGGAATGCAAGTACCCCGGCAACCGGTGAGCCCGGAGTGCAGGATCACCATGGACTTCGTTGACACCAACCATCCTCCAGAAACGCTGTAGTCGCCAGCGTGGCTATCGGGGCTCTCTTCATGGGACTGGCGCTCGCCATCGGACTGAACCCAAGCGACGCCGACATCAAATATGACTGGCTCTCTGCGTCAGGAGCCGTGAGCAGCGATGCCTATGTCGACGTCCGAGACCTCGCTGATGAGTTCGGGGTCACGATCGGGATCAACCGTCCCGTCGCGTCGACCGGACCGGTGGTTCATCCGAGAACCCCGGGAGCCATTCTGTTAGCTCTCCCGCTTCTCTTGTTCGACTTCGACCATCTGTTCGCCGTAGCAACATTCATCACCATCGCCAGCGGAGTCGCCATTCTCTGGCCCGTCTTGGCCACGGCCAATCGAAATGATCGTGTGATGGTGTCGATACTGGCGCTGATTTGTGCCCCGACATTCATGACTCTGATGTTTACCGGTCAGGCCGGCCTTGTGGCCCTTCTCACATTGTTCGCCTGGCCGCTGCTGTTCAAAGGGCGAGGCCTGGCCGGCGGGTTGATGTTGGCCGTAGCCGGTGCTCTGAAGATATTTCCGCTGATTCTCTTGGTGCCTTTGTTGCTACGACGTCGGTACTTTGCGTTCGGCGCAACCCTGGCTGCATTTGTCGCTCTGAATATTGGGGGGCTGACATTGCCGGGAGTCTCACTGACGGGTGCCGTCGATGGCCTGAGCGACGCCTCGACGACCTGGGTCGGCATGGGACCCAATGGTTCGTTGGTCACGGCCCTTTTTCGAATAGGCGTGGACGCATTGTTCTCCCAGGCGATAGCGATAGCGGTGTTGGGCTTCTTCCTGACGGCGGCTGTGTTGACACGCAAGGAAAAGGTCATCAATGACCCACTGCCCTGGATCATTTCCGGCTTGCTGTTGGTGCCCTTGTCCTGGCTGAGCTACGACATGATCCTCATGCCCGCTCTGGCCTGTCTGCTCCTTGCCAAGGATCTCCGGCCCCGTTTGCTCGCGTATGACAGGATGGGCGCTCTGGGTCACTCCGACACTGCTCTACGCCTTTGTCTTTGTCGACCTGGGGACGCTGTCGGTTGTCGTTCGGGTGATGTTGCTCGTCGTATGGTGGCTTGGCTGGTTGACCTGGACTGACAAGGGACTTGGCTCGACCTGGGTTGTGGCTCCTATCCGACCCCGTGCCAGAGCCGAGGTTTCGAGTTGAGGCCACCCGATGTAGCCGGCGAGTAGGGAGGGTCGTTGAGATGTATCAGGGAATGAGGATCCTGGCGATGGCTCCAGTCCTCGATGAACGGGAGAAGATCGGCGCGGTGGTGAGCCGGGTGCCCAAAGACGTCGTCGATGAGGTGTTGGTGGTGGACGACGGATCGACCGACGGCTCTCAGGATGTGGCCAGAGGCCTGGGAGCCACCGTCGTCGAGTTGGGACGGACGCTTAGGCGTGGGCTTCGCAATCCGGACCGGCTACCAATACGCGGTCGACAACGGCTTCGACGTGGCTGTCGTGATGGCGGGAAACAACAAGGATGCACCCGAGGAAATCCCCTTGCTCCTCGGCCCGATCGCCAACGGGGAAGCCGACCTGGTTCAGGGCTCTCGTTGGCTCTCCGAGTCCGCCGACTTCGGAGCGATGCCGCTCTACCGCAAGTTTGCGACGCGGCTCCACCCGTTCCTTTTTCGCCTCATATCGAGCGCCAAGCTGACCGATACCACTAACGGCTTTCGGGCGGCCCGGACTTCCATGCTCGCCGACCCAAGACTGGCTCTCGACCAAGAATGGCTCGACGAGTACGAGCTGGAGGTCTACCTGTTGTACAAGTCGGCCAAACTCGGCTACCGGGTCACCGAGGTCGGGGTGACCAAGAGATACCCGCCGAAACAACTCGGGCAAACCAAGATGAAGCCGATACTCGGATGGTGGTCCATCCTTCGGCCTCTGCTGCTACTCGGGCTCGGGATCAAGAAATGAATTGTGAGTGTGATTCGAAATGATGATTGGTGTCGCCGTGATCGGCGTGGGTCATTGGGGCCCCCATCTGGTGCGAAATTTCAATGATCACCTGGCCAGTCAAGCCCTGTGGGTGATCGACCAGGCAGAGGGCCGGCGCAAGGCGATAGGTGAGCGTTTTCCCTCGGTTGCAGTCAGTGGGGACATCGACGACGCCCTCCAGGATGACCGCGTGGATGCCGTTGTGGTCGCCACCCCTACTTCCACTCACTTCGAGCTGGTCGAGCGCGCCCTTCAGGCAAACAAGCATGTGCTGGTGGAGAAGCCAATCACCTATTCGCTGAACGACGCTGCCGCGTTGTGTCGTCTCGCCGACTCCAGGGAGCGGGTTCTGATGGTCGGGCACGTGTTCTTGTTCAACCCCGCGATTCGGGCCGCCAAGGAATACATCGACAACAGCGAGCTCGGTCAGATCAAGTATGTCTCGATGACCAGGACCAACTTGGGGCCGGTCCGTGTGGACGTCAATGCAGCATGGGATTTGGCCAGTCACGACATCTCGATCTCGAACTTTTGGCTCGACGCGATGCCCCTGTCCGTGTCGGCATCTGGAGGTAGCTGGCTCAACCCCGGAGTTCAGGATGTCGTGTTCGCCACGCTGAGGTACCCCGACGACATCATGGTCAACGTCGAGGCCTCCTGGCTCAATCCGCGGAAGCGGCGTCTGATATCAGTGGTCGGAGCTGAGCGGATGCTCACCGTCGACGACATGGACCTGAACGAGCCACTCCGGCTATACGACAAAGGTGTGGTCGGAGCCGCTGCTGAGGTCACTGACACTTTCGCGGGCTTCAGGTCACAAATAAGGGAGGGCGAGGTGCTACATTCCCCACGTCACCACCGGTGAGCCTTTGCTTGCCGAGTGCAACGCGTTCTTGGCCCGGATTCTGGGCGAGGAAGGATCGCTGTCCGACGGCTGGGCCGGAGCCGATGTGGTCGGCGGTCCTGGAGGCCATCGATCGGTCGATCGCGAATCGTGGAGCCGAGGAGGAAGTGGAGAAGGTTCGATGAAAGTCCCACTCGTTGATCTCGGCTGGCAACACGCCGAGATAGCCGACGAAATAGCCGCTGGCTTGGCCAATGTCATGGAGTCGACGGCATTCATCCAAGGCCCGCCAGTCGCCGAGTTCGAGGCTGCTTTTGCAGAGTTCTGCGGTGTGCGGAACTGCATAGGCGTGGCCAGCGGCACCGACGCCCTGGAGCTCGGGGTGCGAGCGCTGGGCCTGGGACCGGGTGATGAGGTGATCGTCCCCGCCAACAGCTTCATAGCGAGCGCCCTCGGGGTGATTCGAGCCGGGGCCAATGTGAAACTGGTCGATTGCGACCCGGTTACCTATCTGATCGACGTCGACTCTCTGGCCGCCGCATTGGGGCCGAGGGTGCGGGCAGTGATGCCGGTTCATCTTTTCGGCCAGGTTGCGCCGGTCGAAGAGATCAGCGAGGTCGTCGGTGAAGTGGCCATTCTCGAGGACGCCGCGCAGTCACAGGGGGCCCTACGCCACGGCAAACCCGCCGGATCGTTGGGTCGGATCGCCGCCACGAGTTTCTATCCAGGCAAGAACATCGGGGCCTACGGCGATGGGGGGAGCGGTCCTGACCGACGACGATGACCTGGCTCAGATGGTGCGCAATCTCGGCAACTGGGGCTCGCCCAAGAAGTACCACCACCCGGTCATCGGGTTCAACTCCAGACTGGACACAGTCCAGGCAGTGGTCCTGAAAGCGAAGCTGACCCGGCTCGAGAAGTGGAACGCCATGCGTCGTGAAGCCGCCGAGCGTTATCACGACCTACTGCGGTCGCAAGGTCGAGTGCAGCCTCCAGTCGTGCTCGACGGCAATGAGCACATCTGGCATCTCTACGTGATTCGGGTTCCCTACCGGGATGAGGTGTTGGCATCGATGCATGCAGAGGGCGTCGGAGCGGGTGTCCATTACCCCATACCGATGCATCTCCAAGGTGCCCTCTCCTTCCTTGGTTACGAGGAAGGAGACTTTCCGATGACCGAAACCGCAGCTCGGGAGATGCTGTCTCTGCCGATGTTTCCGGGGATCACCGTCGAACAACAGGAAATGGTTGTCGAGGCATTGGGGCGGGCCCTCGACTCGGTCGCCGTCTGAGCAATGTCTGACAGCCCCGTCGTTCATCCGACGGCTCTCGTGGAGTCGACTCAGGTCGGTGCCAGGACACGGGTCTGGGCTTTCGCCCACATCCTGGAGGGGGCGGTCGTCGGTGAAGACTGCAAGATCGGTGACCACGCGTTCATCGAAGGCGGCGCGGTTCTCGGTGATCGGGTGACCGTCAAGAACAACTCACTCATCTGGCACGGGGTCAATATTGGTGACGACGTCTTCGTCGGGCCCAATGTGGTGTTCACCAATGATCTGGCGCCACGGGTCCGATATCAGACAGGCCCCGATGATTGGGAGAAGACACAGGTGGCTGATCGAGCCTCGATCGGCGCCCACAGCACGATCGTGGCCGGGATTCGGCTTCGGCTTCAACAGCATGATCGGAGCGGGTTCGGTGGTTACAAGGGATGTGCCGGACCATGCCTTGGTCTACGGCAACCCGGCGCGGCAGGTCGGTTGGGTCTGCGACTGCGGGCATAGGCTCGAGGACGATCTGAGCTGCTCTTATTGCGGCAGGCGCTACCTCGCCGCGGAGAACGGGCTGCAGGAGGAGACTCGGTGACTCAGCGGTCCAAGATCGTCCTGTTGGGGATTATCGGCGTGCTGGTGAGCTGCTTCTTCGTAGGCCGGCTCCTCGCCGAGTTCGACTGGAACCCGACTACGACAATCAAATTCGGCGAGGTGTTCCCGGAGCAGAATGCGTACGCGGAGGTTCTGCTGGGCGCGTTCGTCCTCTCGCCGGATGCGGGACATGATGGGAAGTTCTATTTCTCCCAGGCGATGGATCCCTTTTACTTCGAGCCCGAGCTCACGCGGTCTACCTGGATCGACCCACCTACCGGGCGCAGAGGATGCTGTATCCGACCATCGCCGGGCGTCGGTGGCATTCTCGGTCCCACCGCAACCGCTTGGGGTCTGATCATCGTCAACGTGCTTGCGATGGGTTTGGGACGGTCGTCACTGCGATGGTCGCCGTCGAGTTGGGACGTTCACCGTGGTTTGGGCTTGCGTTCTTGTTCAATCCGGCTTTGTTCGTGACCCTGACCATCGACAGCGCCGAGATCCTGGCGATGACCGCCCTGATGACCGCCATCCTGTTTGCCATAAGGGGTCGACCGACCGCCACAGCGGTTGCCCTCACGGCGGCCGCATTGACGTCGGGAGACGATGATTCTCGCCGCCATTGGTCTCGCCTTGTTCTGGTACAAGAAGCGATCGCGGTTCCCTTTGGTGTTGCTGATGCCGTTCGCCACGTCGCCGCCTGGTGGGTCTACGTGCATTGGAGACTGGCCGACGGGCTCTCCCAGGACACCCAGGCAATTGGTTTACCACTCCAGGGATTCATCCAGGCATTCAACGGCTGGTTGTCAACGCCCAACTCGTTGCCGGATGCATTGATCGGGTGTGTCCTTCTCTTCGCCTCGATTCGATCGCGGTGCGAGCAATTAGAAGCCCTTCGCCACTGAGCTGGGCAGTGGCAGGATTCGCGGTGCTTGCCGTGGTTCTCAGCGAACCGGTGTGGGCCCGCTACTTCGACTCGGCGCGGGCTCTTGCCCCGGTGCTCACGACCTACATCCTTCTCGTGCTTGCCAGTTCGAGAGACCCAAACCGGGTTGAACAAAGCCCCATAGATGAAGGGGCTAGATCAGCTTGACCACTCTCTCGGTTCTGATGCCGGTCTACAACGAGGTCCGCACTCTGCGAACCATCGTGGCTCGGTGGTCCCGGTATCCACTGGCGAAGATGGTCGACGGGGCAGGCGTGAGAACCGGCTTGAGTTGGACCGGTTAGGCGTCCCATGACAGGCGCCATGGAATCCCCCGACGGGCCCAGGTCAATTACGCCAAAGATGGTCGGGGTGGTCGCCTCCTTCCGCGTCGATGTTTGTTTTCAGTCAGTTGGCGAAGTTCGATTGGGATCCGACACATTTCGTCGCATTTGGCGAGGATGCCACCGAAATCCGCGCCTATGCAGAAGAACGCCTCGGGGTGGTCCGCCTGCGACCACAGCTCGGTCACGATGGGCGATTCTTCTTCGTTCAAGCCAACGACCCTTGGATTCTCGACCCTGAGGAAAACGCCTACCTTCTCGATCGCCCTCTTTACCGCTATCAACGGATGCTGTATCCGACCGTTGCGGGAGGCTTCGGGCTTCTCGGGCCGGAAGCGATCGTATGGGGGATGCTGCTCCTCAACCTGGTAGCAATGGGTTTCGGGTCGTGGGCGGTCGCCTCGATCGCCGATGGCTCGGCATGGTGGGGCCTGGCCTTCGTGCTCAATCTCGGGTTCGTCAGCGAACTCGACATTGGTGGTGCCGGGATCGTGGCCGGCCACTTTCGCGTGGCTTGGTTCTTGAGGGGTCGTATGAGGGCTGGCGTCGCCTGGCTCACCCTGGCCGCACTTTCCCGCGAGGTAATGCTGGTGGTGGCTGCAGGAGCAGCCTTCGCCTTCTGGAGACGGGGGGAGCGGCAGGCCTTGATCACTTTGGCGGTGCCTCTCGGAGCAGTGATCGCATGGGCGGTGTACCTGAGGCTGCGGATAAGTCTCAATTTCGGGCTGTCCGAAGTGAATGAGATCGGGTTGCCGTTTGCTGGATTCATCCAGGCCTTCTCATCGTGGATCAAGGATCCCGTCGATCTGGTGGTCGGTGTCTGTGTTCCTTGTCCTTGGGCTTTTCCTTGCAGGCTGCTGCAGGACAACCTGGTCGGCTGGGCATTTCTCGGCTTTGTGCCTTGACCGAACCGGTGTGGCACAGCTACTTCGACATAACGAGGGGCGTCGCCCCGCTGCTAACCGCTTTCGTATTGCCGTCGGAGACAAATCCCAGGAACGCGCCATCTCGATCCACCGAGATCGCCTTGAGCAGCCCGGACCGACGCCCCGGTTGGGAGATGGAGGTGTGACGGCCATCAGCATCGTGCTCATTGTGCCCTCTACCTGTGGTTGGCACCGGTCAAAGCCGATGCGGAAATCGACCATGCCCTCTTCCGGATCACGGTGCAATCGATGCGAGAAGGTGACTATTACTCCGTACGCGGCCCGGACATGTTTACGGGCCAACGAGGGCAGGCGTGACCGAGACGATCCGCGAGCTTTCGGATGCCCACCACCTTCTTTGTCTGGCACCTTTTCCCCAACGACCAGTACGTGTGGTGGCTCTTTGTCGGGTTATCGGGACTTGCAGGATAGCGGCTCGAAATTCTTGACTCGTCCGGTGCTCGGAGTGCTCGTAGTCGTTTACCTCTTGAATCGGCTGTTGGTAGCAGGCGGTCGCTGGTCGGCCAGTTCATGACGACGGAATGGGGGTCCCAGTCTCGCATCCTTTTCGGAGCTGTCCTCTGGCGCGCCGGGAGTAGGTGGTGGCTTGCCGCTGCTCTGCTTGCTGGCTACATCCGATCAGAGAGCTCGCTGCTCCGTTTCTGTGGTCGCTGGGCCTAGCTCTTCTGGCCGTGTACCCGGGCTCCGTGGTTCACCGCATTCGGGCTTGCCGTCCTGGCGCTATCGGGCACGTGGCTCTGGTCATCCCCCACATCGACCCGAATGTCGTCAGAATCCGATCATTGACGATGTCACCCTTCCTCGAATCGAGATGATGGGATTCGGTTTGCCGGTTGGAGCCGTGTTCGGGCCGGTTTGTGGATTGTCGCCGTGTGGCACGTCATCAGCCAGCGTTGGTCCTCGATGCTCTTGCTCGCCTTGCCGGTGTCGGCTCTATCGATCGCCTACTGAATCCTGTGGTCCCTTTCGCAATCGTTTGGGGTTTGGAAGGCATATTCGATTTGGTCGCTTCACGGCGGAGACTCATCGCAGCACGACTTTGAATCCACGGAGGCGACATCTCCAACGATCAGGTGCTTGCCTCAGGTTTGAGAAGATCGGCGACAAACCACGAGAATTGCTGTCGCCTCTCTTCGGAGCCGCCTGGTCGGAAGGTGGATGTAGTAGCCACCGACCAGGTACCGGAAGATCCCGTGCCAGTCGAGGACTTGAAAATGGTCCCTGGCCCAATCGAGCCAGAAGTCCCGTCCTTCCTTATGAACGTGGGTCGGATCCTTGTCCAGCCACTCGACTGCACGTCCCAGAGGCCCGTCGTACACCGGCACCACGAAGGCGAAGACCCCGTCGAGTTGGAGCATGCCGTTCACCGCCGAAGCGACCTCCTCGAGCGACTCGACATGTTCGATGACATCCCATGCGGTGATGACACCTTGGGAACCGTGCGGATGGGATCTGAGATCCGCCGATGACAGTGCGAGGTTCGCGTTTGGAACCCGAGCCCGAGTTACCTCGAGGCCGTTGGCATTGAGGTCAGTTCCGTGCAGAGACCAACTGGGATGGCGGAAGGAGACACGTTCCAGAAAGGCGCCGCGGCCGCACCCGATGTCGAGTAGGTCCCCCGGATGTTCGACATGTCGATCGATGACGTCGAGATAATGATCTAGTTTCCGAATTGGATTCTGTCGTTCGTAGTCCCTGTATTCGGAGTCGAAGTAGTCGGGGACCGATTCGATGCCACCCGACCTACTCAAAGCGCCTCTTGAGCATCAGTCGAAGGGTCGAGGTGGTCGTGTCCAGGACATCCATTTTGCTCGCGCCCTCTTTGAGGTCATATCTGAGGATCAACGGTGCCTCTCCGAAGATGAGATCCGGGTTGCGTCTCAGTTTGAGGAGAACGTCGACCATCACCTGAAATCCGTCTTGGTCGAAGAAAGCGCGATCGGTAGTCACGTCCTGGAGAAGGCCCGCTCGATACGCCCGGTAGCCGCTCGTGTAGTCCTTGATCCCACGGATCGGAAACAAGAGCCTGAAGAGGAGCCCGGCGATCCGACTCAAGATCCGGCGGTGCAATGGAACGCCACGAACTCGACTTCCCGGTGCGAATCGGGAAGCCACGACCACGTCGTGACCCTCCCTCACCATCCGGACCATGCGAAGTATCAATTCGGGTGTGTGGGAGTTGTCGGCGTCCAAGGTGACGATCACGTCGATCGGCTGGGCCACTTCGCACGCCCACTCCAATCCATCCCTCAGAGTCGCGCCCAGGCCGAGATTACGTTCGTGCCTTCTGACCTGAAGCGGAAGCTTGTTGGCCCACACCTCTGCGACCTCGGAGGTGTTGTCTGTTGACCCGTCATCGACGATCAGAATCTCGAAGCGCAGGTTCGCATCGTCCATTGCGCTGTCGATGCGCTCCAACAGATGTGGAAGGTCGCGTTCCTCGTTGAAGGCTGGAAGCACGATCCATATCTTCATGCGGGTGCGCTCGGGTTGTTGGCGGCTCAAACTCTCACCGGGACTGTATCTATGAGGGTCGTTATCTCGTGTTCATCGTCAAGCGTGTCAGAAGTCTGAAGGATGCGCTTGGCCTTGCCAACGAACAGGTGTTCGCATTCGGTCATGATTACACTGTCGTAACTAAGGCGACCTGGCGGAGTGTTTGTCCACCGACTCGATCCTCATCAGGGGCGCCCGTGAGAACAATCTGAAGAACCTCACGGTCGAACTGCCCCGCAACAAACTCATTGTCTTCACAGGGCTCTCCGGGTCGGGGAAGTCCTCGCTGGCGTTCGACACTATTTATGCCGAGGGCCAGCGGCGATACGTGGAGTCCCTGTCTGCGTACGCCCGCCAGTTCCTGGGCCAGATGGACAAGCCTGACGTCGACTTCATCGAGGGCCTATCACCGGCCATCTCCATCGATCAGAAGACCGCATCACGAAATCCTCGTTCGACGGTGGGCACCGTCACCGAGGTCCACGACTACCTCCGTCTCCTCTACGCCCGGATCGGAATCGCCCATTGCCCCAATGACGGGACCCCGGTGGAGCGTCAGACACCACAGCAGATAGTGGATCGCATCCTCGAGCTGGAGGAAGGGACCAGGTTCCAGGTGCTGGCACCGGTGGTCCGAGGAAGGAAAGGCGAGTACGAGGGCCTGCTCTCAGATCTGGCCAAGCAAGGTTTCGCTCGAGCCCGGATCGACGGTGAAGTGCGGGAGCTCACCGAGGAGATCAAGCTCGATCGCTACTACCAGCACACCATCGAGGTCGTGGTCGACCGACTGGTGCGGAAGGAGGGAATGAACCAGCGGCTGACCCAGTCCCTGGAGACCGCGCTCACCCTCACCGAGGGGGTCGCCGACATCGAGATCGAAGGCGGGCCGACCCTCACCTTCTCCCAGCATCTGGCCTGTTCGAAGTGCGGCCTCAGCTTCGAGGACCTCCAACCGAGGAACTTCTCGTTCAACAGCCCCTACGGCGCGTGCCCGGAGTGCTCGGGAATCGGTACCAGGTATCAGGTCGATCCCGAGCTGGTGATCGCCGACCCCGACCTCTCGATGAACGAGGGCGCAGTCTCGATGTGGGCATCCAACCGGATGCGTTACTACTACCGACTTCTCAGCGGGCTGGGCGACGTGTTTGGCTTCTCAATGGACACCCCTTGGAGAGACCTCTCCGAAGAGGTCAAAGAGAAGATCCTCTATGGAACCGGGGAGGAGCGGATCACTGTCCAGTACACCAACCGCTTCGGTCGCAAACGCCAGTGGACCACAACCTTCGAAGGGGCGGTGCCGTTCCTCACCCGCCGTCACGAGTCCGCTGAATCGGAGTCGGCTCGGGAGTACTACCAGGAGTACATGGCCCAGGTGCCGTGTGACGCCTGCAACGGGGGCCGGCTCAACCCGGTGACCCTGGCGGTGACGATTGCCAACCGCAACATCGCAGAGGTGTCCGACCTCAGCCTTGGCGACGCCGAAGAGTTCTTCGAGCGGCTGGAAATGACCGAACGCGAGGCAAAGATCGCCGAGCGGGTCCTCAAGGAAGTGCGGGCCCGGATCAAGTTCCTGCTCGATGTCGGGCTCGACTATCTGACTCTTTCCCGATCGGCTGCCACCTTGGCTGGCGGCGAGGCGCAGCGGATCCGGCTTGCCACCCAGATCGGGTCGGGATTGGTTGGCGTCCTGTACATCCTCGACGAGCCTTCGATCGGCCTCCACCAACGGGACAACGAGCGGCTGATCGAAACCCTGATTCGTCTGCGGGACCTGGGCAACACCCTGATCGTCGTCGAGCACGACGAGGCCACAATCAGGATCGCCGATCACATCGTCGACATCGGGCCGGGTGCCGGCGAGCACGGCGGGGACATCGTCGCCCAGGGCACCCTGGATGACATCACCGGCCAACCGGACTCGATGACCGGCGACTACCTGGCGGGTAGACGCCAGATCCCGGTCCCGTTCATTCGGCGCTCGGGCAACGGCGAGGCAATCCGGATCCTGGGTGCTACTGAGAACAACCTGCAGGGCATCGATGTCGAGTTCCCGCTCGGGGTATTCACCGCGGTGACCGGGGTTTCCGGTTCGGGAAAGTCGACTCTGATCGAGGAGATCCTGTGGAAGACCCTGGCCAATCGCGTGAACCGCGGTCGAGTGGTCCCGGGTCGGCACAAGAAAGTGGAGGGGATCGAGCACATCGACAAGGTCATCGATATCGACCAGTCGCCAATCGGCCGCACTCCTCGATCCAACCCTGCGACCTACACCAAGCTGTTCGACCACATCAGGGCCCTCTACGCCCAGACTGCGGAATCCCGGGCCAGGGGATACAAGCAAGGGCGGTTCTCATTCAACGTCAGGGGCGGACGGTGCGAGGCGTGCTCCGGCGACGGAACGATCAAGATCGAGATGCACTTTCTTCCCGACGTCTACGTGCCATGTGAGGTGTGTGGGGGCAAGCGATACAACCGGGAAACCCTCGAGGTCCTGTGGAAGGGGCACAACATCTCCGAGATCCTGGAGATGTCGGTCGAAGAAGCGGTGGGTTTCTTCGAGAACCAGCCCAAGATCGTTCGCATCCTTCAGACCCTTTTTGACGTCGGCTTGGGGTATGTGCGGCTCGGCCAACCCGCGACCACCCTCTCCGGGGGGGAGGCCCAGCGGATCAAGCTCGCTTCGGAATTGGGCAGGCGGTCCACCGGTCGGACTTTCTACATCCTCGACGAGCCAACCACCGGTCTCCACTTCGAGGACATCCGCAAGTTGCTCCAAGTCCTACAAAGACTGGTCGACGCGGGGAACACCGTGGTGGTCATCGAGCACAACCTGGATGTCGTGAAGTCGGTCGATCATGTGATCGACCTCGGGCCGGAGGGAGGCAGTGGCGGAGGGAGGGTCATCGCTACCGGGACCCCAGAAGAGGTGGCCCAGGTTGGGGAAAGCTACACCGGCAAATTCCTCAGAGAATTGGTTGGGAGTTAGCTCCGACCGGCCGAAAAATAGTTCTCGGTGTTTTTCAACTCACTCGCTTTCGCCCTCTTCCTGCCCACTGTTGTAGGTCTCTACTGGCTTGTGCCCGCGAAGGCGCGGCCCTATCTCCTGTTGGCAGCTTCATACGTCTTCTATGGCTGGTGGGACGTCCGGTTTCTCAGCCTGGTCATGATCTCGACCGTGGTCGACTGGCATGTCGCTCGACGCATGTACCTGATTGACGAGAAGACCCGGCGTCGCAGGTGGTTGATGGTGAGCCTCGTTGTGAACCTCGGAATGCTCGGCTTCTTCAAGTACTGGAACTTCTTCACCGATTCCGCTGCAACGCTTCTGAATTCGCTAGGGCTGGAACCGAACCTCCCCACATTGCGGGTCATTCTGCCGGTCGGAATCTCGTTCTACACGTTTCAGACCCTGTCATACGTCATCGATGTCTATCGAAGAGACCTCGTACCCGAACCTAGGCTCTCTCAATTCGCTCTGTTCGTGGCGTTCTTTCCCCAACTCGTTGCGGGGCCAATAGAGCGGGCGCGCCATCTTCTCCCACAACTTCGGGACCTACCCAACTCGGTGCGCCAGATCGACTGGGGCGGTTCGATGCTCCTCATCTTGCGCGGCCTGTTCCGCAAGGTCGTCATCGCCGATGGTGTCGCACCCCTCGTCAACGAGGTTTTCGCGACGCCAGGCCGCTATGGCAGCATCACCGTCGCTCTGGGGGTCATCGCATTCTCGCTCCAGATCTACGGCGACTTCGCCGGGTACACCGATATCGCTCGAGGAACTGCACGTCTGTTCAACGTCGACCTGATGGAGAACTTCAAAGCGCCGTACCTGTCGAGAGGCTTCAGCGAGTTCTGGCGAAGGTGGCACATCTCCTTGTCTACCTGGCTGCGTGACTATCTCTATGTCCCACTCGGCGGAAGTCGGGGCGGGAGATGGCACACCTACCGGAACTTGATCGTCACCATGTTGCTCGGCGGACTGTGGCACGGAGCGGCCTGGGGGTTCGTGGTATGGGGCGGGATGCACGGGCTCTACCTCGTCATCGAGCGCTGGATGACCCGTGATCGACCGCATGCCAAAGGTCCTGTAGGCCTTTCGGCGGTCCTGGTCTTCGGAGTGGTCACCCTCACTTGGATACCGTTCCGGGCGCCCAATCTGTCGCACGCTGTAGAGGTTTTCCAGGCATTGCTCGGCCCGATAACTGGTGCGCAACTCTCGGCAGCTCCCCTCGTGGTCGCTCTAATGGGCCTTCTGACGCTTGCTATCGACAAGGCCGACCTGAGAGGTCGCGTAGACCCAGTCGATGGCGCTCCGTCCCTGCTTCGGGGCCTGGCCTACGGCGCGGCGATGGTGGCTGGGCTCCTTTTCGCATCCGGATCGGCCGTCCCCTTCATCTACTTCCAGTTCTGATGAGCAGAAGCAAACGACCTTGGCTGATTGCAGTGGGGGTGTTCTGTTCTCTGTTGGCCGGAGAGATCTCGATGCGGATGTTCGAGGGAAGCATTCCACCGCGTTCAAATTGGCCGAGCGTCGAGACGCATGTCAAGAGTCAACAAATCGACGACCTCGACAGCGAGATTGGCGTCCTGTTCTTGGGCTCGAGCGTCACCGAAGCTGGTGTTGATCCAGCCCTGTTGCGGAGTCTCACCGACAGTGGACCGGTGTACAACGCCGCTTTGCCATTCTCCACACCCCTGTCTGATGAGGTCTGGTTGGAGGAGGTCCTCCTCCTCCAACTGAAGCCATCGACCGTGGTCATAGGAGTTCCGGTCTGGCCACCTCACACCACCGTCGGCACAGATCCGCTGCGCGAAGGACTTGTGGTTGCTACCTCGGACGCTCAGTCCACCGTTCTGGATTCGATTTCTCTGGTTTCGTCCAAGGGAGCGCTCGCAGCTTGGGATGATCGTCGAACCAGAGAGCAAGCTGCTCGAGGGGGGCCTGTGGACCAACGAGGGTCACATGACCGCGTACTACAACCGGGCGCTTTTCGAGTTTGAACGGTGCCTTCCCCGCGTACGGCGCGCCGACGATGAGCCACGACAATGCCCGCGAACTGCGAGAGTCCATCGAGGAGCTGAAGCGGGAGGGGACCAACGTGATTCTCATAATCGAGCCGGGCCGCTTTCCTGGCGATGTCTTAACAATCGACATTGATTCCTACGTCGAATCTATTACTCGCCTCGCGGCGGATCTGGAGATTGAGGTGTGGGACACCTATCACCTCGAATGGGACCCCGCCATGTACGCCGATGAAGCCCATTTCAACCGCGCCGGCACAGTGGCATTCACCCGACATGTGGCTTTCCTCCTCGATCAGGCCACTAGCGAGAGCTGACATCTCAACCAGCGGCGATGACCTGCCGATGTACCCTGACAGCAGTTTGGAGGCCTCCGACTTGTCAGATACACGCGGGTCGGGATTCGGCGGCTTTCCGGAACTCGAGGGCAAACATGCCGTGGTGATGGGTGGTGCCGGCTTTCTCGGCTCGCACATCTGCACCAAGCTGATGTACTCGGGGACCAAGGTCACCTGTCTCGACAATTTGATAACGGGCAACGCAGCCAATGTCTCCCACCTCATGGGGGACAAGCGGTTTCGGCTCATTGACTACGACGTCACCGACTTCATGCACGTGTCCGGCGACGTCGATTACGTCCTCAACTTCGCCTCGCCGGCGTCGCCCGTCGACTACTTGAAATGGCCGATCCACACCTTGAAAGTCGGTGCCTTCGGCACTCACAAGGGCTTGGGCCTGGCGCTGGACAAAGGCGCCGTGTTCTTCCTCGCCTCGACTTCGGAGGTCTATGGAGATCCCCAGGTCAACCCGCAACCGGAGAGCTACTGGGGCAACGTCAATCCGATCGGCCCCCGCGGGGTCTATGACGAGGCGAAGCGATTCGCCGAGGCTTTGACCCTCGCCTACAACCGGGAGCACGGGCTCCAAACCCGGATCGTGCGCATCTTCAACACCTATGGGCCGCGGATGAGACCCAACGACGGTCGAGCCGTGCCTGCTTTCTTCAAGGCCGCCCTCGAGAACACGCCGCTGCCCGTCTTTGGCGACGGATCTCAGACCCGCTCGCTTTGCTACGTCGACGACGAGGTGGAAGGAATCCTTCGTCTCCTCCTCTCCGATGAACTCGAGCCGGTCAACGTCGGCAACCCCGAGGAAGTCACCATGGTGGAATTGGCGGAGACTGTCCAAGACGTCGTTGGCAATCACCCCGGCATCGAGTTTCGACCGCTTCCCACCGACGATCCGACGGTGCGGCGTCCGGATACCACCCGGGCCGAGGCGATCCTGGGTTGGAAGGCTCAGATCCCGCTCCGCGACGGCTTGAAGCGAACGCTGCCCTGGTTCAAGGAAGTCCTGGGCTACTAGCTGGGCCGCGTGGTGGGATGCCCCCCTCGCCCGGCTTGGCGGTCGGACGCTCCCCCCAACGCTCACTTCGTTCGCTGGGGGAAACGTTTCCTCCCCCAGGAGCGAAGCGACGTTGGGGGAGGTGGCCCGGAGCGGCCGGAGGGGGCACTCCGACGCGAGAAACCGGCCACAATCCTTCACCATGACCTGGTCCGAGATGGGGGATTGGTGGCTCACCGAGCTGGAACGTGACTCTGCCTATGAGGAAGTGGTCACCCCGATGTTTCTCGACATCCTCAGCCCGGAGCCCGGCGCCCTGTATTTAGACCTCGGTTGCGGCGAGGGACGGGTGATGCGCACCATGCTCGACAAGGGCAGCCACGTGCATGGGGTCGAGATGAACCAGATGCTGGCGTCCCGCTCGTCCGAGGTCGCACCCACAGTCATTGCCCACCTGCCTGATCTTCCGCACTTCGGGACGACTCCTACGACGGCGCCTACAGCGTCCTGGTCTTCGAGCACGTGCCCGACCATCGAGGATTCTTCGCAGAGACAGCGAGGGTGGTTCGGACTGGCGGACCCCTGACTTGCTGATCAACCACCCATTCTGGACGGCGCCAGGGGCGAGCCCGATCACGGATCTGGACGGGGAGGTCTTATGGCGCCCGGGGGAGTACTTCTCCGAGGAGTTCAGCGACGAACCGCTTGGCCAGACGATCGTTCGTTTCTATCACCGGCCGGTCGGATTGCTGCTCAACGCGGCCCGGAGCCGGATGGAGCCTCGAGCGAATCGACGAGGCCCCACACCACGAGTTGGAAGACCAGGGCGGGATACCGCGTCTCATGGCAATCCGCTGGTCGCTCCTACCCTGAGAGGGTGTTCGACCGACCTCGACCCTCTGATATCCCCGACCAGCCCGGGGCCTATCTGTTCCGTGACCAGCACGGGAAGGTGATCTACGTCGGAAAGGCCAAATCGCTTCGCAGTCGGGTCTCCTCCTACTTCGGAGTGGGGCTCCACCCGCGGACGCAGAGCATGGTGGACAACGCGCGGACCGTGGAGTGGATCATCACCGAGTCCGAGGTGGCGGCGATCATGCTCGAGTATTCGTTGATCAAGCGCAACCGGCCTCGCTTCAACATCCGGCTGGTCGACGACAAGTCCTATCCGTATCTCGCAATCACTCGCAGTGACGAGTGGCCCCGGGCGCGGGTGCTGAGAGGTGCGAAGCGGAAGGGATATGAGTACTTCGGGCCCTACGCCCACACCTACTCGATCCGGAAGACGCTCGATCAGTTGCTTCGGACGTTCCCGGTCCGCACCTGCTCAGATTCACTCTTCGCCAGGCAGAAGGCCCAAGGACGACCCTGTCTGCTTTTCCACATCGAGAAATGCTCGGGGCCTTGCATCGGTGAGGTCACGCCGGAGGATTACTCACAGATGGTGGACGGGCTGGCTGGGTTCCTCCGGGGAGACACCGAGGGGGTGGTCGCAGATCTCGAAGACCGGATGTGGGGGGCCTCCGAACGCCAGGAGTTCGAGTTGGCTGCGCGCAACCGGGACCGAATCGAGGATGTTCGCCGGGCACTGCTTCGCCAGGAAGTGGTTACTGAGAAGCCCGAAGACTTCGACCTGATCGCCTTTCATGGTGACGATTTGGAGTCGGCCTTCCAGATGCTCCACGTCAGACGGGGCCGTGTTGTCGGCCGCCGGGGGGTGGTAGTCGACCGAGTGGAGGAGTTGACGGATGCCGAGCTCATGGACCGCGTCATTCGACTGCTCTACGGCGATGAGGCGCCGCCGCGTGAGGTCCTGGTCTCGATCGAGCCCACCGAGGTCGAGCTGCTGACCGAATGGCTGAGCTCATCGCGGGGCTCTGGTGTCGACCTGAGGGTGCCCGAGCGCGGCGCCAAGCGGCGCCTGATGGAGACCACGTCCGCCAACGCGGCCGAGGCCTTCGGGCGGCATCGGTTGAAGCGTCATCGCGACCACAATGCTCGAGCTCGGGCGTTGCGCTCACTCCAGGACGTGCTCGATCTTCCACTGGCCCCCTTGCGGATCGAGGCATATGACATCTCGACCCTCCAGGGGACCAACACCGTCGCTTCCATGGTGGTTCTCGAGGATGGGATCCCGAAGCGATCGGACTACCGACGGTTCAAGATGAGGACGATCCAGGGCCAGGACGATTTCGCCTCGATGGAGGAGACCCTGCGTCGCCGCTTCAAGGCCTACCTGGCCGAGAGGAAGAAGCCCGCACCGGAACAGGGCAAGTTCTCCTATCCACCGTCACTGGTGTTGATCGATGGAGGCCCGGGTCAACTCGGACGCGCCGTCAAGGTCCTCGACGAGCTCGAATTGGACATCCCGGCCATCGGCCTGGCGAAGCGAATGGAGGAGGTCTACATGCCGGGCCTTCCTGAGCCGATTCGAATCCCGAGGGACGCTGAAGCCCTCTATCTGCTGCAACAGGTTCGGGACGAGGCGCACCGTTTTGCCATCACCTACCACCGCCAACTTCGATCGAAGTCGATGGTCGACTCGGTGCTCGACGACGTCCCGGGAATCGGCCCCAAACGCAAGCGAGATCTGATCCGCAGGTTCGGGTCGCTGAAGAAGATACGTGAGGTCGGCGCAGACGACCTGGCCGAAGTGGTCCCAAAGAACGTGGCCGACACTCTGTACGCTGCGTTGCACACCTGATCGAAGACGCGATGGACCTGGCACCAACTGAGCATCCACATGTCCTGGTGGTCACCGGGATGTCAGGCGCGGGCCGTTCCTCTGCGGGGAACATCCTCGAGGACATGGGTTACACGGTCATCGACAATCTGCCCGCGCCTTCTGGCGCTGGCTGCCCAGTCCCATGACTTGCCTCAGCTTCACAAGCACCTGGCCGTGATCATCGACTCCCGCGGCGGGCTCGATATGGACGAATTGCGATCGGCGATGGACGAGTTGGCCCGGGAGGGTGTCCTGACCCGCGTGGTGTTCCTCGATGCCGAAGACGATGTGATCGTCAGCCGCTACGAGGAGAACAAGCGCCCGCATCCACTGGGCTTGGAGACGATCACCGAGTCGATCGGAGCCGAGAGGGATCTGCTTTCCGACCTGCGTGAGGCGGCCGACGTGATCGTCGACACCTCGAGCCTCAATGTGCACGAGCTCAGAGACCGTCTGAACGCCCAATTCAGCGAGGAGGAGATGACGAGGCCGATGCGGGTCTCGATTCGGTCCTTTGGCTTCAAGCACGGCACGCCGCGCGACGCCGATCTCCTGCTCGACGTGCGCTTCCTCCCCAACCCGTATTGGGTGCCCGAATTGCGTGACCTCAGGGGCACCGACGAGGCGGTGTCCGAATATGTGATGCAGGACGAGAACGCCAAGGAGTTCGTCGACCGGGTCGATGATCTCTTGAACTTCCTGATTCCACGCTTCGAAGCGGAGGGCAAGTCTTACCTCTCAGTGGGAATCGGTTGCACCGGTGGTCACCATCGCTCGGTCGCCATCGCTGAGGAGTTGGGCAGACGGTTGGGTCAACACGATGTCAAGGCGGCGGTGCGTCACCGCGACATCAACCGGTGAGACCGGAAACCGCGGTCGCTCTCGAACCGCTTCTCCTCGACCCTGACGGACCGATAGTCGTCGCCATCGGCGGTGGTCATGGCCAGGCCGCCGCTTTGGAGGCAATCCAGTTCTATGCGGGGGACATCTCGGCTCTGGTGTCGGTGGCTGACGACGGCGGTTCCTCCGGTCGGCTCTCCGATCTCGGGATGCCTCCGCCCGGCGATGTCCGGAGATGCCTCCTGGCGCTCACCCCCGATCCATCGTTGTGGTCGGAGCTTTTCGCGCACCGGTTCCGGGGCGGTGATGTTGCCGAGCACTCCCTCGGGAACCTCATCCTGGCGGCCCTCACCGACCTTTTCGGGGACTTCGAGTCGGCGGTGGAAACGGCGGAGCGGATGTTGGGGACGGTGGGCACCGTGATCCCCGTGGCGGATCATTCGGTCGTGCTGTCGGCGGTGATCGACGGCCAACTGGTCGAAGGCCAGGGCAGGATCTCGAAGACGGCCGGAGATCTCACCGAGCTTCTCATCGAGCCTCGCGACATTGTCGCAACCAGACGGGCTCTCGCCGCTATCGCCGTGGCCGACCAAATCGTCATCGGCCCCGGGAGCCTGTATACGTCGATCATCTCAGCGTTCAAGGTCAACATGTTGGCTTCGGCGGTCATGGGCGCCGACGCACAGAAGATCTTCATCTTGAACCTGGTCACCCAGGATGGCGAGACCCTCGGCATGAGTGGACCGGCCCACCTGGAGGCGATGGAGAGGCATGCTGGCGTTTCCGGTCCCGGGATCATCGTGGTCCACGATGGCGTTCTCGAAGTGCCCGATGGGCACGAGCGGGTCACGGTCGACATCGAAGAGGCGGCAAGGCACGGGTGGCGGGTCGTTCTTGCCGATGTCGCCGATGAGTGGGCAGACTGGCCGAGTCACGATCCACTGAAGTTGGGTCGCGTGCTGGAAAAGCTGGCCAACACCGAGGATTGACTGGATATGTCGCCGTATCTGACCTTGGACGATGTCGATGTCAACGGGCTTGCCGTGTTGGTTCGCTCCGATCTCAACGTTCCGCTCGATGGGGAGCGGTGGCGGACGATTTCCGGATCGAAGCCGCGCTCCCAACGCTGGAGCGCCTGGTCGACGCGGGGGCAAGAGTCACCGTGTGCTCTCACCTTGGCCGTCCAGAGGGGATCGACCCTGCGTTTTCACTGCGGCCAGTCGCCGCGAGGATGAACGAGCTATCGGCAAAGTCGGTGACCTTCGACGGCGAAGGCGAAGGGGAGATAAGGGTCCTCGAGAACACCAGGTTCTTGCCGGGGGAGACCAAGAACGATCCTGCGTTGGCCGAGAGGCTCGCAACCGGCGTTGACCTATTTGTTCAAGACGCGTTTGGGAGCGTGCACCGTGCCCACGCTTCGACTGTTGGCGTCGCTGAGAAGGTCAAGTCTGTGGCCGGGCCCTTGCTCGATGCCGAGCTCAAGGCGTTGGGCCGGTTTCTTGAAGATCCGGAGCGGCCTTACTCCCTGATCCTCGGCGGGGCCAAGATCTCAGACAAGCTCGCAGTGATCGAGAATCTGCTGCCCCGGGCCGATGCGATCCTCGTGGGTGGCGGGATGTGCTTCACATTGCTGGCAGCCAAGGGGATCGAGGTTGGGAACTCCCTCGTCGAACCGGACATGATCGAAAACGTGAAGCGGCTGCTCGAGGGTTACGACGAGGAGAAGATCATCCTCCCCTCCGACGTCATCGTGGCAACGGAGTTCAAGGCGGACGCTCCTGCGGAGACCGTGTACGTCCGTCACATCCCCGAAGGCACCATTGGATTGGACATCGGCAGGGAGACGGGGGCCATCTTTGCCGGCGTCATCCGCGACTCGCGAACCGTGTTCTGGAATGGGCCGATGGGGGTTTTCGAGTGGGAGAATTTCAGAGCCGGCACCGAGCGTGTGGCTCACGCCATGGCAGAAAGCTCGGGCTTCACGGCTGTGGGCGGCGGTGACTCAGTGGCGGCCCTACGGATGCTCGGCCTGCAGGGCGAGGTTGACCACGTCTCTACGGGGGGTGGGGCCGGGCTCGAGCTGTTGGAAGGGAAGATTCTTCCTGGGGTGGCCGTGCTGGAAAGATGGGCGCAATGACCGACACCAAGAAGCTGATGGTGGGCAACTGGAAGATGAACGCCACACATCTCGAGGCGATTCAGATGGTCCAGAAACTGTCCTATCGATTGGAGCCGAGGGACTACGACCGTGTCGACGTGGTCGTGGCGCCGCCCTTTACCTCGCTGCGTTCGGTGCAAACAGTCATCGAGGCCGACCGGCTGTGGATCGGGCTCGGCGCCCAGGACGTGTACTGGGAGGAGTCCGGCGCCTTCACCGGGGAGATCTCGGCCCCCATGCTTGCGAAGTTGTCGGTCCAACACGTGATCGTTGGGCACTCCGAACGGCGACAGTTCTTCGGGGAGACGGACGAAGGTGTCAACCGGAAGGTGCGCGCGGTGTCAGACGCCGGCATGCGCCCGATCATTTGCGTGGGGGAGACCCTTGACCAACGCGAGTCAGGTGAGGCGGAAGTGGAGGTCGTGACCCAGGTCCTGGCCGCATTGAACCGGATCGATGCCCAGGTCATCGCCACGGCGGCCATCGCCTATGAGCCGATTTGGGCGATCGGCACCGGCCGGAATGCCACTCCAGACGACGCAGGCACGATGGCCGAGTCGATTCGATCGACTGTGGCCGACAAGCTGTCCAGTGAGGCCGCAACCGGGGTGCGAATCCTCTACGGGGGATCTGTGAACGCCGCCAACATCAAGGACTTCATGGCGAAGAGCGAGATCGACGGGGCCCTCGTCGGCGGGGCTTCCCTCGATCCGGACAACTTCGCCTCGATCGTCAGGTACTGGATGTGAGCTACCGGCTGATCCTGCTTCGACACGGGCAATCGACGTGGAATCAGGAGAATCTCTTCACCGGGTGGACCGACGTCGGACTGACCGCTCAAGGTGAACACGAGGCAATGGCTTCGGGCCGGTTGATGCTGGAAGCTGGACTTCGACCCGACGTCCTCCATACCTCGGTTTTGATCCGGGCCATACGGACCGCAGAGATCGCGCTGGACGAGATGGGCCTGCAATATCTGCCGGTGCGGCGATCGTGGAGGCTGAACGAGCGTCACTACGGAGCGCTACAAGGTCTCGACAAGAAGGAGACGGCTTCGATTCACGGGGCCGATCAAGTGTTGCTCTGGCGTCGGAGCTACGACGTGCCGCCGCCGGCGTTGGAGCCGAGCGACGAGCGTCATCCTTCGCATGACGCACGGTATGCGGGCCTTGCTCCCGACGTCCTGCCGGCCACCGAGTGCCTTGCGGATGTCGTGGTGAGGATGCTCCCGTACTGGTACGACGCGATCGTGCCCGACCTTCGGGCCGGGATGACGCCGCTGGTTGTCGCCCATGGCAACTCGATGCGTGCGCTGGTGAAGCATCTGGACGGGGTCAGCGACCAGGAGATCGTGGATCTCAACATTCCCACGGGAGTGCCCCTGGTCTACGAATTGGACGATCATCTGCAACCGACTTCCAGCAGCTATCTAGGCGATCCGGAGTCGGCCAAGGCCGCTGCCGAGGCCGTCGCCCGCCAGGCGGGCTAGGCGAGGTTTCCTCGCGGCGTGCCCCTCCGGCTTCGCCGGCTCTCCCAACGCTCACTCCGTTCGCTTGGGGGAGAACCGTTTTCCTCCCCAGGAGCGAAGCGACGTGCTTGTTTCCTCCCCCAGGAGCGAAGCGACGTGCTTGTTTCCTCCCCCAGGAGCGAAGCGACGTTGGGGGAGGTGCCCCGGAGGGGCGGAGGGGGCAACCCTGACGCGTGTTGGGCTGCCGCGACTGGGTAAAGCCTCCGTCACGCTGTAAAGTTCCACCGCAATGGCCGTCGTCGAAGCAATCGCAATCGTCTTCCACGTGATCCTGTCTCTGGCCGTGGTCGCGCTCATCCTTCTCCACTCCGGCAAGGGTGGAGGGCTCTCGGACGTGTTCGGTGGAGGAATGTCGACCACGAACCTGGGAGGGTCGACTGTCGTGGAGCGAAATCTCGACCGTCTGACCGTCGTCGTCGGGGTTCTCTTCGGAGTGAGCACGATCGCGCTCACCTTCCTCTTGAGCTAAGCCCGGCTGTACACTCGCTCGGCTCCAGTCGGAGTGGCGGAATTGGTAGACGCGCCAGGTTGAGGGCCTGGTGGGGTATTACTCCCCGTGGAGGTTCGAGTCCTCTCTCCGACACCGAAGGCCGATCCTCACAATTCGTTCGGGTCGCATTTCAGGATGTCGGGGGTCGACCGTGATGTCCCGCAGAGCGCCGGATTCATGTCGGCGAAGGGCCCCCATCGATTGTTCGAATCGGGAACCGGCCAAGCGTGAAGCATCCATAAGTCGGAGCCGTAAATCCACGTATCAGTGCATTCGTCACGCAGCTCGAGGTTCTCGGATCGGAGCCAACCGTCGATGAAACACATCCCGTGGTGCGCATGCCAGTCGTCGTTGGGGCCGGCGAACCCTTCTGGTTCGGCTGCGGACGCCACCCAATAAGAGAAGCCGACAAGTTGGGGTGGATCGCCATACCTCAGTTCCTTGAACAGCAGCATTGACGGTTTGCCTGGATCAAAGGGCTTGTCGACGAGGGACCACTTCACCCAGTGAGATCCGAGGCCTGGTACTTCCGTGGACGCTTGCCGGTAGCCGGCGGCCTCAGCAGCTTCGAGAGTCGAAATGGTCTGTGCGGCATCTACCGCTTCAGCCCACTGTTGGTCGAATTCGGCCTGCTCAGCGTCATCGAGTGGAACGGGGGGTGGAGGCTCCTCGAAACCCCTTCCGTGACCGCTCCCAGATCCATGGCTGTGATCGCTGGAGCCATGCAACGGGGATCGTGCCGAGAGAGCGAGAAGAGCCATAGCCTCTTCATCAGGAAGGCGCTCGGACACCTGGCCGGCTTCGGCGATTGGCACAGCTTGATCCGTGTGGTCGTGGTGATGGGGTGAAAAGATTCCGATCATGGTCAACCCAACAGCCACTGTCGCCGTGACCCATGTGCTGAGGGATTCCTCTCGACCGGGTTGCCTGAGCGCAGCAACTGCAAACACCGTGGCCCCCGCCCCCAACAGTGCGGACGTGAGATCCTGCACGCCAAGCTCCTGGACTTCGCCGACTTCTCCAGGAAGGGGCAAACCGAGGGTTCGGCTCAGGGCCCAGGCCAACACGGCCAAGCCGTTGACCACTGCGACGACTTGAAGACCCCGGGCACTGGGTGCAATGAGGATGACGACGCCCAACGCCAGCTGTGCCACCCCGGTCACCCCGAGGAGCACGCCTAGGGCTCCGACGTCGAGGTGGCTGTTCGACGCTGCGACGTGGATCGCTCCAGCCGCAATCGAAAGTATCGCCGCATTTACGATCCCCGGAGATGGCAATTTCGAAGTCACGGTCGTGACAACTTACTTTCATATGAACTACTACCTCACCCCCCGGACAGGACGTGTCCGAATTGCCGCGAGCGCCTCACGACCTGATGGAATTAGGGTCGAGAGCAGTCATGCTCGAACTGACCCGTCAGCAGATCCTTGCCCATCGGAGGAAGGTTTCTGCTCTCGATGAGCGCCTTCCCAGGTCCTCCCGGTCACTGGAACATGCTGCGATTGCTGGACTCCAGGACAGCATGCCGAGAGCGGCACTCCTCTCGATCAATGCTCGGGTCTCGGAGACTGAGCCCGGGACGTGGAAGCAACCGCCGCTCGTCCAGGTCTGGGGTCTCCGCTACAGCGCCTTCGTCATCGCCGAACGGGATCTGGCCTTGTTCACTCTGGGTCGTCTTCCCGAGGAACGGAGCGCCCGGCAACGAGCCGAAGACACCGCCAACCGTTTGGAAGCGGAACTCGGCGAGGAGCGCATGGACTGCCGGGTCGCGGCGCGCCTCGTCGGCCTGCACCCCAACGCCCTGCGATATGCGGCGCCCACCGGCCGGTTCCTCATCTATTGGGATGGCTCGAGACAACCGCTGATCTGGAAGGTGCCCGCACCGACGATCGACCCTGTCGAGGCCCGGCTCGAACTGGCGAGACGCCACCTGCACGTCTTTGGCCCTACCAGACCGGAGTCGTTCGCTTCGTGGGCAGGCGTCCGCCCGAGAGCGGCGGCCTCCAGCTTCGAGGCCCTCAGTAGCGAACTTGTCCCAGTGCGGTCACCTGTCGGTGAAGCATGGATCCTCGCCTCCGACGAGTCGACGTTCCGCGCTGGGGACGAAAACGCATCGACCCGCCTCCTCCCCAGTGGCGACACCTACTTCCTGCTTCAGGCTGAGGAACGTGAGTTGCTGGTACCCGATCCGGCTCAGCGGAGTCAACTCTGGACTTCTCGTGTCTGGCCGGGTGCGGTGCTCGTCGATGGCGAGATCGTTGGGACCTGGCGTCGTGCGGGCCACGAATTGACGGTCCACCCCTGGCGCGCCCTCTCCGGTAAGGAGAAGGAGGCGGTCGAAGGCGAAGCCGGGTCACTTCCGTTGCCCGGAATCACCCGCCCGATCGCCGTCACCTGGAAGGGTTGAGAATCCCTGACTCGGACTACTGATTCTCCTGTTTGCTGCCGATGATTCTGTAGCGCCCCCCGGGTGTGGCTCGTGACCCGAAAGAACGAGACCGATGTGAGCAGCAGACTCGAAGATCTCAGCGAACTGGCCCGATTGCTGGATGACGGCAAGATCACCCAACGGGAATTCGAGGTGGTCAAGACCGAGCTCCTCGACGCTCCGGTTGAGGAATGGGCCGACACACCGATGGAAGTCGAGGCCCTGATCGTTGACGGCGAGGATGCTAAAGACGAGGCGGTGCCCGTCGGGATCCCGGTGGACGCGAACGAGCCTCCGGACGACACGCCCGGCACCGGACCCGAGTGGCTGGTCTTCGCCAAGCAGATCCCTCGGCTCTACTCGGCGGCGCTGGGAGGGGCCGTGCTCACGATCTTCCTTGGTGGGGCCTTCGCTCCGATTGCGTGGATCGCGGTCGTGGTTTCGATCGTGGCGCTGGTCAGGGTCAAGGACGAGGGCATGCGTTGGATGGCCTGGACCGGGCTCGCAGTCGGTCTTCTCTTCTCACTGTTCGCCTTGTTCAACTCCGGGTCCGAAGAAGTCGAAGCCTCACCTCTTGCTGCGAACCCGTCTGGTTCAGAAGCCGTGTCTCAGATTCCAGAAGGGTCCCTCGGCGTCGAGTTCTCCGGTCTGAAGGAAGGCTGGAACGCAGTGCCCGATCCACCCTTGATCGTCACGGGAATCACCACCTCGCCCGAAGTGGGTCCGCTCGACAGCTTCCTCTACCGCTTCGACGGAGCGGCCCTCCTCGCCGGCGCCTATGACCCGGCGGACGGCTACGTCTACGCCCTGATGGCCAAGGTCGGGATCCGCCACGAAGCGCTGTCAAACATGTTCGTCCACGTCTGTTACCTCCTCTACCCGGGCAGCCAGGACTGCTTCG
Organism: uncultured Acidobacteriota bacterium; assembly: GCA_963746905.1. GTDB lineage: Bacteria > Actinomycetota > Acidimicrobiia > Spongiisociales > ZC4RG35 > JALYNX01. Next base: position 141,106 of record CAVVCY010000002.1, read on the forward strand.
ACCAGTTCATGGAAAAGAGCGGCGTCTACGGGAAGACCCCGGAGGAGTTGTCCGAGGGTGACTTCTCGACCAGTTGGACTTACGAGGGCAACGAGTGGCGGGTCGAAGTGGTGGACGACATCGAGACCATCCGCGTCCTCGGGCCGGTGCAGACCGGCTGACGCCCTACACCTGACCTCGGGCTACCCAGGCCACGGCAGTCACCACGAACGGTGGAGCAGGCTGCAGTTCCCGGCATTTCTCGCGCAGTTCGACCTGCGCCTCGGCTTCGAGACCCCTCGTGTAGTCCCCGGCGGGCCCAACTCCCAGCGTGAAGGGCTCCCACCACTCCTCGAAGGTCGGGTGTTCGACGTCAACGGCGATCACGTCCTCCACCACGTGGTGGAGGCCCGCCGAGTCGAACAATCGGGAGAGGTCGCCATCGTTTGCGCCCGGAAGGTAGCTCTCGTCATCTACATCTGGATTCAGCTGATGCGCCGCCTTCCAGAACAGGCTGAGAGGGCCGCGGCCACTTCCAACCCCGTGATCCCAGACACAGGCGGCAACCGTGCCCTCGGTCTGCGTCACCCGGGCCATCTCGGTCAGTCCCGCGACGGGGTCGGTCATGAAGTGGACGACGAGTTGAGCCAGCGCGGCGTCGAATTGGTGGTCGGTAAACGGGAGCTGCTCCGCGGTGGCTCGTCGCACATCGACCAAGGGGTAGCGCTCTTGGGCTGCGGTGACGAACGACTCGGAAGGATCAACAGCTGACACCGCGGCCGGGCCCAGCCGTCTGACCAGTTCGCCGGTCAACGCCCCTGGTCCGCAGCCGACATCGAGGACGGACTGACCGGCCTCCACTCCGGCAAAGTCGGCGAAGGTGAGAGCGAGCGGCATCGAGTACCGGCCCATGAACCGGTCGTAGGCGTCAGCAGGAACGGCGAAGCTCATCGGTTCACGAGAGTTGGGCGATCAGACCTATCCGATCGAAGCTACTGAAGTGCTCGACGATCTGGCCATCGTTCACGACTTCGAGGTTCAATCCTTCCAGCCGGATCTCTTTGCCAGTCGGCTCAATGCCCGCAGATGGCCCGACATGCTTGCCGATCAGCACCCATCGGACCCTGACCCGGTTCCCGTCCGCGGTCACCTCATGAATCCCGACGACGAAATCCCCGAACTCCGAGCGCATCCGGCGAATCCTGGCCTCGAATCCGTCCGAACCTGGGCCGGGTGCGGGCATCGGACTTTGATCCACATATTCACTGGCAACGAAGTGTTGGAGACCCTCGAAGCCTCCTCGGGCAAATCCATCGTCGAAGATCCGATGCACGACTTCAGTCGCCGTTTCTCGATCCATACTCCGGATCGTATCCAAGGCCTGGGTCAGCCCGCTCCTGCCGCCCACAGAATCGCGTTTCCCAGCAGAGTCCGCATCAGCGGCTCCGAGTAGCTCTCCTCGGTGTGACCCATCGCTGTGTAGAAGGACCTTCCCCCGTCGACCTCCTGGGCCCAGGTGATTGGATGATTCTCACCCATAGTTCCACCCTCGTAGCTGGTCTCGTCCAGGGTTGCCATCACGTTCACGCTTGCTCCGGGGAGGCTCCTGAAGTTGTACCACTCATCGAATCGCTCGGACTCGAGTGGGACCCCGTCCATCGTCGGATGATCCGCCTCCGTTACGCGGACGGTTGCTGGTTGCGGGGCTGGGTGCGAGTCGAAATAGGCACCTACGAGCCTTCCGTACCAAGCCCATTCGTACTCGGTGTCTGCGGCGGAATGAATTCCGACAAACCCATGTCCTGATTGGAGAAAAGCCTCCATTGCGGCTTCCTGTGATGGGTCGAGGATGTCGCCGGTGGTGTTGAGGAAGACGATCACCTGGAAATCGGTCAGACCGGCGCTGGTGAACACGGCGGCGTCGTCGGTGGCTTCCACCGCAAACCCATGCTCCTCACCCAGTTGGGCTATGGCCTCGATCCCTGCCGGGATCGACTCATGACGGAATCCGGCCGTCTTGTAGAAGACCAAAACACGCATCAGGCCAGGGATGGTGGTGGTCGGCGCGGGGGAGATCGTGCTTTGCACTGTATCGAGATAGGTGGTGGTGACCGACGACCCTGAGGGCTGCGTCGCTGGCTGACTGCAGGCGACCAGGCTGATGACGATCACCGCGATGATCGGCGAGTGCCGCACATTCGAACCGTAACCCTCGGTTGGGGCTAGATCTCGAATTCCTTATCAGATGGCTGCCGACCCGTCGAGACCAATTGCTTGAGACTTCAGCGCCTTCGAGTCATCATCTGCGTCAATTGACAGGCCGTGCCATCGGACCACCGCCCGAACACGTCCCCGCGGACCATTCTCGTGCAACGGGCCGGGGGGCGGTGGCAAGAGGTGGGGTCGACGGTGATTGTGAACCCTCCTGGCGGCCACGACAGGCGTTCAGATGCCTCGGGTTCATCATGAACGTCACACCTCTGTTGAACGCTCCACCGAGCGTATGTGCCTTCCGCCATAGCCAGGGCCGAAGGTGTCTCGCCAGACCACGGTCGTGAACAGCCACAGGGCGGTGCCCAGGAGGAGAACCGGGAAGGCCCTAGCCACCAAGGGGTAGGTGTCAACGCTGGCGCCCAGCCAGCCACCAACCAGGGCGCCCAGGGGGAGGGTTGCCCAGCCGATGGCGCGGCTCGCGGTGATTACCCGCCCGATCATGCTCGGCGGGGCGTAATGCTGGCGGATGGTGGCCAGGGGCACGTTGATCGTGGACACCCCGATCATCCACCCGACCTGGAGGGCGAGTGCCAGCGGCCCATAGCTGGTGAACATCACTGCGAATAGCCCGAGCCCGGTGATTGTCATCCCCAAGACCAGAGTCTTGCCCAGACCGAACGACCTGATGACCCGGGGTGCGAACAAAGCCCCAACCACACCCCCGATCCCGAGTGCGGCGAGAAGGATCCCGATCTCGGTCTCGGTAGCCGCATCGAGCACAACCACGGCCAGCACCACGAAGGTGGCTTCGATGAATCCGATGACGAAGTTGGGGATGGCCGCGGCGATTGTCGTGATCCTGAGACGGGGTTCGCTCCAAATGAAGCGGATCCCGTTGGCGGCCTCGGTGAGAAACGCCGCCCGCTCGTCATCGGGACGCCGATGGTGCTGAACCCGGCCCACCCAGGCCAGGGAGATCGCCGAGATCACAAAGGTGGCCCCGTTGACGAAGAGACCGACGGCGGGGCCCCCGGTGGCGAAGGCCAGAGCGCCGGCAGTCAAAGGCCCGAGTGCGAAATTGGCCTGCTGGCTCGCAGCGACGTACCCGTTGGCTTCTGCCAGGCGCTCTTTGGGGACCAGGGCAGGGATCATGGTGTACAAGGCCCCGTCGAAGAGGGTTGTCATGGAGCCGACGACGAAAGCCAACACGAACACGGTCCCGATGCCGTACCCGTCGAGATTGGCTGCGAGATAGAAGAAGGCCGAGGCCCGGGCGAGGTCGGTGCCGATCATGATCGGTCGGAGGTTGAAACGGTCGAGAAGGACACCACTCGCCAGGCCGACTAGGACCGTTGGCGCTGTTTCGAGGGCGTATGCAATCGAAAAGTCGAGTGTCGAACCCGTCCCGGTCTGTTTCTGGATGTGCAGAACCAAGAGGGGGAGGGTGAGGAATGCGATGTAGGTGCCGAACTGGCTGATCGTCTGGCCGATCCAAAGTGCGCGGTACCGCGGCCCCAGAGAAGTAAGCGTGCGGATAAAGCTCACAGCGGCGCACCATAACGGCGAGTGGCACTCTGTCCACCCTTTGTTAGCCTCATGAGATCATGCCCAATCCACAGGAGATCCCACAGCTCGCAACCGAGCTAATCGACATGTCGCGGGAGTATCTGCGACAGGAGACGATCGAGCCGGCCAAGGCGTTGGGCAAGCACGCCGGCATGGGGATCGGCGGGGCGATATCTATCTCCCTAGGTGCCTTCTTCCTGGTTCTCGGGTTGTTTGCCGGGTTGCGGATGTGGCTCCCGACAGGGGAGTGGTGGGAAGTGCTTGCCAGGTTCCTGACCGCTTTGGCGGCCGCCGGTACCGCCGGGATAGTCGTATGGAGGATGCAAGGTGACGATCAGCAGGGATGACATCGAAGCCAAGGCCCGGACGATCAGCAGGGATGACATCGAAGCCAAGGCCCGTGAGATCGTCAGCGCCATCGACGAGACCAGGGAGTCGGCCAAAGACACTGCCATGCTGGTCGGGGTGGCGATCGCCGTAGTGGTGGTGTTCGCCTTCTTCTTCGGAAGACGCCGCGGGTCCAGAAACAAGACGCTGGTCGAGGTCTACCGGGTCTAGTTCGTCGGGTTGCCCCCTCCGGCCCTTCGGGCCACCTCCCCCAACGTCGCTTCGCTCCTGGGGGAGGACACAAGAACGTCGCTTCGCTCCTGGGGGAGGACACAAGAACGTCGCTTCGCTCCTGGGGGAGGGGGCTACCGGTCTCGCTTTCGGGGTTTGACCACTTCGATCTTGGGAGCGCCCCGACGGCGGTTGTGGACCACGATCGCGGATCCCTCGGGCACGGCTTTGCGGTAGACGAGCTCCTTGCGGGGAGCGGTTCGGCGAATCAACGCCAGCACCGTCAGGCTCAACCCGATGTAGAGGTCACGCTGATCGCCCTTGCGCAGACCGTGCAGGCTCCGGCTGACGCCGGCCATTCCCCAGTTAGGAGATCCTGCGAACCAATCGATCAAGCGTTTCATATGTCTACCGTTGCTCCACGAAGGAGTCTCATTCAACCACCATGAATAACAAGAAGGTCACACAAATCATCATCTGGGTCATCGTGGTCTCGATGGTCCTCGGTCTCATAATCTCGGCGATAACCATCTTCACATGAAGTTCGAGGCGGGCGAGCCCGCGTTGCTCATCGACTCCAAGGGCCGGCATTTCTTGCTGAAGCTCGATCCGACCCGAACCTTTCAGTATCACCAGGGAGCCATCCCGCACACCGAGCTCATCGGAAGAGCTGACGGCTCGTGGGTCGAATCGTCGAGTGGCGGGCAGCTCCTCCTGATCCGGCCCCGACTCGCCGACTTCGTCCTCAAGATGAAGCGCGGTGCCCAGGTGGTCTATCCCAAGGACCTGGGCCCGATCCTGGTCTATGCCGACATCGGGCCTGGGATGACGATCCTCGAGGCCGGTACCGGTTCCGGGGCGCTCACCCTCGGTCTGACCAGGGCTGTCGGAGCGGAAGGCAAAGTGGTGAGTGTGGAGATCCGGGACGACCACGCCGCACACGCCGAGCAGATCATGGAGCGCTGGTTCGGCGAAGTCCCGTCGAACCTCGAACTGGTCATCGGCGATGTCGCCGATCATGTCGAGAGGGTCCAGCCCGATCGAATCATCCTCGATCTCCCCGAGCCGTGGCACGTTCTCGAGATCGCAGCCGAGCATCAACCGACCGGAGGCGTGTTCTGTGCCTTCCTCCCAACAGTGCCTCAGGTGCAGACGCTGGTGGAGCGGGCCACCGAGACCCGCAGGTTCGCCGAGATCGAGGTCAAAGAGTTCCTGTTCCGCGACTGGAACGTGGCGGGGAGGTCGGTGCGACCCGAGCATTCGATGATCGGGCACACCGGATTCCTGACCTTCATGAGGCGAATCGAGCCAGCTCCGGAATCGTGAGCTTCTAAGCGCTTCAGAGATGCTCGAATGAACCCGAAGAACTAAGGACAGCCATTCGTATACTGCTCGTAGGGCGACCAAGCCAGGAGGAAGCCAGTGGACGAAGCACGTGGATCGGACGATGCCACCCAGCTGCGGGGAGTAATCACTGCGCTGGAGGAGGAGATCGCCGCCCTACGCCGCCGGGTCCGTGAGACTCCGAGCCGGATCGATGACCTCGAAAACGAGCTGAGTCGCACCCGTGAGCGCCTCGATCGGGCCACCTCCCAGAACGACAAGCTTGCCGCCGTGCTCGAGGAGGCGAGGGAGCAGCTCGGCGTCCTCCGCGAAGAGGTCGAGAAGCTCACCGCCCCGCCCAACAACTTCGGCACCGTCCTTCAAGTCAACGACGACGGCACCATCGACATCCTCACCGGGAGCCGCAAGCTCCGGGTGGCGGCCCAGCCCAACGTCGAAGTCAAGAAGCTGCTGGTCGGCCAGGAAGTCCTCCTCAACGAGGCTTTCAACATCATCGACATCCGACATTTCGAGCCTGCCGGTGAAGTGCTCCGGGTCCGCGAGCCGATGACCGACGGTCGGGTGGTGGTCATCGCCCACGCTGACGAGGAGAAGGTCCTCACCCGCTCGGACACCATGAGTGACGTCAAGCTCCGACCCGGCGACTACGTCCGGATCGATGGCAAGACCGGGCTGATCCTCGAAAAGATGGAGCGGCCAGAGGTCGAAGAACTTGTCCTCGAAGAAGTCCCCGACATCACCTATGAGGACGTTGGCGGACTTGCCGACCAGATCGAGCAGATACGGGACACTGTCGAGCTCCCATATCTGCATCGTGATCTCTTCAAGGAGTACCAGCTCGAGCCACCCAAGGGGATTCTGCTTTACGGCCCCCCCGGGTGTGGCAAGACGCTCATCGCCAAGGCGGTGGCGAACAGCCTCGCCAAGAAGGTGTCCGAGCGAACCGGCAATCCCGACGTTCGCTCCTATTTCCTCAACATCAAGGGCCCCGAGCTGTTGAACAAGTGGGTTGGCGAGACCGAGCGCCAGATCCGCCTCATCTTCCAGCGTGCCAAGGAGAAGTCCGACGAGGGCGTCCCGGTCATCGTGTTCTTCGACGAGATGGACTCCCTGTTCCGCACCAGGGGCACCGGGATCAGCTCCGATGTCGAATCGACCATCGTTCCCCAGCTTCTCTCCGAGCTCGACGGTGTCGAAGCGCTGAAGAACGTGGTGGTCATCGGGGCCTCGAACCGAGAGGACCTCATCGACCCCGCCATCCTCCGGCCGGGCCGGCTCGACGTGAAGATCAAGATCCATCGGCCAGACACGGTCGCGGCACGTGAGATATTCAGGATCTACCTGAGCGATCAGACTCCGCTCGACGAAGAGGCACTCACCGCAGCAGGTGGTGATCGGGCCGCCCTGATCCAGGACATGATCACTTCGACGGTGGACGCCATGTACAGCGAGTCCGATGAGAACCGGTTCCTCGAAGTCACCTACGCCTCCGGCGACCGCGAGATCCTCTTCTTCAAGGACTTCGCCTCGGGTGCGATGATCGAAAACATCGTTCGCCGTGCCAAGAAGGACGCGATCAAACGTCAAATTGCGGGTAGCCCTCCGGGTGTTCGTGAAGGAGACTTGATCACCGCGATCAAGCAGGAGTTCAAAGAGCATGAGGATCTGCCCAACACCACCAATCCCGACGATTGGGCCCGGGTTTCGGGGAAGAAGGGCGAGCGAATCATCTACGTCCGTACCCTCGTGGGCGGCGATGACGAGAGCCGCATGATCGAGAAGGTCTCCCCGGGTCAATACCTCTGATGGCCATCCACAAGGTGCTCGGGACGGAGACCGAGTACGGCATCGTGGTCCGAGGTGACGTCGGCTTCAACCCGGCAGTGGCGTCCTCGCTCGTCGTGAACAGCTATCCGGGGGCCCGGGTCAAGATCCAGTGGTCCTACGAGGAGGAGTCGCCGGGTCGGGACGCCCGGGGCTTCGGTCACGATTCGTTCGGTGTTGCCGACTCCGAAGGGGCGGTGGTCAACTCTGTCTTGGCCAATGGAGCTCGGCTTTACGTCGACCACGCCCACCCCGAATACTCCTCACCCGAGTCCTACGACCCGCTTGAAGCCGCCCTGTTCGACAAGGCGGGGGAGAGGGTGATGCATGCGGCCGCGGCTGCGGCGACCGAGGTGTCGGGCAAGAAGGTCTCCCTCTACAAGAACAACTCCGACGGCAAGGGGAACTCCTACGGCGCTCACGAGAACTACCTCCTCTCCCGGGAGACGCCGTTCGGAGAGGTCATCCGGTACGCCACCACCTTCCTCGTCACCCGCCAGATATTCACCGGCGCCGGGAAGGTCGGCTCGGAGAACGATCGCCCTGACGTCGACTTTCAGATCACCCAGCGAGCCGACTTCTTCGAGGAGGAGGTCGGACTGGAGACCACCCTGAAACGGCCGATCATCAACACCCGTGACGAGCCACACGGCGACCCCTCGAAGTACCGGCGGCTGCACGTGATCATCGGCGACGCCAATCTCTCCGAGACTCAGAACTTCCTCAAGATGGGCACCACCGCATTGATGCTGGCCGCCCTCGAGGATGGCGCCCTACCCGACCCACTCGACCTGTTCGACCCGGTCGAATCCTGTTGGAAGGTCAGCCACGACACCAGCCTGGGTCGCCCCCTCGAATTGGACGGAGGGGGCACTGCCACCGCTCTCGAGCTTCAGGGGCGATATCTCGAGTGGCTCTCCAAGTATGTGGAGAAGGAATTGGACGACCCGGTCTGGGATCGGGTCATCGCCGAGTGGAGCAGGGTTCTCGCCGCCCTCGACGAGGACGAGATGCGTCTCGCCGACACCCTGGACTGGGTGGCCAAGAAGCGCCTGCTCGAGGGCTACGTGGAGCGAGACGGCCTGGAATGGTCGAATGCCAAGTTGCGCGCCTTCGACCTCCAATATCACGACGTGGATCCCGAACGTGGCCTGTACAACCGCCTTGTCGCGCGGGGCGCCATGCGGAGGCTCTTCACCGATGCCGAAATCGACGATGCGAAGGTCAACCCGCCAACCCGGACCCGCGCCTACTTCAGGGGTCGCTGCGTGAGTGAGTTCTCCGATGCGCTGGTCGCAGCCAACTGGGATTCCCTGGTATTCGACGTCGGTGAATCCCATCTCAAGCGGGTTCCTATGATGGAACCGTTGCGAGGAGACGCCGAATTGGTCGGCGCCATCCTCGACGAGGCCGAAGATGCGGCTGATCTTCTACGCCGCCTAGGAGGATGATTCGAGAGATGTCTGACCGGGAAAAGTCACAGTCCAAGGGCCGGGGCCGCGACGAGGGCGAAGAGCAGGAGCAGAGCTCGAGCAAGGTCGAGAGCGAAGCCGATCTCGAGGCGCTCGATGACCTCCTGGACGAGATCGACGAGGTCCTCGAAGAGAACGCCGAGGAGTTCGTGAAGAACTACGTCCAGAAGGGCGGCGAGTGACGGATCGTCAATCCGGGCCGCTCCCGATGAGTGCGCCCGCGCCCGGGTCCAGTTTCACCGACCTTCTCGACTCCCTCGGGGCCCGGCCCTCCTGGGTGACCCAACCTGGAGACAAGGCTCTGTCCACCCCTGAGGGCACCACGGTTCTCGCCCTCCGGTACGACAACGGCGTGGTCATGGCCGGCGATCGCAGAGCCACCGAAGGCCACCTTGTCGCCCACCGCCGCATCAGAAAGGTCTATCCGACCGACCGGTACTCGGCGGTCGCCATTGCCGGCACCGCCGGCCTGGCAATCGAGATGGTCAAGCTCTTCCAGGTCGAACTCGAGCACTACGAGAAGATCGAAGGGGTCCGTCTCTCCCTGGAAGGCAAGGCTTCCTTCCTGGCCCGCCTGGTTCGGGGCCAGCTTCCTTTGGCCATGCAGGGCCTGGTCGTCGTTCCGCTCTTTGCCGGCTTCGACGAGCGCGAGCAACGCGGCCGCCTCTACAGCTACGACGTAGTGGGCGGTCGATACGAGGAGACCGATTTCGGGAGCACCGGCTCCGGTGCCCGGCTCGCCAAGTCGTTCCTTCGCACCACTTTTCGAGAGGACCTGACCGCTGACGAGGCAGCCGATCTCGCAGTCAGGGCTTTGGTTGCGGCCTCCCAAGAAGACACTGCCACCGGTGGTCCCGATCTGATTCGGCGAATCTTCCCCAACGTGGTTCGTATCGATGCCGACGGAGCGCTCGAGCTTGCCGACGATGTCATCGGACCGCTGGCCGAAGTCGCGGTGGAGTCGATCCAATGACCTTCCCGATGTATGTCGCACCCGAGCAGCTGGTCCGGGACAAGGCAGAGTTCGCACGCAAGGGGATAGCCAGAGGGCGTTCGATTCTCGGTCTCGACTATGCGGGCGGAGTTTTGCTCCTCGCCGAGAACCCGTCGACGGCTTTGCACAAGATCAGCGAGGTCTACGACCGGATCGCCTTTGCCGGCGTGGGTCGATACAACGAGTTCGAGACGTTGCGCAAGGCCGGGATCCGCCAGGCCGACCTCATGGGTTACCTCTACTCACGTGACGACGTGACCGCCATGGGTCTGGCCACGGCCTTCTCCCAGACTCTGGGCGTGATCTTCATCCGGGACCCCAAGCCTTTCGAGGTCGAGGTGCTGATCGCCGAAGTGAGTGAGGACGGCTCTGAGCACCGTCTGTTCCGGGTCACCTATGACGGGACGCTCTTCGACGAGCGGAACTTCGTGGCCATCGGAGGCAAGGCAGAGCAACTCACCGCAGCTCTCGAGGAGTTGTGGCGAGAGGGCTTGACCTTGTCCGAGGCGATCGAAGTCGGCGCCGAGGTTTTCAGACGGGCCGAGGGTCGGGAGAGTGAGGGGTGGGAAGCCGCCGTCCTCGACACCGCCAAGGGCCCTAGGACCTTCAGACGCCTGGAGCCGGCCGAACTCAGCCCCTCCTGAGATTCATCGCGTCACATCGACCGGTGCGGTTTAGCCTGCTCTGGTGGATCGACGAATCTTCGGGATCGAGAACGAGTACGGCGTCACCTGCACGCTGAGGGGCCAACGACGGCTCAGCCCCGACGAAGTCGCCCGATATCTCTTCCGCCGGGTGGTCTCCTGGGGCCGGTCCTCCAATGTGTTCCTTGAGAACGGTGCCCGGCTCTATCTGGATGTCGGATCACATCCCGAATTCGCCACACCGGAGTGCGACACCCTCGATGACGTAGTCGCCCATGACAAGGCGGGGGAGCGGATCCTCGAAGGCCTGGTTCGAGGGGCCGAGGAGAGGCTCGAAGAGGAAGGGATCCGGGGCCAGATCTTCGTCTTCAAGAACAACACCGACAGCGCGGGCAACTCATACGGCTGCCATGAGAACTACTTGGTGAGCCGGCACAAGGACTTCCATCGCACCGTGGATGTGCTCATCCCGTTCCTGGTGACCCGCCAGATCTTCCTCGGCGCAGGCAAGCTGACCCAGACGCCGCGGGGGACCACCTTCTCCGTCTCCCAGCGGGCCGACCACATCTGGGAGGGGGTTTCGTCGGCGACGACTCGCTCGCGGCCGATCATCAACACCCGGGACGAGCCGCACGCCGACGCCGAGCGTTACCGGCGGCTCCATGTGATCGCAGGCGACTCGAACATGTCCGAGTACGCCACCTACGTCAAGATCGGGACCATGGTCGCCCTGCTCCAGATGATCGAGCGTGACGTGGTGTTTCGCGACCTCACGTTGGAGAACCCGATCCGGGCGATCCGGGAAGTCGCCCATGACACCACTTGTCGCCGCAAGATCCGTCTCGCCAACGGCCGCGAGTTGTCGGCCCTGGACATCCAATGGGAGTACCTCGACCGGGCGATGCGGTTTGCCCGGAGCCCGGGATTCCCGCCCCAGGTTCAGACAGCGATCGATCGATGGGAGCATCTGCTCACCGGGCTCGAGAAGGACCCGATGACTCTGGATCGGGAAGTCGACTGGGTCATCAAGAACCGCCTCCTCGAGCGCTACGCCGACCGGCGCGGGCTGACGATGTCCGACCCGAGGATGTCGATGATGGACCTCAGCTATCACGACGTTGATCGGAGCCGCGGCCTCTACTACCTGTTGGAGTCGAAGGGGATGGTGGATCGGGTGGTTACCGACGAGCAGGTGGCTACCGCCGTCCGCCAGCCGCCGCAGACCACCAGGGCCCGGCTGCGTGGTGCGTTCATCAAGGCGGCCAAGGCGCAGAAGCGTGACTTCACGGTGGATTGGGTCCACCTCAAGCTCAACGACCAGGCGCAGCGGACCGTGATGTGCAAAGACCCGTTCAAGGCCTTTGACGAGCGGGTGGAAAAACTGATCGAGAGTTTGTAGCCCCTCCCGGCTTCGCCGGCTGAAGGCGACGTTTCTTGTTTCCTCCCCCAGGAGCGGAGCGACGTTGGGGGAGGTGGCCCGAAGGGCCGGAGGGGGCTACTCCGGCGCTTTCCGATAGAGGCGCATGTGCTCGAGCCACCCTTCGATGGTGCCCACCACTTCGGGCAGTTCCTGGGCAATTCGCTTGTTGGTGAACCGGAGAACGGCGAAGCCTTGCTCGTTGAAATAGTCGGTGCGCATCGACTCGTCCCGGAACTCGTGTGAAGTGTCGTCAACTTCCACGACGAGTCGAGGATTGAGAGACGCGAAGTCGGCGATCCAGAATCCGATCGGCACCTGACGCCGAAAGCGGGCACCAGCCGCGCCTCCCTTGATCGCAGCCCACAGGCGAGCCTCGCTCATCGTCATTGCCCTTCGGAGCTGCTTGGCCCGCTTCGCGGCCAAGGAAACGTGAGTCGGTCTCCCCACGAAGATCGTTGACTACCAGGCGTCGACGCGTGTTGGGTAGCCCCCCTCCCGGCTTCGCCGGCTGAAGGCGACGTTCTTGTTTCCTCCCCCAGGAGCGGAGCGACGTTGGGGGAGGTGGCCCGAAGGGCCGGAGGGGGCAAGTCTGACGCGGGTTGTGATCCCCCCTCCCGGCTTCGCCGGCTCTCCCCCCAACGCTCACTTCGTTCGCTGGGGGGAGAAATGGAGACCACGTTTCCTCCCCCAGGAGCGGAGCGACGTTGGGGGGGTCGAATGTCAGCCAAGGAAGTGTCTCTGCGTCCGCTCGATATTGCCGGATAGCGCGCGCCGGTGGGGTGCCAAGTCGGAGACGCTGCTGAGCGTTATGTGCGGCTCATGGATCCCGCGACGAGGCCGCATTTGATGAATCGAACGGTTGTCAGGTCTCGGGATCGGCCAGGAAATCTGCGTAGTAGAGGAAGTCGAGTTCGGGAGGCGTGTAGCCGAGATGTTCGAGAATAAGAGCGGCGTCTCTCCGTTGTTGGGTGCTGTGGGTAATGATGTGGAGCAAAAAAGTCGACAATGGAAAACGGTCCTTAGGTCCAAGGTCGACCGATGCGTTGAGAGCATCTAGGTCGGTCGTCGCTAACCATGAGCGCATAGTCTCCTCATCTGCCGCCCACGTCCGCGCAAGAGCATCGGCATTCGGGAACTCGTCCTCGCTCAGCTCTGCGTCATAAACAGACTGCGGTTCTCCCTGAATGCGGAGCCGCCAGCTCCGCTCGACGTCGAGAGCATGCACCATCGTGCCTCTCAGTCCTCGATAGCTGATCTTTGGGTGAGCGGTGAAGTCCTCGTCGGGCACCTGCAAAGTGGCATCGAGGATGGCGCGGGTCGCCCAGTAGCTGTAGTCAAAGAGTTGTTCGATATCGACAGGAATCAGATGCGCAACGGTAGCGCCGACCAGGACTCCCTCCGGATCTGACAGGCGAAACCGGACGCGAGCGCTCAGATCAACGGATACCGGACGGATAACGAGCAGTTCATTCCGGTGCCCGCTATCGGCACATATTGAGCATCTAGGAAGTTTCCTCCCCCCAACGCTCACTTCGTTCGCTGGGGGGAGAAACTCACTTCGTTCGCTGGGGGGAGAAATGGAGACCACGTTTCCTCCCCCAGGAGCGGAGCGACGTTGGGGGAGGTGGCCCGAAGGGCCGGAGGGGGCAACTCCGACGTCACGCGACCAGAATCGCACTATGCAGAACGTCATCGAGCGGGTGATCAACCTCCTGATCTACCTCCTCGAATCTTCGACCCCGGTCACGGCCGACGACGTCCGATTCACCGTGGCCGGATACGGAGACCAAACCGATGAGGCGTTCCACCGGATGTTCGAACGTGACAAGGACGTTCTGCGCCGGCTTGGCATTCCTCTCGAGCGTCAGGCCATCGACGGGTTCGAGGTCGACTTCGGTTACCGCGTCGACCCCGAGAAGTACGCCCTACCCGACCCGGGGCTCACCGAGGAAGAGAGGTTTGCCCTCTCCGTCGCGGCTCGCATGGTCCGCCTCGGGGGTGGGAACGCCGGCCTGGAGGGCTTGAACAAGCTCGGAGGGGTCGAACGGGTAGTTGGGCTCGAACCGCTTGGCGCCGATCTCGGTGCCGATTCCGAGGTCCTGGGCGACCTGTTTCGAGCCGTGACCGAGCGCCGGGCCGTTCGATTTCGATATCGGGACGGTGACCGTGTGCTCAACCCCTATGGGCTGGCGCATCGACGCGGGCATTGGTATCTGGTCGGTCACGGCCCTGACGGGCAGAGGATCTTCCGTATCGACAGGATGAGTGACCTCGAGCTCGGGGAAGACGCTGGGGCATTCAATCGGCCGGTCGGTTTCGACATCAGGGCGACCATGATTGCTCAGCCCTGGGACATGGGCTCCGATCCCGCAGCTGAACGCGAAGATTCGATTCGACCCGGACGTCGCCTGGTGGGCGGCAAGGACACTCGGCGTGATTGCCGTTGACGGTGAGTCGCTCGAAGTCGAGGTGCCGGTCTCCAATGAGGATGCATTCGTGGGATGGATCCTCAGCTTCGGAGCCTCGGCGGAGGTGTTGGCACCGGACGAGATGAGAGACGAGATCCGGTCCCGGGTCCGGGCTGCCGTGTCAGGTGTGTCATGACGAGCCCGAGAACCGTCTCCCGCCTGGCAAGGATCCTGACACTGGTCCCCTACGTGATGTCTCGAGACAGTGTCGACGTCGACGAAATTCTCGACCGGTTTCGGCTACACCGAGGCCGACCTCAGCAAAGACTTGAACACCCTGTTCGTCTGCGGGTTGCCGGGGTACGGGCCGGGCGATCTGATGGAGGCCTATATCGATGAGGACGAGGTGATCATCGACGCCGCGGATTACTTCGCTCGTGCCCCCCGACTCACCTCGACCGAAGCCCTCGGGTTGCTCGCCGCGGGGATGGCGATCATGGGCTCAGGTCAGGCGAATCCGACCCTGGGCAGCGCGGTGGGAAAGCTGACCAAGGTTGTGATCCCCGACGCCGAAGCTGCCATCTCCGTCCAGGTAGGCGGCGAACTGGACAGCGTTGGGCTGCTGCGCCGGGCTGCCAACGAACAGACAGCAGTTCGGATTACCTATCGATCGCTGAGTCGAGAGGAGGAGACGGTCCGCGAGGTCGAGCCGTGGTCCGTTTTCGCCACCCTCGGCAACTGGTACGTGCAGGGCTATTGCCGTCTCGTCGAGGCGGAGCGCGTGTTCCGGGTGGACCGGATACGGGCGATGGAGGTGACCGACTCCCATTTCGATCGGCCACCGGGTGTTCCCGAGCCTGACGTCAGCTATTCGCCGTCCGACGACGACGTCGTGTGTCGCATCGGCCTCGGCCCATCCGCACGCTGGGTCCCCGACTACTACCCGGTCGAGATCATCAGCGAAACCGACGACGAGACGGTGATCGGCTTCTCCTCACCAGACGCACAGATACCGGCACGCCTTCTGCTGCGACTCGGCTCGTCAGCCCGGTTCATCTCAGGCGATGAGGTCCGGGCGACCGTGGCCGACATCGGACAAAAGCTCCTTGCGATATACCCATAGGGGTCGATCGACCTAGCGATCTGCACTACAGAATCTCGTCCGAACTGCCGATCACCCAATCAGATATGGGAGACCGGAGAACAGGGATGACGACCATCAAGACAACTTGCGCAAGATGTGGTGACATCCACCTCACCCCCGACGACGTGGCGCTGGAATTGCGTCCCGGGGGGAGGGAAGGGGACTACCGCTTCAAGTGCCCAACGTGCACCGTGCAGCAACGGCGTCCTGCGAACTCAAGGGTCGTGAGCGTCCTGCTGGCGACAGGGGTGACGTTCGAGGTCCTCAATCCTGATCCGATCACCGAGCGGGAGATCGAAGCGTTCGCAGCAGCCCTCGAGGCAGAGCCGGATCCGTTCCGCCTTCTGGCCGGCTGAGCGCAGCGATACACATCTCGACGGGCACCCCGGGCAGGGTGCTCCTCGTACGGGAAGGTGGCGATTCGTAGGAATCGCCACCTTCTGTTTGTTGGAACCTCCGACGCTTTAGCATCCCTCTCATGCAGGGCGGCGAGATCATCATCATCCTCTTCATTGCCCTGATAGTCCTTGGCCCCAAACGGCTTCCTGAGGTTGCACAGAAGTTGGGACGGTGGACTGCTGAGTTGCGGGCTGCGGCGCTTGACATCCGCCGCGGCTTGGAAAGCGAGGTCGCCGGGCTCAAGGAATTCGGGGACGAGTTGAAGAAGACCAGCGACGAGATCAAGAAGCCACTAGACGAGATCAAGAAGCCTCTGGACGATGTGGTGCGGGACGTCAATGCGTCTGCCGGCGGTCGGGTGGAGTGGACCGGGCCGAAGCCGGTCTCGGGACCCACGCCGGAGGACGCCATGGCCGACCTCGAGGAGATGAACAGAAGGAAAGCCGAAGAGGATGGCGCGTGAGCGGCGACCAGCCGCAATCCATCCTGGCTCATCTCGACGAACTCCGGTGGCGAGTCTTCCGGATCTTCATCGCAGTCGCAGTTGGCGGTCTTATCGCATTCTTCTTTGCGGATCAGCTGCGATCGATTCTCGAGGCCCCGTTTCATGCCGCCTCTCCCGATTCTTCGTTCCAGTCCTTCGAAGCGGCCGAGGAATTCGGCGTGCTCATGCGGATCGCCCTGTTTGGAGGAGTGATCCTGGCGAGCCCGGTGATCCTCTATCAGCTTTGGGCCTTTATCAACCCGGCGTTGACCGCCCGGGAGCGGCGATGGGCGGTGCCGATCGTCAGCGCCCTTGTGGTCCTCTTCGTCGGTGGAGTGTTCTTCGGATACTTCATCCTTCCCCAGGGCCTGCGCTTCTTGCTGCAGATATTTCCGGATGTGAGAAATGACCTTCGGATCGGCTCCTATTACTCGTTCGTGCTCCGCTATCTGGCGGCGTTCGGTCTGGCCTTCCTCTACCCGGTGTTCCTGTTCGCAGCGGCGGCGGCAGGGGTCATCACCTCGGCTCAGCTCGCCAAGAACCGCCGTTGGGCGATCCTGATCATCGTCACGGCGGCGGCAATCATCACTCCGAGTGGGGACGCCTTCACACTTCTCGTCCTGTCCGTTCCCTTGTACGTGATGTACGAGGGCACCTACTGGCTCATCCGCCTGGTCCTCAAGAAATGAGCTCAGTGCTCGAGGAGTTTTGGGGACGGCTGCCCTTCACGCCCGACGAATTCCAGGTGGAGGCGGGCGAGGCGATCGCGGATGGCCAGTCGGTGGTGGTGACCGCCCCAACCGGCTCAGGGAAGACTTTGGTGGCGGAGGCGGCGATCCACCTTGCTCTGACCGCCGGGCGTCGTGCCTTCTACACGACTCCTATCAAGGCCCTTTCCAACCAGAAGTTCTCCGACCTGGTGGGGATCTATGGGGCAGACCGAGTCGGGCTGCTGACAGGCGACAACGTCGTTAACGGTGACGCCCCGATCGTGGTGATGACGACCGAAGTGCTGCGGAACATGATCTACGCCGACAGCTCCAGGTTGAACATGGTGGGCATGGTGATCCTCGACGAGGTGCATTTCCTCCAAGATCGGGCTCGTGGCGCGGTCTGGGAGGAGGTGATCATCCATTGCCCGCAGGAGATCCAGATGATCTGCCTCTCGGCGACCGTTTCCAACAATCAGGAGTTCGCCGCCTGGGTTGGTGAGCGACGGGGCCCAACCCGCCTGGTCGCCACCGACCACCGGCCGGTGCCACTGGAGTCGATGTACATGATCAAGGACAAGATGGGCTCGCAGACGCTCCACCTCTTGCCCACCTTTGTGACCCGGGAGGGCCGAACCCGCTCCAACCCAAGGGTCGAGCACATGCTCGGCCTGGAGAGGGGTCGTCGAAGAAGATTCAAGACTCCGAACCGGATCGAGACCGTGGAGCGGCTGGCCCAGGAGTCGATGCTTCCCGCCATCTATTTCATATTCAGCAGGGCGGGTTGCGACGCGGCCACTTATCGCCTCCTCGACGCCGGGGTGCGGCTCACCGACGTCACCGAGAGGGCCACGATCCGCGAGATCGCCGAACGCCGAACCGAGCATCTCGGCGATGACGATTTGGTCGTCCTCGGCTATGACCGCTGGCTGGCCGCACTCGACGCCGGCCTAGCCCCCCATCACGCGGGCATGGTTCCCGCCTTCAAAGAGACTGTGGAAGAGCTCTTCGAGGCCGGCCTCCTGAAAGTCGTGTTTGCCACCGAGACCCTGGCCCTGGGAATCAACATGCCGGCTCGCACGGTGGTGTTAGAAACGCTTTCGAAGTTCAACGGTGAGTCGCACGAGTTGATGCGACCTGGCGACTACACCCAGCTCACGGGGCGGGCGGGGCGAAGGGGGATCGATGTCGAGGGTTTCGGGGTCCTCCTCCACTCGCCATTCGTCCGTTTCGACCACGTCACCGAAGTGGCCTCGATCGGCTCCCACCCGCTTCGCTCCAGCTTCCGACCGACGTACAACATGACGGCCAACCTGGTGGCGAATTACGGCCAGAGTGAGGCGGAGGAACTGCTCGAAGCGTCGTTCGCCAGCTTTCAGAGAGAGGGCGACCGTCAGGCGGCGGACACGACCTTCGATGCCTTGGAGCACCAGCTCGCCCGTGAGGAGGCCCAGGCCCATTGCGAGCACGGGAGCGTCGAGGACTACCTGGCCCTGGTCGAATCCTCCCAACCCCCCCGGTACAACGATCGAATCGCCTCCTCGCTGCGGCCCGGTCAGGTGTTGGACGTCCCTGGTGGCTCACGCGACGGTCGGTATCTGGTCTTGCGCCGTTTGGCTCGCAAGGACGACGGGGTCCGCTACCTGGTGATGTCGACTTCGGGGCGGGTCTCGACCTTGGGATTTCGGGACATCACCGACGGCAGCCTTGTCGCCGGTGAGCTCGACCTCCCGGGTTCTTTTCGTGCCAGGGACAAGAGATTCGTCAACGACACCGTCCGCCAACTCCGAAAGATCCCCCCACCGTCGTCGAACTGGGCGCCCCGGGTGCATTCCACCGTCGACCACCCGGTCGCCTCATGCCCCGACGCCTCCCGCCATCTGGCGGCGGCCAGACGCGTCCTGCGCACCAGGAGGCGCATCGAGGCACTACAAACGGCGCAGCGCGGGTCCGGTCACGGGTTGGTTGAGGAATTCGCCGCCATTCGCGAGCTTCTCGGGGAGCTGGAGTATCTAGATGGGTGGTTGCTGACCCCGCGCGGCCAAAGACTGAGGGCGATCTACAACGAGTCTGATCTCCTGTTGGCAGAGGCAATCGAAAACGGCGTATTTCACGGATTGGACCCCTCCGAGCTCACATCCATCGTCTCAGTCTTCGTCTATGAGCCACGAAGTGACACTGCGTCCGTGGCGGAGTTTCCAACGGCTCTCCTCTCCGAGCGTTGGGAGATGCTCGAAATTCTCTGGAAAGGTCTGGCGGAGAAAGAGCGACAGTTGCGGCTCTCGCCGACCCGCCGCCCCGACCCCGGTTTCGCGGTTCTGGCCCATACCTGGGCTTCGGGTACCGATTTCGATGACCTGCCGACCCGTGGGATGGCACCCGGAGACTTTGTGAGGGTGTCGAGGCAGTTAGTGGACCTGCTGCGTCAGTTGAGGGAGGCTGCACCTGGCATCAGGGAAGAGGCCATCCAGGCGCTGAAGTCAGTGGACCGGGGCGTGGTGGCGGCGCAGGGGGTTGGCTGATGACGAAGTGGCTGGTCGCCGTGAATGGGAGGGCGGGCCGGCTGACCACCGATCCAGCCCTGATCGCCGACGTGGTCAGAGGCGTCGGCCTCGACGCGGAAATCGTGGCCCCCAGCTCGGCAGGTGAGATGGCTGAGGTCCTGGTCGCCGGAGCCGGTCGTGGCATCGACCACTTTGCGGTTGCCGGTGGCGACGGAACAGTGAATTTGGCGATCAACGCATTGCTTCCCCTCGACCTGGGCTTCTCGCCGGTGATCGGGGTGCTCCCGGTGGGGACCGGATGCGATCTGCTCCGGACCTTCGGCCTGCCCCAGGACCTCGCGGGGGCGGCCCAGCACCTGGCCACCGACACCGTGTATCCGGTGGATGTCGGCGTTCTGGAAGGGGCTTGGGGTCTTCGCTACTTCGTGAATGTCGCCCAGGCCGGCGTTGGTGCGGCTGCCGCCCAGAGTGCGGTGAAGATCGCTCGCTGGTTGGGCCCGGTCCGCTATCCCATGGCCTTTGGGGGGCGCCTGCCTCGCTTTCCCAGGGCACGGATCACGCTCACTACGGAGAAGAAGGTCATCGAGTCCGAGGCTCTGGCGGTGATATTCGCCAACGCCCAGTTCTTCGCCGGAGGCTGGAATGTGGCGCCGAAGGCGACCCTGGTCGATGGTGTGCTCGACATCCAGATCTTCGATGTCAAGAAACGTCAGGCCGCCGTATTGGTGCCGAAGGTGATCAAGGGCACCCACCTGCGCGAGGCAGGAGTGCGTCGCCTATCTGTATCGGAATTCACCCTGGTGACCGAGCCTTCGTGGCCGGTCGAGGCCGACGGTGACTTGATCGGGAATACGACGGTGAGAGGCCGGGTTATCCCGGCCGCGGTGCGTCTCAAGATCTGAGTGCCGCCGACTTATACTGCCCGCCCCCGAGGCACCCGAAAACATTCAAAATGGCCAAAGAAGAACTAGACGAGCTCATCGAAGACCTTCCCGAGGAGGTCGACGCTCCTGAAGAGGAGCTAGACGACGCGCTCGTGGAGGAACTCGAAGAAGTCGAGTTGGTCCCCGAATTCGAAGAAGAGTTCGAGGCCGAGGAAGAGGTCGAGGACTTCGATCGAGAAGAAGGAGAGGAAGAGCACGACGAGGAAACCACCGAGGCGCTCGAAGAGCTGGAAAGCGAGGAGCTTCAGCTCATGGACGAAGAGGTGGGAGAAACTCTCCTCGTCGACGAAGTCGAGGAACTGCGGGCCATTCGCCGGGAGGAGTTGACGATGAACGTCGACGCTCAGCTCCAACGCTCGGACGAATTCGTCTGTCAGTCATGTTTCATGGTCAAGAGAACCAGCCAGCTCGCCAATCGCAAGAAGATGCTGTGCGCCGACTGTGCCTACTGATCGGGTAACGGTCGTAATCCCCACGTACAACGAGCGGGAGAACATCTCAGACATCGTTGCGGCGGTCACGGTCCAGGGTTATCGGGTCCTGATCGTCGATGACTCGTCTCCTGACGGCACAGGTGAGTTGGCCGACCAGATCGCTGCCAACAACACACTGGTCGAAGTGCTTCACCGGGCCGAAAAGCAGGGTTTGGGGCCGGCATACGCCACTGGCTTCGATCACGCTCTCGAAGCGGGAGCAGAAGTGATCGTCGAGATGGATGCCGATTTCTCCCACGATCCGAAGGACCTTCCCCGTCTGATCTCGGCCACGGATCAGGGGGCTGACGTGGCGATCGGGTCCCGCTACGTGAAGGGTGGCGCCACCCCCGACTGGCCGCTGGGCAGGCAGCTGATTTCCAGAGGCGGAAACCTCTACGCCCGGCTGATGCTCGGGTTGCCGGTGCGCGACGCCACCGCCGGATATCGGGCGTTCAGGGCCGAAGCACTCCGGGCCCTTCCCTATCGGGAGACCGAGGCATCGGGCTACGGGTTCCAGGTCGAGATGGCTTTGAAGGCACATCAGCAAGGTCTCACCATCGTGGAAGTGCCGATCAGCTTCCGTGACCGGACCAGAGGGACCTCAAAGATGGGAACCGGGATCGTCCTCGAAGCGATGAAGCTGGTGACGATCTGGGGTCTGCAACGGTTACGGTTCTGGAAGTAATGAAAATCTCGGCTCGGCCGGCCGAAACAGGCGACCTCCCGACCCTGGAGAGGCTCTATCGAGGGCTCGAAGCCGAGATGACCGAGCTCCACCCCATGTGGCCATTGGCCGATGGGTTGGCCGAACCTGTGGCTGAGTCGCTCGACCAGGCGCTGCACGATGAAGACACACTGGTGGTCATCGGTGAGATCGAGGACTATCCCTTCGGCTTTCTGGTGGCCAGGGTCGAAGGCCTCCTGCCCCAAGCCTCGGGTGAGGAGATCGGTTCGATACGGCTGGTTTACGTCGAACCGGATGCACGAGAAGTCTCTGTTGGGGAGGCGATGAGGGACGACGCCCTCGAGTGGCTCCGGGGGCGGGGCATTTCGAAGTTCGACGCCCACGTTCTGCCCGGGCACCGCCTAGTGAAGAACTTCTTCGAGGCAGGCGGTTTCAGTGCCCGCTCCATCGTCATGCATCACGATGACAATCGTGAGTGAGGCACCAGTCGTCGGAGTGGGTGTGGTCTTGATCGACGACAACCGATTGCTGCTGATCCGACGCGGTCATGAGCCCAGCATGGGGCTGTGGGCGGTCCCCGGTGGCAAGGTGAACCCGGGGGAGCCGCTCCGCGATGCAGCGGCTCGCGAGGTCAAAGAGGAAACCGGACTCGACATCGAAACCGGTGAAGTGGTGTGGGTCGGCGAGCACATCTCCGAGCACGGGCACATCGTGATCATCGATTTCGAAGGCCAGGTCGTTGGCGGGGAGCTATCGGCCGCAGACGACGCAACCCAAGCTCGTTGGGTCGGGCTCGATCAGGTGGCCGACTATGACCTGACGCCGACCATGTATGACCTGGTGCGACTCATTAGACGGTCGACCGCTCATTAGGTTGGCCTCGTGAGTCATGACGCGGTTGAGCTGCTCCAGAAACTGATCCGGAATCAGTGTGTCAACGACGGCACGCCGGAAGGCGGTTTCGAGGTCCGCTCGGTCGAGACCCTCGCCGAGTACTTCGGAGTCCGCGGGGAAGTGTTCGAGCCTTCGCCAGGGCGGCAGTCCGTGGTGTATCGGGTGCCGGGCACCGATCCCGAGGCACCGTCACTGGCACTCGTCCCTCATCTCGATGTGGTAATCGTCGAGAAGGGCGGGTGGTCGGTCGATCCGTTTGCGGCCGAGATCGTCGACGGGTTCGTCTACGGCAGAGGTGCCGTCGACATGCTCAACGTGACCGCGGCGATGGCGGTCGCGGTCCGCCCCTACCTGACCGGTGAGAAGCGACCCCGTGGCGATCTGGTGTTCTGTGCGGTCGCCGATGAGGAGAACGGGGGCCGGCTGGGGGCAATGCCTTTGGTGCACGACCATTGGGATCTGGTCGGAGCCGACTTTCTGCTCACCGAAGTCGCCTATCCCGCTCTGTCGGCCGGAGGTCACACCGCCGTGCCGGTGTCCGTGGCCGAGAAGGGGGCCTACTGGTCGATTCTGGAAACGTCAGGCTCACCGGGGCATGGGTCGCTTCCGTACGGAACCGACAACGCCCTGGAGAAGATGGTCACGGCCCTCGCCGGCGTGGTCGAGACTCCGGCCCCAGCCGAAATCACCGAAGGCTGGGTTGCCTTTGTCAGCAACCTTGGTCTCGACGAGGAATCGACTCGGCGTCTCACCGACATCGATCAGGTCGACGACGAGATCGACCGGATCGCGGTCACCGACCCGACCCTGGCGCGCTACATCCACGCTGCAACCCACCTGACCATTTCCTCGAACATCCTCCGCGCCGGGACGAAGACGAACGTCGTGGCCGATCGGGCTCACGCCGAGGTCGACATCCGGGGGCTCCCGGGAATGGACCGGGACTTCGTCGACGCCCATTTGCGGAAGGCGATGGGCTCCGCTTCCGGGCACGTCGACATCCGCCCGATCATGGACGGCGACGCCACGGTCTCACCGATCGGGAACCCGTTGTGGGAGGCGATCGGCGATGCGGTCGAAGAGTTGGACGGGCATCGCAACCTGACACCCACGCTGATGACGGTGGCCACAGATGCTCGCTTCTGGCGGGCAAAGGGCACGGTTTGTTACGGAGTCGGCCTGTTCGACGATCGGATGACCTTCTCCGAGATGCTGAACCTGTTCCACGGCCACGACGAGCGGGTCTCGGTCGACTCGGTGATTCGCACCACCGATCTATATGTGAGGGTTCTCGACCGCTTCTTTGCGAGAGCATGAACGTCATCTGCGACATCGATGGCGTCATCTACCTCGAAGACAGGTTGGTGCCAGGATCGGATGTGGCCCTTCGACGACTTGAGGATGCAGGTGTGACCGTCCACTTCGCCACCAACAACAGCACAAAGGCGCCTTCGACGGTCAGCGAGAAGATCACCCGGATCACCGGTGTGGCCGTCGATCCCGCCTCGATCGTGACTTCCTCGCAGGCAGCTGTCCACCTCCTCGGCGATGACCGGGGCCCGGTCATGGTCCTCGGTGGTGACGGGATCGTCTCCGCACTGTCCGACGCCGGGATCGAGATGACCGACGACCCAAAGGTGGCGAGCGCTCTCCTGGTTGGCCTCGATGTCGAGCTGACCTTCGAACGGTTGAGCCGTGCCGCGGATGCGGTCCGACGCGGGGCCCGTTTCATCGCCACCAACATCGATCCGACACTCCCGGTGGCCGATGGCCTGGTTCCGGGTGCGGGCTCGATTGTGGCCGCGGTGCGGACTACCACCGGTGTCGAGCCCGAAGTGGCCGGTAAGCCCCAGGCTCCAATGCGGGCCCTGCTCCGGGCGAAAGGGATCGGAGAGGCCTGGGTGATCGGAGATCGGGTCGACACGGACATCGCCCTCGCCGCCGCGGAACCTGATTGGCGGTCCATCCTGGTCTTGACTGGAGTCTCTCGCGCCGAGGAGGGCGGTGACGCCGACTACGTGGTCGCCGACCTCGCCGCGGCGGTGGATCTGGTGCTTGGATAGCCCCCCTCGCCCGACCTGACGGTCGGACGGTCCCCCCGCTGCGCAGGGGGACAACCATTTGTCCTCCGGGGGGGACCGGTGAAGCCTTGGCTCCGATGGGGGTTCGCCGCCGGGAGAAATAGGTGATAATCCAGCCATGAATCTCAGTCAGGATCAGATCGACCAGATCGAGGCTCTCCTCGACCGTCTCACCGAGGTCGACCCCGCCGAGTTGCCCGAGCCGGCAGCCGAGTTGGCAAACCTCCTGGGTTCGATCCTCGAGGACGAGGAAAGCCCCTGACCGGCGACCGCCTCGACGTGGCGCTGGTTCGACGGGGATTTGTTGCGAGTCGCGCCCAGGCGAAGCGCCTCATCATCACCCAGCAGGTGGTCATCGTTGGCGGGCCGGCCGCTCGACCTTCATCGGTGGTGGCCTCGGAAACGGTGATCGAAGTGATCGGAATCGGGCGACAGTGGGTGTCCCGCGGTGCGGAAAAGCTATTGGCAGCCCTCCAGGCCTTTCCGATCGACATGACAGGAAAGCGGGTCCTGGATGTCGGCGCCTCGACGGGAGGGTTCACGGAAGTCGCTCTCGAAGCCGGGGCATCACAAGTCGTGGCATTGGATGTGGGACGGGGCCAACTTCATGACCGCCTTTCGAGAGATCCACGGGTGACCTCATACGAGAAGACAAACGTCCGCCACGTCTCGACCGAAGAAATCGGTGGCCCGTTTCCAGTCGTGGTGGTGGATCTCTCTTTCATCTCGTTGCGCGTGGTCGCAGGCCAACTGGCGATTCTGGCCGGACCAGGGGGAGACCTGGTCGTCCTGGTCAAGCCACAGTTCGAGGTCGGGCGGGCCGGCTTGGGCCACGGAGGGATCGTCCGGGATCCGGTGATTCGGGCCCGGGCGGTGGTCGACACCATCGACAGCCTCGTTGCCGCCGGACTCGGGACGCGTGGCATCATCCGCTCGCCGATCGATGGCGGGGATGGGAACGTCGAGTACCTACTCTGGCTCCGCAAGGGGGAGAAGAGCCTGAAGGTGGAGGTGCCGGCTTGAAGTTCGCCCTCGAGGTGCGTCAGGGGCGTGAAAAGGCCCTCGAATTTGCAGAAGTTCTCAAGGACCTCATCGGGTCTGCCGGAGGCGAGGTCGTCGATGCCACGGTCGGAGCGCCCGACATGGTGCTGGCAGTCGGCGGCGATGGGACCATGCTCGCCGCGGTACAGGTTGCCCTCCGCTCCAATGCACCTGTCCTCGGCTTCAACCTGGGCACGATCGGCTTTCTCACCGAGGCCGAGCCCGACCAAGCAGAATCGATCGTCAGGCGCCTCGTCGCAGGGGACTTCCAGGTTGATGAGCGAATGACAGTGAGCGCCACGGTTGCCGGTTCGACGGCGACCGGCGTCAACGATGTCGTCGTAGAGAAGGTGGACAGTCAACGACTGATCGACCTAGAGGTCACGATCGACGGTCAGCGGTTTCTGACCTACCGGGCCGACGGGCTGATTATCTCCACACCCACCGGCTCCACCGCATACTCGTTTTCGGCTGGCGGCCCGTTGGTTGATCCCGACCTCGATGCCCTCGTGTTGGCACCGGTGGCAGCGCACTCTCTCTTCGACCGGCCATTGGTAGTGCGGTCGGGGACCCAGATCGAGGTTCGGGTCGGCACCGACCGGCCCGTCAAGGTGTCGGTCGACAAGATCAGTCTTGGGCATCTGGCGATGGGCGATCGGGTGGTGGTGGCAAGAGGTGCATCCCCGGCCCGTTTCGTGACATTCGGAGACCGCAACTTTCCGGTGTTGGTAACCGAGAAGTTCGGGCTCAGGTGATGCTGAGGCATCTGAGGGCTCGCAATCTTGGTGTGCTCGGCGACGCCGAGATCGATCCCGGCGAGGGCTTCACCGTCATCACCGGTGAGACGGGTGCCGGCAAGACCCTGCTCCTGGGCGCTCTGCGCTTGCTCATCGGGGACAAGGCTCGTCCCGACGCCGTCGGGCCCTTCGCTGACGAGACGCAGGCTGACGGGCTCTTCGAGGATGGCGCCGAGGAGCTCGGTGTCAGTCGCGTGGTGCCACGCGATGGGAGAAGCCGGGCCTATCTGGAGGGAGCGCTGGTTTCGGTGGGGGCCCTCACCAACCGGATCGGCAAGCTGGTGGACATCGTCGGGCAGCACGACCAGTTGCGGCTCCGCCGCCCTTCGGTCGTCCTCGAATTGCTCGACAATGTCCTCGACGAGCAAGGGGTGCACGCTCAGTCGGCGTATCAGGGCTGTTGGAAGGCTTACCGGTCCTCGCTCGAAGATCAGGCGAGCTTGGGCGGCGATCTGATGGCTCTCGAGCGTGAGCTCGACCTGGTGTCACACCAGGCACGGGAGATCGAAGGAGCAGGTCTTCAGGCCGGAGATGACGAGGACGCGGAGGCCATGGCTTCGAGACTGCGCAACGCCGAGGCGATTCGGGGCCATCTCGGGTACGCGCTCGACAAGGCCGAGAACGTTGCGGATCTCTCTGGTGAAGTGGTTTCCGCTTTGAGGAAGATCGCGGACATGGACCCCGGGCTATCGGCCGCGGCCGAAGCTTGGGAAGGTGTCGCCGAACAGGTCGCCGTCTTGCATCGGTCGGTTCGGGATGCTGCCGAGGATGTCCGAGAGGACCCGGCTGCCCTGGCCGAAGTCGAGGATCGACTCACGGCACTCGGGGACCTGAAGAGGAAATATGGCAAGACCATCGCAGAGGTCATCGCCTTCGGGACGGCAGCGCGGGACCGGACAGATCAACTGGCTGCTCTTCTCGAACGGGCCTCTCTCATCGACACTGAGGTGGCGCGCGCCTTCGAAGAAGTCCATCAGGCAGCCATCGGCCTTACTGTCGCACGAAAGCGGACAGTGGCCGCCATCGAAGAGGAGGTGGCTGACCACCTTCGGGCACTGGGAATGCCATCGGCCTCACTGGAGTTTGTGATCGAGTCAGTCGAGCCTGGGCCCAGTGGCGCCGATCGGGTCGCCGTTCAGTTTGCTTCGGATGTCAGGCTTCAGAGCGGGGCTATCCAGGATGTCGCCTCGGGTGGTGAGCTATCCCGCATCGTCCTCGCGCTTCGCCTTGCCACCCGGACTGAGGGAGCCCAGACCCTGGTGTTCGATGAGGTCGACTCCGGAGTCGGCGGGGTGACCGCGCTCGCTCTGGGAAAGAAGCTTGCCGATCTCGGACGCTCCAATCAGGTGCTTTGCGTGACCCATCTCCCTCAGGTTGCCGCCCACGCCGGGCGTCACTACGTCGTGAAACGTGACGGTGACCGGGCGCAGGTCGTGGAAGTGGAGGGCGATGAGCGCCTCGAGGAGCTTTCCAGGATGCTCGCCGGTCTGCCCGAAAGTGCCCGCGGCAGGGAGGCCGCGGCCGAATTGTTGGAGCTGACACTCCAGATTTGAAGATGTCGGCGAGAGCCGGATCGCGTGCTACATTGAAATCCCGTCATGGACGGGCCCCTTTTCACCTCAGAGAGCCAACCCGGTTCCGAGGCCCCCGCTCCGACTCCCACCAAGTATGTGTTTGTGACTGGTGGCGTGGTTTCCAGCCTGGGCAAGGGGATTGCGGCCAGCTCCCTCGGCCGGCTCCTCAAGTCACGAGGACTTCGGGTCGTCAACCAGAAGCTCGACCCTTACATCAACGTCGACCCGGGCACGATGAACCCGTTCCAGCACGGTGAGGTGTTTGTGACCGACGACGGGGGAGAGACCGACCTCGACCTCGGCCACTACGAGCGGTTCACGGGCGAGAACCTGAAGCGGACGTCCAACGTGACCTCCGGATCCGTCTATTTGTCCGTCATCCAGAAGGAGCGCCGCGGGGACTACCTGGGGGACACGGTTCAGGTGATCCCACACATCACCAATGAGATCAAGGATCGGATCCGCAGGGTCGGCGAGCAAGACGTCGATGTGGTGATCACCGAAGTGGGTGGGACTGTCGGTGACATCGAGAGCCTTCCCTTCCTCGAGGCGATCCGCCAGTACGGGAATGAGGTGGGACGGGAGAACGTCGTCTTCGTCCATGTCACATTGGTTCCCTACATCGCCACGTCGGAGGAGTTGAAGACCAAGCCGACCCAGCACTCCGTTGCGGAATTGCGGAGCAAGGGCATTCATCCCGACGTCATCATTGTCAGGTCTGACCGGGCGATCGATGAGGGGGTGCGGAAGAAGATCAGCCTCTTCTGCGACGTCGAGCCCAGGGCGGTCATCGCGGCTCCCGACGTCGAAGACATCTACGAGATCCCGCTCGTGCTCCACGAAGGAGGGCTCGACAAGGTCATCTGCGACCGGCTGGGACTCGTCACCGGACCACCGGCCCTCGAGTCCTGGAGGGCGATGGTTGAGAAGGCAATGTCGGCGACCGAATCGGTGACGATCGGAATCGTCGGCAAGTATGTCGACCTTCCCGACGCCTACCTCTCCGTCGTCGAGGCCCTCAAACACGGTGTGGCTGCCCACGGGTTGCGGCTCGACCTCCGTTGGATTCCCAGTGACGAATTGACCGGACTGTTGGCTGACTCCTATCTCGAGGAGCTCGATGGGGTGGTCATCCCCGGCGGATTCGGCTACCGCGGCGTCGAAGGAAAGATCCAGGCGATCAGATATGCCAGGGAGAACGGCATTCCGATGCTCGGCTTGTGCCTTGGCCTGCAATGCGCGGTGATCGAACTGGCTCGCAATGTGATCGGGCTCACCGATGCCAACAGCTCGGAGTTCGACCCGTCAACCCCGCATCCCGTGATCGACCTCATGGCCAGTCAGGAGGATGTGGAGGAGATGGGGGGCACGATGCGCCTCGGCCTCTATGCGGCCAAGCTCGCCGAAGGGTCGAAGGTGCGGGCCCTCTACGGGAACGAGCTGGTCTACGAGCGCCACCGACATCGCTGGGAGGTCAACAACAAGTACCGCAAGGATCTCGAGGGTGCGGGAATGATGCTCTCAGGGCTTTCGCCCGACGACAACCTGGTGGAATACATCGAATTGATAGACCATCCGTTCTTCGTCGGCACCCAGGCTCACCCCGAATTGCGGTCACGGCCGGACCGCCCCCATCCGCTGTTTTCGGGGCTGATCGAGGCCGCGGCCAGGATCCGCCGTGGAACCGAGGTTCCCGAACTGGAGGCCATCGACCTGACGGTCGATTGAGGCAGGGATTCATCCCGCCGTATAGCCTGAACGCCGATTGAGTACCCGCCAGGAGGATCCAAACTTGATCGTCGGTGTGCCAAGAGAGATCAAGACCGACGAGCATCGGGTTGCGATCACCCCGGTTGGGGTTCGTGAGCTGACCGATCGCGGTCACCAAGTTCTCATCGAGAAGAGCGCTGGCGAGGGCTCGAGCATCCACGACGACGAGTTCGAGACCCAGGGAGCGACCATCGTCGCCTCGGCGGCCGAGGTGTTCGGTGGCGCCGACATGATCCTCAAGGTCAAGGAGCCTCAGCGCGTAGAAATCGAAATGTTCCGTTCGGGCCAGGTTCTCTTCACCTACCTCCACCTTGCTGCCTACCCCGACCTTGCCGCGGGTCTCCGGAAGCGAGACGTTGTCGCGATTGCATACGAGACGGTGCAGATGCCAGACCGGTCACTGCCCTTGTTGGCACCGATGTCGGAGATCGCCGGCCGCATGGCGGCCCAGGTCGGTGCCTACTTCCTGGAGAGGACCCAGGGTGGTCGGGGAGTTCTGCTCGGCGGTGTGCCCGGTGTCAAGAGAGGCAAGGTCGTCATCATTGGGGGAGGGATGGCGGGCTCAAACGCTGCCCTCATCGCCATCGGGATGCAGGCAGACGTCGTGGTCCTGGACACCGACATGGAGAAGCTCCGCTGGCTGGATTCTCTCCACCAGGGCAGAGTCCTCACGCTTCACTCCAACAAGCTGACCCTGGAGGAGCAGGTGCTGGATGCCGACCTCGTGATCGGGACCGTCCTGGTGCCGGGAGCATCGGCTCCAAAGTTGGTCACCGAAGAGATGGTGCGGCGGATGAAGAAAGGCGCGGTGCTGGTCGACGTCGCAATCGACCAGGGGGGATGCTTCGAGACCTCCAAGGAAACGACTCACCGCGACCCGGTCTACATGGTCCACGACGTGGTCCACTACGCCGTGGGCAACATTCCGGGCGCGGTGCCTCACACCTCGACCTACGCGCTGACCAATGCGACTCTTCGTTACGCGGTCAGCCTGGCCTCCAGTGGAGTCGAGGAGGCCATCAGCGTCCATCCTGAGCTTCTCGGGGGTGTCAACGTCGTGGGCGAGGATGTCTGTCACCCGGCGGTGGCCGAGAGCCTCGGAGTGTCGCACGTGCCGGCTGCAGAGGCTCTCGCCTCGAGGTGAGCCAAGGCTCACCGAGTCTCCCCGAATGTGTCGAGGAGTACATGATTGCCCTCCGGGTCGAGCGAGGACTCGCTCTCAACACGCTGAGCGCCTATCGCCGGGATCTCGACCAATACCTGGCCTTTCTCGAGGGCCGGGAGCCTGACCGGGATCTAGTCGATGGGTTCGTGAGTCACCTCCACAGCCGTGACCTCGCGATGTCGACCGTGAGTCGCAAGGTGGCCGCCATTCGCGGCCTGCACCGGTTCCTGGTGGTGGAGGGCATGAGACAAGCCGATCCCACTCTTCTCATCGACTCGCCGCGCCGCCCAGACCCCTTTCCCAAGGCCTTGTCCATCGATGAGACATTTCGCCTGATCGAGGCGCCCGACCTCTCAACGGCCCAAGGGCGACGCGATTCGGCCCTCCTCGAGTTCCTCTACGGCACAGGGGCACGGGTCTCAGAGGCGGTTGGGATCGACTTGGGAAAGATCGATCTCGAGGATCGGGTGGCTCTGGTCACGGGCAAGGGCTCGAAGCAGCGGCTGGTGCCACTGGGGAGCAAGGCGGTCATAGCGATTGCAAGGTGGCTTCCGGACCGCCTCGGCCTCTTCGCCCGTGGACAGCGCGGGGATCCGGTGTTCCTCAATATGAGAGGGCGGCGCCTGACCCGTCAGGGAGCGTTCGACGTGGTGCGGGCCAATGCTTCCCGGGCCGGAATCGAAGCGGCCAAAGTGTCGCCCCATGTCCTGCGTCATTCGGCCGCGACCCACATGGTGGAGTCCGGTGCGGACCTCCGGACCGTACAAGAAATCCTCGGTCACGCTACGATTAGCACCACCCAGATCTACACGAGGGTCAGCGCTACCCATCTCGTGGAGGTCTACGTCCAGGCACACCCGAGGAGCCGATGATGTCCTTTGACATCGCCAGAGCGGAGAAAGCGCTTCGAGAGGAGCGTGCTCATCTAGTCCACCAGTTGGACGACCTGGGCGCTGCCGAAAGCGGTGATCTTCGGGCCGACCTCGACTTTGGAGGGAGCTTCGCCGACGCGGCCGCGGTGACTGCAGAGCGGACCGAGGTGCTCGGTCTGGTCGATTCACTGAAAAGCCAGCTCGACAACGTCGATCGTGCCCTGGCTCATATCGAGGCCGGCACCTACGGGACGTGTGACAACTGCGGCAACGAAATCGACCCGGCTCGCCTCGAATTCCGACCGGAATCGGTTCTTTGCGTCGACTGCAAGACCAAGGTCGCAGGCTGATCGAGTGCCCGGCTCTCTGAGCCACCTGACCAGACGCTTCTTCGACGTGTTGCTGGCACGGCCGTTGCTCGATTCAGAGCAGCAGGCGGTGGCGGTTTGGCTGAGTGAGCAGGAGCGTTCACTCTTTCTGGCCCAGCCCAAAGTAGATCAGCGACATGGCTACATGGCAGCGCTGACGGTGATCGCCGACGGTGTTGTTGACCGGATCGTCATCAAAACAGCCTTGCTCCACGACATCGGAAAGCGCCACGCCCGCCTTGGGGTCATCGGCCGTGTCGTCGCGTCGCTTCTGATTCTCCTTCGGATCCCGATCCAGGGCCGGTGGGCCGCCTACCGGGATCACGGCCAGGTGGCGGCTGCAGAATTGGAGGCGATCGGCTGTGCTCCGCTGATAGTCGACTTCGCCCGCGTGCATCACGGCGAGCGCCCTTCGACGATCGACCCCGAGATCTGGAGACTGTTGCAAAAGGCGGACCAGCCGCCAAAGACCCGGGCCTGGAACCCGCCCGGAATATCCTGAGTGGCCAGCTGATGTCATTTCACGTCAAAACAACGGTGTTCGAAGGCCCTTTGGACCTTCTGCTGCAACTCATCTCCAAGCACCAGGTCGAAGTGACCGCGGTCGGCCTGACCGAGGTGGTGACCGAGTACATCTCATTCCTCGATGAGATGAGGGGCATGGACCTCGACGTCACCTCCGAGTTCACGCTGATCGCCGCGACCTTGATTCAGTTGAAGGCCCAATCGCTGCTCCCGGGTCGTGGCGAGTTCGACATGGACGAGGAGCTTGCCCTGATCGAGGAGCGCGACCGCCTCATCTCCCGGCTGCTGGCCTGCGTCACCTTCAAGGACGTTGGAGCGGTCCTGCTCAGACGTCTTCAAGATGCGAATCGGTTTGTTCCACGCACCTCGGGGGTCGATCAGCGGATCGTCAGCACACCTTCCGATCTGATGCTCCCGGTCGACGCATCCGGGCTGGCGGCTGCCGCCTTCAAGGTGTTCAAGAGGTCTGCGGCCGAGCCCGATCTCGACCATCTCGACCTCGACCTCCCGTCCGTTGAATCTGCGATAGGTGAGCTGCGGAGCCGGGTCGCCGAGATGACGATGGCGAGTTTCGACGATCTCGTTGAGCATTGTCAGCGCCCGATGGAAGTGGCCGCCTATTTCCTTGCCCTCCTCGAGCTGGCCCGTTGGGGGCTGATTGCGATATCGCAGGATGATTGGCTGGCCGAGATCCGTGTGGAGCACCGCGAGGTCGATGACGTCGACCTGACCTCAGAGTGGGCCGCATCATGAACGAGACCGCCGCTCTCGAGGCTGTCCTGTTCGTCACCGAGACTCCGGTTCCGATTGGTGAGTTGGCCGAGGTCCTGGAGCTCTCCCAGAAGCGGGTCGAGGAGCTTCTCGAGGAGTTGCGGGCCGACCTGGAGGCGCGAGGAGCCGGGATCGTTCTCCGCTCAGTCGCCGGAGGCTGGCGCCTCTATTCACATCCCGACGCCTATCCCTATCTCGAGCGGTTCTCGTCATCTGCCACCGCACGGCGCCTGTCGCCTGCGGCTATTGAGACGCTCTCGGTCATCGCCTACCGCCAGCCGGTGGCGAGGAGCCAGATCTCCGAGATTCGAGGGGTCGACTCCGACTCCGCTGTGCGGACCCTCGAGCGACTCGGGCTCATCGAAGAGAAGGAGCGTCTTGACCTTCCCGGTAACCCTGCGGTCTACGTGACCACGGATCTGCTCCTCGAAAAGCTCGGGCTGAGCTCATTGACCCAATTGCCACCTCTTGCCGACCACATCCCGCCCGCCGAGATCGTCGATTCCCTCGAGGAGACACTCCGGCCCGGGAATGGGTGAGTCGTGGCGGAGGCGGTCCGCGCCCAAAAGGCCATCGCCAACTCGGGACTGATGTCCCGACGCGCCGCAGAAGAAGCCATCGCCTCGGGGCGGGTGGCGGTCGATGGCGAGACGATCGGTCTCGGGGACCGGGTCGACGTCACGGCACAGGTTCTGACCATCGATGGAGCACCCATCCCGCTCAACCCGGATTTGGAGACACACCTCCTCTACAAGCCCTTGGGCGTCATCAGCAGTGCCTCGGACCCCCAAGGCCGCGCAGTCGTGGTCGACCTGGTGCGCAGTGACCACCGCCTCTACCCGGTCGGACGTCTCGATTCGGACTCGGAAGGCCTGATCCTTCTCACCAATGACGGGGAGCTGGCTAATCGAGTCACCCACCCCCGATATGGGATAACCAAGAAGTACGTTGCGTTGGTCGCCGGGCGCCCGACGGCGGCCGAAGTCCGCCGACTCACGACAGGGATCGAGATCGATGATGGCCCGGCCCATGCGTTGTCCGCCCGCATTATCCGGCGGAGCGGGGATGAGACCATGGTTGAGTTGGTGCTGGGTGAAGGCAGGAATCGCGAGGTGCGGCGCATGTTCGAGGCAATCGGGTACCAGGTGACTCGCCTGGTGAGGACGGCCATCGGGCCGATAGCGGATCAGAGTTTGAAGGCCGGGGAATCCAGGCTGCTCTCGATCGCCGAGATCAATCGCCTTCTCGCTTCGGGCACATCAAATCCATGACCGGCCTGACGATCCCACAGAAGAGCGGCCCGATCGAAGCGACAGTGCGGCCGCCGGGCTCCAAGTCGCTCACCATCCGAGCACTCTTTGCAGCGGCCCTTGCCGGCGGGGAATCGCGATTGCTTGGCCCGTTGGATTCCGGTGACACTGTCGCTGCCCGCCGGGCGCTGGCTGCCTTGGGGACCTCGATTCAGGAGGCACCCGGGGAATGGGCCGTCTCCGGAACCGGCGGCGCCCTCGTCCCGAGTTCCGCCCCAATCGATGTGGGGGAGTCCGGTCTCACCGCGCGATCCTTGATCGCCCTGGCCGGCCTGGTTCCCGGTTCGACGCGGATCATCGGTCAAGGCCGTCTGCCGACGCGTCCGATGAGTGGGCTCTTCGACGCCCTGGCATCGCTGGGAGTGACGATCGAGTCGGATGATGGCGGTCTTCCTCTGGTGGTGAACGGGAGTGGCGCTCTGTCCGGGGGCACGGTGAAGGTGGCGGCCGGGGAGACGACCCAATTTGCCACGGCCCTGCTTCTGGCCGGTCCCATGGCCGAGGGACGATTGACCGTCCAAATCGAAGGGCTCGGAGGTTCAGCCGGGTATCTGGACCTGACGGTCGACGTGATGGAGAGTTTCGGGGCCGAGGTGCGGCGCATCGGCGAGCAGTACGAGGTCGAGCCAACGGGATATCGAGGAGCCGACTACGCGATCGAAGCTGATGCCTCGGCGGCGGTCTATCCGATGGTGGCCACCGCGATCCGGGGCGGAAGAGTTACCATCGAAGGTCTCGGCGAGAATTCGCACCAGCCGGATCTGCATATCGCCGGAGCCCTCCGTGAGATGGGGTGCAGCGTCGCCATCGGTCGAGACTCGACGACGGTCGAGTCGAGTGGGGCACCTCTCGATCCAATCGAAATGGACCTCTCAGCGATGCCCGACGGGGCCCTCGCCGTGGCGGTTGCCTGCCTCTTCGCTACGGGTGAGAGTCGTCTGGAAGGCCTCCGCTCGTTGCGTCTCAAGGAATCGGATCGGCTCCGTGGCCTTGCCGAGCAACTCGAGAACGTGGGCGGCGAGGCACGGATCGAGGACGATGGCGTTGTGATCTCTCCCGGGGCCCTTCGTCCGGCGACAATCGAGACCTACGGCGACCATCGGATCGCGATGGCCTTCGCCCTGATTGGCCAGGTACAACCCGGGATTGTGATCGAGGCGCCACGGGTGGTGGGAAAGACCTGGCCCGGGTTCTGGGAGATGCTCGACCAGCTGTGAACCGGGAAAGCGACTCGACCCGTCACGCGACGACGGGGTTGGCTAGGTTGCCTTGCACGGAGAGGATCCCCGGTCCCACAGCCCCATTGTCCGAATCCCCAATAGGACGCCCCTCCGGGGCCGGGGTCCTCACCACCCGAATCCGTCGATAACCTCGCCGATCGTGAGCGACCTCATCGTGAGCATCGACGGGCCGAGCGGCACCGGTAAGAGCACTGTCAGCCGGGCCGCCGCAGCAGAGTTGGGACTACCTCATCTCGACACCGGAGCCTTCTATCGGGCCGCAACCGTGGCGGCGCTCCGGGCCGGAGTCGACCTCGACGACAGGGGTGAAGTGGCCGGAGTGGTCAGGCAGTCGACCATGGACCAGATCGACGACGCAATGTTTCTCGATGATGAGGATGTGTCGGAAGAGATTCGTGGGCCCGACATCACCGCAGCCGTTTCGAAGGTTGCGGCCAACCCCGAGGTCAGGAAGCTCCTCGTGTCGCATCAACGCAACTGGGTGGCGAGACACGGAGGCCGGGCCGTGGTCGAGGGGAGGGACATTGGAACCGTGGTCTTCCCCGGTGCCACGCTGAAGATCTTCCTCGACGCCCGCCCCGAGGTCCGAGCGGCTCGGAGGGCCGGCGAAACCGGCGAGCACCACGGAGCGGTGTTGGAGGATCTGGAGCGAAGGGACCACCTGGATTCGACCCGAGCCGCGTCGCCATTGACCGTACCCGGGGACGCTGTCGTCATCGACACCTCCGATCTCGGCTTCGATGAGGTGGTGACCCGGGTGGTCGGGCTAGCAATGGACCGATCCGTCTGAGTGACAGGGCCGACCTACCATGACCACCCATGACGGTCGAACGCGTCTTGCTCGCCGAGCCGAGAGGCTTCTGCGCCGGGGTGGAGATGGCCATCAAAGCTCTCACCTGGATGACGCGCATCTTCGACGGCCCTGTCTATTGCTTTCACGAGATCGTCCACAACGAGTGGGTGGTGCGTGCCTTTGAAGGGGTCGGAGTCGTATTTGTCGACGACATCCAGCAGGTCCCGATGGGCGCTCCGGTGATGTTGTCCGCACATGGTTCGGCGCCGGAGGTGGTACAAGGAGCTGCCGACCGGGCCGCCGTCGTGATCGATGCCGTCTGCCCTCTAGTCACCAAGGTGCACCATGAGGTGAAGCGGATGGCCCGCGACGGTTATGAGATCATCTACGTCGGCCATACCGGCCACGACGAGGCGGTAGGCACCGTCGCCGAGGCCCCCAAGGCGATCACCCTTGTGGAGCCTGAAACCGGGCTTGGCCAGTATCAGCCCGCCGACCCCGGGAAGGTCGCCTTGTTGGCTCAAACCACTCTGGGAGTCCATGAGTGGATGGCGGTGATGGATGATGCGAGGGACCGCTTTCCCGAGCTGCACACGGCCCGCAAGTCGGACCTCTGTTACGCAACCACCAACCGACAGGATGCGGTGAAGGAGTTGACCGACTCTTGTGACTTGATCCTGGTGGTCGGGTCACACAACTCGTCCAACACCCAGGCTCTGGTCAGAGTGGCTCGGGAGAATGGTGTGGCCGCGCATCGAATCGACTCGGCTGATGACATCGATGAGGACTGGCTCGAGGGCGTGAAGACGGTGGGTCTGACGGCCGGGGCCTCCGCCCCCGACCACCTCGTTCAAGAGGTGATCGCCCGGCTGGCGCCCACTGCTGGCTTCGAGTTGTGGTCTTCGACCGAGGAACAGGAGTATTTCCCGCTTCCGCCTCAGTTGCGCGCCTTCGTCTCCACCCTGCAGAGCTTGGTGGAAGCAAGCGTCACCGCCCGCATCCCTTCTCAGCCCGGCTGGTTGGAGCGAGACCGGGACTGGACCGCCAGCGAGGCTCTGAACCTCGTCAGCACCTGACGGTCGGCGCACGGTGAGCACCCTTCCGGTCGTCGTCATCGTGGGACGTCCCAATGTCGGCAAGTCCACCCTGGTCAATCGGGTGATCGGCTCCCGATCGGCGGTCGTGGAGGAATCGCCGGGAGTGACCCGAGACCGTCGTGAATTCGAGGCTGATTGGGTAGGTCGCGAGTTTCTGCTGGTCGACACCGGGGGATGGGAGATAAAACCGGTCGGAGGCATCAACCAGTCCATCAAGGAACAGGCGGAGGCCGCGGTGACCGGCGCCGATGTGGTGGTACTGGTCGTCGACGGCACCGCCGACCTCACCGACGACGACACCGGCGTGATCTCGATTCTTCGCGCTTCGGGGGTTCCGGTGATCCTCGCCGCCAACAAGATCGACGACGCCCAACTCGAGGCGGACGTGGATCGCTTCTGGCGGCTTGGGCTCGGTGAGCCAAATGGGATCAGCGCCTATCACGGACGTGGTGTCGGCGATCTCCTCGATCAGGTCGTGAACGCGATGCCCGAGCCCCGGCCAGTCGCGGCGCGTGACGATGTCCCGCGCGTGGCCATCGTGGGTCGGCCCAACGTAGGGAAATCGACCCTGCTCAACCGCCTCGCCGGGGAGGAGCGGGTGATCGTCTCGGAGATACCCGGAACCACGAGAGATCCGATCGACACCGACGTCGAACTGGGAGGCAAGCCGTATCGCCTGGTTGACACGGCTGGCATTCGGCGCAAGCCGCAGATCACCGAGGATGCCGACTTCTATTCCGTGCTCCGAGCTCGCGAGGCGCTCGCCGAAGCCGATGTCGCCTTGCTGATCGTGGACGCCCTGGATGGAGTCACCCACCAGGACCAGCGAATCGCCCGCGAGGTGGTCGACGCCGGTGTTGGGCTGATCATCGTGCTCAACAAGTGGGACGCCATCGACGAGGAGCAACGTGAGATCACCGAGCGGTCGCTCCCTGACCGGTTCGGGTTTGTCGGGTGGGCGCCGGTGGTCAGGATCTCCGCCAGTACCGGGTCGCGGGTGGGGCGGCTGCCCGATGTTCTCGAGGCGGTCCTGACGTCGCGGGAGACCAGGATTCCGACGGGCCAGCTCAATCGGGTGGTCAGGGAGTGGATCGACGCCCACCCGCCACCGGTGCGGAAAGGGCGGAGACC
Source organism: uncultured Acidobacteriota bacterium (assembly GCA_963746905.1). Lineage (GTDB taxonomy): Bacteria > Actinomycetota > Acidimicrobiia > Spongiisociales > ZC4RG35 > JALYNX01. The sequence goes on from CAVVCY010000002.1 coordinate 180,305, forward strand.
CAAGATCCACTATGTCGTCCAGGCGGGCACTGCCCCTCCGACCTTCGTGGTGTTCATGTCCGGGGGCGACGTCGGTGACGACTACCTGAGGTTTCTCGAGAATCGGCTCCGCGACGAGGCCGACTTCACCGGAAACCCGATACACATCGTCTCGCGATTGGGGGAGAGGCGATGACCGATCCCTCTCCACCGGACCAGGGCGGGGAGGATCTCAAGGCTCCGTTCGGCTTCCGACTGATGGTGGTGCTGATCGTCATCTACCTGGGCTGGAGACTGGTCCAGGGGATCATGTGGTTGATCGATCAAATGTCTTAGCCCTCCTCAGGTGAAACATTTGCACTACGCCCATAGTGCAAATATCTTTAGCTACCGAACGAGTTTGGGAGCTAGGAGAGCAGATGAGATGGAGGAGGAGCGTCGTCGCCGTGATGACCTCGGCGCTGGCGCTGTCGGCTTGCGGAAACGATGCCAATGCTGATCTGGAAACCGAGGTGGTGGGCAACTACGCGGCAGTGGTCCAGGAGACTTACTCGATGAGTCTGGCTTCGGCCACCGAGATGGATGCCGCAATCGACGTCCTGGCAGCCGATCCGACCGACGCCACTCTGGCGGCAGCGCGCGAGGCCTGGTTAGGAGCCCGCGACGACTACGGGCTCACGGAAGCGTTTCGCTTCTACGGGGGGCCTGTAGACGCCGTTGACACCGGTCCCGAGGGACTAATGAACGCATGGCCCCTGGACGAGGCTTACATCGATTACGTCGAAGGTGCTCCCGAGTCCGGAGTGATCAACCTGCCCGACGAGTATCCGACCATCGACTCCGATCTCCTGGTGTCACTCAACGAGGCCGGGGGAGAGACCAATATCTCCACGGGCTGGCACGCCATCGAATTCTTGCTTTGGGGACAGGATCTTTCCGTGGACGGGCCAGGAGCGAGGCCGGTCACCGACTTCACGACTACTGCCAACGCCGATCGACGAATCGCCTATCTCACCGTTGCCTCGGATCTGCTCGTAGGCCACTTGCAGTCGCTGGTCGACGCCTGGGCGCCGGATGTCGAAGACAACTATCGAGCCGAGTTCCTTGCGCTGACCACCGACGAGGCTTTGGGGATGATCCTCACCGGTCTCGGCGAATTGAGCCGTGGCGAGCTCGCCGGGGAGCGTCTCACCGTCGCCTACGAGGAGCATTCACAGGAGAACGAGCACTCCTGCTTCTCGGACAACACGACCTCGGACATCGTCGCCAACGCCACCGGGATTCAAAACGTCTATCTGGGTGCGGTGGGAGATGTCGACGGCCCCGGGATCCATGACCTCATTGAGGCGACGGATTCCGATCTCGCAACAAAGCTCCAAGGGGAGATCGCGGCGAGCGTCGCGGCGGCGGAATCGATCCCAGCTCCATTCGACAAGAGCATCGCTCCAGGGGTTCCCGATGACGACCCGGGCCGGGTTGCGATGTTCGACACCATTCTCGCGCTCGAGCTCCAGGCGGACACTCTGGTGGAAGCGGCAACCGCAGCAGGTCTCGTCTTGAACCTGAGTTGATGTGGCACCGGTGACCAGGTCACACAAGGGACGTGCGCGATTCGGCGCGTGGTCGCTTGTGGGCCTGGTCCTGGTGGTGACCGCCTGTTCACCTGTCCCCGACGACCTCATGGTCGAGGCGTCCGGGGGCGAGGGAACCACGGGTGCTTCCAACCAGGAGGCTTTTGGCATGTCGGCGCGGAATCTGACCGACGGGGAACGAAGGGACTTCGCGGTCGGCAACAGCTTCTTCACCCAGAATTGGGTCACGGCGCCCTCCTCGACCGAAGCCCGCGACGGACTGGGTCCATTGCTGAACGGGCAGGCCTGTGCGTCTTGCCATGTTCGTGATGGGCGGGGGACACCCGAGGAGGGTGAACCTGGCCTGCTTTTTCGTCTCAGCGTTCCAGGTGAGGGCGGCCCGGTGCCGGAGCCGGTGTACGGCAACCAACTCCAGGATCGTTCCATCCTCGGCGTGCCTGCTGAAGGGCAGATGCTGCGCCTCTATGTGGAAGAGCCGGGTGTGTTTGCCGACGGCGAGACCTACAGCCTGCGCAGGCCGATGTATGAGTTCGATGACCTCGCCTACGGCCCGATCTCGGTCGAGGTCGAGGTGTCTCCGAGGCTGGCACCAGCTGTGATCGGGGCCGGCCTCTTGGAGGCGATTCCCGAAGATGGCATCGTCGGTGCCTCCGATCCCGAAGACGCTGACGGCGATGGGATCTCGGGACGCCCCAACTGGATCAAAGATCCGACCAGCGGCGAGACGACACTCGGACGGTTCGGATGGAAGGCGAACGTGGCTTCTGTCGAGCGTCAGGTGGCCGGAGCGTTCATAGGTGACATCGGGATCACCAGTCATATCTTTCCCGATCAGAATTGCACCGAGACCCAGACCGCGTGCTCTGCCGCACCGAACGGTGGCGAGCCCGAGGTGACAGACGAACTACTGGAGAAGGTGGTGTTCTACAACCAGACTCTCGCCGTCCCCGCCCGGCGCGATGCTCGACTCTCCAGATGTCAGGGCTGGCGCCCGAGCGTTCAGCGACCTTGGGTGCGCGGGATGCCACCAGCCAAGGCAGGAGACCGGTGACGCTGAGGTCGCGGCTCTGGCGAACCAGATCATCTTTCCCTTCACCGATCTCTTGTTGCACGACATGGGGCCGGGCCTTGCCGATGACCGGGCCGACGGCGAGGCAACGGGGACCGAGTGGAGAACCGCCCCGCTGTGGGGGATCGGCCTCACGGAAGTGGTCAGCGGGCACACCTTCTTCCTGCACGATGGCCGGGCCCGATCCCTCGAGGAGGCCATCCTCTGGCACGGCGGCGAAGCAGAGCCGGCCGCATCCGGGTTCAAGACCTTGTCCTCGGAGCAGAGATCCCAGCTGGTCGCCTTCCTGGGGTCGCTATGAGACGGTTCGGGGCGGCGGTGATGGCCTCGATCCTCTTCGCCTGCAGCGGCGGCCCGACGAATGCCGATGTGGTGCAGTCGATCGCCCATGAAGCCCTGATTCCGGCGATGGAGGACGCCTCGATGGGAGCTGCCGCCCTGGCAACCGCGGTGTCGGACTTTTGCCTTCAACCAACCGCCGAAACCCAGGAGACGGCGCAGGTGGCGTGGGGCAATTCGAAGATGGCCTGGCAACGCTCGATCCTCACCACCTGGTTTGGCCCGGCGCAAATGCTACGGACGGTCTCTCACGTCGACTACGAGCCGATCGATGAGGAAGGAATCGATGAGCTCCTTGGCTCGGAGGAGGTCCTCGATGTGGACTACCTGATGAATCAGGCGGCGGCGACGCAACGCGGCCTGGGGGCCATCGAATACCTCCTCTTCGACAGCCCGGACCGGGCTAGTGACCCACGGGTCTGTGAGCTGATGACGTCGACAGCAGAAGTAGTGGCCTCCGAGACGAAGGCGCTCGAGAGCGCGTGGACCGATACCTACGAGGACGGAAGCCCGTTCGTGGATCGATTCCTCGGGGAGACGATGACCTCCGATGAAGCCATGGCGAACTCGATTTCGGCAATCGTCGAGACTTTGAAGCAGATGTCGCTGTTCCAGCTGGGCAAGGCCCTGGGGATCTCAGCGCAGGAGGCCTCCATCGACGCCATCCCCGAGGGCCGCGCCGGTTTCGCGGCCGACGCCTACATCGCACAACTGGAGAGCATTCGTGCTCTTCTCGACGACGGTGGCGAGACCTCGCTGGGTGCTCTGATTGCTTCGCGATCAACGGAGATCTCGACCCAGATCGACACCCACCTGACGACAGCTGTCGAGGCGCTGGACCTGATCGATGCCCCGCTTCGCACGGTGGCCGCTGACGATCCGACCCAGCTTGAGCCGGTGTACGACGACGTCGCCGAGCTGCTTCGCATCTTCGAGGCCGACGTCGTGTCATTGCTCGACATCACGCTTGGGTTCTCCGACGCCGACGGCGACACCGGATGATCAGGATGGCGGCGATTGCCGGGAGAGCAGGACGACCGGTGAGCCCGGCTTCGGCCGCCGTGTTCCGCATCGGCTTTGGGCTCGGAGGCCTGATCCTGGTCTTGCGCTTCCTGGCCAAGGGATGGGTGGAGACCCTGTTCCTGGAGCCGGCCTATCACTTCCCGTATCCGGGGTTCGAGTGGGTCAAGGTCTGGCCGGGGTGGGGTATGTACGCCCACTTCGCCCTGATCGGGCTGGCCGCAGTCGGGATCCTGGTCGGTTTTCGAACCCGGATCTGCGCCCTGGTGTTCGCAGGTCTGCTCGCCTATGTGGAGCTGATCGACCGCACCCTCTATCTCAATCACTACTACTGGGTGATCCTCACCGCCCTCGTGTTGGCCTTTCTGCCGGTGAACCGGGTGTACTCGGTGGACTCCAGACGTCTGCCTCGGCTGGAGGCGTGGATCCCTGCCTGGGTGGTGTGGTTGCTTCGCTTCCAGGTGGGGATGGTCTACTTCTTCGCCGGCCTGGCCAAGCTGAACGCAGACTGGCTGATGCATGGGGAGCCGATGGCAACGTGGCTGCCCGGAAGGTCTGCCCTGCCGCTGATCGGGTCGATGCTCGCTCTGTCGGCGACCGCGTTGGTCGCCTCCTGGATTGGAGCCTTCTTCGACCTGACCATCGTTTTCTGGCTGTTGAATCGACGGACCCGGTTACCTGCCTTCGTGGCGGTTGCGATGTTCCACACCGCGACCTGGATCCTGTTCCCGTCGATCGGCCTGTTCCCACTGCTGATGACGATGTCCGCCCTGGTCTTCTTCGAGCCCGATTGGCCCGAGCGATTCTTCCCGCTGCGAAGGGAAACTCGACCCCAACCCACGTTCTCGTTCCAGAGGCCCTGGCTCGGCTTGGCGGTCTTCTATCTGGCGTTGATGGTCGCCTTGCCGCTCCGGCACTACGCGATCCCTGGGGACGTCAAGTGGACCGGTGAGGGATATCTGGGGTCCTGGCAGGTGATGTTGTCGGAGAAGTCGGGCTCGGCCACCTTCCTGGTCACCGACCCCAAGACGGGTGACAGCTGGCGGGTTCCGCCGCCCGGATATCTCACGCCACGTCAGGAGGTGGTGATGGCCACCGACCCGATCATGATCAAGGAGACAGCCGATCTGATCGCGGATGAGTTGGGAGGTGTCGAGGTGGCCGCCGACGTGGTCCTCTCCTTCAACGGGAGGCCCAGCACCCAGTTCACCAATCCCAGCGTCGATCTGACTGCGGTCGGATTCGGTGATGCAGCGAGAGATTGGCTGGAACCGGAACCGGGCTACTGAGAGTCCTGATCACAGAATTGTCACCTGGCTGAAACAAACCAGAAACAAGCCCTCGCTCAATATCGCCCCGAGTAATCGAGGAGGTAGCGATGGACCCAGGCTCAATCGCCTGGCTGCTTGTTTCCAGTGCCCTGGTGTTGTTCATGACACCCGGGTTGGCCTTGTTCTACGGCGGGATGGTGCGCTCCAAGAACGTGCTTTCCATGCTGATGAGCAACTTCTTCACGATCTCGATCGTGACCGTGATCTGGGTGGTCGTTGGCTACACAATCGCGTTCGGCTCGGACCTGGGTGGCGGCTTGCTAGGAGGGTTCGACTTCTTCGGGCTCGAAGGAGTGACTGGAGACAGCCTCCTGTTTGCCGTGTTTCAGATGATGTTTGCCATCATTACCCCTGCTCTCATATCGGGAGCAGTGGCGGAGCGAATGAAATTCTCCGCCTGGGTCCTGTTCGTAGGCCTCTGGTCGATCTTCGTCTACCCGGTCGTTGCACATTGGGGCTTCGCTGCGGATGGGTTGTTGTTTGCCTGGGGGGCCAGGGACTTCGCCGGTGGCCTCGTGGTCCACGTCAATGCCGGGATAGCCGCCCTCGCCCTCGTGTTCGCCCTCGGCCCAAGGAAGGGCTTCAAGGAAGAGGCGATGCGCCCTCACTCCCTTCCATTGACACTCCTCGGAACCGGGATTCTCTGGTTCGGATGGTTTGGATTCAATGCGGGCTCAGCACTGGCGGCTGACGCCAACGCCATAACCGCCTTCACCACGACGCAGATCGCGGCATCGGTTGCGGCGCTGGGCTGGGTGGTCGCGGAATGGTGGAAGACCGGAAAGCCGACGACGTTGGGAGCTGCTTCCGGTGCGGTGGCCGGCCTGGTCGCCATCACACCATGTGCCGGATTCGTGAGTCCATTGGCTTCGATAGCGATCGGCCTCATCGCTGGAGTCGTCTGCTTCTGGGCCGTCAGCCTTAAGTTCCGTTTCAACTATGACGACTCGCTCGACGTCGTGGGGATCCACCTCGTGGGCGGTATCGCCGGCTCACTCCTGTTGGGAGTATTCGCATCCACAGCCGTGAACGAGGCGGTGGGGTTGGACGGCCTGGTCTTCGGAGGGACCACACTGATTCTCAAGCAACTCGGGGCCCTGGCGGTGGTCTTGGTGTACGGATTCGTGGCTTCATATCTCCTGGCCCGTCTCACCAAGGCGATAACCGGGCTCCGTGCCGACGAGAAGGCGGAGATCGACGGGCTCGACATCTCGCTGCACGAAGAACGTGCCTACGTGCTGACAGACTGAGGAAAGAAACATGAAGCTGATCATCGCCTATATCAAACCCTTCAAACTCGACGAGGTGAAAGAGTCCCTGCGGTCCATCGGGGTGACCGGGATGTCCGTTGGAGAAGTGCGTGGCTTTGGCCGTCAAGCGGGCCAGACCGAGGTCTACCGAGGTGCGGAATACCAGGTCGACTTCGTACCGAAGGTCCGGATCGAGGTGGCAGTCGACGATGGAGCCGCCTCCCGAGTGGTGGAGGCCATCGAATCTGCGGCTCGAACCGGGGAAATCGGTGACGGCAAAATTCTCGTCTTGGCCGTTGAGGAAGTAGCCAGGATCCGAACTGGTGAGAGAGGTGCTGACGCTTTGTGACGGCTAAGGATCGTTTGCGGGAGCTGAGGGCGTCGTGGTCAGGCCCACAAGCTCCCGGCGATCCGGCCGATCTGCCCCGGGCTCTCACCGAGGCTGTCGACGCTTTGATCGTCGAAGTCGCCGAAGGCCTGGATTCGTCGGGTTGGGCTGTTGTGGCCACTGGGGGCTACGGGCGGTCCGAGATGTGCCTCCAGTCCGACATCGACATCATGATTCTCGGGCACCCCGCACCCGAGGTGGTGCGCCAGATGTTCTATCCGCTGTGGGATACCGGGATGAAGGTCGGTCATTCGGTTCGTTCGCTCAAGGAAGCGATCGCCGGGGCTACGGAGAGTATGGAGACCCTCTGCTCGTTGTTCAGTGCCCGGTTGGTCCTCGGTGACGCGGAGCACCTCGAGAGGCTCGAGGGCCAGATTGCCCTGCTTCTGCGTCGACAACGAGCCTTTGTCGACATGCTTGGTGTCGAGGAGCTGCGGGTTCGAGATCGCGAGCCTTTCTTCCTTCAGGAAATGGATCTGAAGACCGGTCGTGGTGGGTTGCGGTCGGTACACCGACTGGATTGGGTGCGGAGACGGAACGAGTTGGTTGGTGAAGCATCCGGACCTGACCAGTTCGTAGATCAGCGACGAGTGCTTCTCAAGGTCCGCAATGCCCTGCACGCGACCCAGGGGAGAGGTGCTGAACGTCTCGCCATGGACCTTCGGGGGACGGTCGCTGCCTGGCTGGGGGAGGACCACTTCACCATGTGCGGCGAGGTCTACGAAGCTGCCCGACTGGTCGATGACGGTGTCATGGAGATATGGCCCCCCGGTCAGACAGTTGACTTCGACCCGGTCGCCAGGGCAGGCCGCCACCTGGTGTCGGCGGTTCGCAAGCGGAGGCAGGAAGCCGCTCCAACTGCGACAACACCGCTTCCTTGGGCCGTGACGCACTTGGACCGCCCAGGGCCGAGAACCCATTCAATTGCGGGTCCAGTCAACGCTGCCTGGGCCTCCGAAGATCGTGCCGCCCTGATCGATCTTCTCCGAGCGGGGCGAAGCGGTTGGGACGCCTATCGACAGATACAAGATTGGGGCCGCATTGCTCTGCCTGAATTGACCGCTGTCACTTCATTGCCGCAGACGGCCCCGTTCCACAGCTATCCGGTTGATTCGCACCTGTGGCGCACGGTCGATGAGGTGGTTCTTCTAACCGGTGGCGCGAACGATTGGTGTGTCGAGCGCGCCGACGACCTCGGAGCGTTGGACGAACTTCTCCTCGCCGCGTTCCTCCATGACATCGGGAAGGGGAGATCGGGTGACCACGCCACGATCGGCGCCTCTTTGGCCCGCGATTTGCTGAGCCGCGTTGGATACGCCAGTCGGACGGTCGATCTTGTGTCGAGCGCCGTTGAGCTTCATCTTCTGCTGCCCGGTGTGGCCACCCGTCAGGACCTGGATGACCCCGCTGTCATCAAGGCGACGGCTGAGCGGATTGGAGGCCCGGAGCTTCTTTCGATTCTGGCCGTGCTCACCGTGGCCGACGCACGAGCCACGGGGCCTTTGGTTTGGTCGGATTGGACCGAATCCCTGGTCCGCACCCTGGTCGCCCGGCTCGCAGTCGAAATGGAGGGAGGACCGTTCGAGGTCATCGACAGCTTGTTGGAGCCGGCTTTGGCTGAGCATGTGGACTCGATGGCCCCCGGCTATCTGCAGCGTTTCGGACCTGGGATGTCGCGTATCCATCTCGATCTGGCCACCCCTCCTCCAGGCGTTCATGAGGCGCGGCTGAACGTGTCGGGCGACGGCCTGATCCCCACCGTCGTTGTCGTCGCCCGAGATCGCCCAGGTCTACTGGCGACGGTGGCAGGGGTCTTCTCGCTACATGGTTTGAACGTCCTCGAGGCCCGAATCGCAACCCGAGCGGACGGCGTCGCCATCGATACGTTCCGGGTCGAGGACGCATTGGGCTCGCTCCGGATAGTCCCCGCCGATTGGGAGCAGATCGGTCAGGACCTCAGGGAGGTGCTCGCTGGAAGTCTCGATGTGTCCGCCCGCCTGGTTGCCAAGGCCGCCGCCTATGTAACGCCTTCGGTCGAATCGAGAGTCACTATCGAAGTCGATTCCGAGCTGTGGAAGGTCACGGTTAGAGGGCCGGACCGTGTGGGCTTGCTTCATGACCTGGCCAAGGAGCTGACTGAGGCCGGGGTCGGGATAGCAATGGCCAAAGTCACGACTCGTGGCAATCAGGTTGTCGACGTCTTCTCGGTATCTCCGGGCCCGGTGAGCCCTGAGGCTCTGGTGGATCGGTTGGCGTCAGTTGTCGAAGGGCGATGACCTGTCTTCAAGGCTCGGATCGGACAGCGCCGAGCTCGTCGAGCAGTGCTCGGACTCGACGTTCGATTTCGTCGCGGATAGCCCTCACCTGATCGAGTGTCCTGCCCGATGGGTCTTCGAGCTCCCAGTCGAGGTACCTCTTGCCCGGGTAGAACGGGCAGACGTCGCCACAACCCATCGTGACCACCACGTCTGCGGCCCGCACCTCGGCATCGACCCAGAGGTGAGGTGTCTCGCTACTGATGTCGATCCCCACTTCGGCCATTGCGGCAATCACCGCAGGATTGAGGGAGCCGGCAGGCTCCGAACCACCGGAGAACACATCGACCTGAGTGCCAGCCAGATGTCGCATCAGCCCGGCGGCCATCTGTGAGCGTCCGGCGTTGTGGACGCACATGAAGAGAACGCTGGGGTGAGGGTTTTGGTCCACGGGTGAGAAGTCTATGGCTGGATCCGATGACAGGGTGTGCGCAAGGCGGCTCGCGTGCGGAGCTCGGATCCCGGATGTGCGGGTGGGCCAGACGATCGGAGCTTGTCCCGCGGTAGCGTGGTTGCCGCGCACTTGCGGTGAGAGGAGAGGACATTCCATGCGGACCCGACGGGGAGCGATTTACTTGCGGCGTGGTCGACCTGTGGTTGTTCTGGCGGCGATCGCGACGCTCGCGATCGCGGCGTGTGGCGACGGCCCAAGCGGTGTGCAGGACACCGTATCGAGTCCGGCGTCGACCCCAACGACGGCCTCATCGGGTGGGCTGGAGCCACGGCCGGGATTGCCGCCGCTTGTGGACGGTGAGGCAGCGGCGTGCATTCCGCTATGTGCCAGCGGTTGGACCGGCGACAGCGAACTTCCCGCCGCGGCGTACCAGACCCTTTGGTTCTTCAACGGAGCGATGACCATCGACCTTGACACCCCCTGGGCGCTCTGGGAGGACAGCACGGGTGAGTTCTCGCTGGGGCGGGTCGAGGACCCCGACTATCGGCTCGTGTTCTGGCTCGACGTCTACCCAGTCGTGGCTGGAACGCGGGTCGAAGGGATACCCAACACCGCAACCGACTTGCTCACATGGCTACGGTCCGACCCGGGCCTCGTCGTCTCCGCTGCGATCGAGTCGACCATAGGTGCGATCCCCGCCACCGCCGTCGACGTGGCGATCTCCGAGGCAGCCGTGAACGACGACCCGGGCTGTCCGGCCGCGGTCTGCCACAACTTCCTGGGCTTTCCGCAGTGGAGCGAGGCATTCGGCATCGCGGGCGACGATCCCTACCGGCTCTGGTTTGCCGACGTCAGTTACAGCGGCACAGACCACGTCCTCGTCGCTGCCCTCGAGTCTCGAGACTCTGGCCACTTAGCTGAGTTCTTGCCGGACGCCGAGGAAGTCATGGCTACGGCCACCTTCCCGGCCCGACCAGCCACCTGAGATGGGGCGAAGATTCTCGGGTGGCGGCCCCTGTTTCCGGCTTGATCTGATGCCGGTTGTGAGGATCCCTCCGAAACGATCACCCCTCGAAAGGCATCGGGGAGTGATTTCCGTTGTGTTCCAACGTGCTTCAGTGTCGGGCTGGCGGGATTTGAACCCACGACCCCTTGGCCCTCGTCCAGGGATAGCCGTCCCGGCTGGTTACGGCGAGTTGCGTTCTGTTCGGCTTTCGGGCCTTTGAGCAGGGGTTTCATCCCTACGTCGTCTCGTCTTGTACGTTCTTGATTCGTCTGGTTTCAAGGGTGTTAGTGGACGGATAGTGGACGCGGGACTTCAGTCGTGGAGGATGCCGTCGGGTATAGGGCCGGCGTGACGGTGTCCGGTGCCGGTCAGTTCGCCGGACTCCATGACCCAACCCCACGTGCGGGCTTCCAGCCATTCGGGTGTGCGTCGAAGCCGGTTCATGTCCTCGTCGGGGAGCGGCCACCGGGTGAGGTGGTGGAGGAGGATCGCCATCCGGTCGGTGACTTCGACGCATGACATTGTGCGAGTGTGTCGGCCGTCTGTGACAGATCTTCATGGGGCGCGAGACCCTTCATCCATGACTAGGTTCGGGAGCGCGGGCCGCTTGTCCCCCACTAGGGGCCCGCTTGAAACGGATCGCGAGCCCCAAACGACATAGACCCCTCATTGTCGCAACCCCAATTTGGGGCTCCGGTCCGCGGTTCGGCTCGGGTTGGTGTCGTGGCAGCAAAGGGAGGTAGACGATCTTGTTAACGGATTTCAGGGTGTATGCGGTTTTGCCGTCGGCGGATCTCGCTAGGTCGCGGTCTTGGTATGAGGAGAAGACCGGAGTGTCTCCGGCTAAGGAGGACCCGGGTGGTCTGTGGTACGAATGTGCTGATGGGACCTGGTTTGTGATCACTCCCAGTGCTTTTGCTGGCACCGCCCTGAACACGGCTGCAAGCTTTCAAGTCACGGACCTGGAGGATGTGATGGCCCGCTATCGCTCACAGGGTGTCGTGTTCGAGGAGTACGACCTGCCGGACTTCAAGACAGTCAATGGCCTATTCGCGATGGGACCGTACAGCGCGGCATGGTTCAAAGATCCCGACGGCAACATCATCGAACTTTCTGAAGTCAAAACAGCGATGTAGGGGGTTCGCCTGGACCCGAGCCCGGCTTTAGACCGGCTGTTGTTCGAGGATTGTTTTCAGTTTGTCCAATTCGAGTTGTTCGCCCTTGCTGACCTCGCCGCGGACCATAGGCTCGAGAATCCGCCGCCAACCTGTCAATTTGATCTGGCCGTGGGTGGTGATTCGAGTTGAGGTAGGACTGATCGGCTCCACGGAGTATGTGGCGTCCCACAGAATCCATGCGGGAGGGACTGTGCTGTAGCTCCAGGTCCGATCCGGCTCCCATTCGGTCGTGTCGTAATCGACGGTGGCTCGCATGGGTCCCTTGCCCATGGTGATCCTGAGCCGGGTGCCCAGACCGACCGGATCATCGGTCAACTTCGAAATGTCAGACACGTCCGACCATTCGGGAAGATTCTCCCAGGCTGCGGCGTAGGCGAACACCTGACCCACCGGGCGTTCGATGATTGCTTCACCCTCGTACGAGATCACTGCACCTCCCATCGATTACGGAAGGCACGATACATCGGCGGACCCACTCAAAGCCTTGGACGCGAAGAGTACGTTTCGGATACGGGCCGACGCGACAACGTCCGGTCAAGAACGGTCGAAGCCCTCATCGACGGATCACAATCCTCAGTGGGGGCTTCGGTCGTTTCACTCATAGTGGGTGGTCGCAGCCGCGGCGGACCATGCCGGGCAGTTTCGCGGCGTAGGCGGGTGGGCTGATCCGTCGTCCCACCGGAAAGCCAGCAGCTCGTTTCTCCGGTTTCTTGCCGCTGAGTTTGTCGAGGGCTCGCATTGTCTTCTCGACGCGGGCCAGCTGTTCGGGAGTGGGGCCGGCTCCCCGCCCCACCTCGACGGAGGTCTGCGTGTACTGCGGGCTGGTGCAGACGCTCACGTCGAATAGAGCGCCGACCACTTCGATTAGTCGGCCGCCAGACATACATGCCTGATTGATAGGCGCCGCATAGGCGCCGCGGACTTCACCACCGTGGCGAAGTTCCACAAAACCGCAGGTCAACTCGTCGGGCTGGCGGGATTTGAACCCACGACCCCTTGGCCCCCAGCCAAGTGCGCTACCAAACTGCGCCACAGCCCGGAAACCGTGATGGTAACCGGTCACCACAGGTTGACATCAGCGTTAAGGCGCCCTCCAGACATGCCGATTGTCTATGTCGGGAGGTCAATCTTTGCCGAGCAAAACACTGAGAGCCATTGGCGCAGCCGTGGTCCTTGCCGGGGTCGGCGTCGCCGCCGGCTTCCAGATCATGAAAAACGACGATCTGCCTGCAGACACCCAGGTGCCGGTGGAGGTCGCCCTCGCGAACGATGAACCGGTAGCCACCTCCGCTCCTGAGCCGTTCGAATACCGGGTTGGGCTCCTCTCCGGGCTGACCACCGACAATTTCTGGGCCTACATCGGTTCTGAACCCACTGTCTGGAACGCTTACGTCCTTGGCCCTACGAAACCTGCTCTCTTCGCCCTCAACGCCCAGCAAACAGCCCTGGTCACCGAACTGGCCGCGGTTGAGGCCGGGACGCCAACGGGGAAAGGCAGCAATTGGTCGGTTGTGGTCGATCTGGCTCCGGGCCTCGCCTGGAGCGACGGTGCGCCCATCACCGCGAGCGATGTTGCGTTCACCTTCGACACCGTGCGGCGCCTGGGCCTTGGCGGTGGTTGGGCCGAGGTCTTCCCACCCGAAGTCAGGTCCATCGTCGTTGTTGGCCCCAGGCAGGTTCGAATCAGCTTTTCAAAGCAGCCCAGTCTCACGGTATGGCCCTACGGGGTCGGCCTGGCACCAATCATGCCCTCCCACGTGTGGGCCCCAATGCTCGAAGGCGTCACCACATCGGAGGCCCTCTACGCCGTTGGCGGAGCATCCGATGTCTCAGGTGGGCCACTTACCCTCACCGAGATCGGCGAGAACAGAATCGTGGCCGAAGCCAATCCGGGCTATCCCGAGACTGCACTGGATCGGGTCGTCTACAACGTTTACCCCGATGAGGCAGCTGCCGTCGCAGACCTTGCCGCCGGCTCAATCGACACCATCCTGAGTCCCACAGGACTCTCAGACGCCAGCCTTGACTCCCTCGAGGGCGTGCAAGGGGTTGCCGTCGACGAGAGCCCGGCCAACTCAGTGCGCTACCTCGGCTTCAACCTGACCCGTCAGCCCATGGCCACCGACCAGTTCCGCCATGCACTTGCGTTGTTGCTCGACCGGCAGGAGACCGCTGCGGAGTTCGTCCCAGGCTCAGACCCCGCCTACACGATGATCTCCCCCTTCAACACGACCTGGTTTGACCCGGAAGCAGCCACGGAGATCGAAAAGGAGTTCACAGGGACCCTGGATACGCGTCTGGCAGGAGCCCTCGAGCCGTTGCGCTCCGCGGGCTATGCCTGGTCCAAGGAACCCGTGGTTGTCGACGGGGCCCTGGTCCCTGGAGAGGGTTTGACCATTTCTGGAGTCGCTCCTTCGCCACTCACCATCCTCACCCCGGGCGAGCAATACGACCCCGACCGTCCCGAATACGCTGCCGAGATCGAAAAGACGCTCGAGTCCCTCGGGTTCGACGTCCGTCCGGTGGTCACAGACTTCGACACCGTGGTCGACCTCGCCTTCACGCCCGGCGAAGACGGAGCCCGTCACTACGACATGTACCTGCTCGGGTGGACCCTGGGCAACCCGTCGCTCCCGGCGTACTACCGATGGTTCTTCGCCCCTGACGGGCTCGCCAACTCCACCGGTTACTCGGATCCCGAGTTCGCCGATGAATTGACCCAATACGAGCAGGCGAGCAACCTCACCGTTGCCAAGAGCGCCCTGTGGCAGATGGAGCGGATCCTGGCTCAGGATCTTCCCTATCTGGTGCTCTACCACCCTGAGATCAGAGAGGCCTACCGATCCGACCGGGTCGACTTTGGGATCAGGGACGTTCTCGGCGGGATCCAGGGAAGACTTGGCGGGCTGAGCGACCTCACAGCCGGCGAATAGCCAATCCATCCCGGGGTTAGCCTCATCCCGGTGACCGAAGCCGAGAACGCCAACCGCATCCTCACCATTCCCAACCTGGTGTCGTTCGTGCGGATCCTGGGAGTCGGCCTGTTCTGGTGGGCGCTGGTTGTCGAAGACAACATCGAGTTGGCGGCCTGGTTGATCTTCATCATTGGTTGGACCGACTGGATCGATGGCTATCTAGCCAGGCGTCTCAACCAGGTGAGCAACGTTGGAAAGGTCCTCGATCCGGTAGCCGATCGGTTGATGATCGCCTCGGCCGTGATCGGCGGGCTGATCGTGGGCGTCCTCCCGGTCGTCGTCGGAGTGCTTCTCATCGCCAGAGAGATCCTGGTCGGGGGAGTTGCTCTCTACCTCGCCGCTCGTGGGGGTGGCACGGTCGAGGTTCGTTACGCCGGAAAGGTCGCCACCTTTCTCCTTTATGGGGCGATTCCCGGTTTCTACCTCGCTGCCGCCGGCTTCTTCGAGTGGCTGCTGTTGCCCGCCGCCTGGGTGGCCGCCATCATCGGGCTCGCCCTCTACTGGTACGTGGCGATTCTCTACATCGGGGACAGTCGGCGGCGCCTCGCAGCGTTAAAGTCGCCCACCGGTCCAGTGGAGGTCTGATGCAGGTACCCGATGATCTTCTCTACACGGAGGATCACGAGTGGATTCGCCGGGTGAGCGAGACGACGGCGCGAATCGGGATCACCGACTACGCCCAGGACCAATTGGGGGATGTGGTTTTCGTCGAGTTGCCCGAGATCGGGGCAACGGTGGCCAAGGACGACATCCTGGTCGAGGTGGAGAGCACCAAGTCTGTGGGCGAGGTTTATGCCCCGTTCTCGGGCGTGATCAGCGCAGTGAACTCGGCCTTGGCGAGCGCTCCAGAACTGGTCAACCAGAGCCCCTACGAAAAAGCCTGGTTTGTAGAGATGGAAGTCGGCGAGGCTCTCGATGGCGCCGGCTTTCTCGACGCCACTGCCTATCGCGAGCTGACCGAGTGAGGTGAGTCCCGGCGCAACGCCGGGCACTCCCTATCATCTGGCTTCATGACCGAGGACAGCAAACGCGCCCCGGGCCAACCCGACCCTCAAGTTGAGGTCGAGAGCGATCCAACCGTCGTCTACGTGCCGATCCAGGATCGAGCCGACCATCCACTCAGTCGCGAAGAGGCAGGCAGCGTCGAGGGGTTCACCGGCTACGCCCTGGTGATCGAGCGCGGCCCTCAGACCGGGATGACCTATGTGCTGTCACCGGGGAACACCACGGTCGGCCGTCATCCGGAGAGCGACATCTTCCTCAACGATGTGACCATCTCCCGACAGCACTGCCGCTTCCTCCTGGGAGAGGGAAAGCTGATGGTCGAGGACAGCGGCTCGACCAATGGGACATACGTAAACGATGCCAGGGTCGACGAGGCCCAGCTCAGGGCCGGCGACGAGGTCGTGGTCGGGCGCTTTCACTTTCTGGTCGCACACGGCGATGTCTGAACCGGACTCGATGAGCATCGGAGAGGTGATCAACCTCCTCCGTGACGACTTTCCCGACGTGTCGGTGTCCAAGATTCGTTTCCTCGAATCTCAGGGGCTCATCGACCCGGGTCGCTCCGATAGCGGTTATCGCCAGTTCGACAGTCGGGACCTGGCGCGGTTGCGGTTCATCCTCCAACAACAGCGCGACCACTTCCTGCCGCTCAAGGTCATCAAGTCCAAGCTGACATTGTGGGAGCGAGGGGAGGAACCGGCGTCGAGCCGGCACCCAGAGCCGCGTCACAATGATGATTCCTCTGCTCCGCTGGGGCGGGATGACGTCCTGAAGCGGTCCGGGCTGTCCTCGAGGCAGCTCGACGAGTTGGTGGCCGCCGGCGTCGTGCGACCCATCGCGGATTCGGATGTTTTCCCGGTCGAAGCCGGCGTCGTTGCCCTCGAGGCAAAGCGGCTGATGGACCAGGGTCTCGAAGCGCGTCACCTGAGATCAATTCGGCTCTCGGTCGACAGAGAGGCCGATCTTCTCAGACAGCTGACTGCGCCCTTGATGCGGGCAGCGAATTCGGAGGCGAGGGCCAGGGCCCGCGACGTTCTCGAGCTAAGTGCCGGGTCGGTGCAAGCCATGCACCGGGCCATGCTCGAGGGAGAGTTGAAGCAGCAGACCACGCAATGAGGCGATTGGCACGTGCCCTGGCACCGGTTCCGGTGCTGGTCCTCCTGCTCGCCCTCCCCGCGGCGGCGGCACCATTCGTCTATCCGTCCCCCGAGTTCCAGTCCTTCCCCATAACCGGGCCACCGAACGTCTCCGCTCCCTCTTGGATCCTGTATGACGACTCGATCGATATGGTGATCGCGTCTTCGAACTCCAACGACGAGCGTGCAATAGCCTCAACGACCAAAGTCATGACCGGGCTCTTGGTCGTCGAGAACGCCAACCTCGATGACCTGGTCACCATCTCACAGGAGGCTGCGGACACCGGGGGACAGGAGATCGGGCTGGTCGCAGGGGAGCGGATGCCAGTCGGTTCGCTCTTCAGGGCGCTGATGGTCCGATCGGCCAACGATGCTGCCACCGCGCTGGCGGAGTACGTGGCCGGGAGCGTCGAGAATTTCGTCGGCATGATGAACGACCGCGCCGATCAGCTCGGTCTCGAGCACACGCATTTCGCCAACCCTCACGGCATGGACGCTCCCGGGCATTACTCGAGCGCCCAGGACCTGCTGACCATTGTCCGAGAGGCGATGACCCATCCTGAGTTCGAAAATGTTGTGCGGTCGAAGGTGATAGTCATGACTCCCGCTCCTGATGGGACGCCCCGGGTTGGGATCAGCACCAATCTGATGCTCAGTTCGTACGACGGGATGATGGGAGTGAAGACCGGACTTACCCCTCAAGCCCTCTTTACGTTCGTCGGCGCCGCGGAACGTGAGGGGCGCCGGCTGTATGCCGTTGTCCTGGGGTCTCCGGAGAACTTTGGACACTTCGCCGACGCCAAGCTCCTTTTGGACTACGGGTTCCTCGATCTCGGTTTCTACGGGGACGCGGTCACACAGACTCCCTACACCGCGGCCAAGGCGCGGGTCGAGCCGGACCCGGTGATCACCATGTCACGAGTCGAGACCTACCTCCACCTCGCGGCACAGGGCCTGATGCTCGAAGATCCGTCACCGCTGGTGGATGTGCCGGTACCGGAGCCGCCACCGATCATCGAAGTGACCCGGCCCTCGGAGGGCGGCGGGGCAACTGTGGCCGATGCCTTCATGTTCTGGATCAACCGGGTCCTCGGAGAGTGACCTCGGGCGCGGAGCCAGCTGTGGAGGCGATTCCGGAGGCAGAGATCCAATCGCGCGTCGCCGAGCTCGGTTCGGCAATCACAGTTGACTACACGGGGCGCGACCCCCTATTTGTGGTGGTGATGACAGGGTCGGTGCCCTTCGCCGCCGATCTCGTCCGACACGTCGACCTGCCGTCGGAAGTCGACTTCCTGGTGCTGAATCGTTTCGGGGAAGGTGGGCGCATCAGAATCGCGATGGACATGTGGACCCCCGTCACCGATCGCGACATTGTGATCGTGGAAGACATCACGGATACCGGTCTCACCCTCTCGGTCCTGCGGCGAACATTTCTCGATCGGGGTGCGTCCAGCGTGGCCACTGCGTCATTGATCGACAAGACACGGCGCCGGGTGACAGAAGTGCCCATCGAGTACCGGGGCTTTGAGGTCGGGGACGAGTACCTGGTGGGATACGGGATGGACTGGCAGGGCTACTACCGGAACCTGCGCTCGATCTGGGCGGTGCTCGATTTGGAAGCCTTCGTCAACGATCCGCGGATTCTCAGTCGCTCCGTCGGCTGGCATTGACCCTGTTCCGATTCTGGGACCCGGTGATAACCTCGCGTCATGCCCGGCAACGGTTCGTCCCCCATTGCGATGGAAGTGGTCGGAGTCCGGGTCGAGCTTCCGTCTAACCAGCCAATCGTTTTGCTCAGAGAACAAGAGGGAAATCGGTATCTCCCGATTTGGATCGGTGGCTCCGAGGCGACGGCCATCGCCACCGCTCTGGAGGGTGTGAATCCACCACGCCCGCTGACCCACGATCTGATGCGCTCGGTGATCGACGCCGTCGGAGCATTCGCAGTGCGCGTCGTGATCACCGAGATGCGCGATTCGGTCTTCTACGCAGACCTCTCCCTGGACATCTCGGGGCGGGAGGTGCACGTCTCGTCCCGACCTTCAGACGCGATCGCCCTCGCCGTACGCACGGGGACGCCGGTGTTCGCCCTCCCCGGAGTTCTCGAAGATGCCGGTGTGATCTTCGAGGAGGAGGAAGAGGACGAAGAGGATGAGGTCGCCCGTTTTCGTGAGTTTCTCGAAGAGGTGACAGTGGAAGACTTCCTCGGGGGAGAGCCTGGAGACTGATCCGCCTCCTTAGTTGCGACGGTTGGGGCTCATATTCGGACCTGTGGAACCCAATTACGGAGGGGTGAACCGAGAACCGCAACCGGCCGAAACGAGTTATCCACAGGATTTCGTTGACATTGCCTCTGCTACATGGGTAGCTTGCTGACAACGGCGGAGTTACATGCGTGTAACACGGAGGACCGATGATCCAGGGCTATCGCGCTCCACAGGTCTGCAAGTTGGTGGGCATCACCTACCGGCAACTGGATTATTGGGCGCGGACCAACCTGATCAAGCCGTCCCTGCAACAGGCGAACGGCTCCGGATCCCAACGGCTGTATTCGTTTTCTGACGTCGTCCAGCTCAAGGTGATCAAGCGCCTCCTCGATGCGGGGATGAGTTTGAAGAAGATTCGCCAGGCCGTAGAGATCCTTGCCGAGCAACTCGACTCGGACCGGCCTCTCGCTGACGTGACTCTGCTCAGCGACGGTCAGACCATTTACGCCGCCCATTCCGAACAGGAAGTTGTCGATGTCTTCCGTCGGGGCCAGGGTGTCTTCGGGATTGCCATCGGCCCGGTGCAAGACGAAGTCGAAGGTGAGCTGCACCGTCTTTTCCCGGAGAGCGAGTTGGCCGGGGTCGTCGAGGCAGGAGCTACCTGATCACCGAACTTCAGTCGGCCGTTGAGACCGAGTTTGCTCACAACAGTGAGCGGCAGTTCGCACTTCTTCTCGATTTCTACGGAGTCCCCTGGGAATACGAACCTCGGGCTTTCGCCCTCGCCTGGGACAAAGAGGGCACTCCGACCCAGTTCTTCACCCCCGACTTCTACCTGCCCGACGACGACATGTACATCGAGATCACCACGATGAACCAGAAGCTCGTCACCAAGAAGAACCGCAAGGCGAGGCGCCTCCGCGAGCTGTATCCGGATGTGACCTGCAAGGTCTTCTATCAGCGGGATTACCTCAACCTGGTCGTCAAGTACGGGCTTGAGGAGCCGGACCATCTCGAGGACGTGGGGGCGCCGACCCGGATCCCGGGGCGGCCCGAGATCGTGCGTCTCGAAGACAGGGGAGAACGGCTGACCGGATGAATCGGTCCCCCCTCGACGACCTCCATCGGAGGTTAGGGGCGCGTTTCGTCAGTTTCGGTGGATGGGATATGCCCGTCCAATACGAGTCCGTGCTCGCCGAGCATCGTGCGGTTCGCACCGGCGCCGGCGTGTTCGACGTGAGTCATCTGGGCAGGTTCGAGTTGACCGGTACCGGCGCGCGAGACGCCATAGATGGTCTCCTCTGCAATGACCTCCGGCGGATCGAGCCAGGCCGAACTCAGTACACGATGATGCTCAACCCCGATGGAGGCATCATCGACGATCTGATCGTGTGGTGGTGGGAGCCCGATCGGCTCTGGGTCATGCCGAATGCGGCCAACCAGGAAAGAGTCATGGCTGCATTCAGCGCCGAGTCCGGGGTGATGACTCGGAGTCTGCGCGAAGACACGGTTCTGCTTGCGCTCCAGGGGCCAGCTGCTCCCGAAATATTCGATTCGGTGATCGGCCTGTCACCACGGAGATTCAAGGTGGCCGAGGTGAATTGGGAGGGCAGCCATGTGCAGATGGCGGGCACCGGCTACACCGGAGAGCGTGGTGGAGAGATCGTTTGTGACCCCGCAACCGGGACCCGGCTTTTCGAGGCATTTGCTGCGACCGGGGCCGTTCCGTGTGGTCTGGGCTCCAGAGACACACTGCGTCTCGAGGCTGGCCTTCCCCTCTGGGGCCAGGATCTCGACGAGACGACGACGCCCTACGAGGCCAATCTCGGGTTTGCCGTGAGTCTGGAGCATGACTTTGTCGGTTGCGACGCGTTGTTGGGCCAGAAGGCGGATGGGGTGACGCGTCGGCTGACCGGCTTTGTCCTCGAGGAGCGGGGGATTCCCCGCCACGGGTATCAGGTGCGAACGGCTCATGGTGATGGTGTGGTCACTTCCGGGAATGTGAGCCCGATGCTGGACAGAGGGGTAGGCATGGCGTACATCTCGCCTCCACCGGAAATGGGTGACACACGTCTCGAGGTCGAGATCCGGGATCAGTGGGTGCCCGCGACCATCAGGACTCCACCTTTCCACAAGGACCCATCAGCCAGCTCTTAGGATCCCGGCACATGTCTGTGAGAGTGACCGGGAGGCCGCAGATGCCCGACGGCTATGGCGTTGTCGACGCTGGCCCGGTGCTGTCGTGGGAGACCGTCGAGCGACGTCTCGTGGACGCAGTCAACTACTGGCTGAGCACTGCACGCCCCGATGGGCGTCCACACGTGGTGCCGCGTTGGGGCGTCTGGATCGAGGACAAGTTCTTCTATGACGGTTCACCAGCCACCCGCCACTCCCAAAACCTCGAGATGAACCCGCATTGCGCACTTCATCTCGAAGATGGCACGGAGGTCACCATCGTGGAGGGAGTCTCCACGGTGCCGCCGCCCGTGGTTGGCGATTTTGGAGTGAAGCTGGCTGACGAATACCGGCGCAAGTACGCCGCATTGGGTTATGCGCCAGAGCCGACGGCGTGGTCGGACGACTCTGCGGGAGGATTGCACGTCCTTGCTCCGACCTCGGCGATTGCCTGGTCCCTTTTTCCCAAGGACCTGACCCGTTACGAATTCGACTGACCACACTGGGCGTGGAACAAAGCGAGGAGGGTGATTTGCACAGCGTTTCACGGCCCGAGCCCATGGAGGGATTCGGGATCGAACAGGTCAGGGAGTGGTCGCCCGCCGGAGCCCCAACGGGCGTCGTGGTGTTGGTGCACGGGATCGCCGAGCACTCCGGGCGGTACGAAAGAACCGGATCGTTGCTCGCCGACGCCGGCTTACTGGTCCGGTCGTTTGATCTGTTCGGATTCGGTGCTTCGGGTGGGCCGCGTGGTGACATCACCGATTGGAACATCTATCACGACCAGATCGAGCGTCACCTCGCGTGGGCGCGTGGTCAAGACGTCAAAGTCGTCCTCATGGGGCACTCAATGGGAGGCATCCTCGCCGCCGCTTACGCACTTTCGGGGAGGCCGGCGCCTGACCTGCTGGTGCTGACCGCCCCGGCTTTGGGGGGCGGCGCTGGATGGCAGAGAGCGCTGGCTGGATTGTTGAGCAAGATCGCCCCGTCGATACCCATTGCCAACTCGTTGAAGGGCGAGCAATTGTCCCGTGACCCCGCAGTCGGCGAGGCCTATTTCTCCGATCCGTTGGTGTATCCCAAGACCACGCCAAGGTTGGGCGCTGCCTTTTTTGCTGCAATGACTGAGGTGACGAGGAACGCTCATCGGCTCGACATCCCGACACTCGTCTTGCAGGGTGGGGCCGACACAATCGTCCCGCCGCAGTCGACCGCGATTCTGGGGGAAGTTCCGGGTGTGGAGCGTCATCTATACCCGGGGCTGCAACACGAGATCCTCAACGAGCCCGAAGGACCGGAGATTGTCGCCGAGATAATCGCCTGGATCAACCTGCACATCTGAGCCTCCGGCGATTGTCAGCCGGCGTCCGCCCAGTTGATCAGGACTTTTCCCGCCTCATGCGAGGCGGCCACATCGAAGGCAGTGTCGAACTCTTCCACTTCGAAGCGGTGAGTGATGACCGGGGAGATGTCCAGTCCGGCGCCGATCAGGACATTCATCTTGTACCAGGTCTCGAACATCTCCCGCCCATAGATGCCCTTCAGGTTGAGCATGTTGAAGATCACGATGCTCCAGTCGATGGGATAGGGGTCCGAGGGTATGCCGAGCAAGGCGACATTCGCCCCGTGGATGGTGTTTTGGAGGATGTCGTCGAGAGCAGCCGACTTGCCGGACATCTCGAGGGCGACATCGAAGCCCTCGGTCATGCCCAGCTCATCCTGGACATCCTGGAGGTCTTCGAAACGCACATCTACGGCGCGGGTCGCTCCCATCCGTTTGGCGAGCTCGAGGCGATATGGGTTGATGTCGGTGATCACCACATTTCGGGCCCCGGCCTGCGCCACCACCACTGACGCCATCAGGCCGATGGGGCCGGCACCGGTGATCAACACGTCTTCACCCAGCACCGGAAACTCGAGAGCGGTGTGGACCGCATTTCCGAACGGGTCGAATATCGCGGCGATCTCGAAGTCGATTCCGGGTATGTGCCTCCACACGTTGCTTTTTGGGATGGCGACATACTCGGCGAACGCTCCGGGCAGGTTGACCCCGATGCCCTTGGTGTCGTGGCACAGGTGCCGACGGCCGGCAAGGCAGTTGCGACATCGATTGCACACGACGTGTCCCTCCGCGCCGACGACCTCGCCGACTTCGAAACCGGAGACATTGGAGCCGAGCTCGACGATCGTCCCGGAGAACTCGTGCCCGATCGTCATCGGGACCGGGATCGTCGCCTGAGCCCAATCGTCCCAGTTGTAGATGTGGAGATCGGTCCCACAGATACCTGTGGTATGAACCCGGACCAGAACGTCATCGGCGCCGATGTTCGGCTCTTCGACGTCGTCGAGGCGGAGGCCTCGCTCGTCGGCGTGTTTGACCAAAGCTTTCATCGCCATGCTCTCTCGATGTCGGCTCCGGCGGTGGTGTACGCCGGGGCGACGCTGTCCTCCCACAAGCTCGCCTTGGACTCCCATGAGCAAAAGGCAGCGTCCAGGCTGTGCCACGTGACTCGGGCGAGGTCCGTGATGTCGAACCCGTGGTGCTTCGTGACAAAGTCGAATTCATCGCTCATGGAGGTAGCACTCATCAGTCGGTTGTCAGTGCTCAGTGTGACATTGAAGCCCGCGCGATAGAGGGCTCCCACCGGGTGGTCTTTTGCAGTGATACCGCTGGTCGCCATATTCGAGGCGGGGCACATCTCCAATGGCATCCGCCGATCTCGTATCCGCTGGGCGACCTTGCCCAGCTTCACGATCTCCCCGTCCTCGACCACGCAATCCTCGACCAGTTCGACGCCGTGGCCGAGACGCTCGGCTCCGCAGGAATCCATGGCTGAAGCCATATAGGCGACCCCGTACCCAGCGGCGTGCTCACCGGCGTGGATGGTCACCCGCAGTCCTTCGGATCGAGCCAGTCGGAGGGCGGGAAGGTGGTCAACGGGTGGAAAGCCTGCCTCGGGGCCTGCGAGGTCGAATCCCACAACCCCGAGATATCGGGTCGCCGCGGCGACCCGAGCCAGTTCGAGGCTGTCGTCCCAATGACGGAGGGCGTCGATGATCAGGCCCCACCTGAGACCGGTCTCTTGTTCGCCCATGGCCAAGCCGGAGGCGGCCGCCTGGATCACGCGCTCGACGCTGGTTCCCTCCCTGGTGTTCAGGGATGGGCAAAAGCGGATCTCCGCGTAGACGACCCCATCGGCACTGAGATCGACCGAGGCTTCGTAGGCAACCCGCTCGATTGCCTCGGGGGCCTGCATGACTCCGATGGTGTGGGTGAAGGCCTCCAGATAGCGCTCCAAGGAGCCGGAATCGGTCTGATGAAACCATGCGGCGAGGTCATCGACGGTGCCTGCCGGGAGATTCCGGTATCCATGCTGCTCCGCCAGTTCCAGGACCGTGTTGGGGCGAAGTCCACCATCGAGATGGTCGTGCAGAAGCACCGATGGCAGGGGCATTTCGTCACGCTAGTCACGAGAGTTATCAAGCCTGCCACCGGTACGCTGTCGGCGTGCCTAGAGCCTCTGTGACAGTCCTGACGGCCGTTCTGCTCGGTGCGTGCATGGCGGCACCACCAGAGCGAGGCTCATTGCCCGACGTCGGAGAAGCGCTCGATCCGCCGCTTGCTTGCGCCTTCTTTGTGGGCCCACCGCAGGGCGTATCGGTGGCCGAGGTGCTGAACGACACCGGAGCTGACGGCGTGCTCGAGGCCGGCGACGTGATCACTTCCATCAACGGCGCGGAGACAATCGACCAAGAGGCGTTGCGAGATGCTCTAGCTGAGGAGTCCGTCGGCGATTCGATCCATCTCGAGTTACTCCGCGACGGGACCGAGGCAACGGCCGACATGGTCCTGGGGCCTAACCCCGATGACCCCGAACGTCCCTACATGGGGGTGATGATCCGAACCGCCTATGAGCGCCTGGAGCCCGCCGATGCCGAAGATGTGATCCCCGATGTCGATACCGCTAGGGCCGTGGCAGTCGGGGGCGTCCTCTATGGCGTCGAACCAGGCGAAGTGCTGTGGTCGAACACCGGAGTGGGTATCTCAGACGAGATCAACTGGGTGGCGACCAGCGAGAGCGTCTACAGCCTCGGGACCGGAGATGAGAAGGTTCTGACCGACCTGATCAGTGGCGAGGTCATCGACTATCCGGTCGTCGACGGCTGGGCTCCGGCCCGTCTGATCGGATCCATCGATGACGACATCCTGCTGGCCGTCACCCAGGAAGTACCCGACCAACCCGAGCTGGTGGCCGTGGCGACCTCGAGAGTCGACCCCGGGACGGGCGTCACGGAATGGATCGAGCCGATCAGCGACGGTTTCGGGGTTCCGGTGACCGCCTGGGCGTCCCCGGATGGCAAATTCATCACGATTGGGGGCATCGAGGCCGACACCGCGGCGCTCACCGGGGTGGACATGCTCACGTCGGACGGAGTGACAGCCGGCCTGGACGACCTGCTTGCACTTGGGACTCCCATCGGGTGGCTGGACGAGAAGACCGCGGTGTTTCGGACCTCCGCCACGACGGTCTCCAAAGTGAATGCGGTGACCGGGAACGTCACCGAGGTCACTCTCGATGACGCATTGGAAGGGGTTCCCTTGTACGCGGTCGCCGATGGCCACAGCGTCCTTGCGGTCAGCGACCGGTCCCTCTTGTTGGACGACCTGACGACCGACAGTGAGCTGCGGGTTTTGGCAGAGAATTGCTCGATCGGCAGGGTGGGGGATACGGGTTGGCGACCCGAGTCTGGTCAGTCTGCTTGACCGGCTTCGACTTCTTCCGGTTCGGGGTCCGGTTCGGCTTTCGCTGACCCGTCCTCGGCCGGTTTGCCATTGCTCGGTGCTGCACCTGAAGATCGCCCTGCCTTCGTGAGCGCATCCCGGCTCCTGACCCCGGCCACCTCGTCGGATACCGCCTGCCAGCCCTTGGGTTGGCGCATGGTGCGCGACCCGGGATCGGACCCCATGATCTCGGCGACTTCTTCACCCGAGATCTGCTTCTTCTCCTCGAGGACGGCCGCCAGTTCCAGCACTTTGTCCTCATGCTCGCCCAGCAAAGCGGCAACCTTGTTGTAGAGCACCGTGAGTCGCTCTTCGATCTGCTCCCGCCGCTCCCGCATAGCGGTGGACACCGGGTTGGCCGGCCCACCCATTTCGTTGGAGAGGGTGCCACTGGTGGACGAGATGCTCTTGCCCATGCCCCAAGAGCCTTCCATCAGGGCGGCCACAGTCGAGGCGTTCTGCAGGTCGGATGAGACCCCGGAACTGTTGTCCCCTTCGAAGAAGAGCCGCTCTCCTGCGAGGGACGCCAGCGAGACCATGATGTCGTTCTCGTATTCCGACTTCCACTCCAAGAAGCGCTCCTCTTCACCCATGCTCTTCACCATCCCCAGGGTGCCAGGTCGCTTCTCGATGGACACGATGTCGATCCGGCGATGGGCCCGCAGGAGGTGAGCCGTCACGGCGTGGCAGGCCTCATGGACCGCGACCGCATGGCGTTCGCGTTGGATGTAGTCGACGTCCTCTGGCGGACCCAGCTCCTTGAGCGACTTGGCCCTCCAGACATCGGGCCACTCGATCGATTCCCTCCCGGCGCGGACGGCAATGATCAGGGCTTCGTTGATGAGGTCCTTGATGCTGGCTCCCGAGTAGTACGGGGTGATGACCGCAAGTTGGTCGACCTGTTCCGGGGTGAGGTTGTGCTCCACCTTGTCCAGGTAGCCAACGATGGTCTGCTTGCGGCCCTCCTTGGAGGGGTATCCCACCTTGTAGATGCGGTCGATCCTTCCCGGCCGCAACATCGCCTCGTCCAGGGCATTGGGCATGTTGGTGGCCATGATGTGGAGGATCCGGTACTTGGGTGGGGGCTTGGGCCGGAACCCGAACATCTTGCGGAACTTGTTGGTGATCCCGCGGGGCTTGGTGAGGCCGTTCATTTCGGTTAGAAGCGCCTGGAGGGTGCCCATCCCGCCGCCGCCGCCCGCCATCCCGCCCATCATGATCCGGTCGATCCAGCCCTTCTTCGGCTGGTCCTCGGCGGCCGCCGGAATGGTCTGGCTCCAGTACTGGACAAGTGCCGCCTGAGTCTGAGCGCCCATGAAGCCGAAGCCGTTGCAGGTCAGGCCCAGGTCGGCTTCTGACATCCCGAACTGGCCCTGGGGGGAGCCCATACCGGTCCTCGAGCCGAGGGCGTCAGCCTCGTCGAAAAACACGATCACGCCGCCGTGGCGAAGGCTGAGCTTGCGCAACTTTCGATAGAGGCTCTTGACCTTCAGGACGCCTATCCCCATGAACATGTTTATGAAGGCGCCTGGCTCGACGAAGACATAGGGCCGGCCCGTCTCCCCGGCGATGGCTTGGGCCATCAGAGTCTTCCCGGTGCCCGGCGGTCCCCAGAGCAGGATCCCGCCCGGGATATACCCGCCCTTCTTCTCGATCTCATCGGGCTTCTCGAGGAAGGCGATGTTCTCCTTGATGAGGTCCAAGACATGATCCTGCCCCCATACGTCATCGAAGCGGGTGGTTACCTCCTCGGGGAGGATGACGTCCATGCCGCCCCTGGAAAGCAGCCAGAAGATGCCCAAGAACTGGAACGCGACGAAGAAGAAGCCGAACATCAATTGGAAGGCAAAGGGGAGGACCCCCACGATCAGGCGGGGGAGCTCGACGATCGCCTGGACCACGCCTTGGACTTCGGGGACGAAGTAGTCGACGAGCAACCCGATGATGAACAGGTAGAGGGCCCAGCGGAAAAATCTTCCCACCCGGAAACGGGTCCACGGCTTGAAGTGGCTCTCGCTCCAGCGCTGGACGCCGCCGAAGATGCTGTCCTGCCAGAACGAGTTGTAAGCGGCGGAGCGCTCCGAGAACCAGTAATGAATCTGGCGGATGCACTCGAGGATGAAAATGGTCCCCAGGATCCGGCCGGTCGTTGACGAGAAGAATTCGGCGGCCACGTCCCAAAAACTCAGGAATCCGAGGTCGTCGGAGCCGGCGATGATCGCCGTCATCACCACGGCGAGAAAGATCAGGAACTTGATCCGGTCCCACGTGTCGAGACGTCGCCTGGTCTGGCGGATGTCCCGCTTTCTTGTGTTCAGGCTCTCTTGTTCACCAGCCATGAGTCAACCACTCCCACAATCGTGTCCTGGTGCGATACAAAGCACTCCCGGCTGCAGCCTGCGATCATCGAGTACATCCTGGTGTCCTCAGGATTGGACACCGCGATCAGATAGGCAACTCCCTGGTTCTGACCGGCCTCGTCTTCGAAGGAGACGAGCACTCTGACCCCGTCGAACCCCCCACCAAACGAGAAGTCCTCCTTTTGCAGTTCCTGGCTATTGGCCAGGTTGTAATAGGGGAGAACCGACTGCGTGAGCACGGCTCGAGAAAGGAAGTCTTTCTCGGCCTGTCCTATCTGACGAACGGACATCAGCCCGATGGGATACTCGGACTCGGGCAAGGCACGGCTGAGGTGTGCGACGTCCCGGACCGGGTCGCCGTCGAATCCGATGCCGCTCACCGGGGGAAAGGTGAGGCCTTGCACCTGCTCGTCGAAAGGCAGGTCATCGAGTGAGGAAAGCTCCGACAACTGGTACGTGTGCCATTGCTCCGGGATTTGGAACCGGCCCAGACGCTCGTCATCGGTATAGGTGATGACACTCGCTGAGTCGCCGCCACAGGCGGAAATCAGCAGGATCGCGGTTGTCAGCACCAACAGATGCCGCACCGAGCGTGACGACAGAGAAAGCCTGATGCGAACAGACTATCCGCCGATCGCAGTTGCGGGAGATCAGGGCCGCAGTTCGGTTCGACGTGTGGCACGATGACGCCGTGATGGAGACCCACGCTGGAAAGCTCCTGGTGGCAACCCCGATGCTGATCGACCCCCATTTCTGGCGAACCGTGATCTTCATGCTCCAGCACGACGAGGAAGGGACCGTCGGCCTCGTCCTCAACCGACCTACCCCTGAACTCGTGGTCGACCATCTCCCGGAGTGGATTGCGGGCAAGAGCGATCCCCAGCGCCTGTTCTACGGAGGGCCTGTGGAGCCGGAGATGGCCATCGCGCTTGGGCCCGGTGGGGTGGGAGAACAAACGATGCTGCCTGGAGTCACATTGGTCGACCTGTCGACGAACCCGCCTACCGATCCGGCCCGGATCCGGGTGTACTCCGGGTATGCGGGTTGGGGGGCGGGCCAGCTCGAGGCCGAGATTGCCGAAGGGTCGTGGTATTTGGTCCAGGCGTCCCCAGACGACCCGTTCGACCGGCCTGAGGGCCAGTGGGCACGGATTCTCCGACGACAGAATGGCTATCTGGCCCTGGTATCGACGTTTCCCGTCGACGTGGCCCTGAATTGACCCTGCGCCGACCTACCCTCCGACCCGGATGACCAGTGTCACCGCTCCAAAACTGCGGCCAAGCCTGAAGCGCAAGGCGCCTGGCCTCGAAGTGGAGCGGTCATTGTGGGCGGCTGGCTCCCCGATCGTGGTCGGTGTCGATGAGGTCGGACGAGGCTCGTGGGCGGGCCCGCTGACCATTGGCGCAGCCGTGGTCCCTTCGACGACCAGGGTCTACAAGATCCGTGATTCGAAGATGCTCAACGAGGACGAGCGAGAGGCGCTGTTCGACCGGATCGCGGGATGGTGTGATGCTTGGGCGGTGGGGCATGCCAGTCCCGCCGAATGCGACGAGCTCGGGATGTCAGAGGCGCAGCGTCTCGCGGCCCGCCGCGCTCTGGACAGTCTCGGCGTGACGCCGAGCCAGGTGATCGTTGACGGGAATTGGGACTTCGTTGGGGGAGCGAAGCGGATCGTTCGCGGCGATGCCAGCTCGCTCTCGATCGCTGCGGCATCGATCCTCGCAAAAGTGAGCCGGGACCGAATCATGAGGTCGACCGCAGACAACTTCCCCGGGTACAACTTCGAAGCCAACAAGGGGTATCCCTGCCCCATCCACAAGGCGGCCCTCCAGGCTTGGGGCCCGACGTCGATCCACAGGCGCTCATGGGTCTTCATGGATCACCTGATGTGGAACGGCTTGACACGAATGCAGCGCCCAGAGCCTCAGCTGACGCTCGACTTCGAGTCCTGATCCTCCAAGATCTTCTCGACGGCGCGGGCGCCGATCATCATCGTGGTGGCGTTGGTGTTGCCACTCACGATGCGGGGCATCACCGACGCGTCCGCAACACGCAGGGAGGCGACCCCATGAACCATGAGGTCGGCGTCGACGACTCCGTCACCAGGCGCCCCGATCCGACAGGTTCCCACCGGGTGGTAGAGGAGCTCGAAGCGCTGCCTCACGAAGTTCTCCAATGAGTCGCGGCCAGCGACACCCCTTCCCGGCAGGATCTCGTCGCCCCGCACGCCGTCGAAGGCCGTCATCGACACGATTTCCCGTGCGATTTCTACGCCCCGGATCAAGGCATCGAGGTCCTCACGCTGCGTGAGGTAGTTGCCGACGATTCGCGGCGCCTCCCACGGATCGGGGCTCGCGACGAGAACCGTGCCCTCGCTCCTGGGGGAGAGGAGGACAGGCCCGAGGCTGAAGGCGTGCCCGGTGAAAGGCGTCATCCCGTGACCTTCGAAATAGACCGGGCCGAAATGAAATTGGAGGTCGGGCTCGGCCAGTTCGTCCGACGATCGGGCGAACGCCCCGGCTTCGGCGACGTTGGACGTGAGACGGCCCTTCCGCATGAGAAGCCAGCGGATCAGTTCTGTAATCGACTCGGCATCGTCGAGTGTGTCGGCCGAGGTGGCCTCCTGGATCAGCCCCGCGACGGGGTGGTCCTGGAGGTGGGCGCCGACGTGCGGGTTGGCGACCGCAACCTCCACCCCGGCCGCTTCGAGCACAACCGGATCGCCGATCCCCGAAAGTTGGAGAAGCTGGGCCGAGCCGAAGACTCCGGCGCTGACGATGACCTCAGCTCGAGCCTCGAGGCGATGCAGTTCCCCTCTCCTGTAGTACTCGACACCCACAGCAGCACCCCGCTCGACAAGGATTCTGGAGCAGGTGGCTCCGGTGATCACCTCCAGCGTCGGCCGGCGCATTGCGGGCCTCAAGAATGCATCGGCGGCGCTCCATCGGCGGCCCCTCCGCTGGGTCACCTGAAACACACCAACCCCGTCCTGAGCGGGCCCATTGAAGTCTGGGTTCGGCGGGAGCCCATATTGCAGGCCGGCTTCGATGAATCGCCGCGTGTATGGATTGGGGTTTCGGAGATCCTCGACCCTCAGCTGTCCGCGTGAGCCGTGGAGCTCGGACTCGCCGCGGCTGTTGGCCTCCATCCGCTTGAACACCGGCAAGACGTCGCCCCAACCCCAGCCGGTGGCTCCACTCTGCTCCCAACCATCGAAGTCGGAAGGCCTCCCTCGCATGTAGATCATGGCGTTCATCGACGAAGAGCCGCCCAGCATCCGGCCCCTGGGGAGGAACAATCGCCGTGAGTTCGCGGCCAGCTCCGGCTCGCTTTCGTATCCCCAATCACGCTCGGTCTTGAACAGTTTGTAGAAGGCGGCCGGGATCGCAACTTCGAGAGCCCGGTCGCTGCCCCCGGCTTCGAGAAGGGCGACGCTGTGGCGGGCAGACAGCCCCTCGGCGATGACGCATCCCGCCGACCCGGCTCCGATCACGATGTAGTCGACCACCTGCGCCATGCAGTTCACGCTACAACCGGGCCCGGTCGCATTACCTTGCCGACGTGTTCCTCTCCGACAACGACCAAGCGATGCTCAATGGCGAAGCCGGGCCCGGGGCACAGATGGCGATGGAGCTGCTCACCGCGGCGGCGCCGGCAAGCAGGGCGACGGAGCTGCTGGACATTGTCGGCGCCCATATCGATGGTTGCCTCTATCACGGGGTGGCCGGCCTCGACTTTGCTCGTGCACTGGCTGATCAGGGAGCCTGGGTGGCCGTCCCGACCACGCTGAACGTCTCGTCGATCGACCTGATCCACCCCGGCCTCTATCGGGGGCCCGATGAGGAGGCCCGAGCTGCCAGGGAGCTCATGGACGCGTATGTCGCCATGGGATGCTCACCGACCTGGACCTGTGCGCCCTATCAGCTCGCGGTCAGGCCCGGCTTCGGCGATCAGGTGGCTTGGGGTGAGTCGAACGCCATCGTCTTTGCCAATAGCGTCCTGGGGGCCCGAACCAATCGGTACGGAGACTTCCTCGACATCTGCTGCGCCATCACCGGACGGGCGCCCGCCAGCGGCCTGCACACGGACGAGGGCCGTCGTGCCACGTTTCATCTCGAGGTTCGCGTACCCGACCGACTCCTCGACGAGGAGCTCTTCTATCCACTACTCGGTCATGTCCTCGGCCAGGAGGCCGGCACCGAGGTGGCGGTGCTCAGCGGGCTCGACAATCGAGCCGACGAGGACCGGCTCAAGGCACTTGGTGCAGCGGCTGCATCATCGGGCGCCGTCGCCATGTTCCATGTGGTTGGTGTCACCCCGGAAGCGGCGACGATGGCCGAGGCAGCAGGAGGGAAGGCTCCTCTTCGCACAGTGGTTGTCGATGTCGAGCGACTGAACGCGGCCCGCTCGTCACTCGACGTCGGGACTGGCGTTCTCTCAGCGGTGAGCGTTGGCACTCCGCACATCTCGATACGAGAGATGGAGGCTCTGGCCGGCTTGGTCATCGGTGCCAGGAGCAAGGTGCCGTTCTATGTCAATGTCGGCCGCGACGTGTTGGAAGAGGCCACGACACGACGAATCGTGGAGCCGATTACCAACTTCGGAGCGACTCTCGTCACCGATACCTGCACCTACATCACGCCGATCATCGAGGAGTTGTTTGGCGTGGTTATGACCAACTCCGGCAAGTGGGCCTACTACGCCCCGGGCAACATCGGGGTTGAGGTAGTCATGGGGAGCCTCAGTGAGTGCGTTCAGTCGGCAGTTTCTGGGCAGGTGGCGGTCGGGGAGGCGTGGTGACAGGACCGGACTACGAGGTCCTGGTCCCGGGCCAGGCCGAGGGTGGCCTGATCGTCCTCGGGGAGCCGCTTTCGCTCTGGGGTGGCTTCGATGCGGAAACCGGTCGGATCATCGACAGCAACCACTCCGCAATGGGAATCGAGCTCACCGGTTCGATCGTCGCGATGCCCCACGGTCGGGGTTCGAGCTCGTCGTCGTCGGTTCTGGCGGAGGCATTGAGGCGGGGGACGGCGCCTGCGGGTTTCATCCTTCGCGAGCCGGATCCGATATTGGTGATAGGCGCCTTGGTGGCGATGAGGCTGTATCAGGCCTCATGTCCCATCCTGGTCGGGCCGATACCAGTGGACGGCGCCGGAAGCTGGGAGATCGATTGCGAAAAGTCCCCACCGGTGACGAAGATTGTTTAGTGACGCCCTGGGGGTACAAAGGGCACGACTCGCACGCGGGACCAATCAGCAAGGGGACCTCATCCGCGACCAAACCGATGTCGGTGAATTGAATGCCTTCTTCAAGCGAATGCCGGTCGCTTTCTACCGAAGTGCGCTCAATGGCGAACTGGTGGCGGCGAATCCCGCGCTTGCCGCTCTCCTTGGATACGACAGCGTCGAGGAGTTGACGAGCAAGGTGGGGACGGTCGCGAGCGTCTACGTGAATCCGGAGCGGCGTCTGCGTTGGATCGAGGAGATCGGAGCCACAGGTGTCGTCTACGACTTCGATATCGAGTTGAGGCGCCCGGACGGGACGACGATCTGGGCTCGGGATTCCGCTCGCGCCATTCGTGACGATGCAGGGGGTGTCATCTACTACGAGGGCTCCCTCGTCGACGTCACCGACAAGATTGAGGCACAGAAGGCCAAGGACGAGTTCATCGCCACCGTCTCGCATGAGCTGCGTAACCCGATCGCAGCCATGCTGGGACTGGGCCAGGAGCTTGCCAGCAACTACGACACCTTCAACGATGACGACCGCCGGGAGATGGCTCAGATGATTGCCCGGCAGGCCGACGATGCCTCCTGGCTCATCGAGGACTTGCTGGTCGCGTACGGGGACAATCTGAACGGGGTCAGCGTCCATCCCGAGGTCTTCGATGTCGTCAAGGAGATCGAGCGGGTCTTGGAGGTGGAAGATCACCCGATCGATCTTCAGATCTTCGATGGCTCCTCGATGATCACCGCCGACCCGAGGCGGACACGTCAGATTCTCAAGAACCTGGTTTCGAACGCTCTCCGCCATGGCGGGGAGACGGTGAGCGTGGCCCTAGCAAAGGTCGGCGACCGCATCGAAGTGAAAGTTCGGGATTCCGGCGAGCCGATCCCCGACTCCGACGTGGAGCGCATCTTCAAGGCGTTTGAGATGGGGAGCCGGGGGGCACATCCGAATTCGGTTGGACTCGGCCTGGCGGTGGCCCGTCGTCTGGCTCGTTTGATGGAAGGCGACCTCACCTATCGGTATCAGGACGGCTGGTCTAGCTTCGTGCTGTCCCTCCCGACGGCCTGAGTGGCGGCGACCCCTAATCTGCCCGGAATGCGTGTCCTAGTCACCGGTGGCGCCGGATTCATCGGCAGCCACACCGTGATCTCCCTGATCGAGGCAGGTCACGAGCCTGTCATCGTGGACAACCTGTCCAACGCCCACCGCTCGGTGGTGACGAGGATCGGTGAGATCGCGGGAGCGACGCCCGAGTTCGTCGAGGCTGATATCCGAGACCGGGATGCGATGCGTGAAGTGGTCGGCAGCGGTTTCGACGCCTGCATCCACTTCGCTGCGCTCAAGTCGGTGGGGGAGTCAGTGGAAAAGCCGCTCCTCTACTACGACAACAACGTCGGCGGCACTATCTCTCTCGTAGAGACCCTCCTCGAGTTCGACGTGAAGTGCTTCGTCTTCAGCTCGTCGGCGACGGTTTACGGGGATCCGACGGTCCTGCCTTTGGTCGAATCGCTGCCGGTGGGAACCGCCGTCAACCCGTACGGGTGGACCAAGATCATGATGGAACAGGTCCTACGGGACCTGCAGTTCGCCAACCCGGTTTGGTCGATTTCACTGCTCCGCTATTTCAATCCGGTAGGTGCCCATCCCTCAGGACTGATCGGAGAGGACCCGGCCGGTGATCCCAGCAACCTGATGCCCTATGTGGCCCGGGTGGCCGCAGGGCTCCTGCCCAAAGTGCGGGTCTACGGCGGCGATTACCCAACCCCGGACGGGACCGGCGTCCGCGACTTCATCCATGTCGTCGACCTCGCCGAGGGGCATGTCCGAGCCTTGGAGCGACACGGTGCCGAGAGTGGCGTGTTCACTTACAACCTGGGCACCGGGGAGGGCCATAGCGTGCTCGAAGTGATCAAGACCTATGAACAGGAGTCCGGTCGCCCGATCCCGTATGAGATCACCGACCGGCGCCCCGGGGACGTGGCCACCAGCTACGCCGATGTTTCCAAGGCGGCCGGCGACCTGGAGTGGAAGACCACCCGAGACCTTGCGGAGATGTGCTCCGATTCCTGGCGTTGGCAAAACCGACCCCGTTGACCATCGGTACCCTCGCCCCGTGATCGACATCATCGAGGAAGCACGCGCCTGGATCGCGGGCGATCCCGACCCGGAGACGCGGTCCGCCCTGCATTCCATGATCGAGTCTGGTGACAAATCGGGCCTCGATCGGGCAATGGGAGGAACTCTCACCTTCGGCACCGCCGGAATTCGCGGTGAAGTGGGGCCGGGATCGAATCGGATGAATCGAGCGGTGGTCATCCATACCACCAGGGGTTTGGCCGACTACCTGATCGCCGAGCACGGAGGGCCGCCCGAGGCGCCGGTGATCCTCGGATTCGACGCTCGACCCTCGAGTCGGCAGTTCGCAGAAGATACGGCAGGAGTCCTGGCTGAAGCCGGGATCCGGGTCGGCTACTTCCCGGAGGTGACGCCGACGCCCCTCGTGGCCTATGCGGCCAAGCACTACGAGGCGGCTGCCGCAGTCGTCGTCACCGCAAGTCACAACCCGCCCGCAGACAACGGTTACAAGGTGTACGGGGCGAACGCTGCGCAGATCATTCCGCCGGTGGACATCGAGATCGCGGCGGCCATCGGCCGGGTTGGCTCGGCGAACCAGGTTCCAAGGCTTCAGGCCGCGTTCTCCGGAATCTCCGATCTGGTCACGCCGGTTCCCGAAGACGTCTATGAGAGTTATCGCCTCGAAGTCGACGCATCCCGGCCCAATCCTCAGACTTCGGACTTCAGGATCGTCTACACGCCTTTGCACGGAGTGGGGAGCCGGATACTGAACCGATTGTGCGCCCAGGCCAACCACACCGGGATCATCACCGTGCCAGAGCAGGAAGCCCCGGATGGAAAATTTCCCACTGTGAGCTTCCCCAACCCCGAGGAGCCGGGCGCCCTCGATCTCGCGCTCGCTTTGGCTCGAGAGGAGGGTGCAGGGCTGCTCATCGCCAACGATCCGGATGCTGACCGCCTGGCGGCGGCGGTCCCCTCGGCGGGGGAGTGGCGGCTCCTCAGTGGCAACGAGTTGGGAGCCCTTCTTGGCGATTATGTGCTCAGATACTGGGCGGAATCCGCCACCCCGATAGTGGTCAACTCGGTGGTCTCCTCACCCATGCTCGGTGAAATCGCGAGACTCCGAAATGCGCGTCACGAAGTGACCCTCACCGGGTTCAAGTGGATCATCAACGCCGGGCTGACACTCGAGGCGCGGGGCGAGGGGAGTTTCGCCTTCGGGTATGAGGAAGCCCTCGGCTACTCCGTCGGAAAGACGGTGAGGGACAAAGACGGGATGTCAGCCGCACTCGTCCTCTGCGATCTGGTGGCTGAAGAGCGGGCAAATGGTCGGAGCCTTCTCGATCGCCTGCACGACCTTTGGGCCGAAGCCGGCCTCTGGGTCAGCGCCCAGTATTCCGTGGGGCGCTCCGGCCCCAGCGCTCAGGAGGAAATCAGTTTGGCCGTCGAGAACCTGGCGGCGAGCCCGCCGGACAGCGTCGGAGGCCACCGAGTTGGGGCCGTGACCGACTATCGAAAGGGAGCGGGGAACCGGCCGAACTGGCTCGGGGAGCAAGACCTGATTGAGTTCGAGCTTGCGCGGGTGGGGCGGGTTCTGGTCAGACCGTCAGGCACCGAGCCCAAGATCAAGGTCTATGTAGATCTGCAGGGAGATACGGGAGCGTCCCCGGATGAGTCGTATCGACAGCTCACGGCTCTTGCCCAAGCTATGGCTCAGGAAGTGGGGGAGGGACTGGCCTTCTGATCAGCCGGGGCGCGAGCCCCGCTGCTGTCGGTAGAGATAGAGCCATCCCAGCCCATGAATCGCCACCGCAGCGAAAAGCACGATGCTCGCCCCCGGATATCCGGCGATCAGAGCCGCCAATCCGGCAAAGAAGGCCGCACAAACCAGGGCGACACGCGGACCGTTGAGAGGGCCAAACACAGTTCGAGAGTACTCTTCACAGTGCTGCTTGCTGCATCGAGTGTTGCTTGCGTCGGGGCCGACGTCGAGGACCCAACAACTTCGACATCATCCACCGTGGTCACTACCACCACTAGTGAGCCGAGCACGACGACCTCGATAGCTACGACGACGACCACCACCTCACCCTTCGAAGAGCTCTCTGCCGGAGCTCTGATCACCCCAAACGGAGTTGTCGTCCCGATCGTCGATCGCGGTGCCACCGGATACATCGTGCGGACGCCTTGTGGGAACACGGCGACGATCGGCAATGGCGAACCGGTCGGCCATGTCAACGTGGTTCTCGATCCCGGCCATGGAGGGCCAATCGACTCAGGGGCGGTAGGGGCCAACGGTCTGCGGGAAGCCGACATCAACCTCAAAGTGGCCAAGGCGACCGAGCAGTTGCTCATCGACCGGGGAATATCGGTCATCCTGACCCGGACTGCGAATTACGCGGTGCGCATCCCGGTCCGGGCTGAGATTGCCGACAACCTAGGGGCTGAGATCTTGGTGTCGATTCATCACAATGCGCCCACACCTGAAATTTCAACGGCGCCTGGCACCGAGATCTTCATCCAGAGCGACTCCGAGCGATCCCGTCGGCTCGGCGGGTTGATCTGGGAGCACGTTGTCGCAGAGCTCTCGACTCTGCACGGTGTCCAATGGCACGCGGCGCCGGATGCCGGCGTGTTGATGGTGATGAACACCAGGGGGGAGGACTCCTACGGGATGGTGCGAATCCCCGAGACCGTCTCGGTGCTATCCGAACTTGCCTATATGTCTGCCCCGAGCGAAGCCGAGATGATGGCCACACCCGAATATGCCACGACTGCATCGGGGGCCCTTGCCGACGCCCTTCAGACCTATTTCCAGGACAATGATCTCGGCTCCGGATATGTGGACGAGCCCAGAGTGTTCAACCCGCTCCCGGGGATCAGTGCCGACAGTTGCGAAGACCCGGATCTGGGATAGGGGATCTCGAGATCGAGCTCAGGGACCATTGGCCTACTGGACACTAGCCAACTTGACATAACGTAGATTATGGGTCAAACCACTCCTCTACAACCCCGTTCCTGAAACCCTCACTCCTCCACCCCCAACCACAAGAACACCAAAGGGGATGGGAATCGAAGCGCGGTCGGTAGTGTTCTCCTCTCCGACCAATCAACTAACAAAGGTTTCCCGATGGCCACAGTGGCACTCAGCAAAGAGACGTTCGATCAGACGATCCAGGACAACGGCACCGTGCTCGTCGACTTCTGGGCCGAATGGTGCGGTCCATGTCGTTCATTCGCCCCGACGTTCGAGGCAGCTTCCGAGAAGAACCCGGACATGGTGTTCGCCAAGGTCGACACCGAGGATCAGCAGGAACTGGCCCAGGCGTTTGGCATCCGCTCGATCCCGACGTTGATGGTGTTCCGGGACCAGGTCGTGCTCTACGCTCAGCCAGGAGCCCTTCCCCCCAACATGCTCGAGGATCTCATCTCACAGGTGCGGGACGTGGACATGGATGAGGTGCGGGCTCAGATAGCGGCGCATGAGGCCGAGCTCGCTGCTGACCCGGATCACGAGCACAACCATGATCACGATCATGACCACGCTCACTGACGTCGACGTTCAGCCCTGACTCTTCGATTTCCGATAGACCGAGACGTGCTGTCCCGACCGTTCGGTGAACGGCCTCCGGTCGTACCAACCCCAGCGTTCCTCCAACTCGAGGCCGACTAGCTGTCCCATGAGGTCCATCTCCGAGGGCCAGGCGTAACGCACGGTCACCGGCAAGACAACGGTCGACCCGTCCTCGAGCCGGCGCACCTGATGTGAGACCACGGTCTGCGCCAAGGGGTCATGGATGGCCAATTCGTAGGCGTGGGCTTCGTTGGAGCTGATGCTGGACACCCCCATCCGGGTCCCAAGATGGTCGTACCGGCTCAGGTCGGGCAGGAAGGTGTCAAGAACGAATCGGCCCCCAGGCTCCAGAGCGCGGGCCACGTTCCGGAAGCACTCCACCTGACGGGCCTGGTCGAGGAGGGCAAACAGGGTGTTGAACGTCAGGTAGACGAGCGGGAACTGCTCTTCTACGGCCACATCGGCGAAATCCCCCATCACGACCTGAATCCGGTCGGCGCCGGGCTTTGCCCGCAGCAGGGCAACCATCTCTTCGGAGATGTCGATGCCGGTGACGGCGACGCCTGCTTCCGCTAGTGGCAACGCCACTCTCCCCGAGCCGATCGCCAACTCGAGGGCACGAGGTGGCGTGCCGGCCAGGGCCCGCAGGAAGGAAATGGTCGCGTTGTCGATCTCGTCGTAGATCGAGTCATAGAAGGGAGCCCAGCGCTGCCCGTAGGTGTCGGTTTCGTAATCGCTCATGATCCAACTCTGGCACCTCGGAGCGGAGGGCTGCGAGAATTTCCCTACTCTCCCCCGCCATGCCAGCTGATCCGACCGTGATCGCCGCCCTGAATGCGAGCTCCGTCAGATATGAGACCCTGGCCTGCGATCCTCGACCTTGCCGATACCGCTCAGTTCTGCGCCGCCTACGACGTGCCCATGGATCGCTCGGCGAACACGATCCTTGTCGCCTCCAGGAAACCAGAGGGCCATGTCGCAGCCTGCCTGGTCCTGGCCACGACCCGCCTCGACGTAAATGGGTTGGTTCGGCACCGCCTCGGGGTTCGCAAGGCCAGCTTCGCCTCCCCCGAGCAGACCAGGGAATTGACCGGGATGGAGATCGGTGGTGTCACCGTGTTCGGACTGCCGAGCGACATTCCGATATGGATCGACAGTCGGGTGATGGCTCCCGAATGGGTGATCATCGGGGCGGGATCGCGCACAGCGAAGATCAAACTCGACCCCAGGCAATTCCTCCTCATCGACGGGGCCGAGGTCGTCGACGACCTGGCACTTCTCCCCGCTTCAGCCTGAGCCTCGCAATGACTTCCTGATCAGGAAGCCGTAGCCGATGAGGCCGATGGCGAGGAAGGAGAACCACTGGATGGCGTAGGCGAGATGAGGCCCTTCATCGTCGAACGTCGGGGCTGAGATGTTTACGGGAAGTGCGGAGCTCTGCTCCCCCGCCTCCCCCAGTTCGATCAGGTACATGGGCAGCAACGGAAACGGAACCTGTTCCTGGATCCGATCGATGTCGACCCGATTCATGGTCGTCAGTTGCCCGGTCTCGGGGTCGGCGGGTCCGAGTGCCTTCCGCTCCTGGGTCGGAGCCAGCCAGCCCTCGACTGTCACCACGCCTGCGGGTGGCGGCGCCGAGGTGGCGGGCACCTGATCCATCTCCAACGGCACCCAACCCCTATTCACCAAAATCGCTGTGCCGTCCTCAGCCAAGAGCGGGGTGATCACATCGAATCCAGCAACCTCGCGGTAGACCTGACTCCGGATCAACACCTCGTTTTCAGGCATGAATGTGCCCGTCGCCACCGCCCGGTGGTGATCGAGGGAGTCAAGGTCTCCGCCCGCTTCTGATACCAGCGCGAGGGCGTCCACCGGCTGGGCCTCGAACCTCGACTCCCCCACCGCGTTCATCAGCCTCCGCTCCTCCAGTCGGCGGAGTTGCCACATTCCGAGGCTCACGAACGCCACAGAGACCACCAACACCACGATGTGGGCAGCCAACCACTTCGGGGTGAGCAGTGCGCGCACGATTCAGGTCAGGGTATCGCCCAGCAGAACCTCCAAATCAGTGCTCGCCCATGCTCAAACCTGAACCGGCTCCAGCTCATCGACGTCCTTGATGGTGACCTGCTCGGCGACCACCTCGATGCGACTCCGCCGACCGTCCGGTGCCTCCCAGAAGCGGCGCTGCACCGAGCCACACACCCAGATGCGGCGGCCGGTCTCCACGGGCTCTTCGATGAGATCCTGAGGCGGGTCCCACATCGTTACCGGGATCACATCGACACGTCTCCGCGGCTCCTCGCTGCGGACCGTCACCAGGTAGCGGACCAGCCTGGTACCCGACTCGAAGACTTTGATCTCCGGCGGGACCGCGAGCCGGCCACAAAGGACGATCAGATTGAGATCCATGACACTCCCCCATTCCATCGGTCAGGGAAGTGCGGACAGTCGTGATCTTGTCGCGGGGGCCCGACAGATTTCTACGGGGTCGTCAGGCGAGCGCCTCGCGGAGCTGGTCGATCCCTTCGAAGTCGATCTCCTGCTCGTCGAGGGCGGCTACCAGGCGGCGGGCGGCATCCTTGTCCCCCGCGGCCAGAGCCACCCGGGCAGCGACGTACCAACGACGGGTCTCTCCGGGCGAAGGGGTGGCGACCAGCCGGCCCGGCTTGATGATTGCCCAGGCGTCACGGGCCCGACCCTCGTCGAGGAGGAACGAGGCGTAGACGACCCGAGCCTCGTGGGAGACGGTCGGCGACGGCTCGAGGTCCTGGATCCGGTCCCAGGTCTTCACGACGTCCGTCTTCTTCCCCATCGCCCGCAGACAATCCATCTCGACAGGCATGTGGATCACATCTCCAGTGATCCGGCGGAAGGTGCGCAACTCACGCAGCCCCTCCTCCCATTTCCCGGTGCGGTAGGCGGAGAGGCCGTAGAGCTCGCGCACCGTTGAGGATCGCGGGGCCAGCTTCTTCGCCTCCCGGAGATGCGGCAGGGCCGCCGCGTAGCGCTCGTCTGCGAAATGGTCGATGGCCTTGCCCAACTCGATGAGAGCCGGCTCTCTTCGATCCTTTGGGGTCGAGCGCAGGATCTCTTCACGGACCCATTTCGGGAGTTGGCCGGACGCCACCGTGGTGACGGTGTGATGCCGCCGATCACGTGGATCCTGACGCCGTCCCTCGTCGCGACCCTTGGATCTGTGCTGGTTGGATCGACTGCTCACGGGGCTCCCATGTCAAGAAAAGAGGGGCCGCCAACGCTAGTCGGCAGCCCCTCGACGTTAATTGCCCGGCGGTGACCTACTCTCCCAGGGGATTGCTCCCCAAGTACCATCGGCGCTGTCGAGTTTCACTTCCGTGTTCGGAATGGGAACGGGTGGTGCCTCGACGCTGTAGCCACCGGACAAATCTTCGAGTGACTCGGCAACCCGAGCACTCCATAGCGAGCACGTATCTGTGGATTCAAATCCAAGCCCTCGGCCTATTAGTACCGGTCCGCTGAACGCATTACTGCGCTTACACGTCCGGCCTATCAACCTGGTCTTCTACCAGGGGCCTTAACCGGTTACCCGGTGGGAAGTCTCATCTCGAGGTGGGCTTCGCACTTAGATGCCTTCAGCGCTTATCCCGTCCGTACATAGCCAACGAGCCGTGCACTTGGCAGTACAACTCGCACACCAGAGGTACGTCCACCCCGGTCCTCTCGTACTAGGGGCAGCTCCTCTCAAACTTCCTACGCCTGCGGCGGATAGGGACCGACAGTTTTGTTACTTCTTCCCACTTCGGGTGGGTGAAGGCCAGATCATTTCTGCCTGGCTCTGCATGTCGCCATGCAGCTCGGACTGTATCTTCACTCCGGTTGTCCGGAGTGTCCGGCGTACAGTCTCTGAGGGTTCTGGATTCCTATCACCTCGCCGAGAGCCCATCTTCGATATCGGCCATCACCGTTCATCTCGAAGGCCAGTCGCACCAGTCGCTCGAACCCCGAGCGGGTGAGATGCGTGCCGGCCTCCATCTGAGTGACGATGGTGGCGAACTTATCGAAGGTGAACTTCTTCTCGGAGAGAAGTGGATTGCGTATGAAGAAGGGAATCACTCGTTCCAAGAGGTCTGATCTGCGTCTCACGACGAAGACCAGGGTTCGATCGGACAGTCGATTTCTATCGTTCTGTCGAATGGAACCGCATCCGAGGACCTCCCGGTAGAGCGACAACACAGTTGCTCGCTCTCCGTTTTGGCTCACTCGGAACTCAGGAACGAGTTGGAATCCGTTCTGAAGGTCGAGTCGTCGCGTGACTCCAACCGAGAACGAACCTTCTCCATCGGCGAATCCACTGAGGTAGGACTCCAGCCTTCCCTGCTGATCATCCGCACCGATCGGTTTGTCACTGCTCATGTCCCGACCCTACGAAGAGGGTCTGACAAGAACTAGTACCGTCGGATACTCGGGTTTTCCAGCATATGGCCGAATTTATAGACAGCATTTATGTCCACTGTCTCACGACGTTCTGAACCCAGCTCGCGTGCCGCTTTAACGGGCGAACAGCCCGACCCTTGG
This sequence comes from uncultured Acidobacteriota bacterium, assembly GCA_963746905.1. GTDB lineage: Bacteria > Actinomycetota > Acidimicrobiia > Spongiisociales > ZC4RG35 > JALYNX01. The sequence continues at coordinate 224,243 of CAVVCY010000002.1, forward strand.
GACCTGCTCCAGCCCCAGGATGCGACGAGCCGACATCGAGGTGCCAAACACCCCCGTCGATATGGACTCTTGGGGGGTATAAGCCTGTTATCCCCGGAGTACCTTTTAGCCGTTGAGCCATGGCGCACCCACGTGCCACCATGGGATCACTAATCCCGACTTTCGTCCCTGCTCGACTTGTAGGTCTCGCAGTCAAGCTCTCTTGTGCATTTACACTCGTCGTCTGATTGCCGACCAGACTGAGAGAACCTTTGGGCGCCTCCGTTACTCTTTAGGAGGCCACCGCCCCAGTGAAACTGCCTGCCAGACACTGTCCCTGATCCGGATTACGGACCGAAGTTAGATGGCCGTCATGAGAAGGGTGGTATTTCAAGGTTGGCTCCACGAAAGCTAGCGCCTCCGCTTCAAAGCCTCCCACCTATCCTGCACATCACATGCCAGACACCAATGTCAAGCTACAGTAAAGGTTCCGGGGTCTTTCCGTCCTGCCGCAGGTAGTGAGCATCTTTACTCACACTGCAATTTCGCCGAGTCTCTGGTTGAGACAGTACCCAAGTCGTTACGCCATTCGTGCAGGTCGGAACTTACCCGACAAGGAATTTCGCTACCTTAGGCATTCTTGTTACTCCTCACATTTCCATGTGAGTGGTCAGAACATTTCTGTCTGACTCCCCATGTCGCCATGAGGATCGGACTGTATCTTCACCGCTGATCCATTCAACGATGCTTTGCGTGCAGTCTCTGAGGATCCCAGGAGAACCTCGTCGATTGTTCGTGCCCTCTGCTTGCCTCTCGCATTCATCGAGTAGGCGCGCCGGACGACGTCTTCGAAGATCTCAGGACGATGATGGCTTCTGGATCGAACCGCCCGCACAATGTGGGCGAATTGATCGAAGTCATCTCGTTTCACTCTCAGCTCGTTCGATTCGAAGAACGGGATGACCCGTTCCACGAGTTGAATCGTGCTGTGCACTACGTAGACATCCACCGAGCTCGCCGGACCTTTCGATCGCACGTTCCCGCAATCGAAAAAGACAGCTAGCTCCTCGAGGATGTCCCGGTGGTCTCGGTGTTGTGACACCTGGAACGTAGGCTGGACTTGCCAGCCGCCGGTCCTTCTCGCCAGGTCGTTTCGGTGGATGGATACCGAAAAGCATCCTTCACCGTCTACGAACCCAACGACCCACCTTGGATCGAGTGCACTGAGTCTGGTTTCCTGCTGATTGTCCGCACCGATCGGATTTTCACTGCCCATGTTTCGACCCTACGAGGAGGGTGTGACATGAACGAGTACCGTCGGATACTCGGATGTTCCAGCATATAGCAAAGTTTACCCACGGCCAGTTAGGTAATAACCGTTATAGTTCATGTACTTCCCCATGTCGCCATGAGGCATGGACCATATCTTCATCCCTGGGCTTCGACCAGGGAGCCTTGCGTATGGCCTCTGAGGATTCCCACTCCTCGAGTAGTACACCGATCTCTTCGTCGGTCCGTCTCCGCTTCCCTCCCCTGTTCATGGGGCTTCGAAGCTCGACGATCCTTCTGAGACCGGCCGGCGACAGATGGTCGCCTGACTGGACGTGTGCTGTGATCCTTCTGAACACAGCCAGGTCGTTCACCTTCGGACCTCTGAGCTCAAAGCGCTCGAAGAACGGGAAGACCCGTTCCGTTAGGTCGTCAGGTTTGGTGACCTCGAAATACACGACACCATCTCTTCGTCCTCTCACGGTCCCACAACCGAACACCCCCTGAAGCAATTCGGGGAGCTCACGTCCGATCTGGGACACGTTGAACGAGAGGCCGACTCTCAACGGCATCGTTCGATCTCGTTCTCGACGGATAGGGACATTGAAGCTTCCCTCTCCGTCGACGAACCCCGCCACGTAGTGGCCGAGATCGTTCGGGGTTCGGTCCAGCCAACTCAAATGAGTGGGCCTTTCCTGCTGATTGACCGCACTAGTCGGTTTGTCACTGTCCATGCTCCAACCCTACGAAAGGGCTGTGACACAAACGAGTACCGCTAGATACATACGGTGTTTCCAGCATATAGCAAGGTTTGATCCGAGAAGTTACCCTCTCGGAGCCGCAACTTAGTTTACGGCCGCCGTTTACTGGGGCTTAGTTTCAAAGCTTCGCCGAAGCTAACCTATCCACTTAACCTTCCAGCACCGGGCAGGCGTCACAGCGTATACATCGTCTTGCGACTTCGCACGCTGCTGTGTTTTTGGTAAACAGTCGCTTGGGTCTGGTCACTGCGGCCCCCTCAAGCTCAGGACGCGAAGTCCTTCACCTTACCGGGGCGCTCCTTCTCCCGAAGTTACGGAGCTATTTTGCCGAATTCCTTAACCAGAGTTAACTCGCTCGCCTTGGTATTCTCTACCTGTCCACCTGTGTCGGTTTGGGGTACGGGCACCTTGAGTGCTCGCTAGAAGCTTTTCTTGGAGGTATGGCATCAACGGCTTCGCCTGAATCGGCTCGGCATCACGTCTCGGCTTTATGAGGTCCGGATTTGCCTAGACCTCGCCCACACGCTTACCCCGGGAACAACCATCGCCCGGGTCCGTTTAGCCTTCCCCGTCACTCCATCGCTGACCTAGTACTAGCTGGGTCGGTAGGCCCCGAAGGGCTTTCCTTAGCAAACCAGATTCGGCCTGGGCGCACTCACGGTGGTACCGGAATATCAACCGGTCGTCCATCGACTACGCCTCTCGGCCTCGCCTTAGGTCCCGACTTACCCTGGGCGGACGAACCTTCCCCAGGAACCCTTGGACATTCGGCGGAAGAGATTCTCACTCTTCATTCGCTACTCATGCCGGCATTCGCACTCGTGTAGCCTCCACGGCTGGCTTCCGCCGCCGCTTCGCTGGCAACACGACGCTCCCCTACCGATCCAGCAAAAGCTGGATCCCGTAGCTTCGGCGGTGTACTTGAGCCCCGTTACATCTTCCGCGCAGAATCACTCGACCAGTGAGCTGTTACGCACTCTTTAAATGGTGGCTGCTTCTAAGCCAACATACTGGCTGTTTGAGCAACTCCACATCGTTTCCCACTTAGTACACACTTGGGGGCCTTAGCTGACGATCTGGGCTGTTTCCCTTTCGACCACGAAGCTCATCCCACGTAGTCTGACTGCCGTACTTGGCGTATTGAGATTCGGAGTTTGACTGAATTCGGTAAGCTTGTAGGCCCCCTAGTCCAATCAGTGCTCTACCCCCAATACGGAACGTACGACGCTAGCCCTAAAGCTATTTCGGGGAGAACCAGCTATCGCCGAGTTTGTTTGGCCTTTCACCCCTATCCACAGGTCATCCCCCAAGTTTTCAACCTTGGTGGGTTCGGGCCTTCACGAGGTCTTACCCTCGCTTCACCCTGCCCATGGATAGATCACTCGGCTTCGGGTCTACGGCATGCGACTAGGCGCCCTATTAAGACTCGCTTTCGCTTCGACTACGGTTCACACCTTAATCTTGCCACATACCGGTAACTCGCCGGCTCATTCTTCAAAAGGCAGGCAGTCAGGATCCGAAGATCCCTCCTACTGCTTGTAAGTCAACGGTTTCAGGTACTATTTCACTCCCCTCGCCGGGGTTCTTTTCACCTTTCCCTCACGGTACTTGTCCGCTATCGGTCGCTAGGAAGTACTTAGCCTTACGAGGTGGTACTCGCAGATTCACACGGAATATCCTCCGTGATACTTGGGAACACCAATCTGAAGGCTGGTCGGTTTTCGTCTAAAGGGCTGTTACCTTCTGCGGCCCAGCTTTCCATCTGGGTTCGACTAACCGCCAACTTTGTAACTTCAGCTCGATGCCGGTGCACCGAGACATAGTGTCCCACGACACCAATACAGCAACACCACCGGGTTATTACACTGCATAGGTTTAGGCTGATCCCGTTTCGCTCGCCACTACTCAGGGAGTCGCTTTTGCTTTCTTTTCCTCAGAGTACTGAGATGTTTCAGTTCCCCTGGTTACCTCACCTGGCCCTATATATTCAGACCAGAGTGACTGGGCATGACCCCAGCCGGGTTTCCCCATTCGGACATCCTCGGATCGACGCTTGCTTGACAGCTTCCCGAGGCTTTTCGCAGCCTGCCACGTCCTTCATCGGCTTCTAGCGCCAAGGCATTCACCGTTGACTCTTAGTAGCTTGGATATAAGAGAATCCAAGACAACGTGCTCGCTATGCAGTTCTCAAGTTGCCAGTGAAGGCGTTCGACCTCGATAGGTCATGAACTCCTTCACAACTGAACAATGTGCCCGATCTGTGGTCCGAAGTCTCAAAGAGCTCATCCAAGCTTCTCCCACCGCGAACGGTTTGAGCTTGCTTGTTCCACCCCTGGTGGACTTCGAAGTTTGAAGCGAATAGCCAGCAGATCAACTAGAAGCTGGAAACCGGACAATCAAGCCGGTTTCTTTGATGCTCCTTAGAAAGGAGGTGATCCAGCCGCACGTTCCCGTACGGCTACCTTGTTACGACTTAGTCCCAATTACCGACCCCACCTTCGGCAGCTCCCTCCCTAAAAGGGTTAGGCCACTGACTTCGGGTGTTGCCGACTTTCGTGACTTGACGGGCGGTGTGTACAATCCCCGAGAACGCATTCACCGCGGCTTTGCTGATCCACGATTACTAGCGACTCCGACTTCATGGAGTCGAGTTGCAGACTCCAATCCGAACTGAGGCCGGCTTTGTGGGATTCGCTCACCTTCGCAGGATCGCTGCCCGTTGTACCGACCATTGTAGCATGCGTGCAGCCCTGGATATAAGGGGCATGATGACTTGACGTCGTCCTCACCTTCCTCCGAGTTATCCCCGGCAGTCTCCTATGAGTCCCCGGCCGAACCGCTGGCAACATAGGACAAGGGTTGCGCTCGTTGCGGGACTTAACCCAACATCTCACGACACGAGCTGACGACAGCCATGCACCACCTGTCATGGGCCCTTTCGGACACCGTGTTTCCACGGCTTTTCCCATGATGTCAAACCCAGGTAAGGTTCTTCGGGTTGCATCGAATTAAGCCGCATGCTCCGCCGCTTGTGCGGGGACCCGTCAATTCCTTTGAGTTTTAGCCTTGCGGCCGTACTCCCCAGGCGGGACACTTAATGCGTTAGCTTCGGCACGGCAGTCGTTGATCAGACCGCCACACCTAGTGTCCAACGTTTACAGCGTGGACTACCAGGGTATCTAATCCTGTTTGCTCCCCACGCTTTCGCTCCTCAGCGTCAGTACCGGCCCAGAGAACCGCCTTCGCTACTGGTGTTCCTCCCGATATCTGCGCATTTCACCGCTACACCGGGAATTCCATTCTCCTCTACCGGACTCGAGTCACAGCAGTTTCGACTGCAATTCCGAGGTTGAGCCTCGGACTTTCACAAACGACTTGCTGAACCGCCTACGAGCTCTTTACGCCCAATGATTCCGGACAACGCTCGCCCCCTACGTATTACCGCGGCTGCTGGCACGTAGTTGGCCGGGGCTTCTTTTGGAGGTACCGTCAATTTCGTCCCTCCTGAAAGGGGTTTACAACCCGAAGGCCTTCATCCCCCACGCGGCGTCGCTGCGTCAGGCTTTCGCCCATTGCGCAAGATTCCCTGCTGCTGCCTCCCGTAAGAGTCTGGGCCGTGTCTCAGTCCCAGTGTGGCTGATCGTCCTCTCAGACCAGCTACTCGTCGATGCCTTGGTAGGCCGTTACCCCACCAACAAGCTGATAAGCCGCGAGCCCATCCCACAGCGTAAAGGCATTTCCTCGAAGAGCCATGTGGTTCCTAGAGGGTATCCGGTATTAATCCAAGTTTCCCTGGGCTATCCCGATCTGTGGGGCAGGTTGCTCACGTGTTACTCACCCGTTCGCCGCTCCGTCATATCGGTGGGTTACCCCTCCAATATGCGTCGCTCGACTTGCATGCATTAGGCGCGCCGCCAGCGTTCGTCCTGAGCCAGGATCAAACTCTCCAACGTACATTCAGGGGATTCGTCCGAAGACGATGCCCAATCCTGTCAGTTATGAGTTTGCAATTGGGTCTCGGATCTGTGAGAGATCCGAGAGCTTCGATTGCTGCAATGCCTACCACCGAAGCCGACGAATCGACCTGATGGCAAGCGGTTGCTGGCTTTTGGCACATTGTTCAGTTGTCAAGGAGCCCAAAGCTCCCACACCGGGTGTCAGGCAGGCCGGCGACCAAATCGCTGCCCCGATACATACGTCAATCGCGTTGAACGCGAGACAAGTCCCTCACCGGGTGGTGGGGGACCCGGGAAGTGAATCCCGGGCCGAACGTCGAATAGTACCGACCTCAGAAATCTAGTCAAGTTCATTCAGAGAGGCGGACAAAGCGTCGCTTGCCCACCTTGAGAACCCGCCCCACAAGGGCCTCTCGAGCCATCTCGCCATCGGCCACGACCTCACCGTCGAGTCGGACCGCCCCCTGCGCCAGGAGCCGACGGGCCTCCGAGCCGGACTCCCCTGAGACCTCCCGCACCAGGGCGGACATCTGCACATTGTTGCCCGCCGGCAGAGAGAACTCCTCGATGTCGTCGGGGATCCCGCGATCGCGGAAGACCTGGTCGAATCCGACCTCCGCCTCGGCAGCTGCTTCGTCGCCCCAATAGAGAGCGGTGACGGCGCGAGCCAGTTGGCGCTTCACCTCACCGGGGTGGAGCTCGCCTGAGGCCAGACCCGATTCGATGCGCTCGACATCACCGGGATCGAAGTCGGCGGCCAGTCGGAACCATTCCGGCATCACCTGATCGGGGATGCTCATCGTTTTGCCGAACATGTCGGATGGCGAGTCCTCGACGCCGATGTAGTTACCGATCGACTGGGACATCTTCTTGGAGCCGTCGGTTCCCACCAATAGCGGCATGGTCAGCGCCACCTGTGGCTCCTGGCCGTAGCGCTCTTGAACCACCCTCCCCATCATCAGGTTCCAGAGTTGGTCGCTCCCACCCAATTCGACATCGGCTTCCACAGCCACCGAGTCATATCCTTGGAGAAGCGGGTAAAGGAACTCCATCACCGATATCGGGCTCCCCTCCTGGTAGCGGTTGGCAAAATCGGAGCGCTCCAACATCTGGGCGACCGTCGCGGCCGAGGTGAGCTCCAACAGCCCACCCATGTCGAGCGCACCAAGCCACTCGGAGTTGCGTCGAATCTCGAGGTGCTCGTCGAGAAGGACCTTGCGGAATTGCCCGAGGACGTTCTCTGCGTAGCCGTTGACCTCCTCGGCGGTGAGGCGCTTGCGGGTATCGCTCCGCAACGACGGGTCACCGACCCGGGCAGTGAAGTCACCAACGATCAGGACCGCGGTATGGCCCAGCTCCTGAAAGTGACGCAACTTTCGCAGCACCACGGCCCAGCCGAGCGTGACCGATGGAGCAGTCGGGTCGAGCCCGAGTTTGACCCGAAGCTGGCGCCCGCTGATCAGCTTCTCGAGCAGCTCGTCCTCCGGGACCACCTTGTCGGCGTGGCGGAGTAGGTATGGAAGCTGGTCGGCGGGCGTCATGGTCGGCGCGAGGGTAAACCACGCCAAGCCAATGCCTCAGCCTCCGTTGGCCGTAGACGTGGCGGCGATGAATCGCCAGGGAAGATCACGTGCCTTGGAGATACCGACCCGCGGTGTGGCCATGACCAGCTGTGGCGGGGCGCCCGGCTCGAGGCGGAGGGGAGAATCGTGGTCGAACAGATTCGTCCCGTCGTGTGAGCCGTCGATTCCAAGGGCCTGGCACAGTTTGCCGGGGCCGTTCGCCAACTCGGTATCACGGCCCCGCCGAGCCCGTGCGGTCCCGACACCGTCGACGACCTCCCCTCCCCGGAAGAGAATCGCCCACCCGGTGCCTTCCGGGCCAGCCGATACGTTGGCACACCAATGCAACCCATAGGACCGATACACATAGAGCGTGCCCGGGCGCTCGAACATCGACCCATTGCGAGCGGTGGGGCCTCTGAAGGCATGCGATGCCGGGTCATCTTGGCCCCGGTAGGCCTCGACCTCGTTGACCCTCACCGCGACAGAAGACGATCCGATCGTCGAGACGAGCACGGCCCCGAGCAACCGGGGGGCGGCTACCTCCGGTGGCCCGGCGAGTTGTGCGACTAGATCCACTGCAATGGCTCAGGCCCCGCGGAGTTGCGCGCCGACGGCGGCGGCCCTCTCGATCATCGCCTCTCGCACCGGTGACACTTCCTCGTTGGTGAGGGTGCGGTCCGGTGCTCGGAGCCGGTAGCGAATGGCCAACGCCCGCGACCCATCGGGGATCCCGGGGCCCCGGAACTCGTCGAAGACTCGCGCCGACTCCACCATGCCCTCGCCCGCACCAACGGTCGATGCCAGCACTGAGGACACCGGGATCGAATCGGACACAAGGAACGAGAGGTCAAAGTCGACCGGTGGGTACACCGATGGCGACTCGGACTGCACCAAGCCCAGCGGAGCCAACAGAGGATCCAGGTCGAGCTCGGCCACCGCGACGCGGCCCGGGATCTCATATGCCACGGCCACGGCGGGGCTCAACTCACCGACGTACCCGATCGGGGTCTCGTTCAGAGTGACCTCCGCAGTTCGCCCCGGATGATATCCGGGCGGGGTTGCGGCCCTGAGGCCGATTCCATCGAGGCCAAGAGCCTGGGCGACATGGCGCAGGATTCCCAGGGAGATGCGCCCGTCGGCATCGAGGCCAGGATCATCGAGCGTCGCCGCGCCAATCGGCCCTACCGCCACCCAGGCCAAACGATCGACTTGCTGCGGGAGCCTCGGGTCTTCGATTGCAGGTCTGGCCGCGAATACGCCGCCGGTCTCGAACAGGGCCACCGACGATGCCCCGTGTGAGAGGTTGAAACGGACTGCGTTGAGCAGGCTGGGCAGCATGGTCGGCCTCAACCTCCCCTCTTCGTCCCGCAGCGGATTCTTCACCCGGAGCACGTCACCGAGGGACACCCCAAACTGCAGCACATCTTCCTCGCCGACAAATGGCAAGGTCACCGCCTGACTGATGCCGATCCCCACCAGGGACCGGTGCAGAGCCCGCAGCCGCTTCTGCTCGGGTGTGAGCCCCCCGGCCGGGCCGGTGGGCAATGTCGCGTCAAACTTGTCGAAGCCGTGGATTCGGGCGACCTCTTCAACGAGATCGGCAGGACGGGTGACATCGGGCCGGAACGTCGGTGCCACGACCGTCATCGGGTCTTCACCTTCGACGCCCATCCCGAGCCGACTCAGGATCGCACCCACCTCCTCGCGCGTGAACCCGGGCCCGAGCAGGCGGGTCACTTCGGAGAGTTCGAGTTGAATTGTCACCGGCTCAACGACAGTGCCTACGACGTCGACAGCAACCTCAGGCACCTTGCCGCCCGCCAGTTCGGCAACCATGGCGGTTGCCCGGCGATTCGCCTCGTCGGCGAGGTTGGGGTCGACACCCCGTTCGAAGCGGGTCGATGCCTCCGAACGGAGGTTGTGCCGACGTGACATATACATGATCGTCGGCGGGTCCCACGAGGCAGCCTCCATCAGAACATTGACCGTTGAGTTGGACACCTCGGAACGAGCGCCTCCCATGGTCCCCGACATCGAAGTCGGCCCCTCGTCGTCGTAGATGATCAAGTCCTCGACGCTGAGCATCCGCGTTTCATCATCGAGTGTGACTAACTGCTCACCGGCCACTGCTCGCTTGACGATCAGGTGGTCTCCGACGATCGAATCGGCGTCAAAGGAATGGAGCGGGTGACCCAGCTCCAACATGACGTAGTTGGTCACGTCGACCACGTTGGAAATGGCCCTCATCCCCGCCTTCGCCAGACGGTGTCTCACCCACAAAGGCGACTTCCCAATCGTGACTCCACGGATCTCGCGCGCAGTGAACCTTCGACATCCCATAGGGTCACCCAGCTCGATCTCAATGGCGGTTGCCCCGGGGACGGTTTTCAGCTCACGCTCCGGCGTCAGATGTGGAAGGTCGAGGTAGGCGCCGAGGTCGCGAGCTATCCCCCGGAGGGACATTGCGTCGGGGCGATTCGGTGTGACGGTGATATCGAATACGACATCGGGAAGCTCGACCAACTCCGAGAATTCGATTCCAAGGTCCGGCTCGCCATCAAGAACCAGGATCCCCGTGTGGTCATCCCCGAGCCCGAGCTCGCGATCCGAGCAAATCATCCCGTTTGAGTCAACGCCGCGAATCGTCCGGCGACCGATCTCGAACCCTCCGGGAAGAACCGCCCCGGGCCGGGCCACGGCGACGTATGCCCCGCTCTCGAAGTTCCAGGCGCCGCAGATGATCTGCTCGGGGCCTTCACCGACATCCACCTGGCACACCCTGATCTTGTCGGCATCCGGATGGGCGTCGATGTCGACCACCTGACCCACAACGACGCCAGACCAACCGGCTTCGAGCAGTTCGACGCCCTCCACCTCGTGCCCGACCATGGCAAATATGTCGGACAGCTCGGCGGGTGAGAGCTCGGGAAGGGTGATGAACTCGGAGAGCCAGCGGAGCGGGACCTTCACGAGAACTGCCTCAGAAAGCGCAGGTCGTTGTCTATGAAGTGCCGGATGTTGTTGATTCCGTGCCGGACCATGGCGAGACGCTCGACACCCATTCCGAAGGCAAAACCGGACAACCTGGAGGGGTCGTAACCCACGGCTTCGAAGACGTTGGGATCGACCATCCCGCAACCGAGCATCTCCAGGTACCCCGCTCCCCCACACACCCGGCACCATGACTCGCCACCGTCGCAGGCGAAACAGGAGACATCGAGCTCGGCGCTGGGCTCGGTGAACGGGAAGAAGTGAGGGCGGAGGCGAATCGTGGTCCGGGAGCCAAAGAACTCCTTGGCGAAGTGGGTCAGCGTCCCCTTGAGATCGGAGAAGGTGATGGAGTCGTCGACGGCCAACCCTTCGATCTGGTGGAACACCGGCAGATGCGAGGCGTCGATGGTGTCGGTGCGATAGACCTTCCCCGGCACTACCACGTACACCGGAGGTGGGTTCTGCTGCATCCAGCGGACCTGGCTAGGTGAGGTCTGCGTGCGCAACAACAGCTCATCGGCCGGATCCCCATAGTCCAGATACATGGTGTCTGACTCGAGTCGGCTCGGATGTGTGGGCGGCGTGTTGAGCGCATCGAAGTTGTACCAACCGAGCTCGGCTTCGGGGCCGGAAGTGGTCAGGTATCCGAGGCCAACGAAGATGTCGACGACCTCGTCGATGGTCTGTTGGATCAGATGCAGCGATCCACGAGGGAAGTTGACCGCCTCCAGGGTGACATCTATGCGATCACCGGTCAGACGATGCTGCTCATCGAGAATCGAGAGGGCGACACGCCGTCGGGCGACCAGACTTTCGATTTCAGACGTGACCTCGTTGAGCCGGGCGCCTACGACGGGTCGTTGAGCAGGCTCCAGACCCCCCATGGCGCGTCGCACCGCTCCGACGGCTGAGCTCTTGCCGAGAAGCGAGCTCTCGACCGTTTCCAGCTCTTCGACGGACCCTGCGCCGTCGACTCTGGCGGCGGCTCCGGAAAGAGCATTTTCCAGCTCCGCGATCACATCCATGTGGGCGGCAGGTTAGAGGGGTCGCTGGCGCTCCCCGTACTTAGTACCAAGTACTTGGTGCTTGGACAACTCATAGACGATGATGCCGGCTGCCATTGCAGCGTTGAGACTCTCGAAGCCTCCTGGCATCGAAATAGTGACCCGGGAGGAAGCGCCGGTCACCACCGCTTCCGGGAGACCTGACGCTTCGTCCCCGATCAATACCGCATACCGGGCATCCTCCAGGCTCGAAGGTTCCTCCCCACCGGCGACCACCGTGGCCAGAGTCTGATAGCCCAACTGATGTATCTCGTCCAGGGACTCAACAGCCACTGCTCCAGTCCGAAAATGTGCTCCCGCCCCAGCTCGAAGCACCTTTGACGCCCATGGGTCGGCCGTGCCGTCGGTGTAGGCGAACGACCAACCGAACCCGGCTGCGGTTCGGATCATGGTTCCGACATTGCCCGGATCGCCGACTCCCCAGGCCACGAGCACATGCTTGGAGCCCAGAGACGGTTGGGACGGGATGTTGATGACTGCCACCGGACCGCGCGGGCTCTTGGTCCCGGCCACCCGGGCCAATCCGCCCTCATCGACCAAGACAAGCTCGAAGCCACGTGATTCCGACAAGTCTGCCGTTGCTCGATCACCTTCGAGGGCAAAGACAAGCGACGGCTCGAACCCGGCAGAGAGAGCCTCTTGGAGAAGGTGCGGGCCTTCGATGAGGGCTTGGCTGCGGTCCCGGCGCTCCCTGGCGCGATGAAGCCGGGCCGCCTCCACCACCGAGCGGTTCTTGTGGTTGCGGACCGGCATCACTTTCGCCTGCTTGGGGGCCGCTAGCCCTGCTTGGAAGCCTCAACAAGTTGGGCGAAGGCACCCGGGTCGTTCACGGCCATCTCGGCGAGCATCTTGCGATCGACCTCGATGTCGTTGGCTTTCAAACCGGCGATCAACTGGTTGTAAGTGGTCCCGTTCTGACGTGCCGCAGCATTGATCCGGGCGATCCAGAGGCGGCGGAACTCACCCTTGCGAGCGCGGCGGTCGCGATAGGCGTCCTGCATCGCATGCATGACCTGCTCATTGGCGGTGCGGTACCGCCGGCTCCGGGAGCCCTTGTAGCCCTTGGCGCGGTCGAGGACCTTCTTGTGCGACTTCTTGGCGTGAACCGCGCGTTTTACACGTGCCATCTCATACCTCCTGGATCCTCAGCGACCGAGCAGCTTCTTGGCAGTTTTGGCATCCCCGGGAGCGAGCTCGACCTCTCCTGCCCTGCGGCGAAAAACGTGCTTGCCCTTGGCCAACTTGAGATGGCCGCGCCCTGACTGGCCTCTCATGAGCTTGCCGGACCCGGTTACCTTGATGCGTTTCTTGGCTCCGCTGTGGGTCTTCATCTTTGGCACAGCGTCCTCCTGTTTTGGTTAATTCTCTTCGCTGCTCTCGGCTGCGGCTCTTGCCTTCTTCGCCGGCGCCAGCACCATCGTCATGCTCCGACCCTCGATTTTGGGAACCTGCTCCACGACACTGACATCTAGTAACTCCTCAGCGAGACGGTCGAGGAGGTCTTTCCCGAATGCGGGTCGTTCCTGCTCTCTGCCCCGGAAACGAATGGTCACTTTGACCTTGTCCCCGTCGGCCAGGAAGTCCTTGGCCTTTCGCTTGGTGATGTCGAAGTCGTGATCACCGATCCGCACTTTCATGCGGAGCTCCTTGATCGTGGTTCGAGTTTGCTTCTTTCGAGCCTCGCGCTGCTTGACGGATAACTCGTACTTGTACTTCCCGTAATCCATCAGGCGGCACACCGGCGGTTTGGCGTTGGGTGCCACTTCGACGAGATCCAGATCGAGTTGCTCGGCTAGCCAAAGGGCCTCGTCGAGCTTCTTGACCCCGACCTGGGAGCCATCGGGTGCGACTACTCGCACCTCTTTCGCTCTAATCGCGCCGTTCACGCGGAGCTCGTTGGTGATGCTGTTACCTCCTGTTGAGTGCAAATGAGAAAGCAGCAAGCGAAAACTTGCTGCTCATGGCCGGCAAGGCCGGTGTCGTGGACCTCGACTCGCCTCTGTCGTCGTCGATCGGGCGGCCGGGTGGGGAAGCAGCAGCTTCCGCTCTTGCGTTCAGTTGTCCCTGAGAGGATACCAGCCGGGATTGCCCTATCACCAGCCCGATGTCAGGCTCCGCTCAGGTCTCGAATCGCAGTGGCGCTGAGGATGGCTGCCTCCGCGGCCTCGGCGCCCTTGTTCGCTGCGCCATCGCCGGCCCGTTCCAGCGCCTGCCCGTAGTCGTGAACGGCAAGGATGGCATTGGCCACCGGGACCCCGTTCTCCAGCGCGACCGCAGCTATCCCAGCGGTGGATTCGCGGACCACTATCTCGTAATGGTCGGTGTCTCCTTTCACCACGGTGCCGATTGCAATAGCGGCGTCACAGCCATTCGCGATCAGACTCTTGGCGGCAACCGGCAATTCCAGGGCACCGGGCACTCGCAGAATCGTGATCTCGGTGACCTCCATCTCCTGAAGGCGGTCAACCGCACCCTGGAGCAGGCGATCGGTCACTCCCTGGTTCCAACTAGCTACGGCGATGCCGATATGCAACCCGGCACCGGACTTCGAGCCCTCCACGACGCGGATCATGCCCCGGTTCCCAAGTCCATTTGATGGCCGAGGCGATTGGCCTTGGTGCGCAGATACTCTCGATTCTCCTCGTTCGCTTCGATCGAGAGCGGAACCTGTTCCACGATGGAGAGCCCGTAACCCTCGATGCCGGCTCGTTTCGTGGGGTTGTTCGTCATGAGGCGCATCGAACGGACCCCGAGGTCGTAGAGGATCTGGGCTCCAACCCCGTAGTCCCTCGAATCCACCGGGAGCCCGAGATTCACGTTGGCGTCGACCGTGTCCATCCCTTCGTCCTGGAGACGGTATGCGGCCAACTTGTGGAGCAGCCCGATCCCCCGCCCTTCGTGGCCCCGGATGTAGAGAACCACTCCCCTGCCTTCGGCGGCAACCCGGGCCAGAGCCATGTCGAGTTGATCTCCGCAGTCGCAGCGCAGGCTGCCAAATACGTCGCCAGTGAGGCACTCCGAGTGGACCCGGGTTAGAACCCGCTCACCATCACCCATGTCCCCCATCACCAGGGCAACATGTTGCCGATCGTCGATGAGGGAACGGAAGCCGACCGCGTTGAAGGTTCCATGCTCGGTCGGGATCCTGGCCTCCACGACCCTCTCGACGAGCTTTTCGCGCTCCCGGCGATAGGCGATGAGGTCGGCGATGGTGCCCAAAAGCAGGCCATGCTCGGCGGCGAAATGCTCGAGGTCATCGAGACGTGCGACGCTGCCATCGTCGTTCATGATCTCGGCCAGCACCCCGGCCGGATACTTGTCAGCCAACTCCGCCAGGTCAACGGCGGCTTCGGTATGGCCGGCTCGCTTGAGGACCCCACCCGGCTCATAGCGCAGGGGATACATGTGGCCTGGTCGTGCTAGGTCCTCCGGTGTAGTCCCGGGGTTGATGACGGTCTGGATCGTCCTCCAGCGATCGGCAGCGGAGATCCCGGTCGTGGTCCCTTCCCGGGCGTCGATGGAAACCGTGAAGGCGGTGCGTCGGACATCGGTGTTCCGAGCAACCATCATCGGTAGGTCGAGCTGGTCGAGTCGCTCGCCGATCACAGGGAGACAAATGATCCCGCTGGTGTGGCGGAGCATGAACCCGATCTGGGCCTGGGTGGCCGTCTCGGCGGCCATGATCAGGTCGCCCTCGTTCTCGCGATCCTCGTCGTCGACCATGATCACCATGTCGCCTCTGGCGATGGCAGCCACGATCTCCTCGATTGGCGCAAAACTCATGAGCCCGCTCCCAGGAGTCTCTCCACGTATTTGGCGATGACGTCGACCTCGAGGTTGACCGGATCACCTTCAGTGCGCAAGCCCAGCGTCGTCACCTCGAGAGTGTGGGGTATGAGAGCCACCTCGAATCGATCCGACCACACGCCCGAGACGGTGAGACTGACACCGTCGACGGTGATTGAGCCCTTCTCCACGATGAAACGAGCCATCCCGGCCGGAACCTGGATCGTGAGGCGCCGCTCCTCCCCTCCGTTGGCCACTCCGATGACGGTGCCGACACCGTCAACATGGCCCTGGACGATGTGCCCGTCGAAACGACCCTGAGCCGGCATCGGCCGCTCCAGATTCACCGGATCACCCGCTTGGATGGCCCCGAGACTGGAACGCGACAGCGTCTCGTGCACGACTTCGAGGTCAATCGTCGAGCCCTGAACCGCAACCGCGGTGAGGCAAACGCCGTTGACGGCAATCGAGTCGCCAACGGCCAGGTCGGCGAGAGGCCCCGCCTCAACTGTGAGCCGTCTGACTCCGGCGTCATCGTCGACGTCGACTACCGAGCCTTTGTGGGCAACGATTCCGGTGAACATCTACTCGAACTCGATTCTCAGGTCCGAGCCAACGTTACGCACGTCGCGAATATTCACCTCTCTGGCCTCGTCGATCGTCGAGAAGGCGCCCGCCAACGGCCCGATCCCGGTCCCACCGCCGATCTTCCCCGCCAGATACAGGACGCCGCGGGAAATCACACGTGAGCGCCACCAGGCGCCGGCCACGCCGGGCCCTCCTTCGAGCAGGACGTCAAGTAGGCCCGCGTTGGCGATCGCCTTTGCCGCCTCGACCGGATCCGGGTGATCGTCAACACCTGATACCAGCACCAGGTCGCCTGAGGGGATGTCGAAGTCGCGCGACGCAACCACCAGAGGAGCGCGGTCCCAGATTCTGGCGTCAACAGGGAGTGGGCCGGCCCCGGCCAGGATCACGGGGCGGGGTTGGTGCTCGCCCGCTTCGGGATGGCGCACCGTCAGTTCTGGGTCGTCTGATCGCACGGTCCCCGACCCCGACCACCACGGCGTCCATCGCAGCTCTCAGTTGATGGGCGTCGGCTCGTGACTCTTCGGAGCTGATCCATCGCGACGAGCCGTCGAGGGCTGCCACCGAGCCGTCGAGGGTCATCGCCGTCTTCCAGGTGACGAGAGGGAGGCCGGTGCGCCGGTGGTGGAAATATGCCGGGTCGACGGCCTCTGCCTCAGCGGCCGACCCTTCGAGATGAGCGTCGATTCGGGCGTCTGTGAGCCAGGAGAGGCCTTTGCCGGAGACACGCACATCGGGATCGATGGCACCGATGACCACCCGGCTGATCCCCGCGGTCACTATGGCGGTGACACACGGCGGGGTGTTCCCGTAGTGGCTGCACGGCTCCAGGGTCACATACAGAGTGGAACCGCGAGCCAGGGCGCCGGCTTGGCCTATGGCAACTACCTCTGCGTGTGGTTCGCCCACTCCCTCGTGGGCTCCCTCCCCGACCACGTTGCCGTTTTGATCGACGATGACCGCGCCGACGCGTGGATTGGGATGGGTCCGATGCTGCGAGGCGAGCTCGAGGGCTCGCCGCATGTGACGGGCGTCGCCCACCTATGCCGAACGACGATCGATGCGGTAGGTAGAGCCCGGCTGCTTCTTGGCAAATTCTTTCATTTCCACCGCGATCGCCGACGCCTCCCACTGAGTGGAGATCTCTCTCACGTCGGTGGAGGCTACACCCAGCGACAGGGAGACCACGGGGAAGGCGAAACGCTCCCCGCGACGATCGATCACCTCGATGTACCCGCGCAGAGCATCGGCAGTGTCGTAGAGATCGAGGATCCCGTCATCGAAGCGCTCGATGACTTCCTTGCAGAACGACTCGGACATCTCGGGCGGGATGATGGCCACGAAGTCGTCGCCGCCGATGTGCCCCACGAAGGCGCCGGTAATCCCGAGATTCTCCGAGGCATCGCGGAAGCACTTGGCGCAGAAACGGATGACTTCGTCACCGCGCATGAACCCGTAGTGATCGTTGAAAGCCTTGAAGTTGTCGAGGTCGCCGTGGACCAGGGCGTAATCACGGCCAGAGGTGATCCGTTCCTCGATCTCGGCGGTGATCTTGAAGTTCCCGGGAAGACCGGTGAGCGGCGAAAGGTCACGGGCTGCCTGCGTCCGGCGCACTACGGCCCGCACCCGGGCCACCAGCTCGTTGATGTCGAATGGCTTGGTGATGTAGTCGTCTGCTCCCAACTCGAGGCCTCGAACCCGGTCCTCGGGAAGGCCGCGGGCGGTGAGCAGGATGATCGGGATGTTGCCGGTGCTGGCCTGGCTGCGAAGGCGATGCAACGCCGTCAAACCGTCCATTCGGGGCATCATGATGTCGAGGACGATCACATTCGGAGGATTGGCGGTCGCCTTCTGGAGAGCATCCTCTCCATCGACCGCGGTCTCCACCTCGAGCCCTTCCAACTCGAAATTGACCTGGACAACCGCAAGGATGTCCGGGTCATCGTCCGCAATCAGGACCCGTTCGCTCATTTCTCCTCTACTGCCCTTCTCAAATCGGCCACAGCCGTGCTGGGATCTTTCGCCCCGAAAATCGCGGTTCCGGCCACGAACACGTTGGCACCCGCATCAGCGGCCTGACGTGCGGTTTCGGGCGTAATACCCCCGTCAATCTCAATATCGGTCGGCAATCCGCGCTCCTCAACCCATTCTCTGGCGGTCTGGATCTTCTTCAGAACGCCCGGAATGAAGCTCTGGCCCCCGAAACCGGGCTCGACCGACATGATCAAGAGAACGTCGCAAAGCTCGAGAAACGGGGCCACACCCGCAAATGGGGTCCCCGGATTGCACACAAGCCCGAAACCCAAACCGTTGTCGTGTGCCTCCTTCGAGGCACGAGTCGGGTCCGGCATCGCCTCGATGTGCATGGTCACCAGATCGGCCCCGGCCTCGGCAAGATCGGGGAGAAAGGCATCGGGATTCGTTGTCATCAGATGACAGTCGAACCGGAGCTCGGTCAACGGTCGGATGCTCTTGATCACGGGGATGCCAAAAGAGACATTGGGGACGAAGTGCCCGTCCATGACGTCGATGTGCAGCCAATCCACCACCGGCTCCACCCTCCCAATCTCGTCCTGGAGACAGCTGAAATCAGCAGCGAGTAGAGAAGGTGCGATCTTGACGGCGCGCATCCATGGAGATTGTACGGGGGGGAGCCTCAAGCCTCGAGCAAGGCGACGAACATGCCGTCGGTGCCGGTGATGTGCGGTGCGAGCAGCCGGCCATCACCCCAGACTTCGCCGGGGATTGCCGGAGGCCTGAATCCTCCGCCGGCAACGATCTCGACTGTCTCCTCAGGGGTCACCGTGCACACCGAGTAGACCAAGCGGCCACCAGGGGCCAGGAGCTCCGCTGCCTGCTCCAGCATCTCCCGCTGTCCGGCCGCGAGCCGGACGACCTCGGCTTCGGTGACCCGCAGCCTGATCTCCGGGCGCCGTCTCAGGGTGCCGAGGCCGCTACAGGGCGCATCGAGGAGGACCCGCTCAAAACTGGCTCGGTTGAAAGGCAGCCTCCTGGCATCGGCCACTACCCATTGCGCCCGGGGTACCCGGGAGCGGGCATCGGAGACACGTCGCCGGTGAGAGTCGGCGGCCACCACCTGGCCGCTTTCCCCCACCTGATCGAGCAGATGCGCCGTCTTGCCCCCTGGGGCAGCAGCCAGGTCGATGACCCGCATCCCGGGCTCTGCCGCCACCGCATTTCCAACGGCAATCGATGCTGCGTCCTGGACGGTCGTTCCTTCCGGGATCGGCCCCGGGGCGACGACATAGGCACCGGGGATGCCAGCAAGCTCTTCGCCGACGTCCACCGCCCCCGGTCTGCCCCGAACCACCCGCTCGGGCTCGGTCGCGCTCGCCATCGCGAACTCTCGGGCCGGGTCGACCCCCCAAGCAGTCTCCAGCGAGTCAACCAACCAAGAGGGGAGGTCCAACCCCTGTTCGGCCTCACGCTCCTGCTCCGCCACCCTCCTCAAGACAGCGTTGGCGAACCCTGCTGCCTTGGGCCGGGTCTCGCGAATCAGGTCGACGCCCGCACTCACCACAATCGGGCGGGCCAGGTCGGAGTAGAGCAGTTCGAAGACCGAAACCCGCAGCCCGTCGAGCACACCGGTGTCGACTTTTCCGAGGGCCCTTCGCGCTCCGACCTCGATGGAATGATCGATGCGCTCGGTGTGCCGGAGCACCCCATAGGTCAGGGCCTTGACCCGCGCCAGCTCTCTCGGCGGAAGGCTGGTGGTGTGGCTGTCGAGGAGCACGTTGGAGAAGGCTCCGTCCCGCAGGACCCGGCCCACCACTTCCGCGGCCAAATGCCGGGCCTGGAGCGGGTCACTCATCGAAATGCGCCGGACTGGTTGCGTCGACCCCTCGCCCACTCGGCGCCTGACATCAAACGCCCCCCGGGGGGCTGGATCTCGACGAGCTCGACTCCCCCGTCGACAACCCCCGCCACGGGAATCCCACCGAATACCCGGTAGACACCAGGCTCCGGGCTCTGCTCGGATGCACGCGCCCTGAGCACCTTGTGGGGCTCACCGTCGAGGTCCAGGGTCGCTCCCGGCGAAGGCGACAGGCCCCGGATGCGGTTGATCGCCTCCAGCGAGGGCATCTGCGGTCGGATAGGACGGTCATCCGGAGTGAGCTTGGCGGCGTAAGTCACCCCATCGTCGACCTGGGGAACCTGGACCAGGTCTCCGTCGAGATAGGCCGGAAGCACCCTCGTCAACAGCTCCCCGCCCAGCCCGGCCAGCCGATCGGTCAACTCACCTGCGGTCTCGGCGTGTTTGATGTCGATTGCCTGCGCCGTCAGCACCGGACCGGTGTCCAGGTTTTCGTCGAGCTCGATGATGGTCACCCCACTCATCGGATCCCCCGCCATCAGCGCTCGGGCGACAGGGGCTGCCCCCCGCCACCGCGGCAGAAGTGAGAAATGGACGTTCAACATGCCGTGGGCCGGGCGAGCCAACGCCCCGGGCTTGATCAGCATCCCGAAAGCGACCACGACACCGACGTCGAGGGGGCCAGACTCGGCAAGGATGGCCTCGACCTCCCCTGAGCCAGACGGTTGGGCCACGGTCAGGCCGAGCTCCTGCGCACGGGTCTTGACCGGCGAGGGCTCCGGGCGCCCGGACCTGCCCTTGGGGCGATCCGGCTGGGTGATGACCAAGGCCACATCGAAGTTGCCGCTGAGCCGATCGAGCGTGGGTATGGCGGCTCCCGGGGTCCCCAGGAACACAATCCGAGTCATTCGTGACTCGCCATCCCCAGTGCCTCGTCCCTCAGGTCGCGGAGCGCCTGCTTGCGAGTTCGTCGCTCCAACCGATCGATGAGGAGCTTGCCGTCGAGGTGGTCGATCTCATGCTGCAACACCCGTCCCAGAAGCCCGTCACCGGCGAACTCGACCTCCTTGCCGTCGAGGTCGGTGGCTCTCGCTCTGGCGAAACCGGGGCGCATGATCTCCCAATAGTGGCCGGGCACCGAGAGACAGCCCTCCTCATACGCCCATTCCCCACTGAGCTCGACGATCTCGGGGTTGATCATCACCCTCGGGCCGAGGCCGTCCTGGGCATCGAATACCGCGATCCGGCGCGGGATACCGATCTGATTGGCGGCCAGCCCGACTCCGGGTGCCTGATACATCGTCTCGATCATGTCGACCGCCAGCGCGCGAAGGGCGTCGTCGACTTCGAGAACTGTCTTGGTCTCGAGTCGGAGCACCGGGTCTCCAAAGGTTCGGATCGGAAGGATTGCCATGAATGTCCGGGACGGGGAAGGTGGCAGGGTAGACGAATCGGTCTTCTCCCAGCTTCTGGCCTGATGCCATTAGATTCGCCCGATGACCCCCGTCGGCCTGGGAACCCCTCGATCATGCACATCACCGCCGACGACCTGATCGCGACCCTCCGCGATCGTGGCCTGCGGATCACCGACGCCCGGCGCGCCGTGTGCGGGGTGATCGCCCACTCTCACGGTGACCATCTGGATGCCGCCACCATCCACGACAAGGCGATGACCGACCTCGGAACCGAGCTCGACCTGTCGACGGTCTATCGAACCCTCGAGGTCCTGGAGGAAGCGGGAGCGGTGCGCCATGCCCACCTCGGCGAGGCCGCCGTGTACCACCTGGCCGAGGAACAGCCGCATCAACACCTGGTGTGTCGGAATTGCGGGTCGACCACCGCCCTCCCCGCCTCTGACCTGACCGGCTTTCTTGCCTCGGTGCGGGAGCTGACCGGCTTCGTGGCAGATGTGGAGCATTTCGCCCTCTGGGGCGTCTGCTCCAACTGCAACCCCGGCTGAGACTCGCTAATCTCTTGTTGCAAGTGTTTCGCAATTAGGAGAAGAGATGCACATCCCCGATGGGTTCATCGGTCCTGGTGTCTCGGTGGCGGCCGGAGTCACGGCAATCGGTGGATTCGGAGTGGCGCTACGCCGAACTCGCACTTACCTCACCGATCGCTTGGTCCCGATGGCGGCCCTCGTCGCCGCTTTCGTCTTCGCTGTCCAAATGATGAACTTTCCAGTGCTCCCGGGTGTGAGCGGGCATCTATTGGGTGGAGTGCTGGCTGCGGTGCTGGTCGGTCCCTGGGCGGCCTACATCGTGCTCACGATCGTCCTCGTGGTCCAGGCGTTCATGGCGGATGGAGGGTTGACTGCCCTTGGGCTCAACATCGTGAACATGGCCTTGATCGGGGCGGTATGCGGCTATCTCATTTACCGAGCGCTGCTCCGGATGACCGGCTCCAAGCCATCGGGGGTGCCCCTCCTTGCAGGGATCGCCGCCATGCTCTCCGTCCCCCTTGCAGCGCTGGGGTTTGTCCTCGAGTTCTGGCTCGGCGGAACCCTGGACAGCGTGTCAACGTCATCTGTGCTCTGGGCCATGCTCGGCACCCACCTCATGATCGGGATAGGTGAGGGCATCATCACCTTCGTGGTCATCGCAGCAGTCATGCGTGCACGACCAGATCTCGTCTACGGCTCACCAAGGTTTGCCGGGACCCGAAGCGAGGAGCTGGTGGCGTGAAGCGCGGTCTGGCCATTTTTGCATTGGGCCTCCTGGTCTCCCTCTTGATCGCCGTGGTGTTCTCCCGTTTCGCCTCAAGCCAGCCGGACGGGCTCGAATATGTGGCCGGCGCGCAGGGTTTCCTGGACGCCGCGGAGGACCACGCCTTGGCAAATCTGCCTCTCGCTGACTATGGCGGTGACAGCAGCAGGAAGCTCATGCTGGCCGGCCTGGTTGGGACTTTGGCCACGCTCGGCCTGGGATACGGCATCTTCTGGCTCGCACGGTCTCGGGAGCACCCAGAAGAACAATGAGCGGGGCGCACGGGCACGCCCTCTTCGTTCACGCCTCATCCCCCCTCCACCAACTGGCGCCTCAGGTGAAGATCGTGAGCGCCTTCCTGCTGGTATTCGCGGTCGTGAGCACCCCACGGGAGGCTTTCTGGGCATTCGGCGCCTTTGCTGTGATCCTGGGATCATTGACAGTGCTTGCCCATATCCCGGCACGGTTTCTCTTGTCCCGGATGCTGGCGGCAACCCCGTTCGTGCTGCTCGCGTTCCTGTTCCCTATCTTCGGATCCGGGCCCCGGGTCGAGGTGCTTGGATTGTCCCTCAGCCAGGCCGGGCTCTGGGACATGTGGAACCTGCTCGCCAAATCGTTGCTTGGATTGCTCACTGCGATCGTCCTTGGCGCCACCACCGAGATCGCCGATCTGCTGCGCGGACTCAGCGCCCTGCGTGTTCCCGGGCTTGTCACGGCGATACTCGGGTTCATGGTCCGCTATCTCGACGTGGTCGTCGGAGACCTGACCCGGATGCGACTCGCCCTTGCTGCCCGCGGTCACCAGGCCTCAGGGATACGCGACTGGGCTCCCTACGCGTGGGTCGCAGGGACCATGTTCATCCGCACCTATGAGCGCGGGGAACGGATCTATCTCGCGATGGAATCGCGGGGCTATGCCGGCCGGATGAACATGTCCGAGTTGGTGAAAACGAGCCCAGGCGAGTGGGTCTTTGGTTTGCTGCCGGCCATCCTCGCCTGGATCGTGGCCTTGGTGGCGAGGTCCGCGATATGAGCACTCCGGTGATCGAGATCCAAAGCCTGTCCTTCTCCTATCCCGACGGAACCGAGGCCTTGATCGAGATCGACCTTCACATCCATCGTGGGGAGCGAGTGGCACTGCTCGGGCCCAACGGGGCGGGCAAGACCACGTTGATTCTCCACATGAATGGGATCCATCACGCCCAGACCGGATCGGTCACGGTGTCGGGCCTTCCCGTGACGGCGCCCAATCTCCTCGAGATCCGACGGCGAGTTGGCCTCGTCTTCCAGGATCCGGACGACCAGTTGTTCATGCCGACCGTCCGCGAGGACGTCGAATTCGGGCCCAGGAACCTCGGCCTGACCGGACCCGAGTTGAATCAACGCGTCGACGACGCCTTGGCCTCTCTGGAAGTTGCGGATCTGGCCGACCGGGCTCCCAACCACCTCTCGTTCGGCCAGAAGCGAAGAGTCTCGATGGCAGGCGTGATGGCGATGGAGCCCGAGATCCTGGTTCTGGACGAACCGACATCCAATCTCGACCCAGCCAGTCGTCAGGACTTGACCCGCGCCTTGCTCGGCCTCGACATCACCCAGCTCATAGTCACCCACGACCTTCTCTATGCACTGGAGGTGTGCCCGCGATCGGTGATCATCGACGCGGGGAGGATCGTCGCCGATGGCGAGACCAGGGACATCCTCGCAAACGGCGAGCTCCTGGCCGCGCATCGGCTCGCCTTGCCCGCCGCCCTTCACCTGTTGACGGGCTCCCGAGACGCCCCAGGCCCAAAGATCAATTGATCTTGTGGGTCTGACTGTTGGCGGCGGCCTTCTTGTCTCGCTTGGCCTGACGCTTCTGCTTCAGATCCTTCGATGCGACCTTCTTGGTGGTCTTCATGCCTTTGTCTTTGCTTGCCATGGGTGCCTCACGCTCGGAGAATCGAGCCCCCATTCTGACAGGCTGCTCGCCCCAGTTTCGGGCGAATACCCGAATCTTCAGAGATCGATGGGATCAGCGTCGATCCGGACGGCCCAGCCCCGCTCCCGCCAGGCCTGCACCAGAGGGCGGAGTTCGACTCGAACCCGACCCAGCGCACCCTGGAGCAGCCAGCGACTCCGCTCGCTGACCGTTGCCGGCCCCAATACCGTCGCCGCACCCAGGGACCGGATCTCCTCGTCGGCATCACCAACCGAGCCCTCTCCCCGCAATTCGAGGGCAATCATCTCCGATGCCGGAGGCAAGCCTGCCTGCACCCGCTCTGACAGCACCGTTTCGAGGTAAGGGATTGGATCCCCTCTCCGCAAAGCCGTCATCAACGGCGAATCGGGAAGCGAGGTCTGGACCATCATCCGTCGCCCGGTTCCCGCCTCGAGTTTGTTGGCGAGCCGAGCCATCACCCGGAGCGCCTCCTCCCCCGCTCGATAGTTGTGTCCGAGCATGAGTGAATCCGAATCAGCGGCTACCACCAACCCGACCGGCTGGAGTCCCGAGAGATCCCGCTCGGTGCCCACCGCGATTGGCGGGTCAGTGGAGAGGA
Source organism: uncultured Acidobacteriota bacterium (assembly GCA_963746905.1). GTDB lineage: Bacteria > Actinomycetota > Acidimicrobiia > Spongiisociales > ZC4RG35 > JALYNX01. The sequence continues at coordinate 249,279 of CAVVCY010000002.1, forward strand.
TGTCGGATGCCCCATGCCCGAGACGACGATTTATCTCCGCTGACAAACGCTCAGGCACCGACCCCATCTCCTCGAAGCTGGTGGAGCCACAGTTGGGGCATTTCCCGGCCGGCGCACCACATCGCCGGCAAACTTCGACCCGGCCCAGACGCGATCCACATTGCTCGCAACTGCGAACTCTTCGGCATTGGGTGCATCGCATCGAGGAGTCGCTGGCCCGAATATGGGTGAACACGAAGGCGCGGTGCCCGGCCGATGCGGTCGCCCGCAAAGCGGCGATGACCCGCTCCGACAAGAATCCCGAGCCTGGAGCGTCCTCTCTACGGTCGACGATCTCGATCAACGGCCAGGGCCGGGTTGGGCCCTTAACCACCTCTGAGCCGGCGGCGATAACCTCCAGGGAAGGTGTTGGGCCCATGAATACCATGCCAAAGCCCTCTACCCGCGACCTGGTGGTCATCATCTCGCGAACGTGGATGGTTGGGGTTTGCCGGTCCTTCATGGCACGCCGCCCTTCCTCGAGCACGACTACCAGAGCCAGGTCAGCGACCATCCAGGTCGAGACCCGAGGCGTCCCTATGACCAGACGACCGCCGCCTTGCGCCGCCTGCCAGGCCGACGTCAACTCGTTGGCCGCCTCGCCGGCCACGGCCACCACCCTGTCTCCGAAGACCGCCGCTGCCGGCTCAACCAGATCCTCGACTTCCTGTGCTGTCCCGGCCACCACCACGGCCGACTTCCCGGCCGCTACCACCGGTGCCAGAGACCCGAGCCAGTCAGCAGACCGGGAGCCGACGACTATGGCGCTGATCGGTCGGCGAGCCCCCACGGCAGCAGCGGCGGCGGCATCGCGGAGAGGATGGCTGGACGGCTGCTCAACGACTGCTGAATCGAGATTGGCTTCGTCGGACTTGGGGAGATTGGGGGGAGCCGAACGATCGAGAAGGACGGAGACCGGGGCCACGTAGTGGATTGCGGCCCATTCCAGGCTCTTCAATAGCACTGAGTCGAACACCGGTCTCGCACCCGAGACCGAAGCGAGGTCTTTGAGCTTGTCGTCTCTCGTCGGGGACACCTCAACCACATAGCCGCGGACTTTGCGCCCGCCCAGGGGGGCCCGAACTATCGACCCGACGTGGATCAGACCATCGAGATGGGATGGGATGGAGTACCAAAAACCTTTGTCGACGGCGAAGGTCGGGATGTTGGGGACAACCCGGGCCGCAGGTCGACTCAGAGACCGGCCGCCGCTTTGATCTCCTCGACCCGGTCGAGACGTTCCCAGGAAAAGCCAGGCCGCCCGAAATGGCCATATGCCGCGGTTTGGGCGAAAACCGGCTTGGTGAGCTCGAGTTGGGAGATGATCGAAGCGGGGCGGAAGTCGAACACTTCGTCAACCACCCGCGAGATCGTCTCCGGGGACAACTTCTCGGTGCCGAAGGCCTCAACGTGAATGGAGAATGGCTCAGGGCGCCCGATGGCATATGAGAGCTGGATCTCGAGCTTGTTGGCCACTCCTGCCGCAACCAGGTTCTTCGCCGCCCACCGCGCCGCGTAGGCAGCGGATCGATCGACCTTGGTCGAGTCCTTGCCGGAGAAGGCGCCTCCGCCGTGTCGGGCATAGCCCCCGTAGGTGTCGACGATGATCTTGCGCCCCGTCAATCCGGTATCGGCTACCGGGCCACCTATTTCGAACCGTCCGGAGGGATTAAAGATGAATTCCAATTCTGAGGTGAGCATCTCTTCAGAGACCACGGCTGCCACCACGGCGTTGAAGACCTCTTCGGCCATCTCGTCCTGATCCTTGTCCGGAGCATGGTGAGCAGAGATAAGGACCTTCTCCACGGCGACCGGGCGGGCGCCTTCGTAGCGAACCATGACCTGGGTCTTCCCATCAGGCCGTAGATAGTCGAGCTTTCCGCTCCTTCTCACCTCAGAAAGACGCTCGGCGAGGCGATGGGCCAGCTGAATGGGGAGCGGCATCAACTCCTCGGTTTCGTCGACAGCAAAGCCGAACATCAGCCCTTGATCGCCGGCGCCCAGGTCGCGGTCGACACCAGCCGCGATGTCAGCGCTCTGCGCATGGACCCGGTTCTGGACTTCGAGGCTGTGTGACGAGAAATCGGGGTCGAAGCCGTCGTAGCCGATGCGGGCCACGGTGTCCCGCACGATTCCCTCCACGTCGAGGGGCACTCCCGCGGTGATCTCCCCGCCGACCACGGCGAGTCGGGTGGTGACGAACGTCTCGCAGGCCACTCTGGCTCCGGGGGTGATCGCCAGCGCCGCGTCGAGCACGCTGTCCGAGATGGCGTCTGCCACCTTGTCTGGATGACCCTCGGTCACCGATTCCGATGTGAAATACCAGCGCCTCATGGAGGAGCGAGGTTAATCCTCTCCGGGTACTTCTTCACCAATCCGGTCCCAGAGTCGCTCGGCAACCTGGCGCTTCGACTGCAGAGGCCAGTCCTCGGTGCTCCCGTCACGCCCGATGATGACCACACGATTGGTGTCGGTCCCGAATCCCGATCCCGGTTCGGACACATCGTTGTAGACCAGCAGGTCGACCGCCTTGCGTCTGGCCTTCTCCACGGCGCGCTCGACCCCGCCGGTTTCGGCAGCGAATCCGACGACGAATGGCCGGTCGGTACGCGCCACTACTGACGCCAGGATGTCCGGAGTTGCCGCTAATTCAATCGAGTCGAGGCCTTCGGATCTGGCGATCTTTGACTCTTTGCTCGACGCCGGTTTGAAGTCGGCGACAGCCGCGGCCATGACAGCGATCTCGGGATGAACCCCGCCGACTGCCTCCAGCATCTCGTCGGCGGTGTCGACTCGAACTACCTTCACCGAGTGGTCGACCGGAAGGTCCGACGTCGTCACCAGCGTCACGTCATAACCGCGACGCGCTGCCTCGTCGGCGACGGCGTGCCCCATCTTCCCCGAAGATCGGTTGCCTATGAAGCGCACCGGATCCACGGGCTCACGGGTGCCGCCGGCCGTGACCAGGACCGAGCGGCCCCGGCCCTCGCCTCCGAGTATGACGTTGGCGACTTCGACGATCTCGTCCGGCTCCGAAACCCGTCCCACGCCGACATCTCCCCCGGCCAGAGGACCGGTCTCGGGCCCGACCATGTGATAGCCGTCGCCCTGGAGGATCTCTATGTTGCGCCGGGTGGCTGGGTGCTCCCACATTTCGGTGTGCATGGCTGGAGCGAGCAAGACAGGTGCATTAGTGGCGAGCACGGTGGCTCCAACAGCGTCGGAGGAGATCCCGGAAGCAATGCGACCGAGTGTCGCCGCGGTGGCCGGGGCGACTATGACCAGATCGGCCCAGCGCCCGAGCTCTGTGTGAGGCGACACCAGATCGCTGTCGAACAGGCTGACCACAGGCGGGAAACCGGTAATCGCAGCGAAGGTCTTTGGGCCGATGAACTCACCGGCCGACTCGGACATCACCACCCGGACCTCGGCGCCGGCCTCGATCAGCCTGCGAGCGAGGTAAGCGGACTTGTAGGCGGCGACTCCCCCGGTCACACAGAGGACGACCCGCCGTCCGTGGAGCATCGGCGCTCCCCTACTCCTCGACGATGTCGACGGAGACTTTGCCCTCTGCGATCTCTTCCATGGCGATGGTCAGGGGCTTGCGGGAAAGGGAATGCACCTGTGGTGGGACGAACTCTCCGTAGCCAACACCCAACTGATGGAAATAGCTGTTTATCTGCCGGGCGCGGCGAGCCGAGACCACAACCGTGGCGAACCGGTTGCCGATTTGATCGATGACTTGTTCGAGTTTCATGGGTCCTTCGAGGAGGGGGTAGCTACAGGTTACCCGATGAAGAGCCCGTAATAAGCGCCTCGATCTCCGCAACGGCCCGATCGAGGTGATCGTTGACAACGATGTGGTCGAACAGACCCGGTGCCTCAGCTATCTCGATCTCCGCCACTTCCAATCGATCTTCGATGTCGGCAGCAGAAGTGTCACCGCGTCTGACCAGTCTCTTCTCCAACTCCTCGATCGATGGAGGGGAGATGAAAAACATGACAGCGTCAGGTCGTTTCTCCCGCACCTGGCGTGCTCCCTGGATCTCGATCTCGAGCAGAACGTCCCAGCCTGCCGCATTCGCCTCCGCCACAGGGGCTGAAGGAGTGCCGTAGAAGCGGTTGTTGTACTGGGCCCACTCCAGCAAGTCCCCGGCTTCGATCATTGCCTCGAAGTCCTTGCGACTGATGAAGGTGTAATGAACCCCGTGCCGTTCCCCGGGTCGGGGAAGACGGGTGGTCACGGATACCGAGAATTGGAGATCCAGCCTCTCCAGCAACTCGTTGACGATGCTCGATTTGCCCGAGCCCGAAGGGCCGGACACCACCAGGAGCCGCCCGCTCACGTCACGAGAACTCGGCTAGGAGGGCCTCTTTCTGCTTGTCACCCAGACCACGAAGCCGCCGATTGTCGGCTATGCCCAGCGTCTCCATCATCCGCTTGGCCTTGATCTTCCCGGTGCCAGGCATCGAGGCGATGACCCGCTCTACCTTGAGCCCGGCGAGAATGTCGTCGGTCTCGGCGCGCTCCACGAGCTCGGACAGCCGGAGCGACCCGGTCTTGAGGAGCTCTTTCACTTCCGCACGCGCCCGTCTCGCTTCTGCGGCCTTTACCAGCGCTGCTTTTCGCTGTTCGTCAGTCAATTGAGGTGGCTGCATTCCCTCTCCTGTCGGGGTCCCTGACCATAGCCCCACGGGAGGAGGGCAAGTCGTCTAAAGCAGATCCTCTGCTCACGGCTCGACACCCTGGCGGCACCCCCTCCCGGCTCCGCCGGCTCTCCCCCTCGCCTGCGGCGACCCCCCTCCCGGCTCCGCCGGCTCTCCCCCCAACGCTCACTTCGTTCACTGGGGGGAGAAATGCTCACTTCGTTCACTGGGGGGAGAAATGCTCACTCCGTTCACTGGGGGGAGAAACCCGCTTCGGCGGCGAGGTCTCGGGCAGCAGCGACCGGATCGGGAGCTCCGGTGATTGCCCGCCCGACCACCACCATGTCGGCTCCTGCGGCCAGGGCTTCACCGATGGAAGCCACCCGCTTCTGGTCGTCCCGTGAAGCATCAGCCCCGCGGATCCCGGGGGTGACCACCTGCAACGACGGCGCCTCATCCTTCGCTGCTCGAGCCTCGGCCACTGCGCACACGATGCCTTCCGCCCCTCCCTCGTAGGCGAGCCGCGTCATTGCCACGACCTGGCTCTCGAGCCCGCGATCCACCCCGGTCTCCTCCAACTGGGCCTGGTCCAGCGAGGTGAGGACAGTCACCACCAGCACCCCCGCGTCACCCTCGCTGTCAGCCAAACCGGTGACCGCGGCCTCGATCATGGCGCGGCCTCCGGCGCCGTGAATGGTCACCCAGCGCGCACCTGCCCTCCCCAACTGCCGGGCGGCACCGCGCACGGTGTTCGGGATGTCATGAAGCTTGGCATCGGCGAAAACGGGAAGGCCGAGATCGCCGACCTTTCGAATGATTCCGGGGCCTTCGCCCGTGAGTAGCTCGAGACCCACTTTGAACCCACCAACCAAAGGGACAAGAGGGCTGGCCACGGTTAGAGCCTGGTCGCCAGTTGGGAAATCGAGAGCAACCAGGATCGGATTCACCACGGTCTCATCGCTCCCACCAGCTCACCGACACCGGAGACACCCAAGCGCTTCAGCTCCCGCGACAGCTCGCGGAGGATTCGGGTACCGGCGCGGGGCTCGGAAAAATGAACCGTGCCCAGGCCGACCGCCGACGCACCGGTCAAGAGGTACTCGACGACGTCGCGCCCTGTCGTCACCCCGCCACAGCCGACAATCGGTGTACCGGGCAGTGCCCTCGCAACTTCGTACACGCATCGCAGGGAAAGTGGCTTCAGGCCGGGCCCGCTGTAGCCCCCGACACCGCCTGACAACAGAGGTCGCCGATCGTCGACCGAGACCCCGAATCCGAGAGCGGTGTTGGTGAGAGTGAGGAAGGTCGCTCCCCCGTCGATGCAGGCCTCGGCGACTGAAACGATCTGGTCGGCATTGGGCGACAGCTTGGCGCCGACGAGGACGTCACCGGAGCCAACCACAGCCTCGATGACTTCCCGGGAGCGGCCGGCATCCAGCGCGAACATGCGACCATCTTCCAGATTGGGACACGACAGGTTGACTTCGACCACCTCGATACCCGCCGTGACCAGGCCTTTTGCCACGAAGGCGAATTCTTCGGGGGTCGATCCAACCGCCGAGCCCCACACCGGCACCTGGAGGCGACCCAGGATCGGGCGCATGGCCTCGACCCAGCTCTCGATCCCCGGGTTCTGAATCCCGATGCCGTTGAGCATCCCCGGCCCACTCGGAGCCAGACGGGGCGCCGGTCGCCCCGGCCATGCGACGGGAGCGACTGATTTGGCCACGGCCGCGCCGTAGACCCCGACGTCCGCGACGTCCGCCCACTCCCACACCGAGCCCACGGTTCCCGAAGCAGCTATCAGGGGGGAGCGAAGCTGGATCGGGCCCAGGGTGGCGCTCAGACCGTCTGGTGCCATTCCTGGAGGCTCCTCGGCCGATTGATGGCCACCGATCCCGCCCTCAGGCTGCGAGCAACGGCCAAACCGCCCTGGATAGTCGTCACGCAGGGCACCGCGTGACTACGAGCCGCCCGGCGGATAGTCCTGCCGTCCGACCTCGCACGACCGCCTCGCGGAGTGTTGATGACCAATTGGACCTCGCCGTTTTCGAGGCGCTCGCCGATGTCACGTGGCCCTTCACCCACTTTGTTGACCGCATCGGCCTCGATGGCGTGATGCCGCAGATAGCGAGCGGTGCCGTGAGTCGCGAGCAGGTCGAAGCCCAGCATCGTGAACGCCTGGGCGACCGCCAGACCCATTGGCTTGTCCTTGTCGGCGAAGGAGAGAAAGACCCGTCCCCTGGAAGGCAGCACGTGACCTGCCCCCAAGAGCGCCTTGGCAAAGGCAACACCTACGTCGGGGCCGATCCCCATCACCTCCCCGGTGGCCTTCATCTCCGGCCCGAGGAGGGGGTCCTCCTCGGGGAACCGATCCCACGGCAACACCGCATTCTTGACCGCAACGAAATCGGGGCGGGCGGAAGCTGGAGGGACCAGACCCTCCTGGCGTAGCTCCTCGATTGAAGATCCCATCATCACCCTCGCCGCAATCCGGGCCAGTGGGACTGCCGTCGCCTTCGAGATGAACGGCACCGTTCTGCTGCCCCTCGGGTTGGCTTCGAGGAGGTAGACCTCGTCTCCCTTGACCGCGAACTGGAGGTTGATCAGACCCTTCACCTCGAGAGCAGACGCCAGTTCGCGGGTGGCAGCGAGGATCTCCTTGTGTGCTTCGTCGGAGATCGTCGGTGGCGGGGTGACGCAGTCCGAGTCGCCGGAGTGGACCCCTGCTTCCTCCACATGCTCCATGACCCCGCCCAGGAGCAACTCACTGCCGTCATATACCGCATCGACGTCGATCTCGACTGCGGCTTCTAGGAACCGATCGATGAGGATCGGAGCACCGGTCAGTTCCGGATCCGCCTCGCCGTATATCTCTCTCACATAGTCGGCGAGCTCTTCGATGCTGTAGATGACCTTCATCCTGCGACCGCCGAGGACGTAGGAAGGGCGCACCATCACCGGTAACCCGACTTGATCAACTACGTCGACGGCCTCGGTCACCGAGCTCGCGGACCCCGCCGGGGGTTGCTTCAGGCCTAGCCCCCGGCACAGCTCGGAGAACTGCTCACGATCCTCGGCGAGCGCTATCGAAGCCGGCGAGGTGCCCGCGATCGGAACCCCTGCCTCGAAAAGGGCATGCGCCAGGTTCAGCGGTGTCTGCCCGCCGAGCTGAACCACTACCGCCACAGGTGTCTCAGCCTCGATGACTTCCATCACATCTTCGAAGGTGAGGGGCTCGAAGTACAGCCGGTCCGACGTGTCGTAGTCGGTGGAAACGGTCTCCGGGTTGCAGTTAATCATCACCGTCTCATACCCGGCGTCGCGGAGGGCGAACGAGGCGTGAACGCAGCAGTAGTCGAACTCGATGCCCTGCCCGATCCGATTAGGCCCCGACCCGAGTACGACGACCCGGGGCTTCTGCGCTGGAGGGACTTCGGACTCGTCTTCGAATGTCCCATAGAGATAAGGGGTCACCGCCTCGAACTCGGCGGCACAGGTGTCCACGGTCTTGTAGGTGCGCCTCAGCCCGATCGCCATACGCGCCGCTCGCACGTCGGCCTCCGGCTTGCTCCAGAGGTGCCCGAGTTGACGGTCGGAGAATCCGTATCGCTTCGCAGTGCGGAGGACTGAGGCGTCGCGGAGGTCCGAGAGCTCGATTTCTGCACGCACCTCATTTATCTCGCCGATCTGGTCCACGAACCAGGGGTCGACGCGGCTCAAGCGGGCAACCTCTTCAACCGACCAGCCGCGGCGCATCGCCTCACCCACGGCAAAGATCCGCATCGGCGTGGGTATGGACACCATCGTCGCCAGCTCATCGTCAGAAACCGCGGACACGGTTTCCTCGGCGGGATCGGCATTGAGGCCTGCGCGGCCGTTTTCCAGGCTGCGCAACGCCTTTTGCAACGCCTCCGGAAAGGTCCGCCCTATCGCCATTGCCTCGCCAACACTCCGCATCGAAGTGCCGAGCCGAGTCGGCACCGAGGGGAACTTGGCGAAGTCGAAGCGAGGCACCTTGACCACCACGTAATCGAGAGCAGGCTCGAAGGACGCCGGGGTGGCGCCGGTGATGTCGTTGGAGATCTCATCGAGGGTCATGCCCACGGCGAGCAACGCGGCGATCTTGGCGATGGGGAAGCCAGTGGCCTTGGAGGCGAGGGCAGAGGAGCGACTGACTCTCGGGTTCATCTCGATGACGAGTCGCCGCCCGGTGGCCGGATCTACCGCAAACTGCACATTGGATCCCCCGGTCTCCACTCCAATCGCCCGGAGAACGGCGATGCCGTCGTCCCGCATCTCCTGGTATTCGCGATCGGACAGCGTCTGGATTGGAGCAACCGTTATCGAGTCCCCGGTGTGGACCCCCATGGGATCGAGGTTCTCGATGGAACAGACGATCACCGAGTTGTCATTGCGATCCCGCATGACCTCCAATTCGAACTCTTTCCAGCCGAACAACGACTCCTCGACCAGGATCTCGCCGACCGGAGACGTCGCGAGGCCGAAACGAGCTACCTCGATGAACTCCTCGGAATCCTGGGCGATCCCGGTCCCTCCCCCGCCGAGAATGAACGAGGGCCGCACCATCACCGGATAGCCGATCTCACCGGCGATCTTGATTGCCTCGGCCATCGATCGGGCGTATCCCGACCTCGGGGATTCGAGACCCACCGACTCCATGGTCTCCTTGAACTTGCCCCGGTCTTCAGCGCGTTCGATTGTCTCCACGCTGGCGCCGATCATCTCGACGCCGTGCCGCTCCAACACTCCGCTCCGAGCCAGGGCCGTTGCGATGTTGAGAGCGGTCTGCCCTCCAAGAGTTGGCAACAACGCATCCGGGCGCTCCCGGGCGATGATTTCGGCCACCACTTCGGGTGTGATCGGCTCGATGTAGGTAGCGTCCGCAAACTCGGGGTCGGTCATGATCGTGGCCGGATTCGAGTTGACCAGCACCACCCGGTAGCCGTGCGCCCTCAGGACCTTGGCGGCCTGGGTCCCGGAGTAGTCGAACTCACAGCCCTGTCCGATGATGATCGGCCCTGATCCGATCATCAGGATCGAGCGGATGTCACGCCGGGCCGGCATTCACACCGCCTCCTCGATCAGATCGGCGAAATCGTCGAACAATCCTCTGGCGTCGCGCGGGCCTGGCGCCGCCTCTGGGTGAAACTGCACGGAGAAGGCGGGGACATCGAGCAAGCGCATCCCTTCCAAAGTCCCGTCGTTGAGGTTCTGATGGGTGGAAACCACCGGCCCGTGCCCGGTGTCCACCGTCGCCGGCAGGAGGTCACGCCCAGCCAGCCCGTTTCGCGCCGGCGCCGACCGGTCAGTCAACGACCAGAGATCGACCGCAAATCCGTGATTCTGAGCGGTGATCTCCACCCGGTCGTCCTCCAGGCGGCGGACCGGGTGATTTCCGCCATGATGCCCGAACGGCAGCTTGAAGGTGGTCGCACCGACGGCAAGGCCCAACACCTGATGGCCGAGGCAGACACCGAAGATCGGCACCCGCCCCAACAGGCCGCGCAAGGTTTCGGTGGTCCGGTGCAAGGGCTCGGGATCGCCCGGCCCGTTGGAGATGAAGACGCCGTTGGGCGCCATGGCCAGGATCGAGCCGGCATCGGTGTCGGCCGGCACCACGTCGACGTCGAATCCTCGGGAGGTGAGGTGGGTCAGCATGTCACGCTTGATCCCGAGGTCGATCGCGACGACCTGCCCCCTCGATGTCCCGGCGGCTATAACACGATATGGAGTCGGTGTCGTGACCCCTGCGACCAGATCCTGCCCCTCCATCGTCGGTGCACCTTCCGCCGCCGATCGCAGCTCCGCCTCATCGACGCTGGCGCCAATCGCGACCGGCATCGCCCCCCGTTCCCGGAGGTGCCTGGTCAGGCGCCTGGTATCGAGATCGGCTATGGCCACCACGCCATGTCTCACCAGATACTCTGCGATGGCTCCCTCCGATCGCCAGTTGGAATCCCGGCGCGAGATCGCCCGCATCGCGAACCCCGAGACGGCGGGTCTCGCAGACTGCGCGTCGAGCTGGGTGAGCCCGTAATTCCCGATGTGTGACGATGTCATCACGACAACCTGGCCGGCATACGAGGGGTCGGTGAGGATCTCCTGGTATCCGGTCATCGAGGTGTTGAACACAGCTTCACCGGTGGCCACCCCGTCGGCCCCGACCGACACTCCTTGAAACGTCGCACCGTCAGCGGTGCACAGCAGGGCGGGAATGAGACGATTACTCATCTGCTGGGCCCTCATAGACCACTTTCCCATCGTGGATCGTGGCTATGACCCTTCCCGTCAGATCAGAGCCGACAAACGGGCTGTTGGCCGACTTCGAGTGAAATTTGCTCGGCCGCCACGATCGGGCCGGGTCGAAAAGGACCAGATTGGCGACCGAACCGGGCTCGACGGGCCGGCCATGACGCACGAGACCACCGATCCGTGCAGGGCCGGCGCTCATCCGCTCGAAGAACAGGTCGACATCCCCCTTGAGGGCGGCCCATGCCACCGACGCCGCTGTCTCCAGGCCGATCACTCCCCGGGGCGCCTCCTCGAACGGGACATCCTTCTCGGCGACTATGTGCGGGGCGTGATCTGTGGCGATGGCATCGACCGTACCGTCATCCAACGCCTCCACCAACGCCTCACGGTCCGAAACGGTGCGCAAGGGCGGGTACATCTTGAAATTGGGGTCGAGACCGCCGACGGCAGACTCGTCCAGAGCCAGGTGATGCGGTGTCACCTCGCAGGTGACTCCGACACCGCGCTCCTTGGCAGCGCGAATCAGATCGACAGAGCGCCGAGTGGAGACGTGCTGGATATGGATCCGAGCCCCCGTGTCCTCTGCCAGAGCCAGGTCCCGGGCCACCACCACCTCCTCGGCCACTGCAGGGAGGCCAACCACGCCACGACTCGCGGAGACCATGCCTTCGTTGACCTGCCCACCCCTCGTCAGCGTCACCTCCTCTGCGTGCTCCGCCACGAGCGCTCCGGGGAGATCGCGGAGATAGGTCATGATCCGCCGCAGCAGGCCCGAGTCGGCCACCGTGTCGCCGTCGTCGGTGAACAACCGGACACCCGCCTCATACATCGAGTCGAAATCGGCCATCTCCAAGCCCTCCCGGCCCTTGGTCAGGGCCCCGGCCGCCATGATGTCGACGAAACCCAGCGCCGCAGCGCGCTCCGTCACCTCGTTGACAGTCTTGGCGTTGTCCATCGGCGGGTCGGTGTTGGGCATTGCCACGATCGCGGTGAACCCACCGGCAACAGCCGCCATCGAAGCGGAGGCGATGTCCTCTTTCCAGGTCTGCCCGGGATCTCGGAGGTGAACGTGAAGGTCGACTAGACCGGGCCCCAAAATGGCTCCTGGGGCCTCGATGACTCGAGCTCCGGGCTTGGCCTGACCCGGTCCAACCTCGGCGATGTGGTCGCCGTCGATCACGACGTCCGCCTCCACCAGCCCTGTTGGGCCCCAGACTCGGGCTCCTCTGACGTAGATCATTCAATCCTCGTTGCTGCCGCGAGGACAGCCATCCGGACAGGGATGCCGTTGGCGACTTGTTCTAGCACCAGTGACTGCCTGCCATCGACAGCTGCGTCGCACACCTCGACGCCTCGATTGACCGGTCCGGGGTGAAGGACGACTGCCGTCGACTGCATACGGGCGAGACGGGTTTCTGTCAGTCCGAAGCGACTCACATATGCGGGGATGGACGGGAAGCCGGCCCCTGCCCCCCGTTCCCTCTGCACCCGCAGCATGTAGACCACGTCGAGCTCCTCGATGACTTGATCGAGCTCGACCTCGATCCGGGCACCCCAAGGGTTGGCCGAGGGGAGCAAGGTTCTCGGGCCAATCAATGTGAGGTCTACACCGAGGGCTGGCAAAGCCCACAGATGGCCTCTGGCCACCCGGCTGTTGGCGATGTCACCGACAATCCCCACCTTGAGGCCTTCCAGCGCCCCGAAGTGCTTCCGGAGCGTCAGGGCATCGGCGAGAGTTTGGGTTGGATGCTCACCCCGGCCGTCGCCTCCATTGATCACCGGAACTCCGGTCCATCGCTGTGCGATTGATGGAGCCCCGACATCTTTGTGCCTGACCACGAACACATCGGTGCCGAGGGCGGTGAGCGTCAGCAGTGTGTCCCTTAACGACTCGCCCTTCTCGAGAGATGAAGATTCCGGGCTGAAAGTCATCACATGCGCGCCCAGATGAAACGCTGCCTTTTCAAACGACAGCCGGGTCCGGGTCGAAGGCTCGAAAAAGGCTGTCGTCACAGTTGCTCCGCGTAACTCGGAGCTCCCCTTGTCCCTTCCTTCGATCTGCTTGCCATGACGCTCGGCGTCATCGAGCAGCTCCTCCAGTTGGGCACGGGGCACGCCTCGGAGCGTCAGCAACCCGCTCATGCCACCGCCATCCGATCGATCCAGACCCCGTGGTCGCCGTCGACCTCACCAAGCCGCACCCGGACCACCTCGTCGACACTGGTCGGCAGGTTCTTCCCTACGTAGTCGGCTCGAATCGGGATCTCGCGATGCCCCCGGTCCACCAGCACTGCGAGCTCGGTCTGCGCAGCCCTCCCGATGTCGGACAGTGCATCCAGCCCGGCGCGCACCGTGCGCCCGGTGTACAGGACGTCGTCGACGACGATCACGCTCTGACCGGTGATGTCAACCGGAATGTTGGTTGCCCGGGCGGTGCGGGCGGGCCTAAGCCCCTGGTCATCGCGATATGGGTCGATGTCGAGCTCGCCGACGGGCACCACAACTCCTTCGAAGGAGGAGATGGAGTCGGCGAGGGAGCGGGCGAGAAAGACGCCCCGGGTGTGGATCCCAACGATGACAACGTCGTCGACACCGCGATGGCGCTCGAGTATCTCGTGGGCGATCCGGCTGACGGCCCGGTCGATGTCCTGGCCGGTCATCACCTGGGGCAAGTGCACACGTCCCGGTGTGGCTCTACCCGAAGCATCCTGACTCCTTTCCGGTCTCACTGGACCGTTCCTTAAAGGCAGGGCGAGCCTAACGAGGACAGGTGCCTGGCGCCAACCTCAGGGCCGGGCGGAGCGAGCCAACGATGCCAGGACTCCGTTCACAAAAGACCCTGACCGTTCCGTCGAATAGGTCCGGGCGAGTCGGACCGCCTCGGCGACGATTACCGCAGTGGGTGTCCCCTTCTCGTATCGCAACTCGAAGAGCCCAAGGCGGAGAATGGAACGGTCGATCACCGGCATCCGGGCCACGCTCCAGTGATCCGACGCCGATTCGATCTCGTGATCGAGGTCCTCGCGGTGCTCGAGGACGCCCGCCACCAGTCGCTCGGCGCGTCCGTCGAGGACGTCGTGCTCATCGTCGCCACGAGTCTCAAGCTCATAGAGGGTCTCCAGAGCTAGGTCCCTCGGCTCGATGTTGATCTCCACACCAAGCGCTCGCGCCAGTGACCTCGATACTTCTGGGTCGATCATCTCCACGTCGCCAAATGACTCGGATCGGTCCTCGAGGATCGCCTGAACCTCAGCGACCGATCGATCGGTGGCCGCGGCGAACTCGGCGATGGTGAGACGGGCCGGGATCGTCGGCACTGACGCCGAGTGAGGGCTCATGCTCGGGTGAGGTATTCCCCGCTACGAGTGTCGACCTTCACCCGGTCACCTTGTTCGACGAAAAGAGGCACCTGGATCTGAATGCCGGTCTGCAGCGTCACCGGCTTGGTGGCCCCGGTGCGGGTGTCGCCCTTGACGGCGGGCTCGGCATAGGTGACCTCGAGCTCCACCGAGGCAGGCAGATCCACCCCAATTGGAGTGCCCCGGTAGAGGGGAAGGCTGACCGTCATCCCTTCGATGAGATACCCGGCTGCCTCGCCTACATCGTCGGCTGCCAAGGCCAGCTGACCGAAGTCCTCGAGATTCATGAAGTGGAAACCCAGATCGTCCGAATACAGGTATTGGTGATCCCGACGGTCAATGATCGCCTGGTCAACATGCTCGTCGGCCCGGAACGTCCGATCGAGGACCTGGCCGGTCTCGAGGTTCTTGATCTTCATCCGGACAAAGGCCTTGCCCTTGCCTGGCTTCACATGCTGGTACTCGACGATGGTGAATAGACCGTCGTTGAGCTGCAGTGCCATGCCGGGCCTTACGTCGTTTGTGCTGATCACTGAAGATGCCCTGGTTGATGCGATTCGGGCACGGACGGTACCCCTCTCAAAGGCCTACGGCCTCCAGGCCGACGTCGATGTCATCCCCGTTCACATGTTGCACCACCGGAGTGCCGATGGCCCGCAGCAAGACCATGCGTATTCCCTGAGCGTCACGCTTCTTGTCGTGACGGAGGAGGTCGATCACTCTGGCTCGATCCAGACCGGTGACGGTGACCGGCAGGTCGAGCCGCTCTATCGACTCCGAGATCCGGCTCGCCTCTTCGAAACCGAGGCGAATCTCCGAAATCCGGGCCGCGGCAGCCAACCCGATTGCCACGCTCTCGCCGTGAGAGAGAGGAGAGGCGAATTCGATGGCATGACCGATGGTGTGACCCAGGTTGAGGAAGGCGCGGACACCCAGCTCCCGCTCATCCTCACCGACCAGGCGCGCCTTCACCGTGGCCGACCGCACCACCACGTCCTCCAAATCGGCTTCGACGCCCTTCTTCTCGATCATGGTGAACAGGTCGGGGTCGCCGACCAGGCCGGCCTTAAGCGCTTCGACCATGCCCTCCCTCAAGAGTGACGAGGGAAGCCCTTTGAGGATCCTGACGTCGACGACCACCCGGGCCGGGTGCCAGAAGAGGCCTACGAGGTTCTTGCCGGCCAGATTGACTCCGGTCTTGCCGCCGATCGAGGCGTCGACAGCCGCCAACAGCGTGGTTGGGACGTGGACGACTTCGACACCCCGGAGCCAGGTGCCGGCGACGAAACCGGCGAGATCCGAGACCGAGCCACCGCCGACTCCCACCACCGTGTCCTGACGGCCAAGGCCGAAACGGGCCAACGTTTCGTACACGGTCCCGGCGACAGTGAGCGTCTTCGCCTCCTCGCGGTCCGGCAAGCCGATCACCTCGACCCCGAGCCCGTCCTCCATGAGCCTGCGGGAGATCTCGAGGGCATACCGGGTTGCTCCCGGCTGGGTGAGGATTGCGACACGCTGTCTCCCCTCCCGCGGGGGAAGCACATCGTCAGGAACCCCCTCACCAACAAGCACCTCGGTGCGGCCCGCGACGGTCAGAGTTCCCATAGCGACTCGATCTCGTCTGCGACCTCGGCGACGCTCTTGCCTGAGGTCACGATCACGTGATCGGCAACCTCGGAGTAGATGCCAGCGCGCTGGGTGGACAGCATCCGAAGCTCCTCGAGCCGGTCGGGGCTGTCATCGAGAAGCGGGCGCCCTCTGGTCACCCCGACTCGCTCCAGGATCTCTTCAGGGGACACCTGCAGCCAGACAATGGGCCCAGAGGCGGTCATGACGTCACGATTCACAGGCTGGAGCACGGCACCTCCTCCAGTCGCCACGATCGCCCCCAGCCCCGCGAGCTTGCGAACGGCGGCCGACTCCATCTCGCGGAACATCTCTTCGCCAACCCGCTCCCAAAGCTCGGAAACCGTGCAATCCAGGCCGGCGGTGACTTCGATATCGGTGTCATAGAAGGGAACGCCCAGGCCCGCGGCGGCGACACCGCCGCACGAGGTCTTGCCTGACCCCATCATCCCTGCGAGCCAGAGCGTCATCGCTCGAGACGCTCGGCCAACCCATCCACATATCGAGTGTGGGCGGCGACGAATTCATCGACGGTGTCACCACCAAACTTGCGCTGGAACTCTGAGGCGAGGGTGATGGCGACCATCTGCTCGCCGACCACCCCTGCCGCGGGCACCGCGCAAACATCTGATCGCTCACGCACCGCCTCGGCCGGCTCGCCCGTGGCCATGTCGACGGTGCGAAGTGGCCGCATCAGCGTGGATATCGGCTTCATGGCCGCCCTGACCCGTATCGGCTCGCCATTGCTCATGCCGCCCTCGATTCCGCCGGCGCGGTTGGTGGGCCGTTCAAGTCCCACATCCCCCGACACGATCTCATCGTGGGACTTCGACCCGGGGAGGAAGGCAACCTCGAATCCATCGCCGATTTCAACGCCTTTGATCGCAGGGATCGACATCAGGCCCGCAGCGAGCATGCCATCCAGACGGCGGTCATAGTGGACGTGGGAGCCGATGCCTGCAGGGACCCCGTACCCGAGAACTTCGAACACCCCGCCCAGGGTGTCGCGGCGCTCCTTGGCGTCCTCGATCAATTCGATCATCGCCTGTGCCGAGGCGTCGTGGAGGCATCGGACCGGGCTGTCGTCGATGGCGGGAAGGTCGGCCGGTAGTGGGGTCGGCCCCTCGCTCTCGACGTGACCGATCGATACCACGTGGCTGAGAACTTCGACGCCAACCGTTCGAAGCAGTGTCTTCGCCAGATGGCCGGCAACCGTGCGAGCCGCCGTCTCTCTGGCTGAGGCCCTTTCCAGGATGTCACGGGCGTCGTCGGTGCCGTACTTGAGCATCCCTGCCAGGTCGGCGTGACCCGGCCTCGGCCTGGTGACCGGTTTCTTCGCGGGTGCCGGTTCGGGGCTCATCTCCTCCGCCCAGCGGGGCCATTCTGTGTTCCTGACCAGCACCGCTACCGGCGATCCGAGCGTGGAGCCGTGGCGGACCCCACCCAGAATCTCCAGGGCATCGCGCTCGATCGCCATTCGCTTGCCTCTCCCGAACCCGAGGCGCCGACGCGCCAATTCGTCCGCGATTCCCTCGGCCGACACGGATAGGCCCCGAGGCAGGCCCTCGACCACCGTCACCAGCCCGGGGCCGTGTGACTCACCGGCCGTCATGAAGCGAAGCATGGGACGGATGCTACGTCGGGATCGGGATAGCTCCGAGCCCGACGAGGATGATTGCCGCCCAGGCGCCGGCGATCATCGCAGGCCCGTAGGGCAATTCGGTCTTCATGACATCGCGCAGCGAGATGTTTTCACCCTCGGTTGCCTTCCTCCGGGCGCGGCTCTTGGCCACCATGCCGATCGCAATCACGACCACCGACGCCAACCCGCCTAGGAGGGCCGTGATCAAGACGGCCCAACCGAGCGTCCCCCACGAGAGATACGCGGTGAACAGGCCCAGTTGGACCGAGAGCTTGACGTCTCCATATCCAAATCCCTTGCCGCCGGCCAGGATGAAGATCAGGTTGCTGCCCCCGAAATAGGCGAGGGCCCCCAGTCCGGCCCGGCCCAACTCGGGAAGAGAGCCGTCGAGAAGCGCCGCCACGCCGAGGACCACTGCCAGGATCGCGGTGCCCCGCAGATTCAGACGGTCCACGATCCGAAAGGCGTCGATGTCGGTGATCCCCAAGGCGAGAGTCAGGAGCAGAAAGCCGAGATAGGCGATGAGCGACCAGGTGGCTCCGACGGTGTGGGCAAACCCAATTGCAACCAACGCCGCGACCAGCGCCAGGATGAGCTCACGACCGATGCGGCGAGAGCACGCAGGGCAGATCCAGGTCAGCCAGCCTCGTTGAGTGCCGCAACGGGGGCAGGTGCCGGCGTACGGGCGCAGCGGGACATCGCGCAGGGTCTGGGTCGCGAGATCATGGGCGGCAAACGCCCCTAGAAAGCAAAGAGCTCCGGCGACGACATATATCACCGCCGGAGCAAATTAGCGTTGGAAGAGCTGGAGAGCCCGGCTCTCAGCTGTCCTCGGTCATTTCCTTGAGGACGGAGCCGAGGCGGCGGCGCCGAAGCAGGCCATGGCCCTCTTCCTCCGGCTGCCCGTTGCTCTCGAGCTGTGAGAACACCTTTTCCAGGAAGGCTTCCGTATCTTCCTCTACCGCGTCCAGATCGGACGGGGTCTCGAGCGAGGGCACGGCCTCGGGCTGGGGCTCGAAGACCGGCGCATCGGACTCGGCCTGCGGCTCTGCCTCCGAGTCGGCCTCGATCGTAGATTCGTCGGTGGTCGCCACCATCTGGCGGAACTGGCCGAAGCGGCTGTCCTTGGGGATTTCGGGCTCCGACTCCACGGATTCGACGGCGGCAGCGGCTGGCTCAGCCTCGCCTTCCTCCGCGGTCGGCTCCACCCACCACGACTCGTTCGGGTCCTTGTCCTCGTCTATCGCAGGCGCAGCATCGGCAACTACTGGCTGTTGGTCGTACGAGATCTGGTCAACTGCCACCGGCGCGGCGGCCAATTCCTCGGCGACCACTTCCTCGGCGACCTCTTCCTCGGCGACGCTTTCGGCCAGCACCAGAAGCTGCTGCTCGGAAAGGCCAGCTGCGACACGGGCGGTCCAGAAGTCGGTGGTGCCGAGACGCTCGGCAAGGGTCCTCACCGAGGCGCCGGAGCCCATCTCACAAAGAAGGCGCCAGGCGTCACGGCTGATCTTGACCGAGTCCTGATCGCCCAGGTCACGGTTCATCTTGATGACCCCATCGAGGTCGGAGATGATCTGCTCGACTTCCGCCCACTCGCCGGCGCGCCGACGCGACTCTTCGAGGATCGCCTCGAGTTCGAAGGCCCTCGGGCTGGCGAATGGGGAGGTGATCGACTCGGTGACTTCGAAGGACGAGCCGCGGCGGGACATCTGATAGACGCTCTCGACGGTCATCTCACGAAGCAGATCGACGATGTTGCCCTCCTTGTCGGCCAGAGGAGCCAGAGTCGTGGTACCGGCCTCGATCGAGCTGAGATAGGCCTCATCGACGTAACCCGAGTTGACCAGGTGACGATGAAGCTCCTTGTCGTCGGAGATGGTGGCGAGGCCGATCCCCTTCCTACTGATGAAGATGCGTCCCCTGACGTCCTGACCCCAGACGTCGATGGCACCCTGCTGGTCTGAGCGGGTCAGAAGTCGAAGCACCTCATCGAGAGGCACAAAGCCGAGGTTTCCAGAAAGAGCCACTTGATTCACTCCTTGCGTGACAATCCTTTCCATCCATTTCGGCCCGAAAGGCCATGCGCTTTAGCCGTTTTTGGCGGCCTCGAGCATCACATCGAGGGGCGCCTCGATCCCAGTCCACCAGGTGAAGGATTCGCCTGCCTGAAGGGCAAGGAACTCGAGCCCATCAACCAGAGGCAACCCGGTCCGGCGGGCCTCCGTCGTGGCCGGCGGGTCAACCGGACCATACGCCAGATCGATCAGGCCCGAGGCGCCATCCAACACCCCGGCCGGCAGGGGCTCACCGTTCATCCCCAGGGGCGTTGCATTGATCACGATCGCGCCGATGACCGCCGTTCCGAATGGGACAACCGTGACCTCGTAGCCGGCCCGCGTCCCCAGTTCTCGAGCAAGGTCGGGGCGTCTCGCAGCGAGATGAACCTCCCTTCCGTCCAAGGCGACGAGCACAGCTGCAGCAGCGCCACCCGCTCCGAGGACCAAGATCGGCGCCGAGAGGTCAAACCTGGGATCCGCGAACAGGGTCTGTGCCGCTGCCGCGTCCGTGGAGTGGCCCTCCACGAGGCCACCATGGAACCGGAGGGTGTTTACCGAACCAGATCGTTTGGCCAATCCGGTCAATCGGTCTGCGTTTGCCGCCGCCAGGGCCTTGAGCGGCATCGTGATGTTGACGCCGGAGAGATTGCCGCTCCGAAGCTCGTCGAGGGCCGCTTCCAGCCCTGTCTGTCCACTCCGGCGGGCCTCATAAGACCCATGGAGGCCGAGGGATGACAGGGCTGCCATGTGAATTGCGGGTGATCGAGAGTGATCTACCGGATCGCCGAGGAGTGCGAACCTCAGGTCAGCTCTGGCCGTCTGAGATCCGAGGTCGGTGCTCAGGGAAGTACCCCGTCGGCCCGCGCCTGCTCGACATTGGCGTTGTGCTCATCGAGAGTGGCCGCGAAGGCGTGGTGCCCTTCGAGATCTGAAAGCACGTAATAGAGGTAGTCGGTGGTGTCCGGAGCGGCAGCCGCCTCGAGTGAAGCCCGACCGGGCGAAGCGATGGGGGTGGGCGGCAGCCCTGCGACCAGATAGGTGTTGTACGGCGAATCGACCTCGTTGTTGAACTGCGCGATGTCCCGGGTTCCAAGGGCGTAGAGCACTGTGGCATCGATGTCGAGCTTCATGTCTATCGCCAAACGGTTGTGGATCACACTCGAGACGATGGGGCGCTCTTCGTCGAGAAGCACCTCGGTTTCGACGAGCGAGGCGATGATCAGCCCCTCGTAAGGGGTGAAACCGGCCGCCTCGACGGCCGACCAATCGATGCTGTCGACACGCTGCTCCATCGTCGAGGCCAGTCGCTGGAGGATCGCGGTGGGCTCAGCAGATTTCGTGAACTCATAGGTGTCCGGGAAAAGGAGCCCTTCCCAGTCTGCGAGAGACGTTGTCGCCGGCATCGCTCGCAACGAGGTCGACACATCACCGGACAACAGAGCCGTTTCAAACTGCTCGTAGGGAATCCCCGACGATTCGGAGAGCCGGGTGAGGATCTCCCCGACCCGTAGCCCCTCTATGACCGTGACCCGATACACGTCGGCGACCGGTCCCACCACGAGCATCGCCACCACCTCCGCCGGGTCCATCAGGGTCTCCAGCTGGTAGGTCCCTGCCTGAAGACGTGAGGCCGCCTCGTTGTTTCGGACTGCAACCTCGAATTCGAGGGCAGAGCGAACCACTCCTTGGGCGGCGAGGATGACGCCAATATCTTCGGCGCTGGATCCGCTTGGGATCTCCACAGTCACTTCCTGACCGGCCACGACGTTGACCGGACCTGCGGCGGGGTCTTCTGAGGTGATCGACGATCCCACGACGCGACCGAGGTAGGAGGCGCCCCCCACCACGGCGATAGCAGAGACGACCACCAGGCCGCCGATGGCGATCATCCGCCCGGCGCGCGCCCAGGGCGATGGCTCAGGAACTGGTTCAAAGGTCATTGCAAAGAGTTCAGATAGTCCTGGAGGATGATGGCGGCAGCCACCTTGTCGATGGTGTTTTTACGGTCCCGACGCTTCATGCCGGTCTCGAGAAGGGCGCTCTCCGCCATCCGCGAGGTGAATCGCTCGTCGAGATAGACGATCTCGGCATTGGTGGCCTGGGCCAGCTGTTCGCCGAGACTCCTGGCGTCGTCGGCAGACGTGCCCTCACCACCGCCGAGACTGGTGGGGAGACCGACCACAATGGTACCCACCTCATGAATTTGAGCGAGCCGGATGATCTCGTCCACGGCTTCTGAGCGGTCGACGACATCCAATGGAGTAGCGGTGAGTCCGATGGGATCGGACAACGCCAGGCCCACCCGCTTGGTTCCGACATCGACCCCGAGGCAGCGGCTCACAAGGCCGCGAGAGCGCGCTCCGCGGCCTCCCGGGCAAGCTCCAGGGCCTGGGGAAGGCGTTCGCCGTGCTGACCACCTGCCTGAGCCAGCTCAGGGTCGCGCGAACCGCCGCCACCAAGCTCACGGGCGGCCTCGCTGATCACTTCAGCCGCAGAAATGCCAGCTGCCACGAGGTCTTTGGAGACAAGTCCGATCAGGACGCCCTTGCCCTCATGGCGCGAGCCAACTACCACCAACGAATCGCCACCCAGGCGATCCCTGACCCCAAGCGCGAGCTGACGTAGCGAGTTGGCATCCATACTCTCGGCGTCCGCCACTACCAGGAATGACTCGCCAATCACGGTCGGCGAACCGGCCAGCTCACCGGCGAGCTCACCACGTTGGGTGCCACGCATCGCTTCGAGCTCCTTCTCCAGGCCGCTGACCCGCTCCAGCAGCGCCTCGACGCGGTCGGGGACCTCGGTCGGCCCGGTCTTGAGCAACTGACCGGCACGATCCATGCCTTGTCTGACGTCCGCCATCCGCTGATAGGCGGCCATACCGGTGAGTGCCTCGAGCCGGCGCAGGTTGGAACCGATCGAAGACTCTGAGGTGATGAGCAGCGGGCCCACCTGGGCGGAGGAGTGGGTGTGGGTCCCTCCGCAGAACTCCACCGAGAAGTCACCGACCCGCACCACCCGCACGGTCTCTCCGTACTTGTCGCCGAAGAAAGCGATGGCCCCCATCTGTTCAGCTTGTTCCTTCGAGGTGACCGTGGTCTGGACCCGGGCATTTTCGATGAGCCTCTGGTTGACCTCGGCCTCTACCTCGGTCAGCTCCTGAGGAGCCACCTGGGCGAAATGGGAGAAGTCAAAGCGGAGACGCCCCGGCTCGACCAGCGACCCGGCCTGCTTCGCGTGCTCGCCGAGCACGTCGCGGAGCGCCCAGTGCAGGACGTGGGTACCGGTATGGCTCTTGCGGATCGCCTCCCGACGTGGCGAGTCGATGACCGCAGTTGCCATCTGGCCGACCGCGATGAATCCCGAGTCGACCGTGAGACGATGGCCATGCAACCCCTGGAGCGAGTGCTGGGTATCCGAAACGAGGCCGACGCCCGTTTCGGTCTCGATGACGCCGATGTCGCCCACCTGGCCACCTGACTCCCCGTAGAAAGGAGTGCGGCTCAAGAAGACCTCCACCTCGCGGCCTTCATCGGCGCGGTCGATGGTCTCACCATCGGCAACGATCGCCAGCACCTGGCCCTCGGCCGCCTCTTCTTCGTAGCCGACGAAGTCGGTGAGCCCGGTGACCTCGAGCACCGATCTGTAGATCTCCAGGGCAGCCACATCGTCGCCGCCCTTCCAGGCCTCGCGGGCCCGCTTTCGCTGTGCCGCCATCTCGACCTCGAAGCCATCAGAGTCAACTGTGACCCCCCGCTCGGATGCGATCTCCCGAGTCAGCTCGATCGGGAACCCGTAGGTGTCATGGAGCTTGAAGGCAACCGAGCCTGACAGCGTTGCTTCAGGGTCTCCCTCGAACTCGGCGTCGAGCAGTTGGTGCCCTGATTCGAGGGTCCGCCGGAAGCGCTCCTCCTCGCGGGTCACCACCTGGGTGATGAAATCCTGCCGGTCACGGAGCTCGCTGTACCAGTCCCCCATCACGTCAACAGTGGCTTCTACCAGTCCCGGGAACACCAACCCCTCGCCCCCGTACTGCCAGGCATGGCGAACGGCGCGACGCAACAAGCGACGAAGGACATAACCCCGCCCATCGTTCGACGGGATCACCCCGTCCCCGATCAGGAAAGTGACCGATCGGGCATGATCGGCGAGGATCCGGAGTGAAACATCGTGGAGCTCGTTCTCGCCATAGGTGAGACCGGTGTAGGCGGCGGCCATGTCACGGATGTGCTTGGTGGTGTCGATATCGAAGACCGACTGCACCTTCTGCATCACAACAGCTACGCGGTCGAGCCCCATCCCGGTGTCGATGTTCTTGGCCGGCAGGTCGCCCACGACGTGATAGGGCTCGTCCTGGATGTTCTGCATGAAGACCAGGTTCCAGATCTCGAGGAAACGGTCCTCCCCGCCTCCGATCGGGCCTCCCGGCGCCCCAAACTCCTCACCTTTGTCATAGAAGATCTCGGAGCTGGGGCCGCAGGGGCCGGGCACCCCCATCTGCCAGAAGTTGTCCTTTCCACCGCGTTGTACCCGGTCGGCGGGAACCCCGACATGATCGATCCAGATCTGCTCGGCCTCGTCGTCGGTCTCGTAGACGGTGAACCACAGACGTTCCGGGTCGAGGCCGAGGTGCTCGGTGACGAACTCGTAAGCCCAAGCGGTGGCATCCTCCTTGAAGTAGTCGCCGAAGCTGAAGTTGCCCAGCATCTCGAAGAAGGAGAGGTGGCGTTGGGTGGTCCCGATGATGTCGATGTCGACGGTCCGCACCACTTTCTGCACCGTTGTGGCCCTGGGATAAGGCGCCGGCTCCTCACCGAGGAAATAGGGTTTGAACGGGACCATCCCTGCGTTGGTCAAGAGGAGGGTGGGGTCGACCGGGATCAACGAAGCCGACGGACGGACGACATGGCCTTTCTCCTCGAAAAACGAGGTGAAAAGTGTGCGAATCTGATTGCTGTCCAAGTTGGGCCCGGTTGGTTGGCTGGGAGCGAGGTTAACGAGCGGCCGAACGGTCCCGGTTCTCATTAGGGCTCGCCATCACCGGCCCTCTCGTCCGAGGACACGATCGATTTCGGTCACCCGCTTCGAGATCTCCTCCTCGTCGCCGAGATCACCCGGCTGGAATAGGGTCCGAGCGGACACCTCGTCGGGGAAGTACTGCTGGGCGACCACCCCACCCGGATGATCGTGGGAGTAGAGGTATCCGTCTCCGTGACCTAGTGCGGCTGCGCCGGAATACCCCGTTGAGCGGAGATGAATCGGAACCCCGCCGGCCGGGCCGTTGCCAACCAGATCTCGGGCCGCGCCCATTGCCCTCCCCACCGAATTCGACTTTGGTGCTGTTGCCAGATAGAGGGTGGCGTGGGTGAGGTGGTATTCCGCCTCCGGCAGACCCACATAGGCAAGGGCATCTGCGGCCGCGATCGCCACTTGGAGCCCGTTGCTATCAGCGAGGCCGACGTCCTCCGAAGCCAGGATGATCAAGCGGCGGGCGATGAACTCGGGGTCCTCACCACCCTCCAGCATCAGGAACAGCCAGTAGAGGGCGGCATCGGGATCCGACCCGCGGACACTCTTGATAAAAGCGGAGATCACGTCGTAGTGACGGTCTCCTGTCTTGTCATAGCGCACGATTCTGCGCTGGAGAGCCTCGCCGACGTCGTCGATCGAGATCTCCGAACGCGACGCCCCGAAGGCGAGGAGCGCCGCTACCTCGAGGGCATTCAGGGCCTGTCTGGCGTCTCCCCCGGTCCGGTTTCCCAACTCCTCCAAGGCATCTGAAGCGATCGTCAGGTGGCGGTCGCCCAAGCCTCGCCCCTCGTCGCTCAGCGCCCGCGTTACGAGTTGCTCGACATCAGCGGCACCGAGCGACTCGAGGCGGAACAGGGTCATCCTGCTCATGAGGGGGGAGTTGACCTCGAAGAACGGGTTCTCGGTGGTCGCCCCGATCAGCGTCAGCGTCCCGTCTTCGACGCCGGGGAGAAGAGCATCCTGTTGGTTCTTGGCGAACCGATGGATCTCGTCGAGAAAGAGGACCGTGCGTCGCTCATCGGTCTCCAGCCGGCCCCGGGCTGCCGCCAGGACTTCGCGAATGTCCTTCACCCCTGCTGACGTCGCCGACAACGTCTCGAAGGCAGCGTCAGCATGGTTGGCCACCACCCGAGCCAGCGTCGTCTTCCCGGTGCCCGGCGGTCCCCAGAGCAGCATTGAGATAGGCCGCCCCGACTCGACAACCCTTCGGAAGGCGGCGTCGGGGCCCATAAGCGCCTGTTGGCCTACGACCTCGTCGAGCGATCGGGGCCGCATCCGGGTGGCAAGCGGAGCGTTGCGCCCGGCCAGGTCGTTGGCACGCTCGGAGAACAGGTCTTCCATCCCGGTCGACGGTACCGGGTTGGCGCGGTTCCTAGCTACTACAAGGTGGTCACTCATCGAAGCGGAGAAGGGCAGCAGGAGCAATGCAAGACCGAGCGGGCCATAGAAGGCCTGAAGCCGGACAACTCGGGAAGGAAGAAGATCTCGAGAGCGATCCATATGACCTGGCCCAGCCCGATCAGGATGGTTGCGATCCACGACCAATGGTGCCCGTGGGAGCCTCGATGAACGATGCCCGAGCTCCAGTGCGGCGTCTCCAGATCCCGTATCCGGTCAACAGCGAGCCCGAGCCCGAAACCGATCCCCAACACCAGCCCGGGAATCACCCAGCTGTCGACCAAGGGCAGCGCATCGAGCCAATCAGCGGGAGGTGCCATTCCCTCCCGACGCTCACCGAACGTCAGAGCGATCCCTCCTGCGAGTGCGCTGACCCCGAGAAAGATCAGCAGCCAAAACGCGACCAGCACCGAGAGTGGTCGTGTGTTGGGATGACCCGTGTCACGGTGAGCGTCATCGACGCCTCCTTTCACCTGGCTCCATCATCCGCTGTCGGCTCATGGCCGCCAGGGGCCAACGTCACATCGGCAGTGGACGTCAGGCAGGCTCAACCGGCGATTCGGGCTCTGCCTGCCTGGCCCGCGCCTCCGGAGTGATAGCGATGCCCAATTCCCCCAACTGCACGTCATCCACCCAGGTGGGTGCGCCCGTCATCGGGTCCATCCCGGTCTGGGTCTTGGGAAATGGGATCACCTCCCGGATGGACGACTCACCCTGAAGGACCATCACCAGACGGTCGATGCCGAACGCGAAGCCGGCGTGTGGAGGTGTTCCGTAACGCAGGGCTTCGAGGAACCATCCAAAGCGCTTCTCTGCGGTTTCGGAGTCGATCCCGAGGATCTCGAACACCTGGCGTTGCACCACCGGGTCATGGATACGGACCGATCCTGACCCGAGCTCGATCCCGTTGAGCACCACGTCGTAGGCGTTCGAAATCGCCCCGAGAGGGTTGTCCCTCATCTCATCGAGGGAGACCGGTGAGGTGAATGGGTGATGCGAGAAGGTGATAGACCCGTCCTCGGCCTCCTCGAATAGGGGGAAATCCACCACCCACAGAAAGGCGAGGTCGTCGTGTCCCGTCGGCTTGCCCATCTCGGTACGGAGGCCTCCGAGCACAGTGACACAGGTCTTCCACTTATCGGCGGCAACGAGAAGCACGTCGCCGGGCCCGCCCTCGAGCGCTCCCTTCAAGCGATCCAATTCCTGGGCCGAGAGGAACTTCGACACCGGTGAGCGCACAGACCCGTCATCCTCCACCACCATCCATACCAGCCCTTTGGCCCCAAGCTCCTTGGCCCGCTCGGTGAGAGCGTCTGCCCGGGATCGGGGCCACTCCTGCGCCCCGATGTTGATCCCGCGAACGGTGCCCCCCGAATCGAGTGCACCCTTGAAAACGCCGAACTCGGTGCTTCCGAGGTGTCCGGACAGGTCCTCGATCTCCATGCCGAATCGGAGGTCTGGCTTGTCCGAGCCGTAACGATCCATCGCCTCCTGCCAGGTGAGACGGGCGAAGGGCCGTGATATAGCCATCCCACGCAGCTCGGCCACCACGGCAACCAACACCGATTCGATCGCAGCGTGAACATCGTCGCGGCCCCAGAACGACCCTTCCAGATCGAGCTGGGTGAACTCCAACTGCCGATCGGCGCGAAAGTCTTCGTCCCGATAACAGCGGGCGATCTGGAAGTAGCGCTCGACCCCCGAGATCATCAGGAGTTGCTTGAAGAGCTGGGGCGATTGGGGCAAGGCGTAGAACTCGCCGGACCGGAGCCGGGAGGGAACCAACATGTCCCGCGCCCCTTCCGGGGTGCTGTTGATGAGAGTTGGCGTCTCCACCTCGAGAAAGCCCTGCTCGTCGAGGGTGCGCCGAATCACTGCAGTGGCTCGGGAGCGGGCCCGCAGGTTGGCGGCCATCCGGGGACGGCGAAGGTCGAGGTACCGGTAGCGGAGCCGCGCCCGCTCGTCGACCTCGGTTCGATCGTCGATCATGAACGGCAGGGCATCTGCGGCAGAAAGCACCTGGATCTCCTCGACCCCGATTTCGACGGTGCCGGTGGTCATTTCCGGATTCTCGGTGCCCTCCGGGCGGCGCCGGACGGTTCCGGTCACCGAGATGCAGTACTCCATTCGCAGGTCACCGACCTCCGGCTGGAGAGCCGGGTCGGCGACGACCTGGATGATCCCCGATGCGTCCCTGACGTCGAGGAAGGCAATGCCACCGTGGTCCCTACGACGCTGGATCCAGCCGGCGACCGTCACCTTCTCCCCGATCTGCGTTTCTTCGATCGATGCCGCGTGGTGGGTTCTCATCAGGAACGGGTCTTCCACCATGCGGCGACTTCGTCGAGGGCCATCTCGGTTCGAGTGCCGTCTTCAGTGCGTACCTCCACCGGTGCCTGCATTGAGCGAAGGACCAGGGTCACCGGGGCACCGGACCGGCCCGCGGCACGGAACTGGGTCTTGATCGCACGCCCTTCCACATCGAGATCGACTCGCAAACCGTCGCGGCGAAGCCGCGATGCAGCGACCAACGCCTCCGCCGCCGAAACCTCGGACACGATGAACACATCGACCGCAGGGGCCGGATCGCTACCGGCGGCGAGGATGATCCGGTCAATACCAAGGGCGAACCCGACTCCTGGGGCACGTCGCCCGCCGAGGGTCTCGGCCAGGCCGTCGTATCTGCCTCCCCCACCGACTGCGTTCTGCGCTGTGTCGAGGCTGGTGGCGATGTATTCAAAGGCGGTGCGGGTGTAGTAGTCGAGACCACGCACCAGCCGATGGTCCTCGATGAATGGCACTTCGAGACGCATAAGGGTTTCCTTGACCTCCTCGAAGTGCGCCGAACAAGGCTCACAGAGCCGATCTGCCATCGCCGGGGCGTCTTCCAATTCTGGGCCGCAGATCTTGCAATCGAGAACCCGAAGCGGGTTGCTCTCGACCAGCCCTTTCGATTCCTCACAGAGGATGTCGGAGCGTGAGCGCAGAAACGTTCGAAGCTCCTCGACGTAACCAGGACGGCATACTCCGTCGCCCAGGGAGTTGAGCCTCACCTCCAAGTCAGGTACTCCGACCGCGGTGAGGTAGCGATATCCGAGCTCGATCACCTCGACGTCGGAAGGTGGCGCTTCCACATCGAGATACTCAACGCCTACCTGCCAGAACTGACGTCTCCGGCCACCCTGGGGGCGCTCGTAGCGGAACATCGGGCCGGAGTAGGCGCCCTTCCATGCACCTTTCGATCCGGAATCGAGAAAGGCCCGCACCACCCCTGCGGTCCCTTCCGGTCGCAATGTGAGGGATCGGCCTCCGCGGTCGGTGAAGGTGTACATCTGCTTGGTGACGACCTCGCTGGTGTCGCCCACCCCGCGTTGAAACAGCTCGGTCGATTCGAAGATCGGAGTCATCACCAGGGGGTAGCCATAACGGGCCGACCACTCCTCCCAGTCACCCAGAACGGACCTCCAGACCGACGACTGGGGCGCGCCGATGTCGTCGGTGCCCTTGGGCGGTTGGAAGCTCATCTGTGACAGGACGTTAGTTAGGAGCCTTGCGCGCGGCGGCAGCCCCGGCCGACCGGAACCCATGGTCGGATCACTCCCACTCCCCCCGAAACGGGTTGGTTGTCCGCTCCCGACCGATCGTGGTCTCTGGCCCGTGCCCGGGTAGCACCCTGATCCCGTCGTCGAGGGTCATCACCTGCTCCCGCATCGACCGGAACAGAGCCGCCCCGTCCCCATAGGGGAAATCGGTTCGCCCGATCGACCCGGCGAACAGTTGATCTCCCGAGAACAGGGTCTCCTGGTCGGAGAGAAGAAAGCAACAGTGTCCTGGGGTGTGACCCGGTGTGTGTCTGACCTCGAAGCTGAGCCCGGCGAGATCGAGGACCTGGCCATCCTCCAAGCGATCGAAGTGCTCCGGCAGGTCGTAGGACCCGGGTGGACTCATCCCCCACATCGAGGACAACTGCTGGGAGGGATTCAGAGTGAGAAAATCGTCGTCGGGGTGCACGTAAACCGCGGCGCCGGAGATCCTGGAGAGGGCGCCGCTCCCGCCGCTGTGATCGATGTGACCATGTGTGAGCAGGATCCCAACCGCCGCTAGACCGTATTCGGCGAGCACAGCACCGACCTTCTCTGGCTCCGGAGGGGCATCGATGACAACCGCCAAGCCACCGGGCTCGTCGGCGACGATGTAAGCGTTGGTGTCGGCCAGCCACGCCGGCACACGGACGATGAGCACCCCTAAGGCACCGGATCGGTGGCAAGGCGAAAGGCGGAGAAGACCCCGTCCACACCGCGCAGGTCGGTGAGCAGCTTGGGCAATTGGCCCGGATCGGACAGCTCCACTTCGTACCTGAGAACCGCCACACGGTCGGCCCCGGAGTGGGTGGACGAAGCCGTGATGTTTCCACCGGTGTCGCTGATGACGGTGGTGACATCCTTGAGGAGACGGGTGCGGTCCAGGGCCTCGACCTGGATCCAGACCACGAACGCCCCGGTGTGGTCAGCCGGCCAGGCCACCTCCACGGTCCGCTCCCGGCGCTCGTTCAACGACGAGACGTTGGTGCAGTCGGCGCGGTGGACCGAGACCCCGCGCCCAACGGTGACATACCCGACGATCGGGTCACCCGGCACCGGCGAACAGCATCGGGCCAGGTGGACCAGCATGTCGTCCTGTCCCTCGACCACCACCTGGGCGTCGTCCAGGGGGCGGCGCCGCCTGGGCTGGAAGAAGTCGTCACCGGTGTCCGGTGTCAGGATCCGATTGAGACGGGCGGCAACCGTCTCGATCGAGACATTGCCCTCCCCCAAACCGACCTGCAAGGACTCGACGTCGTGATGACCGAGCTCCTGGGCGATCGACTCGAGGAATTTCTCCTTGTCGGCCGCGCTCAGGTCCCCGGCATCTCGCCGGAGGAGGGCCTGGATCATCTCCTTACCATCGGAGAGCGCCTCATCCCTGCGCTCCTTGGTGAACCACTGCTTGATCTTCGACTTGGCACGCCCGGTGCGGGCAAAGCCGAGCCAATCCCGGCTCGGGCCGGCATCGGGGGCCTTGGTGGTGAGAACCTCGACGATGTCCCCGGACTGGAGACGGGTGGAAAGGGGCACCAGCCGGCCGTTCACCTTGGCCCCGACACAGCGGTGCCCCACCTCGGTGTGGACCGAATAGGCGAAGTCAATCGGCGTTGCACCCGCCGGCAGGGACTTGGCATCACCGCCTGGGGTAAGGACGATCACCTCGTCCTGGTAGAGGTCGAGCTTGAGGTTTGCGAGGAACTCCTCGGGATCTTCGTCGGCAGTCCAGGCAGCGACGTCGACATTGGGAACCCGGCTCACGTCTCCTTCCTTGTAACGCCAGTGGGCGGCGATTCCCGCCTCCGCCCTCTGATGCATCTCCTCGGTGCGAATCTGGACCTCGAGTGGCTTGCCGCCCGACCCGATCACCGTCGTGTGCAGCGACTGGTACAGGTTGATCTTGGGCATCGCGATGTAGTCCTTGAACCGACCGGCCACCGGGACCCAATGGCTGTGAATCAGGCCGAGGGCGGCGTAGCAATCCCGGGTCGAGGCGGTGATCACCCTGATTCCCATGAGGTCATGGATATCTTCGAACGGGCGGTTCTGCTCCATCATCTTGCGGTAGATCGAGTACTGATGTTTGGGCCTTCCCACCACTTCGGCCTCGATCCCTGCGTCGGACAGGATCCCTGAGACCTCGCTCACCATCTTTTCGATGAACGCCTCCCGCTCCGGCGCCTTTTCGGCGAGCTTGGCGTGGATCTCGGCGTTAGGCCCCGGATACAGGATCGCGAAGCATCGATCCTCGAACTCGTGCTTGATCTCTTCGACTCCGAGTCGGTGGGCAAGCGGGGCGTAGACATCGAGTGTCTCCCGGGCAACCCGGCGCTGCTTCTCCTCACGCAGCGCACCCACCGTGCGCATGTTGTGGAGGCGATCGACAAGCTTGATGATGAGGACCCGCACGTCCTTGGCCATCGCCACCACCATCTTGCGGATCGTGGCCGCCTGAGCCTGCTCCCGGTTTGCGTAACGGACCCTGTCCAGCTTGGTGACACCGTCGATGAGAGAGGCGATCTCCGCACCGAACTGCGCGGTGATCTCATTGAGGGTGAGCGGGGTGTCCTCGACAGTGTCGTGGAGGAACGCGGCGGCCAGTGTCTGCGCGTCGAGCCCGTACTCGGCAAGGATCAGCGCCACTGTCACCGGGTGGGTGATGTAGAGATCGCCGGTCTTGCGAAGCTGGCCTTTGTGCGCAGTCTCCGCGACCGCGTGGGCCTTGCGGAGCAGCTCCAAGTCGCCTTCGGGATGGTGAGCTGTGAAGGCATCGAGCACCTCGGCCAGGGTGGCCGTGCGCGACTCAGTCGTATCGTACGAGAGCATTCAGCGGCACACCGTCCAACACATCGACGCCATTCAGGAACGCAAGCTCGATGAAGACCGAAATGCCGACAACGTCTGCTCCGACCCGACGAAGCAGACGGGTAGCTGCCGCCGCCGTTCCCCCGGTCGCGATCACGTCGTCGACGAGAAGCACCCGCTCCCCCTCATGTGCGGCGTCGACATGGATCTCGAGTGCATCAGTTCCGTACTCGAGGGTGTAATCCTCTCGAACAGTTTCGAACGGCAGCTTTCCCGGCTTGCGAACCGGGATGAATCCTGCGCCGAGACGGTCTGCAACCGGCGTTGCAAGGGTGAAACCTCTGGCCTCGATGCCGGCGACCTTGGTGACGCCAGAGTTGAGGAATGGCGCCGCCATTGCATCCACAAGGACCTTCAGGGCCTTTCCGTCGGCGAGTACCGGTGTGATGTCCTTGAATATCACCCCGGGCTCAGGAAAGTCGGGGATGTCACGAATCAGGCTGGTGAGGAGTTCCACGGCCGTGATTCTACGGGCGGATCATTTCCTTCCAGCCCGTTTCCGTCTTTCCAGCTTCTGGGCCCTTTCCTGCCAGTACGGCTC
This sequence comes from uncultured Acidobacteriota bacterium, assembly GCA_963746905.1. Lineage (GTDB taxonomy): Bacteria > Actinomycetota > Acidimicrobiia > Spongiisociales > ZC4RG35 > JALYNX01. Next base: position 282,344 of record CAVVCY010000002.1, read on the forward strand.
CTTCTCCTTCCATACCGCCAGAAGGGGCGCCGCCACGAAGATCGATGAGTAGGTGCCCACGGCGAGACCGACGAAGAGTGCCAACGCGAATTCGGTCAGGGTTGGCGCCCCCAGGATCACGCTCCCGACCAGGAGGATGCTTCCCACAGGCAGCAACGAGGCGAGTGAGGTGAACAGAGAACGAGCCAACACCGCGTTCAGGGCAAGGTTGACGATCTCGCTGTAGGTCTTGTCATCTTCTATCTCGACCAACTCGTCGATCTTGTCGAACACGACCACGCCGTCATAGAGCGAATAGCCGAGGATGGTCAGGATCGCCACCACGGTCGCCGGGGTCACAACGAAGCCGGTCAGCGAGTAGACGCCAATAGTCATCACCAGGTCATGGAGGACCGCGACGATGGCGGTCATCGCCATCTTGAACTCCAGCCGCCAGGAGATGAAGAGGATCACCGCGCCAAGGAACACCCCAAGAGCCAGTAGTGCGCGGCGGGCAACCAGAGCCCCGAAACTCGGCCCGACAGCTTCGGTCGAGATCTCGGACCGATCGGCACCGGTGACTTCGGAAATTGCCTCCACGGCGTCGTTTGCAACCGACGTTTCTAGAGCTTCGGTTGAGATCCGAACCGCGGCCCCGTCATCGAGAAGCTGGATAGTCGGGCTGGTCACGCCGACCGATTCCAGGGCGCTGCGGATCTCTCCGATGTCGGCACCCGCCGGGTTGGGGGACTGCATCCCGATCCCACCGACGAATTCGATGCCGAGGTTGAGCTGTCGGATCCCGAGGCTGGCCAGGCTGATGAGGATGAAACTCGCCGAGAGGATGAACCATCTCCGACGCAAGCCGACGAAGTCGATCGTGGTCTCGCCACGATCCATCCTCCTGAAGAATCCGGCTTCGCTCATCTTGCGGCTCCCTCGATGCTGAACCAGCCGCCAGTGCCGAGCCGGGTCTCAGCCATCACCCCGGCGGCCTTCCTGGTGAAGAGCAGTGCCACGACAAGGTCGAGGACCGTGCCCATCCCCAATGAGATGGCAAACCCCTTGACCGCTCCCACCGCCAGGGCCCACAGCAACACGGCACCCAGGAGACTGACGGTGTTGGCGGTGAGCATGGTCCTGAATGCGATCTTGAAGCCCGCAGCGGTTGCCTCTGGAACCGTGTTCCCCTGACGCAGCTTCTCCTTGATGCGCTCGAAATAGACGATGTAAGTATCAGCCGAGATTCCCAACGACACAATCAACCCGGTGACACCGGCAAGGGTAAGAGTGAGGCCCACCCATTGCCCCAGGAGCCCGAAAAGGGTGATCAGGACGGCCGCAAACACGCTGAGCCCGACAATCGCCACCAGACCAAGTGAGCGGTAGGCGAGAAGGAGGACAATTGCCACCAGGATCAGACCGAGGACACCGGCAATGACCCCTGCATGAAGCGAGTCGGCGCCGAGTGTGCCGGATACCTTGCGGACTGCTGAGACCTCGAAGGAGACCGGAAGGGACCCGTACCGGAGGACGACAGCCAGGTCGTTCGCCTCCTTTTGGGCATCAGAGCCCTGACCCATAGTGATCTGCGCTTGGCCACCTGCGATTCCGGTCTCGGGCGAAACAGTGGGATTGACGGCGGGTGCGGTGATCACACGGCCATCGAGAACGATCGCGATCTGCCGCTGTGGGTCACCGATCGGAAACCCGGCCGCCTTCGCCGTCATCTCGGCAAAGGCGGTTGCGCCCTCCGAGGTCAGGTCGAGACTCACCGCCCATACCGCCGAGTTGGCGTCGAATACCGGCACCGCGGAGGCCACATCTTCGCCTTGAAGCTCGGCCGGCCCAAGATTCAGAACTTCGTGAGGCTCGGACGCTTCGTAGAGGAGCCAGGTCTCGGTCGCCGGGTCGTCCACAATGGTCAGACCCGTCTCGTTGTCGATATTCGGAGTGTTGGTGCCCGCCAGGGGCCCGATGTCACCAGTGACCGCCCCCAGCACCGGACGGAAGGTAAGGACGCCGGTCTGACCCACCGCTTGGATCGCCCGTTGCTCGTCAGTGACCCCAGGGAGCTGAACGATGACCGTGTTCGCCCCCGAGATCTGGATGTCAGGCTCCTGCACCGAGCCGATCTCCTCGATCCGCTGGCCCATGATCTGGGTGGCTACCTCGAGCAGGTCCGGGTCCGTGCCCTCTGGAGCGGTGAGGACGACAGCCGTCCCACCTTGGAGGTCGAGTCCGAGCAGTGGCGTGAGCCCGAAGTAGATGGCGGCGGCAAGGCCGCCCCAGGCCACCACTAAGACAACAATCACACCGACGACACGCCGGGTCATGTCAGACTTCGTCCCCTCCGACCAGAGAAGCGATGGCGCGTCGGGAGACCCGGATCTTCCCGTCCTCCACCGCGAGGACGACGCTCTCCTCATCGACGGAGACCACCCGGCCATGGATGCCGCCGATCGTCCGGACCTCCTGTCCGGCGCTCAGAGATTGAGCCAGAGACTGCTGCGCTTTGGCCCGCCGGCGCTGGGGCCGGATGATGAACAGCCAGAAGACAACGACCATCAAGCCGAGGAAGATCAACGAAGTCCAGCCGCTGCTACCGGCCGCGGCATCCTGTGCGAAAACGACGTGGGTCACGAGCTCCTCCGATGGGGTGAATCCGACGGCCGGAGGTTAGGCAATGGCGAGCCTCTACGACGAACTACGGGCCCGTTGTTCGAGGGCATTTTCGAGGTACCCCTCGAATCGGCCTTCACCAATCGCATCACCGGCTCCGGCGACCAGGTCCAGGGTGTAACGGAGGTTGTGAATCGTCAGCAGCCGGAAGCCGCTTATTTCGCCCATTCGCACCAGATGTCTCAAGTAAGCCCTCGAGTATCGACTGCATGCGAGACAGAGGCAGGCCGCATCCAACGGCCCTTGGTCGGTCTCAAAACGGGCCTGTCGGATGTTGAAGTCACCGTTCCTCGTCAAAGCGCGCCCATGGCGGGCCAGTCGGGTGGGGATGACGCAATCGAAGAGGTCGGCGCCCCGGGAAATTGCCCGCAGCAGGCCTTCGGTGTCACCTAAGCCCATGACATACCGGGGCTTGTCTCCGGGCAGACCCGAGACGGCGGCCTCCAAAGCCAGATCCCTCTCTTCGGGGCTTTCTCCCACCGAGAGGCCGCCGATGCCGAATCCCGGGAAGCCGAGAGCTGCAGTCTTGGTGGCGCTCTCGACGCGCAGATCGGGGTCGACGCCTCCCTGGACGATGCCGAACAGCGCCTGGTCGACCCGGGTGTGGGCGGCAAGACATCGCTCACCCCAACGCAAGGTCCTTTGCATGGCGTCACTCACGTGCCTGGTTTCTGCCGGAAGCCCTACACAGATGTCTAGGGCCATCACGATGTCTGCACCCAGTTGTTCCTGGATCCGCACCGCGTCTTCCGGACTGAGACTGACTACCGAGCCGTCATATACCGAGCGAAACTTGGCGCCGGCCTCGTCGATCAGCGGCTCCAATGAGAAGATTTGGAAGCCACCCGAGTCGGTGAGGATGGGTGCGCTCCAATCCATGAAGCCATGCAGCCCGCCCATCTGCTCCACGACGTCTCCACCAGGGCGAAGCATGAGGTGATAGGTGTTGGCCAACACGATCTCGGTCCCGACCGAGACCAGGTCGTCGGCGTCGGCGGCTTTGACTGCAGCCCGGGTTCCGACCGGCATGAAGGCAGGGGTTCGCACCCGACCGTGTGGAGTGTCGAGCCATCCCGCTCGTGCCGAGCCGTCGGCAGCCGCCTCCGCCCAGCGGACAGGATCAGCTGTCATGGCGGGTCGCCAGCATCGCATCGCCGAAGGAGAGGAACCGGTAGCCGTGGTCGAGAGCATGTCGGTATGCATCCCGCCAGCCGTCACCCATGAATGCGGCCACCAGGACCATCAGGGTGGATCCCGGCACATGGAAATTGGTCACCAGTCGGTCTACGACCTGAAACCTGGCGCCCGGTCGGAGAAAGAGATCTGTCTCACGAGTGCCCGCCATTAGCGCTCCGTCCGCGGTGACGCTCGCCTCGAGGGCTCGCACCACCGTCGTCCCGACGGCAACCACCGCTCCACCCCGATTCCGGGTCCGGGTGATCGCGGCAACGGTCGCCTCAGGAACCGAGCACCACTCCATGTGCATCCGATGATCCTCGACCATGTCGACCGTCATCGGCCGAAAGGTATCGAGGCCGACGTGAAGGTCGATCGTCGCCATCTCAATTCCGCGATCGTTCATCCCACTGACCACCTCTTCGGTGAAGTGCAATCCGGCAGTGGGGGCGGCGGCCGATCCGATGATCCTGGCGAACATGGTCTGATATCGGCCGGTGTCCGGAAGATTCCCTTTGAAGTAAGGCGGCAGGGGCACCTCTCCGGCAGTCTCGATGGCGACCTCGACGTCTCCTGCCTCCAATGCGACGACGACCAGACCCTCATCCGGCCCGTCGACGACTGTGGCGATGAGACCGGGGAACTCGATCCGCACCCCGGGTCGGAGCCGGCGCGAAGGACGGGCCAGCGCCTCCCAATGCCCGCTAGGCAGCGGACGGAGGACCAGGAGCTCGACCGAGCCCCCACTGCCGGCCTTGACCCCCACCAATCGCGCCGACCGCACCCTGGTCTCGTTGACCACGACCAGATCCCCTGGATTGAGAAGCTGGGGAAGTTCGAGGAATCGGTGATCGGAGAGATCCGTGGTGTCCAGGAGCCGGGCGTCGTGTCTCGGCTCGATCGGCTCTTGTGCGATGGCAGATTCGGGTAGTGGATAGGTGAAGTCCGAAACCCGCATTTGGGACGAGGCTAGAGCAAGGTCCCCTGTGGGCTCTCCGGAGGGTCAAGCCCCAGATGGGAGTAGGCCCTCGCCGTGGCTACCCGCCCCCGTGGAGTTCGCTTGAGGAGACCCGACTGGAGCAGGAACGGCTCATAGGCGTCCTCCACCGTTTCCGGTTCCTCACCGACCGCGATGGCGAGTGTGGAGAGCCCGACCGGGCCCCCACCGAAACGATTTATGACGGCGTCGAGGATCGAACGGTCCACTTTGTCCAGGCCCAGTTGATCCACCTCGTATACGCCCAGCGCCTCGTCGGCGACTTCGGGATCGATTGTGCCGGAGGCCCTGGCGACCGCGTAGTCACGGACCCGGGCCAGGAGGCGGTTGGCGATTCGCGGCGTTGAGCGACTTCGTGAAGCGATCACCTCGGCCGCGATCGGATCGACCTCGACATCGATGATCCCTGCCGAGCGCATGACGATCCGGGTCAAGTCCTCGGTCTCGTAATAGTCGAGTCTTTCCTCGATGCCGAAGCGATCGCGCAAAGGCGCGGTGACCTTTCCTTTGCGGGTGGTCGCCCCGACCAGTGTGAAGCGGGGCAGGTCGAGACGGATCGACTGGGCGGTGGGGCCTTTGCCGAGGACGATGTCCAATTGAAAATCCTCCATTGCCGGATAGAGGATCTCTTCGACGGCGCGGGGCAGACGATGGATCTCATCGATGAAGAACACATCACCGTCGTCGAGGTTGGAGAGGATGGCGGCGAGATCACCGGGCCGTTCCAGGGCGGGGCCGGAGGTGATCCGCATGGTGACCCCGAGCTCGTGGGAGATGACGCCAGCGAGTGTGGTCTTGCCCAGACCGGGTGGGCCGCTCAGCAGCACGTGATCGAGGGCACGATTCTCCTTGCGCGCCGCCTCTAGGGAGATCCGCAACCGTTCCCGCACCCGGTTCTGGCCGATGAACTCTTCGATCCGCTTCGGGCGAAGGGATACCTCTTCTTCGGTTTCGACCACCGGATTGAGGAGGCTGTCCTCGCGCATGTCCTACCTCCGACCGAGGGCTCTCAGGGCGGTGGTGATCTGGATCTCGATGGTGGCACCAGGATCGAGCTCGGGGATCACGCCGTTGATCTCCTCGGTCGAATAGCCGAGCCCTTCCAGGGCCTGACGGACGGTGACCGTGGCCGGGGAGCCGACGATCTCGGCGTCCTTGCCGGTCAGTTTAGGCGCCAGCTCGAGGACGATCCTTTGCGCTCCCCTCTTGCCGACACCGGGGACCGCGGTCAAGGCGTCCGAATCCTCGGTCACGATGGCCCGGATGATCTCATCGTGACTGAGGGTGGCGGTCATCGCCAGGGCCAATTTGGGTCCGACACCAGCCGCCCCCAACAGGATCCGGAATAGGTCGCGATCGGGCTCGGACACGAATCCGAAGAGACTCATCTCGTCTTCGCGGACGTGGGTATGGGTGTGGATCACCACTTCCTCACCGATCCCGGGCAGAGTGGCAAGGCTTCGAGGAGTCATGGTGACGTCGTACCCGACCCCACCCACTTCCAGGCAAACCACCTCGCCCCGTTTCGACACCAGAGTGCCCCGAAGCCGCCCGATCATCGTCTCGCCTCGAGGGGAGCTGCCCGCAGATGGCAGAGGGCTACGGCGAGGGCGTCGGCCGAGTCTGCCGGCTGTGGCGGCTCGGCGAGATGGAGGAGGCGGGCCAGCATCTCCTGAATCTGGCTCTTGCCCGCCGACCCATCGCCGGTGATCGCCGATTTCACCGCAGTGGGCACGTATTCGAAGACCGGCAAACCCGCCTGAGCGGCAACAAGGAGCGCCACCCCGGAAGCCCGGCCCACCGAGATGGCGGTCTGCAGGTTGCGGTTGGTGAAGACGCTCTCGATTGCCATCACATCGGGGCTGGCGTCAGCCACGACACTGGTCAGGCCCTGATGGAGCTCGGCAAGACGCTCCGACATGGGAAGGTCGACGGCGGTGCGGATGACGCCGGCGAGCCGGGCGGTCGGAGGGTTGGTGCCCTCCACCAAACCGTATCCGGTGGCGGATAGTCCGGGATCGATGCCCAATACGAACATGTGTTCTGCGACAGTACCTGCTTCGGCGGACGTTTCCGAGGCTTGTCGCGATCATGCGACAATCCGCCAAATGGAGCAACGGGTCAGCCTGGTCACTCTCGGCGTCTCCGATATCAGACGTTCGCGGGCGTTCTACGAGGCTCTCGGCTGGACGGCCGCCACCTCGCCCGCGGACGACGTGATCTTCTTCCAAACCGGGGGCATGGTCCTCGGGTTATGGAGTCGGACCGAGCTGGCAAAGGACAGCGGTGTCGATGACTCCGGCGGCTGGGGCGGGGTCAGCCTGGCTCACAACGTTGGCTCCCCGGCCGAGGTCGACGCTGTGATCGAGGAGGCCCGGGCAGCCGGGGGAACCATCGCCCGTGAGCCCGCAGCGACGTTTTGGGGTGGCTACTCCGGTGTCTTCATCGACCCTGACGGGCATCCATGGGAAGTGGCCCACAACCCGGGTTGGACCCTGAAAGACGACGGCGCGATCGAGCTGCCCTCGGGCTAGTCAGCCGGTGGGGAAGTCGCGCGCCTCGAATCGGGCAACCATCCGGTCGCCGTCGAGCAGCTCCAGCGACAGGCCCATGATCCGATAGGCGGAGGTCGCCTCCAAGGCCATGGTCATCGCACTTTCCTGTCGCATCAACTCCTCGGAGCACATCATCCTGGTCGTGCCGAGAGACGAGAAGCGCAGCTCGTCTCTGCTCAAGTGATAGCTGCCGATGATTCGATTGCAGCCCGAGGTCCCGGCGAGACGTTGATCTTCGGTCAGCAAGATGATGTGGGCTTCCTGCGGCTCGTCCAACGGCAACGCGGGCTCTCCTGCAACCTCGAGCAGCTTCCAGTAGATGTCCAAGAGGCTCATAGCTGTGGAGGTCATAGTTCGATCCTGCCACACGGTCGAAGGTTCCGGAGAGGTGGGGGCGGTGGCCCCTAGGTTCGGACGAGTTCTCGGAGTCGGGGGTCGAGTTCTGGTCGAGGTGGCGGGTAGATGCTGCTGTCGGGCTTGTGGAAGGTGAGCTTGGTGTCGGGATCGCCTTCGATGGTCCAGCCGTGTTCGTGCAGGAACCGATGGTGGAAGGAGCAGAGCAGGACCAAGTTGGTGAGGTCGGTAGGCCCACCGTCAGCCCAGTGTTGGATGTGGTGTCCATGGATCCAACCCTTGTGGGGACATCCAAAGAACCGACAGCCAGCGTCCCGATGCCAGAGTTGACGTCGTAGCCATCCGGGGATGGTCCGGGTGAGCCGTCCCACACCCAACACCCGGCAGTCATCGTGGACTGCGGTCTCCACGATCGCATCACAGGAGAGCCGTCGTGCCGTCTCCGAAGCGATCACCGGGCCGGCTTGGAGTTCGGCCACGCCAGTGGTCTCGGTGTCCGTGGTGAGCGCGTCGAGGTCGGCGTGCAATGTCACCTGGACCAGAGCTGAGGATTGGTCGCCGGTGGTGGTGCAGACTTCGACCAGCCCATCGGCGAGCCGGACCGGATAAGGATCGAACCGGTCGGTTTCAGGGTTGGGCGGGATCGCATCGGCACGGGACCGGATCGCAGATTCCACGATCTGCATCTCCGCACCGGGTAGACGTGCGTGGAGCCGACCCTCCAAACCGTCCAAACTGTTTTGGATCAGTAGGAACCGACGCTCCCACACCGAACGCTCATCCTCACTGGCAGGCGGGTTGGCGCGCCGGGCCGCCCGATCCAAAGCCGCCGTCGACAGTCCCATGGTCTCTTCGATGAGTTCGGCCTCGGAGCCGGGGGTCGCCAGCCGGGAGATGGCATCCACCTGATCCAAAGAGAGCGTTCCATCGGAGAACCTCTGGCGGAGGAGCGGCAGATCCTGCAGTCGGCGGGCCACCGCCACCAGTTGAACTGCGGTCGAATGCCGCAGCCCGTAACGAGCCGACAGCCACTGACCCAGATCCCGTGCACCATCAGCCAAGAACAATTGGCGGCGGTCGACTTCGACCAGCCACTCACACGCCGCCGCAGCAGAAGCCGACATCAAACCCAAGAAATGGCCGATCCCCTCATCCATCTCATCGTTAGAAACCCGATCCCACTCCATAACACGAACATACGTTCGGCGAGGGACAAAAACAAGACGTGCGTGTATCGAAAAGCAAGAAATTTCTGCCCGCCGGGCTAGCCCCCTCCGTCGCCTTCGGCGCCACCTCCCCCAACGCTCGCTTTGCTCACTGGGGGGAGAAATGAAAGCCGCGCCGGGTCAGCCCCCCTCCCCCAACGCTTCATTTGGGGAGAAATGATCGCGAACAACCGCCACCCCGACCGCCATCAACCACAGATCGGTAGTGGTGAGACCGATCCGCTGGAACAAGCCGGAATTGGTCTCGCCCAGCGAGATCCAAAGCGACATCGAGGTGATCGCCCCTACTGCCAGGGAGGCGATCGCCCACCCAATCAGACCCCTCCGTCGAAGGGCCAGAGCGGCCAGCGGCCCCACCAACGAAAGAGTGAGGTAGGTGAGAATCGCGAAGCCGCCGTGCAAGAAGTCGGCGTTGGACGACAGACCATCAGGGGTGAGGAGCACGCCGAGCACCAACAAGGCGTTGAGAAAGAGCGCAACCGAAGCGCCGTTGCCGATCACCTTCCGCAACGGCCACGCAGCCGATCCAACTCCGAGGACGTAGGCGACGAAGCCGAAGTTCATCACGAAGCGGGAGGCAGCATCAACCCCGGCCAAGGCGCTGATGTGGTCATCGACAGGTGAATAGCCGTCGACCATGAAACCGCCGACCAACCACGCCAGGATGAATAGCCCGGGACCCCAGATTGCCCCAGCCGCCAGCCAACGGTCCCGTTTGGCGCTCAATTCTCCCCTGCCAAGAGCTCAGACCTCTTCGAGAACCTTCTCCATGATCTCGTCGTCGATGTCGTAATTGGAGAAAACGGCCTGGACGTCGTCCAGGTCGTCCAAGGCATCGATGAGCCGCAGCAGCTTCCGGGCATCCCCTTCTTCCACCGGAACTGTGGTTGACGGGAGTTGGGTGATGTCGGCCGACTCCAGCTCCAGGCCGGCAGCTTCCAGGGCCGAACGGACCTTCTGCAGGTCACCCGGCGAAGTGACCACCTCGAACCATTGATCGCCGATGTCACGGATGTCTTCGGCCCCGGCCTCGAGGGCGGCGAGCATGACATCGTCTTCGGTGCCTTTGGCCTCGATCAACCCCTTCTGGCTGAAGAGGTACCCGACTGACCCCGGCTCACCGAGGTTGCCCCCGCTGCGGGTGAAGGTGGACCGCACGTCGGATGCTGCCCGGTTGCGGTTGTCGGTGAGGATCTGGACGTAGAGGGCAACACCTCCCGGCCCGTACCCCTCGTACCAGATCTCCTCGTACTGGGCTCCGGCGACCTCGCCGGTGCCCCGTTTGATGGCACGGTCAATGTTGTCGTTGGGCATCGAGGCCGCCTTGGCCTTGAACACTGCGGTCGCCAGGGTCGGGTTGAAGTCGACATTCCCACCGCCTTCCCGTGCGGCGATCTCGATCGCCTTGGCCAGCTTTCCGAACAGCTTTCCCCGGGCCGCGTCCTGCCGTCCCTTGCGATGCTTGATGTTGGCCCACTTGGAATGCCCGGACATCAGATCAGCTCCAGCAACATCTCATGAATCCGCCCATCACCCGTGAGCTCGGGATGAAAGGAAGTCGCCAGGAGCCGGTCCTGGCGCACCATCACCGCATGCTCTCCCACTGAAGCCAGTACCTCGACCTCCGAGCCCACCTTCTCCACCCACGGGGCGCGAATGAAAACTGCGTGGAACGCCGACTCGAGGCCGTCGATGTCGAGATCCTCCTCGAACGATTCGTTCTGACGGCCGAAGGCGTTGCGTCGCACCACGACGTCGAGGACCCCGAGGAGTGGTTGGTCGCCTTCCGTGATCGACCCCGAGAGCAGGATCATCCCGGCGCAGGTCCCGTAGACCGGCAGACCGCCTTTGATGGCATTTCGAAGCGGCTCCAGCAGGCCGAATCGAACCGCCATCTTCCCGATGGTGGTCGATTCACCACCCGGGATCACAAGGGCCTCGATGGCGTCGAGTTGCTCTGGCTTCTTCACCGGGAGCGGAATGACTCCGAGTGACGCCAGGATCGCGAGGTGCTCCCGGACGTCCCCTTGCAAGGCGAGGACGCCGATCGTGGTCATCTCACCAACCTCGGCTGGCCAGGCGCTCCGTCTCGGTCAATGTTCCCAATTCGATGCCGGGCATTGCCTCGCCCAGACCGCGGGAGACCTTGGCCACGACCTCGGGCTCGTTCCAGAACGTGGTGGCCTCGACGATCGCCCGGGCGTAGGCCTCGGGATTCGAGCTCTTGAAGATCCCGGAGCCGACAAACACGCCGTCCACACCGAGGGACATCATCAACGACGCGTCCGCAGGGGTTGCGATGCCGCCCGCAGCGAAGTTGACCACCGGGAGCTTGCCCGTGGACGCCACATCGCGCACCAGGTCAAAGGGAGCGGCGTGGTCCCGGGCAGCCGACATGAGCTGGGCCTCGTCCATCGTGGTGAGGGCCCGCATTTCGTTGGTGACGGTCCGCATGTGGCGCACTGCCTCGACCACATTGCCGGTGCCAGCCTCGCCCTTCGTGCGGATCATGGCCGCACCTTCGCCGATACGGCGCAATGCCTCACCGAGGTTTCTGGCACCACAGACGAAAGGTGTGGTGAAGGCCCACTTGTCGACGTGATGCTCCTCGTCGGCCGGGGTGAGAACCTCGGATTCGTCGATGTAGTCGACCCCGAGCGCTTGGAGGATGGCTGCTTCGGCGAAATGCCCGATCCGGCACTTGGCCATCACCGGGATGGTCACCGACGCCTGGATCTCTTCGATCTTGGTGGGGTCGGCCATCCGGGCCACTCCCCCGTCCTTACGGATGTCGGAGGGGACCCGTTCCAGGGCCATGACCGCCACAGCGCCGGCCTCTTCGGCGATCTTCGCCTCGTCGGCGGTCACCACATCCATGATGACGCCGCCCTTCAGCATCTCGGCCAGGCCTCTCTTCACACGATCTGTACCGGTTTCCACGACAGGCTCCATTAACGGGAAAGGCCATGGTACAGACTCGGCGTCGATGAACTAAGAGGCGATTTCCTCATAGAGGGAGCGATAAGAGGCTCCCACCACCTGCCAGTCGTAGCGAGCGGACACCTCTAGTCCGAGCGATGCCAGTCGATCACGCTCGAGCGGGTCTTCGAGGAGGCCCACGATGGCTTTGGCAACAGCCTCGCTATCGCCGACAGGGCAGAATCGGGCCGCGCCATCGGCCACGTCGACGAAGGCGTCCAGATTCGAGGACACAACGGCCGCTCCCGAGGCCATGGCTTCGAGAAGGACAATTCCGAACGACTCGCCCCCCAGTTGAGGGGCAACAAACAAGGCTGACGAACCGAGGACTCGCGCCTTGGTGGGTTGATCGACGCGGCCAAGCCACTCCAGCCCGGCATCGCCCCGGTTGGCCCCCATGATGGTCAGAGTCGCCTCCGGGACTGCAGCTGTCACCCGCGGCCACGCTGCGAGCAGGACGTCGAGGCCCTTACGGGGCTCGTCCCGGCCAAGGAACGACACCCGGTACGGGTCGCGAGGTGATTCGACCCTCATCGATGCCACGTCCAGCCCGTTGGGAATGATCCGAACCCGCAGCGAATTCGGGAGCGATGCCGCCGCGGTCCGGCTGACCGCGGTCACCGCTGAAGCGTTCCCCAGCAGCCGACTCATAAAAGGTCCGATCACGCGATAGGCCAGCCGCCCGACGGAGCCGGGGGCGGCGTGAAAGGTTGCGATAACTGGTGGCCCGGCGCGAGTCGCGAACAGCGACACAAGCGGCATCAGCGGCTCATGGACGTGGAGGATGTCGACACCCGTGGCGGCCTTCCGAATCTTGGAGCGAATCCTGGGATCGAGGGCGATCGGGACCTTGGAGCCATTGCCCGGGACCGCCACTGTGCCCCCCAGATCGACACCGTTGACGCCCGGGGGCAGCCCGGGCCCGATCACCAACGACTCGATCCCCTGGCTCCCGAGATGACCGGCGAGGCCAAGTACCTGGGATTGGACGCCACCGGGGACCGAAAGGTCGTAAGGGCTGACCAGGCCGACCCGCAGGCTCATTCTCGGTCGGACGGCCAGTTGGGAACGACGAGATGCCACTGGTGGGGAGCAGCTGAAATGAGTTTCTCCAGACGGTGTGCCAACTCTTGAGTCATGATCTGCACCTGCTCGGCTCTGGTGCCCGCAGGGATGGGTATCGCCGGGGTCACGACCAACCGATGCCCCTGGCCTTCGAAATAGGAGCCCACAGGGAACAGCGGCGCGCCGGTTCGAATCGCCAGCGTGGCCGGACCAGCCGGGAGCGTCGTCTTCTCACCGAAAAACTCCACCTCTACTCCTCGCCCCTTCAGGTCACGATCTGCGAGGAGGGCCACTCCCTTCTTGTCGGCCACCATCGCCTCGAGCCGACGCATGACCTCACCACTCCCAGTGGCCAGCACGATCTCGATGTCATAGCCCCCACGCATGGCTGTGAACCAGTCAGTGATCCGCTGATTGCGGAGTCGCTCGGCGACTGCAGCCACCTGAATACCTGCACCGGTGGCCACTGGAGCCGCCACCTCCCAGTTCCCGACGTGGGGCAGAGCGAAGATCATCCCCTTCCCGGCGTCCCGCGCCTCGACCAGCAACTCGAGGCCGTCGACCTTGGTATGACTCCGAATCTCGGGCACTCTTCGAGCTCGCACCCAGAATGCCTCGGTCCAATAGCGCCCGTAGGAGACCATCACCGCCTTCCCCGCGGCCTTGATGTCAGCCCCATTCCCCAGCACGCGCCGCATGTGCCGTTCTGCCATGCGACGACGCCCTCCGGCCGCCAGGTGCCAGAACCACCCGTAGATCTCACCCAGCTTGCGGGCCACGCCCAGGGGGAGCATCCCAACCAAGCCGACACCGGCTCGAAGGGCCAGATACCCGAGATAGTCCTTCACTCGAAGGAACGGTAGGTGTGGATGAAGCGGAAGAAAGCCGTGAGCCAGACCAGCACCACGAATACCCAGAGCATGGGCTCCACCAGCCCGACGATCAGCCCGAGGCTGAACAACAGGACCCGCTCGGCCCTCCCCATCAGGCCTCCCCTGCCGTCGAAGCCCTCGGCCTCGGCCCGGGCTCGCATGTAGGGAACCAACATCGCCCCTCCGATCGCGAGCACGATCAGCAGCAACTCTCTGGGAAACCCGGCCCGGTAGAAACCGAGACCGGCGAAAGCCGCTATCTCCCCCATGCGGTCAAATGCCGAATCCAGAAATGCCCCGCGTGGGGATACCAGCCCGGAAGCTCTCGCCACCGACCCATCGAGGCCGTCGAGCAGCGCACCGCCGAGCACAACGGCAGCGCCGGACCGGGGCAGCCCTGTGGCGATCATCACCGAACCGGCGACGACCACCCCGAGCCCGAGGAAGGTAATGACGGTCGGAGTGACACCGACCGAGGCGAGGGCTTTGCCGATTGGCTCCAGAAACCGGGTTACACGGGGTCGAACCCGCATGTCGATCACGACCCAGCAAAGTAGCAGGCACCCGGGAAACCTGCCCTGCACCAGGGTTAGGATCGACGCCTCACCCTTGACGAGGAGGTCCTGTGGTACCCGAGAAAGTGCGCAATGTGGCGCTGGTTGGGCATGGGGGTAGCGGCAAGACAACCCTGGCCGAGACCCTTCTCTTTGTCGCCGGGGCGACCAGCCGCCGCGGATCTGTCGAGCAGGGAACCACGATCCTCGACCACGAGCCCGAGGAGATCGAGCGAGGGATCTCGCTCGGGCTTTCGGTCGCCAGCCTCGAGTGGCAAGGGCACACGATCAACCTGATCGACACTCCGGGCTCAGGCGATTTCTCCGGAGATGCCCGGGCAGCAATCAAGGCGGCTGACCTTGCCTTGTTCGTGGTGTCAGGCGTGGACGGGATCGAGGTCCAGACCGAGCAACTGTGGAAGGTCGCTGCCGAAGAGGGAATCGCCCGGGCGGTGGTGGTCACCAAACTCGACCGTGACCGCTCGTCGTTCGAGCGAACCCTGGAACAACTCCGCGAGTCCTTCGGGAAGGCGATTGCTCCGATCCAGGTTCCGATCGGTGCCGAAGACGGTCTCAGCGGCCTGGTTCGGGTCGCCACAGAACGGGCCTACACCTACGCCAAGGAAGCCAAGAACGGCGACGAGATCCCACTGCCCGCAGAGGTCGAAAGCCTGGTCCATGCAGCGCACACCGCTCTCGTCGAAACGGTTGTCGAGACCGACGACGAGATGCTCGAGGCCTACCTCGACGGCACCGAGCCCACACGCGAGAAGATCGTCGAGACCATCCACCACGGAATCCTCGACGGGAGCATCCACCCCGTCCTCGTCACGTCTGCCGAGCGGATGATCGGTGTCGACTTCGTTGCAGAATTCATCGTCGACTACGGGCCCCATCCTCTGGAGCGGCCGATCCCACGGCTTTCTGCGGGAGACACTTTCGCCCCGTCCACGGACGGCCCGGTCCTGGCCTACGTCTTCAAGACCGTCTCCGACCCCTTCGTCGGACGGATCTCGATGTTTCGCATTTTCTCAGGCACCGTCAAGGCAGACCAAGAGTTGGAGCTGGCGCGCGGCGGCAAGATTCGACTCCACAATCTCTTCAAGCTCCAGGGCAAGGACCACACCGACGTCGCCGACCTGCCCGCCGGCGGAATTGGGGCGGTCGCCAAGCTCGACAACGTGAAGGTCGGGGACACGATTCGCTCCCCAGGGCTGAACGCGGTCATCGATCCTGTTGTCTATCCGAGGCCCGTGGCCGAATTCGCAATCACCCCGGTTTCACACCACGACGAGGAAAAGCTCTCCACCGCGCTGCATCGCATCGAAGAGGAAGATCCGACGGTTCGGATCGAGCGCAGGCCGGACACCGGTGAGACCATCATCGCCGGTCTCGGTGACAGCCATCTCGACGTCACTCTGGCCCGGATCCATCGCAAGTTCGGGGTCGAGGTCAAGTCGACGCTCCCCATTATTCCCTACCGCGAAACCATCACCACCTCCGGCCAGGCCGAGGGCAAGCACAAGAAACAGAGTGGTGGTCGCGGCCAGTTCGGGGTGGCCTTCGTCAAGTTCGCCCCTCTCCCCCGTGGATCCGGGTATCAGTACATCGACTCGATCAAAGGCGGGTCGATCCCCCGCCAGTTCATCCCGGCCGTCGACAAGGGGATTCAGGAGTCATTGACCCGAGGCATCCTTGCCGGCTTCCCGGTCACGGACATCTCAGCGGAGGTCTTCGACGGCAAGTTCCACGCGGTTGACTCCGACGAGATGTCGTTTCGGATGGCGGGGATCCAGGCACTCAAAGCGGCAGCCACCAGCCTCCGCCCGATCCTCCTCGAACCCGTGATGAAGGTCACAATCAGCGTCCCCGAGGACTACCTGGGCGACGTCATGGGAGACATCAACTCCAAGCGGGGTCGGGTCCTCGGGATGGAAGGAGAGGGAAATCTCCGCTCTGTCGTCGCCCAAGTCCCGATGGCCGAGATCCAGCAATACGCCGCGGAGCTGCGATCATTGACCTCAGGACGAGGTAGTTTCGACATGGAATTCGATCACTACGCCGAAGTACCTCATGCCGAGGCACAGACCGTGATCGCGGCGGCCCGGCCCTCTGACGACTGACCAGCCAGGAAGGACCTTGACAATGGCAGATGCGGTTCTCCGGTACGGAGACAAGGAACTCACCTTCCCCACCGTTACGGGCACGGTGAGCGAAACAGGGATGGAGATCTCAGGAATCCGCTCCGGTTTGGGCCTGATCACCATCGACCGCGGGTTCGCCAATACTGCCGAGGGGACCTCAGCTGTTAGCTACGTGGGTGGCGAGGAAGGGGTTCTCAGCTACCGCGGGTATCCGATCGAGCAGCTCGCGGCCCAGGCATCCTTCATCGAAGTGGTCTATCTCCTCCAATACGGGGAGCTCCCCACCAAGGACCAACTGGAGGAGTACGAGGAGAGCATCACCCGCCACACCTTGCTGCGTGAGGACGTGAAGTACCTTTTCGAGGCTTTCCCGCACTCGGCGCATCCGATGCAGATCCTCGCCTCGGCTACGTCGGCGCTCGCCACCTACTACCCCGACGCCCTCGACCCTCTCGACGAGGAGTCGGTTGACATCAGCGCCCGGCGCCTCGTCGCCAAGACACCGACGATGATCGCCTGGTCCTACAAGTATCGGGTCCATCAGCCTTACGTCTATCCGGACAACGAGCTGGATTACGCGTCGAACTTCCTCAAGATGATGTTCTCGGTACCGGCCGAGGAATACGAGCCCGATCCGGTCGTGGCCAAGGCGCTCAACTTGCTCCTGATCCTCCACGCCGATCACGGTCAGAACTGCTCATCGTCAGCGGTGCGTCTTGTCGGCTCGGGTCAGGCCAACATCTTCAGCTCGGTGTCGGCCGGCATCCATGCCCTCTCCGGGCCGCTTCACGGTGGTGCCAACGAGGCGGTTCTGGCCATGCTGGAGATGATCGTGGCGGACGGTGGTGATGTGTCGAGGTGGGTCGACCGGGCCAAGGACAAAGACGACCCCTTCCGACTCATGGGTTTCGGCCATCGGGTCTACAAGAACTTCGACCCTCGGGCCCGGATCATCAAGCAGGCGACCGACGAGGTCCTCGATGCCTTGGGCGTTGACGATTCCTTGCTCGACGTCGCCATGCAACTCGAGGAAGTCGCCCTCTCCGACGACTATTTCATCAGCCGCAAGCTGTATCCGAACGTGGACTTCTATTCGGGCATCCTCTACCGGGCGATGGGCTTTCCGACTGACATGTTCACGGTCCTGTTCGCTCTTGGCCGGTTGCCGGGGTGGATCTCGCAGTGGCGCGAACTGATGGCGGACTCGGAGACCAAGATCTTCAGGCCACGCCAGGTGTATGTGGGGCCCGCCCCAAGGGACTTCGTGCCCTTGGACGAGCGCTGAGTCACACCTCGGGAACGTCCTCCACGTAGGGCTCCTCGGCAAGCTCCCCGGTCACCGCGTCGACCACGACAAGGGCTCGTTGGTCTGGAGGCTCGACCGCCGAATAGAGAACCACGCTCCATCTCGGCACCGATCGGAATCCGCGAAAGGTGACCGCAGCGGAGGCGTGACCCACCGGGAAGTCGACGGCGGCGCCGGCGATCGAAAGGGCCCGATGCTCGTCGATGTTGAGCGGCCAGGACGAGGCGAATTGCCAAAGTGCCAGGGCCACGAACCCGATGGCCGGGATCCATCCGTCGTCTAGGAGCACGACTGTGAGCACTGCCCCGACTACGAAGACCCATCCTGCGATCCGGCGACGCATCGGTGAGGGGAACCGATAAGGGCCGACCAAGTTGGAATCGAGCTCCTCCTCGATCGAGATGGAGTCGGCCAGATCGCGCTCGATGTGGATCCCCTCCCGATCGACTCGTGGTGACTCTGGTTCGGTCACGTCACCGGTCTCTTCGCCAGGTCGACGAGGCGATTGGTGGCCTCGATCAAGGGGACGTCTCTGGTGTCCCGATCCTCGCCGTACAGCCGCAGTCCGACAGTCGAGTTTTCGACGTCCTGGTCACCCACGACGACGACGGCCGGGTGCTTCTGGCTGAGAGCGCGACGGATCTTCTCCCCCACGGTCTCCTCGCTCCCGTCCACCTCGACCCGCAAGCCAGGGTCACGCAACTTCGCGGCGACAGAATTGGCGTATTCGTGGTGGCGGTCAGCCACCGGGATCACCGAGACCTGAACCGGGGCCAGCCACATCGGGAAGGCGCCTGCGTAGTGCTCCACCAGCACCCCGACGAATCGCTCGATGGAGCCCGCCTTGGCGCAGTGAATCATGTAGGGGCGTTCCTGAATGTTGCCCGATGCGGTGTATTCGAGCCCAAACCGCTCAGGGAGGGTGAAGTCGAGCTGGATCGTCGAGACCTGCCAGCGCCGCCCGATGGCGTCCTTGACGTGGACGTCGATCTTCGGGCCATAGAAGGCACCTTCCCCCTCGGCGATCCGGTAGCGGACCCCTTTTTGGTCGAGGGAGTCGGCGAGTGCCTTCTCACTCACCTCCCAGCGGGACTGCTCACCAACCGATTTCGCCGGCTGGGTGCTCAGATCGGCCTCGAACTCGGTGAATCCGAAGTCGCGCAGCCAGGTGAGGACGAAATCGAGGTGCAGGTCGAGCTCAGAAGGAAGCTGCTCGGCGGTGCAGAAGGTGTGGGAGTCGTCCTGGGTGAAGCCGCGGGCTCGCAGCAGGCCGTGGACCACCCCGGACTTCTCGTACCGGTAGACGCCTCCGAGCTCGGAGAGGCGGATCGGCAACTCGCGGTAGGAACGGCCTTTGCTCTTGTAGATCAGGACATGGCCCGGGCAGTTCATCGGCTTGACCCGGTATTCCTGGTCGTTGTCCAGCTCCATGCCCGGATACATGTTCTCGTCGTAGTAGTCGAGGTGCCCGGAGGTCTGCCACAGATCTGCCTTGGCCAGGTGCGGCGTGAACACGAACTCGAACCCGAACCGCTCGTGAAGGGTGCGGCTGTGGTCCTCGATCGTCTTCCGGAGCATGCCCCCCTTGGGATGCCAAACGCTGAGGCCCGAGCCGAGCTCGGTTGGGAAGCTGAAAAGGTCGAGCTCGGGACCGAGTTTGCGATGGTCCCGCTTCTCAGCCTCCTCGAGACGGCTCAGGTGCTCTTCGAGCTGAGCGTTTGACGGCCACGAAGTCCCGTAGATTCGCTGCAGCTGCTCTCGGTTCTCGTCGCCCCGCCAGTACGCACCTGAGCTTCGCAAGAGCTTGATGGCTGGGATCCTGCCGGTCGACGGGAGGTGTGGCCCCCGGCAGAGATCGACGAAATCGAGGTTTCGGTAGAGGGTCACCTGCTCGGCGGCTGCCCCTTCGCCCGGGTCCACCCCCTCGATGATCTCCTTCTTGAACTGATGTTGGGCGAAGATCTCGAGCGCCTGATCCCTGGACACTGCTTCGCGGGTGAATGGCTGATCGGCGGCGATGATTTCCCGCATTCGCTGTTCGATCTGCTCCAGATCTTCGGGTGTGAAGGGCCGATCGACCTTGAAGTCGTAGTAGAACCCGTCTTCGATAGCGGGGCCGATGGCGAAGGTCGATTCGTCGAAAAGCCCGAGCACCGCCTGAGCGAGGACATGCGCCGATGAGTGCCGGAGCACGTCGAGGCCCTCAGAAGTGTCGAGCGTTACCACCGCGAAATCACCGCTTTCAAGGATGGGCCGAGAGAGATCGACCAGGTCCCCATTGAGCTTCGCGGCGACCGCAGCCTTGGCCAATCTGGGTCCGATCGACTCCGCCACGTCGAGCGCGGTTGACCCCTCGGCGTGTTCGACGACCTTTCCATCGGGGTAACGAAGCTCTATTGGCACGGGTCACATCTCGCTAGCCTGGGACGCGCCAGAGGCTAACTGCCAGCCAGAGCAGTCTGGCCGGTGTTGTCCGCAACGAGGGGAAATCAGGGCATGGATGCACGAGAGTTGGCTGTAAGTCTCAACCCGAGTGGGACTGTTCGGGAGCTTTCGTCAGGCGCTAACAAGGTTTTCAGGATTCTCGAAGCGGAGAATCAGAGCACCATCGTCAAGGTCTACCCGGTCGCCTCAAGAGAGCGACGGGAGCGCCACGCTCTCGAAGCCCTGGCCGCGGCCCCATCTGTCCCCCGAGTCATCAACTTCGGCCTCGAAGGCGATATGGCCTGGCTAAAGACGACTGACGGAGGCCACTGGAACCTCGCAAACCTCCCCAAGAACCTCGATGCCGTGGAAGCTTCCGGCGCCGCCCTCCGCGGGATCCACACCTCCGGAGCACAGATAACCAATCTCGCCGCCGGCATCGACTCGGACTACGTCTTGAGCCACTACCGCTCGACGATCGAGCGCCTCGGCCGTTACCGCAGGCGCTTCGGCATGGAGCAGCTGGTCCTGGACAAGGCTTTGGAGCTCGAGCCACCGCTGGCAACCGCGCCGGTCCCAGCTCACACCAAGCCCGTGCTCTCCAAGTTCGTGATCGACGAAGAGGGCAACATCACCATCGTCGACTGGGAGTGGGCAACGCTGGCTCCGTCCGAATGGGATCTGACCCTGGCGGTGTGGCAACTGGCCCGCAACATCGGCGAGGACGCTGCAGCCTCCTTCCGTTCGGGCTACGGAGCCGAGCTTCCCGAAAGCCGCTACCGGCCATGGGTCGCCTACCACTCGGCGATGATGATGCTCGAGGCCGCCGAGGTCCGCGATGGCCGGCTGGGCAGCCTCCAATACCTAGTAGACGATTTGACCGAGGCCGTTCTCGGCACCTAGCCCGGTCGAAATCCGCGAAATTCTGCACTGCCCGTCTTAGCCTCTCCTGGCTGGAGCAAGGAGGACGGACTGATGTTCGAAGCATTAGTTGCAGCGACCGCTACGACAGGTCTGTTCGCTTTGGCTAAGGGGATACGCGGAAACCATCAGTACAGGATCGAACCTTCACTGGTGGTTACGCCACGGGACGAGCGAGGCGACGATCTGCCATGCCCATGGTGTTATGGGCCTACGAAAGAGGAGGATGCCCGCTGCCCGGGGTGCGGCAACTCCTTCGGCTGATTACAAACGGTGCATGACGCCGGGTGTCGACCGTCGTCATGCCGTTCAAGTAAGGCTACTGAAACGGCCGATCACTGTCCTATGGTGACCGAGTGAACAGGGTAGGACTGGTTCTCGGAGGGGGAGGGATCACTGGCGCCGCATATGAGATGGCTGCGCTGATGACGATCCGTCTCGCCACCGGTTGGGAGCCGAATAGCGCTGATGTCGTGGTCGGCACATCGGGCGGCTCCTTCGTCACCGCCCTGCTCCGTAACGACGCTCTCGGGCTCGATTCCCTTGTCCTTCCCGATGACGACCGCGATGCGGTTGCGGGACGCATCCGGAGTCACGTCTACAACCGGGACCCCGGGGTTCAGGTCGGGAAATGGGTTCGTCACGGGATCGTGCCCGGCATCAAGAACCCGGGACTGACCTTCTTCATGGCCTCCCCTGCCGCATATCACGCGGAGGGCATCGCTCGCTGGGTGGTTAACCACATCGGAGAGAAAAAGGCCGCTGGATGGCCTGACAAGCCAACGGCGATCGTCTCCTACGACGTCAGGAGCCGCACCCGGGTCGCGTTCGGCACTGCGACGGCACCGGAAGTGGGAATGGCCGACGCCGTGGCCGCCTCCTCCGCGATTCCCGTCTTGTTTCGCCCCTACGAGATCGATGGGAGGCTGTACGTGGATGGGGGCGTGAGCTCGGGCACCCACGCCGACCTGGTCCTCGGTTCCAAGCGCCCCCTCGACCTGGTTCTCGTGTTGGCCCCTCTCGTCGCCGACGTCCAGAGGAAGCGGGCTCGATTCCACGAGAAGATGTTCGACCGCGCCGGGCAACGATCACTCGCCGTGGAGACCCGTCTGATCAAGGAAGCCTGGCCCAACTGCGACGTGGTTGTGCTCAGCCCCGCTCCGTCGGTGCAGAACGCTCTGCGCCCCAACCCGATGGACGCATCCAGGGCAGTGGCTACCTTCACCCGCACCCTGATCTCGATGAAACGCACCCTGGCCCAGCCCGAAGTCTGGGAATTGCTCGACCACCATCTCGGGAAGAGGGTGCGCGTGCGAAAGGCCGTCTCCGTCTAATCGGTTGCGTTCTCGCTTCTTCGTTCTACGTTCTACGTATTAATCAAGAGGAGAAACACCGGTGCCGGTCCGCCCCACACATTTCGAGTTCTATTCGGCCGATCCCAAGGCCACTGTCGACTTCCTGATCAAGGCTTTCGGGTGGCAGGCCGAGCAATGGGGCGAACAGGAGTATTGGCTGCTCGACACCGGAGATGGGCCCGGGATTAACGGCGCGGTGGCCCGAGCCGGCGAGGACGGCCCGAAGACCATGACGACGTGCGACGTCGAGGACCTCGATGCCGCCATTCAGGCCGTTGAGATAAGCGGCGGGACACTGTTGACCGACATCATCGAGCTTCCCGGAGTCGGCCGCTGGGTCGAAGTGGAGGGCCCGGGTGGAGAGGTCTTCGGCCTGATGGAGGCCGTCCCCCGCTCCTGATCAACCTACCGCTGCCGGGCTGGTGTTGGCGCCGGAGATGACGGCAACCACGCTCTCACCGTTGCTTGGGCGGTAGGCACCGGACCTGAGGGCGGCAATCGTGGCCGCGGCGCCAGGCTCGGCCACCATGCGGCAGGTTTCCCAGAGCCATCTCTGCGCATCGACGATTTGGGGGTCACTGACCAGGACCGAGTCGTCGATCCACTTGTTGGCTGCCCAACAGTGATCCCCTATCCGGTACGTGCCCAACGAGGACGCCGCTATCCCACCGATGCCCACCTCGACGGGCTCGCCGGCGCGGCGTGCTTCGTAGAGGCTGGGGCAGAGCTCTGGCTCCACCGCCACGACCCGGGCGTCCTCCCGGATCCAGCTCGCAACCCCGGCGATTAGACCACCGCCACCTACGGCCACGATCACGGTGTGGGCATTGGGAAGGTCGTCGAAGACCTCCCGCCCGCAAGTCCCCTGCCCGGCGACAACCTCCGGCTGGTCATAGGCGTGTGTCTGGAAGGCGCCGGACTTCTCGGCCCAGGCTCTGGCGGCTTGCAGGGCCTCGGGGTAGAAACCCTCGACGTGACGCACATCGGCCCCGTAGGCCGCGATCCTCCCGATCTTCTCCTGCGGCGAGGTCTCAGGCACGAAGATCGTCGCCGGGCAGCCGAGAGCTCCTGCGGCACAGGCCACGGCCAGCCCGAAGTTCCCTCCGGAGGCCGCAACCACCCCAGACTCGGGGATCTCGGCGGCGGTCAGGGATGAGAAGGCCCCCCGTAGCTTGAAGGAGCCCGTGCGTTGCAACGACTCGAGTTTGAGGCTCAGTGTGAAATCGTCGCCGGCTACTCCGCCCAGCTCGATGACAGGCGTCCGCCGAACATGACCAGCAATACGCCCGGCAGCCGCGATGATGTCGTCTCGGGTCACTTCGGGCGGCACCGAGCCAGGGTACGCTCGAATCCCGCCGCAACCGCACGTTGGCCGGCACCGGGAGGACGCCTATGAGGACACTCGATGAGTTGGGTCCCTACCCGTCCGAGAAGGGATATCACGAGGCCCTGGCGGCTGACGCCGCAGACCCCCTGTCCGAATTTCGCTATCGGTTCGTCTTCACCGAGCCCGACTTGATCTATCTCGACGGCAACTCGCTGGGCCGGATGCCATTGACCGCAAGGGGCACCATCGACGTTGCGGTCGAGGCCGAATGGGGAGACCGGCTCATCAGGTCATGGAACGAGGGTTGGTGGGATCTTCAGCTGAAGTTGGGAGATCTGGTCGCTCCGTTGGTCGGAGCAGCGCCCGGCGAAGTGATCATCTCCGATTCGACTTCAGTGAATCTGTTCAAGCTTGCGGCGGCGGCGCTCCGAGCTCGCCCCGGCAGGCACACCATCGTCACCGACGATCTCAATTTCCCGGGCGACATCTATGTCCTCTCTGGAGTCGCCGGACTGCTGGGCGACGGGTTCCGCCTGGTTCTCGTCGAATCAGACGGGATCAACGGCCCGGTCGATGGCCTGGCGGCGGCAATCGACGATGACACCGCGTTGGTCTCTCTCTCCTCGACCTCCTTCAAGTCGGGATACACCTACGACATGGATGCGATGACCGGGCTCGCCCATGACGCGGGTGCTTTGATGCTCTGGGACGTGAGCCACTCGGTCGGTGCAGTCCCCATCGATCTCGCGGCGAGCGGAGCCGACCTGGCGGTCGGTTGCACCTACAAGTACCTCAACGGTGGTCCCGGCGCCCCCGCGTTTCTCTATGTGCGCTCGGGCCTTCAGGCCAGCCCTCGAGAACCCGATCACTGCCTGGTGGGCCCACTCAGAGCCGTTTGCGATGAGCCACGACTTCGATCCGGTGGTGGGAATCCGACGCTTCCACACCGGCACCATGCCGATCCTGTCGCTGACTGCGATCGAGGCCGGAGTCCGGGACGTGACCGAGGCCGGAGTCGACCGAATCAGGTCGAAGTCGGTGGCACTCACCGAGTATCTGATATCGCTCTGGGAGTCCCATCTCGAGCCGATGGGCTTCGCCCTCGTCTCGCCGTCTGATCCCGATCGGCGCGGCTCCCATGTCGCCCTCTCACATTCCGAGGGATGGCCGATCTCCAGAGCGCTCATCGACGGGGCGTCGGTCATCGTCGACTTCAGGGCCCCGGGAACCATTCGTTTCGGTATTTCCCCGCTATTCACCCGGTTTGTCGACTTGCACACGGCCACGATCCGCCTCAAGCATGTCGTCGACACCGGGATGTTTGAGGACTTTCGGGACATGTCCGTCACCGTGACCTGAGGTGCGCCAAGGAATGATGAACTCAATCGGTGAATTGCTCCGAACGCATCCACTGACATCCGCTCTGGTACTCATCGCTGCCCTGACGGTGCTCGCCTTGGGAACCGCCGATACTCGAGATGCGGAGGCGGATGTGGTCAATATCTTCCTTATCGGCCTCGCCTTGCTGTTGATGGTGGTCAGCGCGTTCGCGGCCCTGGTCTACCTGCCACGGCGACCCGCCGGCAACGAGAACCTGAACGTCCTCATGCAGTGGGTGGAGGCGGTCTCGATCTTCCTCATCGGCTGGCTCGGATGGTTCCTCTTCGGCCTGCCGAGTTGGCTGGTCGTCGTCGGTGCCGTGGCGGGAGGAGCCGTGCTGGTGGCGTCGATTGCGACCAACTGGGAGCCGAAGACATCGTGAACTCGCTAGTTCGTGAACACCTTCCGGCGACCTACTTCGAGGAGTATCAGTCGCTGAGGACGATCCTCACCGAGATTCTCACCGATGAGGATCTCGGATTCAGGCTGGGTGGGACCACTGTGACTCTTGGTGCGCTCTGTCGTGAGATCGGAGAGATCGAGTTTTCGTACATCGAATCCTTCAAGTCATTTCGCCAGGACTTCTCCTACCGACACCCTGATCCGAGAGTCGAGACCAGCGTCGAGGCGTTGACGGCGTGGTACCTGACCCTCGACGGAGATCTGAGGGCGGCGATTGCCGCTCTTTCTGATGACGACATTGCCAGTCGTCGGATCGTTCGGGACGACTTCGACATCGATGCCTTCAATCCGTTGCCCGCTGTGCAGTTGGACGTCTACCGCGAGGCGCTGTTGATCTTCTATGGGAAGGTCAGCATCTACCTTCGATCGTTTGGTAAACCCTTGCCGCCACGATGGCAGGAGTGGATCGAGTGAGGGCGGACGCCTGTGATGGTGGGCGATACTGGACTTGAACCAGTGACCTCTCGCGTGTGAGGCGAGCGCTCTAGCCGGACTGAGCTAATCGCCCATATGGGGAGGAGTCAGGATACCGGTCCCGCGATCCTGCGACTCCGTGATTGAATCCCGGTGTGAACCGCCGCCAATTCGAGGAAGTCGTCGACCGCACTCTGGAGAGTCTGCCCCAATGGGTGGTGGAACAAATCGACAATCTCCATGTGGTTGTCGAGGACAGACCTGATGAGGAGCAGGGCGACGTGCTCGGTATCTACGAGGGAGTTTCCCTGCCCGAACGGGCTGCCGACTACTCCGGGGCTCTCCCTGATCGGATCATCATCTTTCGTGCGCCGCACCTCGAAATGGGGCTCAATGACGGGGATCTGGAAAACGAAATCCGCAGAACCGTCCTCCACGAGATCGCCCATCACATTGGAATCGATGACCAACGACTCGCTGAGTTGGGCTGGGACTAGCGGCGCCTGGTTTCGGGAATTCCGGCCTTCTTCAGAACGACTGCCGGCACCCCAAATCGGCGCCAGGCCGTGTAGCTGATGCCCTTTCGCTCCGAGTATGCGGATGCATTTGCCACGAAATCCGCCTCGATCTCGTCGAGATTCGCCACTTCCTCCACTGACTCCAATGCTTCCTCTATATCGAGTCTCGACTGGAGGAGATCCAACCTTTTCAAGGGATCATCTGTTGACTCCAGCTTGTTGTTCACCGTGGAGAGTCTGGAATTGAGGCTGTCCTTGGTTACCGGTCGGCCCGGTTTGCGGGACTCGATGGTTTTCAGATATGCCTTGATCGCCCTCGCCTCCTTGCGACCGCGAGCAAGGGCATCCTTGTGTTCCTGAGACATTGCCATGTGAGGCTCTCCTAATACTTCCGTCGAACACAGCCAATAATGGCACAACTGAGATCACACGAAGTCACGCGGCAACGCAAAGAAAACCCCCCCGGTTTGAAGAGGGGTTTCTTTGTCCTGAGTATTCGGATCGGCCAAGTCCGACGGGGGTTGAACCAGATCGACGTCTGAAAGGATCGCTACATCGACATGGCTTCGTAGACCATGACACTGTCGATGATGGGACATTCTTCGAGAAGGCCAACCGCTTCCTCCATGCTGTCCGCTTTAACAAGGGTGTAACCCGTGGCAGGCGAGATGTCTGGTGACGCTTCCTTGGTTCCCGTTGGCGTCACTTCTCGTCCGGGCCCGAGAGGACTACCGCCGTCGATGATGCTGTCACCGATCAATGCAAACCAGTTGGTCCAGCCGTCCTTCACTTCCCGGGTGTACACCCACGCTCCGTGGTAGACGAATAGGAATTTCTTCATGCCTGCTCCTCGTCTTGTGATTGCTCTTTGCCCAGATGCTGGGCGTAGTTTTCCAATGTCTCTTGATCGCTCCCCCAGTAGGGATGAAACTGGTTGACCCATTCCTGAAGTCGGCCGAGAGGCTCGCGGTTGAGCGCAAGGAAGTTGGTGCGACCTACCTTCTTGCGAAGCACCATCTCGGCGTTCTCGAGCACCGCCAAGTGCTTGTGCATCGCGGGAAGAGAGAGATCTCGCATAGAAGCCAGATGACTGATCGAGGAGGGCCGCAAGCTCAGCAAGTGGATGATTTCACGCCGATGCCGGTTTGCAAGAGCCTCAAAGACTTTGTCCAGATCAGGGGTACGTTGGATCTCACGCATGATAGTTCACCTATTGGTGAAGTATAACAGCCACGATCCGTACAGAGCCGAAACGGCCGTTACCACGAAAATGGACGAAACCCCCGAGGGAGCGAGGGTTTCTCTTGTGGGCCCTACTGGACTTGAACCAGTGACCTCTTGCGTGTCGAGCAAGCGCTCTAGCCAGGCTGAGCTAAGGGCCCGTGTTCCTCAATTAGAGGCGACGACCGGAATCGAACCGGTGTGACGGGTTTTGCAGACCCGCGCCTAACCACTCGGCCACGTCGCCGGTACCGGACGACTCGACCTGGGTCCGTCGTCAGAGCGGAAGACGGGATTCGAACCCACGACCTCAACCTTGGCAAGGTTGCGCTCTAGCCAACTGAGCTACTTCCGCGAGCGGAGGCGGCATTGTAGCCCGGGCGAAAAGCCAACCAAATGGATGCCTCAGACCCCTGTCGAGCCGAATCCGCCGGCCCCTCGCGGGGTCACATCGAGGTCTTCGACCTCGGTCCATTCCACCTCGGGAATCGGGACCACTGCCAGTTGGGCGACCCGGTCCCCTCGAGCGAAGTCGACTTTCTCGGGCCCGTGATTGATGAGGAGGACGGTCACTTCGCCCCTGTAACCGGAGTCGATGAGACCCGGCCCGTTGACCACGCCAATGCCGGCCCTCAAGGCATGGCCGCTTCTCGGAAGAACCAGGCCCGCAAACCCTTCCGGGATGGCGACTGCGATCCCGGTCGGCACCGGGGCTCTTTCCCCTGGCTCGAGACTGAAATCAATTCTGGAGTGAAGGTCGATGGCGGCGTCGCCGATATGTGACCTAGTGGGAATTTCTAGTTCCGGGTCGAGACGTACGAAGTTAACCTGCATGGTGTCACGGGCATCGGGCGAGATGACTTGACGACTGTAAGCGAGAGTCCTCGATGACCGCCACCTCACCCACAAGGCACGGCCGGTTTGCCGCGTTTTCCTTCGATGGAGTCGCTCGGCTTCTCCGACGCGCCCAGCGAGACGACCGTCGTCTATGCCCAGCCGAGCCACCACTCGGTAACCACGACCATCACCACCCGGCCCACAGCCCCGACCGGCCACATGGTCCAGGACCTATGGGACTCAACTGAGCTCGACGCGCCTTCGCTCGCTGACTGGAAACCGGTGGCTCCCGACCGACGGCATCTCAAGACTCGCCGCTTCCGGTGGAGCAGGGTGTTGCTCGCCTTGATCATCGCCGTTGCTGTGGGTGGAACTGTCTTCTGGCTCCACCAGCGCTCCAGTGGGGCTGCTGCAGCGTCGGTTGCCGCAGTTCAAGACCAAGCCACAGAGTTGTCGGCCAGCCTGGATGGGATCGGTCCCATCGCCGACCAGCTTGCCGCGCCGGCGAGCTCTGTGAACCTGACCGCAACCGATCTCTTCGACCTGGACGATGCAGCCCGGGGCCTTTTCGACGCTTCGGCTGCCCTTCCCGATCTCGAGGCCGACACCGAGACGATCGCCGGCGACGCCGCCTCACTGTCATTCGAGATGGTGCGCCAGTTGCGTGACGGGCTCGCCTACCGGGGTGCTTTGGAGCCCATGCTGGCGACACCGGCTTTGGAGACAGACCCGACGCTCACCGACATGGCTACTGCCACCCTCGAATTCTCGAAGTGGCGATCACAATTCGACAACGTCCGATCGGCGCTACCGGAAGACGTGGCGGCAACTGTCACTATCGCCCTCGACGACTTCAGCGCCGGCCTCGAAGCCCGCCAGGGCACCTACCTCGACGCCATCCGCAACGACAATCGAGCCGGCGCCGAGGCAGCCCTCCAGTCTCTCGATTCAGACCTCGAGTCCATCAGAGGGCTACTGATGACCACGATGAGGGACCTGGCCGGGCAGGTCGAATCGGAGTTGGAGGAAACCCGGGGGCTCATCGACCGCCTACTCGGATGATTCCAGGGCGGCGACTTCCTTCTCGAAGTCGGCGGCATCCTGGAAATCCTTGTAGACCGAGGCGAAACGGAGATAGGCGACCTCGTCCATGGCTCTGAGCTGTCCGAGAACCTGGTGACCGATGTCCTCGGAGGTCACCGGGAACCCCTCGTGACGGAGCGAGTGTTCGACTTCCGCAACAATCGACTCGATGGCGGAGCCCGAGACTGGTCGATCGGCGAAAGCGGCGGAGATCCCAGCGGCGAGCTTTGCCGACGAAAAGGCTTCCAGGCGACCGTTCCGCTTGCGAACCATGAGCTGTGGCTCGAGGCGCTCGTAGGTGGTGAATCGGCCGTCACAGGTTTCGCACGACCGACGACGACGGATCGACTGGCCGCCTTCGGCGGGTCGGCTGTCGATCACCCTGGTGTCGGGTGCGCCGCAAGTGGGGCAAAGCATCGCCCCAGGGTAAACCAGCAAAATCGCTCAGCCCCTGGGAAGAAGCAGGATCTGACCGGGCGTGATCGTCCCGTGCTCGACCCCGCTCAACTCGATGATGTCCGAAACCAGGCGACGGACATCTCCACCGGGCTCAATCCTGTCAGCTGCGATCCCCCAGAGCGTGTCGCCGGACGCCACGACATACTCAGTGATCGATGTCGGGGCTTCGGCGTCAGCAGAGCCCCCGATCATGAGGAAGACCATGCAGACTGCGGCTAGTAGCAAGATCAGCCGGACGGACAGCTGAAGTGTTGCTTTCTGCATTTGGTCTCCCTCCTGATCGGTCGCTGGGCTCTTTGCTGGATGCAGTTCTCATCGAACGTGCGTTCGCCACTTTATCGAACAAACGTTCGATGTCAAGAGGAATCGAACAGGTGTTTGGTTTCGAACCCGTGTTCGATTACTCTCGACTAGAACATCAGTTCGAGGAGGAGTCAGGTGCTCAGCGAGCGACAGCAGCAGGTTCTGGATTACATACGGCAGACAGTCACCGATCGTGGCTATCCGCCCTCGGTGCGCGAGATCGGGGAAGCCGTAGGGCTCTCCTCCCCGTCGACCGTTCACTCCCATCTCTCGGCACTCGTGGAGGCGGGCGCTCTGAGGCGTGACCCGACCAAGCCACGCGCAATAGTCGTGGTCGACGATCAGGCCTCGTCCGTGAGCCGGGCCTCCGCCCGGATGCGCGACGTGCCGGTTCTGGGACGGATCGCGGCCGGCACCCCGATCCTCGCCGCCGAGCACGTCGAAGAGGTCTCTGCCGTTGCCGGTGGACCTCGTCGGCAACGACCCGGTGTTCCTGCTCGAAGTCAAAGGTGACTCGATGATCGGGGCAGGCATCTTCCCCGGTGACCTGGTAGCGATCCGCAGCCAGAAGGATGCCCGAGACGGCGAGATCGTGGCCGCTCTCATCGATGGCGAAGAGGCCAGCATCAAGCGGCTTCGCCGCAAGGACGGCAAGGTGATCCTCGAGTCCGAGAACCCCGCCTACGAGCCGATGGTGTTCACCGAAGGCGTCGAGGTAATCGGGAAAGTGGTCAGCGTCCTCCGACGCTATCCGTGATCCCACACCCCCCGGAACGAGTATTCGGCCGGGCCGGTGAGCCAGGCGATTCCGTCGCGGATCTCGACTGACCCGGTCCCCCCGGGCACTTCGACCGTAACCGTCCCATCGGCTCCCTTCAGGGCGACCGCGGCGGCCGCAGCCATCCCTGTGCCGCAGGCCAAGGTCTCCCCCACCCCACGCTCCCAGACCCGCATCGTGACCACGCCATCGGCGACCGAGATGAACTCGACGTTGCAACCGGAGTCAAATCCGGCTTGCTGAGCAACTACCGGTCCGACGGTTCGGACATCGATCGCGGCCGGATCGTCCACAAACCGAACCGCATGTGGGTTGCCGATGTCGACCAGGTGATAGGTATGACCATCGATCGTTTCCTCGCCCTCGAGCAGAGGCGGGCCCATCTCGGCCTGCCAGAGACCATCGAGGATCCGGACCCGCCGCAAGCCGACGGGAGTGTCGACTTCGAATTCGTCGGTCGTGACCCAACCGTGGTCGTGGGCGTAGCGCCCGACACAACGCAACCCGTTGCCGCACATCTCCGCCGAGCTGCCGTCGGCATTCCAGTAGTCCATGACGATCGGTGAGCCCTGAGAGACCACGAGGACACCATCGGCGCCGATCCCTCGCCGCCGATCGCAAAGTGCGGTCACTTCTTCGACGGTGAGCCGGGCCGGGCCTTCGATGACAACGAAGTCGTTGCCCAACCCCTGCATCTTGGTGAATTCGATACCGCTCAACTCAGGGCCTCCAGGGCGCGATCGACGCGACTCGCAAGGTCATCCAACCAGGGTATCCAACGGATCCGAGGATCACGCTGAAACCATGTGCGCTGTCTTCGAGCCAGCTGCCTGGTGCTGCGGGCGGCCTTCTCGAATGCCTCATCAATGGTGGACAACCCATCGAGGGCGTCGAGGACTTC
This sequence comes from uncultured Acidobacteriota bacterium, assembly GCA_963746905.1. Classification (GTDB taxonomy): domain Bacteria; phylum Actinomycetota; class Acidimicrobiia; order Spongiisociales; family ZC4RG35; genus JALYNX01. Next base: position 314,616 of record CAVVCY010000002.1, read on the forward strand.
CCGATATCCGACGGCGTTGCGTGCGGTCCGCCCCAGACGATTCCGAAGCCCTATCACCTCGTCGACCAGGCCTCCGCCTCGCATCGCATTCAGCCTCGTCTCGACCCGTCTCTCGAGGCTGTCCCCCGGGTCGATGCCGAGGGCGGTGAACTCGATCTCGGGCACATACCGGCGCACATCCTCGGCTTCGGCACTCGACGCCCGCTCGCTTGGTGACTCGCCGCTGAGCCGCAGGATCTCGACCGCCCGAATCACCCGCCGCCGGTTGGCAAGATCGACGTGCAGATCCACTTCGGTATCGGTGCCTCTCAGTTCGGAGACCAGATCCTCCAAGGGCTGCCCCTCCAATTCGGTCCTCAGGTCGGGATCGGTGGGAGCGAAGCTCATCGGATCGACCAGGGCTCGAAAATGGAGGCCGGAGCCCCCGGTGATCAACACCGGGAGGTCAGAAGCCTCCATCACCTGACGGCCGATGCGCCTGAATTCGGCGACCGAGAACTCGCTGGCAGGGTCGGCGATGTCGATCATGTGGTGGGGAACGCCTTCCCTCTCCAAGAGGTTCGGCTTGGCGGTGCCGATGTCCATTCCCCGATAGACCTGCATTGAGTCGACCGAGATGATCTCGGCGCCGAGTCGCAGGGCGAGCAGGACGGCGAGGTCACTCTTGCCGGCTGCAGTTGGGCCCAGCAGTGCCAGGACCCGGTTCAGACCGCTCTCCCCACAAGGTGATGCGCTCGGGAGGCCACGACTTCCACATCGAAGAACGATCCCGAAGGGTGTCCGCCGTCGACATGGACCAACTTGCTGGTGCGGGTTCGGGTCGTCGCCACGTCCTCGTCCCGTTTCGACGGGCCCTCGCTCAGCACCTCGACCCTCCGTCCCACCATCTCCCGATTGCGCCGGTGCGAGATCCGGTCCTGGACCTCGACGAGCCTGGCGAAACGCTCCTTGATCAGCTCATCGGGCACGAAGTCGGCCGTCATGTCGGCGGCCCTGGTACCGGGTCGGGCCGAGAAGATGAACATGAACGCCGAGTCGAATTCAGCTTCTTCGATGACTTCGAGTGTGAGGTCGAAGTCTTCGTCGGTCTCCCCGGGAAAGCCCACGATGATGTCGGTTGAGACTGCGAGCCCGGGGATGGTGTCGCGGGCCATCGCCAGACGATCGAGATACTTGCGCCGGTTGTAGCCGCGGTGCATCGCCGCCAGAACCCGGTCAGAGCCCGATTGGAGTGGGAAATGGAGGTGCTCGCAGACCTCCTCGGTCTCGGCCATGGCGAGGGCCACCTCCTCGCGGAAATCATTGGGGTGAGGGCTGGTGAAGCGGACCCTCCTGATCCCGTCGACTGCGCCGACCCGTCGCAGGAGCTCGCCAAAAATGGGACGGCGATGGCCATCCAGCGCCAAATCCCGGCCGTAGGTGTCGACGTTCTGCCCCAGGAGCGTCACTTCGACCACGCCCTCGGAGGCGAGACGCTCGACTTCCCGCACGATGTCGCCGGGCCGACGCGAAACCTCGACACCACGGACCGACGGGACGATGCAGAAGGTGCAGGTGTTGTTGCACCCGACCTGGATCGTCACCCATGCCGAGTGCTCCAGCTCTCGCTTCACGGGGAGTGAGGAGGGCATGGCCTGTAGCTCGTCGACCACCTCGGTGATCGGGCCCCACTGCTCAGCATGGTCGATCAGATCGAGGACCCGATCGAGGTTGTGGGTGCCCATGACCACATCGACCCATGGCGCCCGCTCGCGGATCAATTGCCGCTCCTTCTGGGCGGCGCATCCTCCGACCACCAGCAACATGCCCGGGTTGATGTCCTTGATCGCCTTCATCTGCCCGAGGTTGCCGTACATCCGGTTGTCGGCGTTCTGCCGGATGGTGCAGGTGTTGATGTACACGATGTCGGCGCTCTCGAAGCCGTCGGTGGCTGACATCCCATCCGCCTCGAACAGCCCTGCAATGCGCTCTGAGTCGTGCTCGTTCATCTGACACCCGAAGGTGCGGATGAAGTAGCGCTTGCCGAGCCGGGTCGGCTGTCGCCGGACCGGTTCACGCAGAGTCGGACTGGGAAGCAGGACGCTTTGGGTCATGTGGAAGCCTCAGCGGGCGAAATCGGTGGCCCGGAACTCCCGAATCACGGTCACTTGGATCTGACCTGGATACTGGAGGTCCTCCTCCAGCTTACGGGCGATCCGGCGCGAAAGCTCCCGGGCCTCGAGGTCACCGACCTCACCGGGATCGACCACAACCCTCACCTCGCGGCCTGCCTGGAGGGCAAACACGTGGTCGACGCCGGGAAACTCGAGAGCCAGGGTCTCCAGCCGCTCCAGCCTCTTCACGTAGCCCTCCAACGTCTCCCGGCGGGCTCCGGGACGGGCCGCAGACACCGCGTCGGCAGCCTGCACGATCACAGCCAGGATTGTCCTCGGTTCGACCTCGTTGTGGTGTGCCTCGATCCCGTGGACCACTGCCGGGTCCTCATCGAAGCGACGGGCGATCTCGGCGCCGATCAGTGCGTGTGAGCCCTCGACTTCGTGGGTCACCGCCTTGCCGATGTCGTGGAGAAGGGCGGCACGCTTCACCGGCGCAGGGTCGATGCCGAGCTCGGAGGCGAGCATCGAGGCGATGTGCGCTGTCTCGACCAGGTGGTTGAGCACGTTCTGGCCGTATGAGGTCCGGTATTTGAGACGCCCCATGAGCGTTACCAGCTCGGCGTGCATCCTCGACACCCCGGCTTCGACGAGGGCCCACTCTCCAGCATCGCGGATACTCGCTTCGACCTCGGCCCGTGCCTTCTCATACGCCTCTTCGATCGAAGCAGGGTGGATGCGGCCGTCGGCCACCAGCTTTTCGAGGGTTATCCGGGCGACCTCACGTCGGACCGGGTCGAATGAGGAGACCGACACCGCTTCGGGGGTGTCGTCCACTATGAGGTTGGTGCCGGTCACCGATTCGAGGTGGCGGATGTTGCGACCCTCACGTCCAATGATCCGCCCCTTCATGTCATCGGAAGGAAGGGCTATGACCGAGACAGTGGTTTCAGTGACCACTTCGGAAGCGAGCCGCTGGATGGCGGTGGCAAGGATTCTGCGAGCGCGGCGGTCGGCTTCTTCGCGGGCTTTGATCTCCAGATCGCGGACCACGATCATCGCCTCGCGTCGGGCCTCATCCTCGACCTGGGCCAGCATCTCCGTTTTGGCGGCGCTGACATCGATTCCGGAGACCTGTTCCAGCCGGAATCTGGCCTCTTCTTTGAGATGCTCCACCTGGCCCCGGGACTCGTTGAGCTCCTCCTCGCGGTCGATGAGCATCTTCTCCCGCTGTGCCAGGTTTGAGGCTCGCTGATCGAGCGTCTCCTCGCGTTGAGCGAGTCGGGATTCGAGGCTGGCCACCTCGAGTCGACGATGCTCGAGATTGGCCTCCTCACGCTCCCGGTACGTCTCGGCCTTGGCCCGACCCTCTTCCTCGGCTTTGGCCAGGATCCGCTGGGCATCGAGACGCGCTCGACGTCGTCATGTCCTCGGCCGAAACTCCATCGCGTTCCCGGCGCCGGGTCACGGCGAGCCGGGCCAGGAGGTACCCAAAACCGAGGCCAATGACGAGCGCCAGGACGGTCAGCCCGATCGCCAGGGGGTTGTCCATCATGGTCCTTCCCCCGGGGATGGAAACAAACGTGCCGAGCCCTCACGGACTCGGCACACGAACGGAGTTAGCGACGAAAGCGAGTGAAATCACCCGTCGGCTCGATCGCTCCTCCTGATCACGTTTCTCTCTCCGGTTTGCAGTTCAAATTTCGTGTGCTGAGACCGGATGCTACACACCGAAGTCGCGAATAAGAACGTCTACTCCTCGAGGGACGATGCGTCCTCGGGAACCGTCTCCGAGGCTGTGACGTCCTCCGGTTCTTCCGCTCCTTCAGAATCCCCAGATTTCTCGCCAAGCCCGACCAGTTCGTAGACCTTGGCCTGGAGTTGCATAGCCACTTCCGGGTTTTCCCTCAAGAAGCGCTTGGAGTTCTCCCGACCTTGACCCAACTGGTCGTCGTCGAAGGTGAACCAGGCGCCACTCTTGCGAACCACCCCGTGATCCACAGCCACGTCGAGAAGGCTGCCCTCACGAGAGATCCCATGGCCGAACATGATGTCGAACTCGGCGAGACGGAACGGTGGCGCCATTTTGTTCTTGGCCACCTTCACCTTCACCCGGTTCCCGACACTGTCTGCACCATCCTTGATGGTCTCCACCCGTCGGATATCGAGACGGACCGATGAGTAGAACTTCAGTGCCCGACCACCCGGAGTGGTTTCTGGTGAGTTGTGGACCATGACACCGTCGACCAGATAGTTGTGGTGACCCTCGACCTCGATGTCGAAGCGACGCATGCTCTTGGTGGGCGGCTTGACATGGATCTCGAGGATGGGCACTGCCGAAAGCTCATAAGTCTTCTCGGCCGGCTCCACGACAACCGATCCCTTGCCCCGATGGTGCTGGAGGAGCTTGTAAGCCATAGCCTCCGGAACGTACGGGGAGATCAACTCATGGAGCGCCTCGGTCCCGTCACGGTCGAAGACGACAACGGCTTGGCCGGCCCGCTCTATCAGCTTGCAGCTGAGCCCATAGCTCTCGTTCAGCAGCGAAAGGAGCCGACGCTGCGATCCCTTGTCCATGGCCTGGACACAAATGTCGGATCGACCCGCGGAACCATCCTTGCGTCGGACGGCAAAGCTGCCGTCATCCAAGTACCAAATGGCGAGAGCGAATGGAGTTAGCTCTTTCAGATAATCCCAGCTGAAGACCTTCTTCCCACCGACATAGACGGACTCACGCAGTTCATCCAGCTCCACCAGAGGAGTGGTCTCCACCATCCGCCCGCCCTTCGCGTGGCGAGAAATGGATAGGGGAACGCCCTCCAACAGCCCGGCCTTCCAATCCGCATATGCGTTCTGCTTGGGGCCATGCCCGAAACGGAACCTCGACTTGATTCCGGGGCCCTCAGCATGAGGCCTCTTCGGAGATATGGCTCCATCACCCATCAATGAACCCAGCACCAGCTGTCGCTGTTGCGAGGAGAGATAGTGCGGAAGTGGCATAAGTACTCGATCACCTGCCAACAACTCACCTGCTTCTCTCCAACCGCCGGGGGTGGAGATCAGGTGGTTGGCAGTGGCCGCAAACTGCGCCCTGCCGTTGCCTTCAGGCTTGTAGACCGTGAACTGCAAGAACTCGTCAGCGTTTCCATTGTCGAACCAGCTGATGACCTTTCTCGGTTCAACCTTCCCGGTCACTGGATCCACAGCCATCACCTCGACAGGAAGACGCTGGTTGACGATCTTGCCGATTTTCTCCCGGGAGCCGTCGGCAAGAGTCACCCGTGTCGAATATTGAAAGCACCCGAACATGACACCGATTTTCTCCCGTAACTGGTTGATGAAAACGGCGGTGGTCTTCGACTTGTGCAGGTTCCCGGCCAGTTTGCGCATGGCCTGCGACATCAATCTCGCCTGGAGCCCAACATGGGAGTCACCCATCTCCCCTTCGATCTCGGCGCGGGGCACCAGGGCGGCGACAGAGTCGATCACCAGGACATCGAGGGCCCCGGAACGGATCAGCATGTCGGCGATCTCGAGCGCCTGCTCCCCGGTGTCGGGTTGCGAAATCAGAAGCTCGTCGACATCCACGCCGATCGCCTTGGCGTAGACCGGGTCGAGGGCGTGCTCGGCGTCGATGAAGGCGGCGATGCCACCGTTGCGCTGTGCCTCAGCCACGATGTGGAGGGCGAGACTGGTCTTACCCGAGCTTTCCGGCCCGTAGAGCTCGACGATGCGGCCCCGAGGGACACCACCGATCCCCAGCGCCAGGTCGAGAGAGAGCGCACCGGTGGAGATGACATCCACCTTGACGTTGGCCGCCTCTCCCATCTTCATGATGGCGCCCTTGCCAAACTGCCGCTCGATCTGGCTGAGCGCCATGTCCAGGGCCTTCTCACGTTCACTTCCCACTTCGGTTCCTTCCTCGAAGTCCTATGACGGTCAACGTATCTCCTGCCACCGACAAGAAGTTCTGGCTCCGTCGGATACTAGACCGAACATGTGTTCGTCAGTGGTAATTACCTCTTCAATTCGAAGATTTCAAGGGGCTCGTAACTGGCCGCCCCCGAGCCCAGCAGGGATCGGTAGACGATCATCGTCTCACACCGCCAGCCGATCCCGGCGTCACCAAACGACTCGATCAAGCTCGCCACGTCGGCCTGGGGGCGGATCCGGCTCAGAGTGAGATGGGGCCGAAACGGGCGTTCTTCTGCGGCGAGACCGGCGGCCTGTGCTGCCTCGTCGCAGACGGAGGCCAGTCGATCCAACTCCCCCACACCCTGCGACACCCCAAGCCAGAGAACGGTGGCTCGCTTCGGATTCGGGAAGGCGCCCATCGAGCCCAGAGCCATCCGAAAGGTCGATCCCAGCCCGGCCGGGTCGAGTTGAGAGATGAAGCGCTCGTATGTCACCTCGTCGACACTTCCCAGGAAGCGGAGGGTGAGATGCCAGTTTCCCGCAGGCACGACTTTTCCCGGCAGGGAAAGTGGTCGGAGCTTGTCATCGAGGGCGAGTCGAACTTCCGCCGGCAGAGGGACGGCGGCGAACACCCTGCCTAGGGAGCCCACCATTGCCCGATCAGCGCGAGTCGGGTCAGATGAAGGGCCGCGGTGGTCCCATACGTCCGCACCCGTTCCCGATCGCCGGTGAAACGGATCTCCCGACCCCGGACATCGTCGGGGATGGCGACCGCGACGATCACCGTGCCCGCAGGCTTTTCGAGGGGTTCGGGGCCGGCCGAGCCGGTCACTGCCACTGCGACGTCGACACCGAGCAGGTCGCGGGCGCCCACCGCCATCGCCACCGCGGTGTCTACGTTCACCACTTCGTGAACGTCGCTGACCCCAAGGAGACGATGCTTGAGTTGGGGGTCGTAGGCGACGAGGCCGCCCTTCATCACAGCAGATGACCCCGGGAGGTCGGTGAGACGGGCCGCAACCATGCCGCCGGTCATCGATTCGGCGGTCCCTATGGAATAGCCGAGGTCGGTGAGCAGCCGGAGCAGGATCTTCTCGATGGTGTCGTCGTCGGTCCCAAAGACACTGTCCCCGAGACGGGACCGGACCTCGTTCTCCATCGGCTCGATCAGGGACTCAGCCTCGGCGGCGTCGTCAGCCTTGGCTGTTATCCGCACCTTGATCTCAGATGCCGAGGCGAGAAAGGCGATGGATGGATTGGTGGAGCCGGTGTATAGATCGTCGAGCATCTCGGCGACCTCCGACTCGGGGCGGCCCCAGGTTCTGATCACCCGACTGACAATCACCCCGGTCTGGCCAGACCGGTCCATCAGCCTCGGTAACACCTCAGCGATCACCAGGTGCTCCATCTCAGCGGGCACCCCGGGAACACAGAAGATCCACTTGCCCTCATGCTCTAGCGCCAGACCCGGAGCCGTCCCGCGAGGGTTGGGCAGGAGGTCGGCGCCTACGGGGTGATAGGCCTGGCGAAGGTTGCTCGGCGGCATTTCCCTCCCCCGCCGCGACCACCACTCTTCCAACTCCTTGGCGTAGGTCTCGCTGTAGACCAACTCGCGGCCGGTGGCGGTGCAGACAGCCTCCCGGGTCAGGTCGTCCTGCGTGGGCCCGATCCCGCCCGTGATGATCACGGCGTCCGCCCGATCCAGGGCCAGCCTGATCGTTGCTGCGATGCGCTCGATGTTGTCACCGACGGTCTGCTGATAGTGGGCATCGAAACCACGCTCGGCAAGCGCAGTGCCCATGAAGGATGTGTTGGAGTTGACGATCTGACCGAGGAGGAGCTCGGTGCCCACGGCGATGACCTCGACTATCACGGTGTTCTGCCCGCCCGACTCACCGCGAAAGAGGTGCCCCCCTCCCCGCCTTCGGCGGTACTCCCCGGAACCCCCTCCGTCTCGGCCGGTGGCCGATCCACCTCCCCCAACGTCGCTCCGCTCCTGGGGAGGAAATGCTCGCTTCGCTCACTGGGGAGAGAATTACCGCCTCCATGTCGGGGCCGAAGACCCCCACGTACTCGGCGTTGACCCACTCCCCGACCTGACCACGATCGAGTCGGATCACTCCATCTATCTCCGGCGCCTGCCGGTGTGACCTCCCGATCGGCACACCATCCTCCACCTGGTCGATCAACACCAGATCGGTTCGACCCAACCACTCCGAGTTGCGAGCCTCGGTCATCTCATCCTGGATCCGGGAGAGATAGCGCAATCGTTCCATCGTCTTCTCCCGCGGCACCTGGTCTTCCATCTCCGCCGCCGGTGTTCCCGGCTCTGCCGAATAAGGGAAGAACCCGGCCCAATCGAGCATCGCCTCGTCGAGGAAGTCGGCGAGCATCTCGACGTCGTCATCACTCTCCCCGGGAAACCCGACGATGAACGAGGAGCGAAGGGCGGATTCCGGGTCGAGCTCGCGGATCCGCTCGATCAGCTCCAGATGCTTCTCGTAGTTGCCCGGCCGCTTCATCCGGCGCAGGAGCGGGCCGGCCACATGCTGGAGCGAGAGGTCGAAGTATGGAGCCACCTTCTCGTTCTCGGTGATTTCGAGGAGGAGCCGTTCCCTGATCTCACGAGGATGGAGGTAGAGCAGCCGTAGTCCGGCGCAAACCGTCCACGTCGGAGACAAAGGCCAATAGGTCGGGCAAGCCGCCCGGAGCCTCGATGTCCCGCCCGTACGCGGCGAGGTCCTGAGCCACCAGGACCACCTCGGACACCCCGCCGGCCACCAGGAGCGCTAACTCCTCCCGGATCTCGACCGGTCGCCGCGACCGCTGCTTGCCCCGGATCGAGGGGATGGCGCAGAAGGTGCACGGTTTGTCGCAACCCTCAGCAACCTTGAGGTAAGCGTATGGAAGGTCAGAGGCCGGGCGACCGGTGGCGTGAAGAATGTCCATGATCGGCCGGCGACGCATCTCGACCGGATGCCAGCCGGTGAGACCGTCGAGGACCCCGACCAGTTCGCCGTATCGATCGATTCCGAGGACAGCATCCACTTCGGGTAACGCCGACTCGACCTCAGACCCGAACCGCTGAGCCATGCACCCGATCACGACCGAACGGGCCCCCGGTCGCTTCCTGCCCTCCAACTCCAAGATCACGTCAACCGACTCGGCCCGGGCTTCTTCGATGAAGGCGCAGGTGTTGACCATCACCACGTCGGCCTCTTCAGGGCTGTCTGCCCAGCCGTAACCGGCCTCGGAGAGCATGGCGATCAGCTTCTCCGAGTCGACTTGGTTCTTGGCACATCCGAGCGTGCTCAGCCAGACATTGGGACCGGGCATCGCCTCACCTTAAAGGGAGTTACGACCGGGACTCCTCGACCACAGCCAGCAGGTGGCCTGAGCCGACGGCATCGGCAAGGGTGTTCCAGGTCGAGGTTGTCACCCGACCGTCTTCCTCGATCTGCCAACACGCGAAATAGATGGCGTCGGCAACCGCCCCCAGCGTGTGATCGGCGTCATAGGCCTCGGCAACGGAGGTCCTGGCCCCGGCCACGTCGCCGCGGGCCACCGCTCGGATCGCCTCTTCGACGAAGGCCTGAGCCTTCGAGTCCATCAGATCTCGCGGAATAGGTAGCGCCGCAGGATGTCGATGCGACGATCGAGAGACTCGGGGTCGAGATACCAGAGCATGGCCGCCACGGTCGAGAGCAAGGGGTTACCGTCCTGAGGGGTGAAGGAGAACCCGACCACCTCGTTCCCATTGCGCACGGCCAGGGTGTCGAGAGCCACCACCGTCTGGCTCATGATCCTGCCGTAGTAGCCGTGGTCCCGGCCGAAGGAAAAGATCTGGTTGGCCGAGGTCTTGTTGGTGACCGCCACCCGAGTGTTAGCCATAAGCCGCTCCTTCGCCTGCTCGACCGTGATCTGCTCGTCGAGCTCCAAGGAGAACTGGATCGAGTGCATGTACTGGGTGTTCAACTTCACCGCCGACGAATAGAGGTTGAGGTCGTAGCCCAGGGTCTCGAATAGGCGGTGAGCGTCCCGAGCGTGGTGGGTCCCGAATCGCTCATCCTTGTGCGGCTCCACGGTGGGGCTGGCCACGAACCCATCGTCCTGGCTGATGTCGTTGGCCCTCCTCATGCAGAGGAAGCGCCCGTCTTCGAGGTGACTCGTACCGTCGGCTTCGATCGCCAACGACCTGATCAGAACCGCGATGTTGTGCGTGTTGCAGGAGACGATCTGGAGGAACTTGTCGTCGCCTCTCACCAGGGCCAGATCGTTGATCCCCCTGGCGTACATCTTCCCGAATCCGAACTCGGAGCCCTGCGCCATGAATCCGATGGGGCCCTCGGCATGGTTGTAGAACTCGTCCTTCATCTGATTGCCAACCGGCGTGCAATCGATGACCACGGTGGCTCTGTCGATGGCCTCCCTCGCCTCGTACTTTGGTGCGTGGCCCAACTCCTCGAATGCCGATCGTCGGTCGTCGTCGACCGAAAGGACTGCCCCGCGGCCGGTGAGGTCGTTGACCTTGGCCCGCTCGGTGAGCAACGGAGTCCGTTTGTGAAAGGTGACTTCGTCGATGCCGAAGTGCTCCTTGTTGTCGGCGAGCAGGCCGATCAAGGGCTCTCCGATGGTGCCGGTGCCCACGACGTGGACGATGTTCATGGGTGCCTCCATGGAACCGACGCCCGATTCCGAGACTCCAGATTACCCGGCACTCGCCGGCTTCCTACCCGAGCAAGGCAGCAGCAACCGGGACCGCGCGCTGGCACACGTCATCCGAAAGGACATCGTCCTCCCCCGCGGGCAAGGTGGTGACGTAGACGATTCGGTCATCGGATCGAGCGAACACCCCACCCGATGCGGTGAATCCGACGTCGACACAAAAGGCCTCTTCACCTAAACCGGGAACGTCCTCCCCACGGAAGGCGTCGGTCTCCACCGTGAGGGTGCCCGACTCATCGCTGCTTTGGGATACCACCTGCCCGTCGGCGACGGCCGCCCAAGAGGCAAACACATCTGCCGCGTCACCACCGTCGTACACCGAGATCCACATCTGGACGGACGAATCCTCACTGCTGAGGAAGCAGGACGGAGCGTCGCCGAGCAACCGCGTGTCTTGGATCACACCCAGGATCTGACCGAGGACGCTGTCGCCGGAGACGGCGTCCACCTGTGACCCAAGGATGTTGCGACGCATCCTCGCTGCTGATGTACTGGCAGGGGGCCTCGTCGACCGCCTCTTCGACATTGTCGACGACTCTCCGGAAGAAGATGAAGATGGCGATCGCGACCAGAGCTCCCAGGACCACGACGATTCCCCCGACGATGATGGCGGCCTTGGCGCACCCGCTCATTCCGGTCGGCGCCGCCCCACCGACAACCGGTGGGGTGGGAGGCATAGGTGGTGGCGCTGCGGCCGGTGGCGGGGGTTGCGGTGTTGGGGGGATCGGCTCCTGGTTCTCCTCTGGAGTCGGTGGGCCGTCGATGGTCATGGCCGGGAACCTACCCGATCACGAACCGGTGCCCGAGTAGGAGTTCACCCCGAGGGTCCACACTCGATACATGAGGGCAAACAGGAGGACTCCGATCAGTGGTGCAAGGTAGACGAAGGTCGGGGCGGTGCCCGGTCGAAGGAACATCTGGGACGGATAGAAGGCCACGAATCCGATGGGGATGACGAAGGTGAACAAGAACCGGAACACGCCGGTGAAGATGGTCATCGGGTACTTGGCGACTTCCCGAAGCCGCCAGGAGAGGCTGAGCATCGGCCAGGAGTCGATGAGCCAGAAGGCGGTGCAGGCAGCTGTGACAACCAGGGCGATCTGAACCAGTGAGGCTCCGAGCAATGCCGCCAACAGGAGACCGATGTTGCCGAGCGTCCACTCGATCCCGATTTGCCCCGAGGCGTAGATGAGAAGGCCAATGCCCGCCACCAATTGCACGATGCCTTTGACGTCGAACATCTCCGACATGTAATAGAACATCATGTTGAGTGGTCGGAAGTAGTACTTGACGAAGCTCCCGTCCTGGATCTGGAACCGAAGCTGCCAGACGTGGTCGAACAAGATCTGCATCGGTGAGATCGCCACCATGTAGAAGGCGTAGATGAAGACCATCTCCTCGAGACTCCAACCGGCGAGTTGGGTGATCGACCCGAACAACACCCAGAACACGCCCAGGGTCACGAGGCTGGAGAAGAACATCCCGACCGAGCTGATGATGAAATCAGCGCGGTAGTGCAACCGGGCCTTCACGTATTGAGCCTCGATTCGGAAGTAGAGGCGGGCGTACCTGCGCAGCTTTTGCACGTTCAGCCCCCCGCGATCCGCAGCACCTTGATGGCGCGGTTGTAGAAGAGACGGGTGACAACGAAGAAGCACCCGACCCAGAACACCTGCAGGGCCAGACGCCCGAGAAGCATGGTTGGATCCTCAGAGGGATGCGTGATCATCATCAGCGGAGTGTGATAGATCGAGGAGAAGGGAAGCCAGAGGAGAGCGTTCTGCACGCCCTCCGGGAAGAATTGGATCGGGATGAGGGCCCCGGAGAGCGCCAGGATCAGCGTCTCCTTGACGGTCACCAAACCCCAAATCGACTCTGTGTAGAAGCCGCTGAGCCCGATTGCGTAGTCGAAGCAGAAGCTGATCAAGAAGGCGAGGAACAGGCTCAGCGGGAACATGAGCAGGCCGACCCCTACCGGAATCGACACTCCAAACACCAGAGTCAAGAGCAGTGCCGTGGGCAGGGTGACGATCAGGATGTTGAGGACCGTCTGGCCGCCACCAAAGGAGAGCATCGCCAACTGATGGTCGATCGGCTTGATCAGGTAGTTGGTGATGGCCCCTTCGCGGATCTCGAATGACATGACCCAATCGACGTAGGTGTTGAACAGGATGAACACGGTGGAGGCCAACGCGACGTAGAGAAATGCCTGGTCGAAGGTGAGCCCATTGATCACCTCCTGCCCCTCGTAGACACTGGTCCACAAGAAGTAGGCGATCACCATGTAGAGGATGTTTCCGAGGATGGTGGCGACGAATCCGAAGCGGTAGACGAGCCCCCTCATGAAGGCCCCCTTGCCCAGGGCGAGGTACTTCCTCATCCCAGAGCCCCGTCGTAGATCTTCTGCACCACGTTCTCCATCGAGATCTCGAGGATCCGGACGTCCGCCACCGAGAAGCCGGTCATCATGAAGTTGAGGACGTCGGACAACGGGATCCGAGCCTGGTCGATGGTGATCGCGGTCCATGACTCGTCACCAGGCCGCACCGCGATCCCGACCTCCTGGCCAAAGCGCTCGCCGAGACGGCTCTCGATCTCCGTGGTGGTGTCGGCGCTGGCTCCGGCAACCTGGACTTCCAGAGTGCGGAATGCGCCAAACATCTGGGACACCTTGTCCGTGCCGCCGTCGTAGAGGATGTTGCCCTTGTCGATGATGATGATCCGCTTACACAGGGCCTCGACATCTCCGAGGTCATGAGTGGTGAGGATGATCGTGGTGTTGTGAACCCGGTTCAGCTCGTGGATCAGCGAGCGGATCTTTGCCTTGATCGAAACGTCGAGGCCGATCGTCGGCTCGTCGAGGAACACAACGCTCGGGTTGTGGAGGAACGAGGCGGTGATATCGCAGAGCATCCGCTGTCCGAGGGAGAGGGTCCGCACCTGCTGGGAGTAGAGAGCGCTCAGTCCGACGAGCCCGTCGAACATCGCCATCCTCTCGTCGAAGGCGGCCTGGTCGACCTTGTAGATCTCCTTGAGGAGGCGGAAGGACTCGATGACGGGGAGATCCCACCAAAGTTGGGTGCGCTGGCCGAACACCACACCCATCGTTTCTGCCTGGTGGATCCGGTTCTCGTACGGGACCCGCTCATTGACCAGGATTGTGCCCGAGGTGTGTTTGAGGATCCCGGTCATCATCTTGATAGTTGTTGACTTGCCGGCGCCGTTGGGACCGATGTAGCCGACCATCTCCCCAGGCTCGATGTCGAACGAGATTCCGTCGACCGCCTTCACGGTTCGGTAGTCACGCGAGAACAGGTCTTTGACCGACCCAGTCAGACCTTGACGCCGGTTGAGGATCTTGAAATGCTTGCTGAGATCGTCGATGTGGATCAGGGCCATGAGGACCGGCGAGTGTATGACCTGCTCCCAACCCATCCCCACCAATTCCGAGGACTTCTAGAACTGCTCCTCTTCGGTCGAGCCTGCCATGGCCATCGTGGATGTCCTACCACCAGACGTCGCCTGGGTGACCAGGTCGAAGTACCCGGCGCCAACCTCGCGTTGGTGCTTGGTGGCCGTGTACCCGTCCCGCTCCATCTCGAACTCACGATTCTGAAGGTCGACATAAGCCGTCATCCCAGTCTCCTGGTAGTCACGCGCCAGCTCGAACATCGAGGCGTTCAAGGCATGGAATCCGGCCAGGGTGATGAACTGATAGCGATACCCCATCGTCCCCAGCTCCTTCTGGAATCTGGCGATCATGCCCTCGTCGAGGAGGCTCGCCCAGTTGAAGGACGGCGAGCAGTTGTAGGCCAGCATCTTCCCAGGGAACTCGTCGTGGATCGCATCGGCGAATCTGCGCGCCTCTTCCAGATCCGGGTGAGCGGTCTCACACCAGATCAGGTCGGCGTAGGGGGCATAGGCGACGCCACGTGCGATCGCCGACTCAAGGCCGTCCTCGGTTCGGTAGAACCCCTCCGACGAGCGCTCCCCGGTCAGGAACCGCCGGTCCCGTTCGTCGATGTCTGAGGTGATCAGAGTCGCCGAGTTGGCGTCGGTCCGGGCCACGATCACGATCGGGACATCGAGGACGTCTGCGGCGAGACGTGCTGCCTGAAGGGTCCGGATGTGCTGGCTGGTCGGCACCAGGACCTTGCCTCCCATGTGCCCGCACTTCTTCTCGGACGCCAGCTGGTCTTCGAAATGGACACCCGCCGTTCCAGCCTCGATGAAGCTCTTGGTCAGCTCGAAGACGTTCAGCGCACCCCCGAATCCGGCCTCGCCATCGGCGACAATCGGCACGAACCAGTCGATCTCGCTGTCTCCTTCAGACCAATGGATCTGGTCGGCCCGTCGCAGGGCGTTGTTGATCCGCTTCACCAGCGCCGGCGCGGAGTTGGCCGGGTACAGCGATTGATCGGGGTAGACCTCGCCGGCCAGGTTGCCGTCACCGGCGACCTGCCATCCCGAGAGGTAGATCGCCTTGAGCCCCGCCTTGACCATCTGGGTGGCCTGGCCACCGCTGATCGCCCCCAGGGCGCTCACATAATCCTCCGTCGTCAGCAACTCCCACAGGTGCTGCGACATTCGAATCGCCAGCGTGTGCTGCTCGCGAACGCTCCCCCGGAGCCGGACCACCTCTTCCGCGGTGTAGTCCCGAAGGATTCCGTCCCAGCGTGGATTGTTTCTCCAGTCGTCGGCAAGGCGGTTGGCCTCATTGGCGTAGTTGGTCATGGTCTTCTCCCTAATCGATTTGCTCATATGCGGGGAGAGTCAGGAACTCGACGAACTCATCCCCTGCCGCTACCTCTTCGAATATCTGACGGGCCGTGTGTGCGGTGTCTCCGAACCTGCCCTCGCTCTGGAGAAGGGCTTCGACCTCATCAGCGATCGCCTGCACCATGGCCTTGGTTACCGGCGCACCCCCGTCCGTGTGAACCCGGTGCCTGATCCACTGCCAGATCTGGGATCGTGAGATCTCGGCAGTCGCCACGTCCTCCATCAGGTTGTCGATGCCGGCCGCCCCAACCCCCGAGAGCCAGGAAGCGAGGTAGCGGATGCCGACCGCGACATTGGCCCGGACCCCGTCGTCGGTGACAACACCCGGGAAGTCCAGATCGAGCAGATCGTCGGCAGAGACGGCGACATCATCGCGCTGACGATCCACCTGATTGGCCTGGTCTCCAAGCACAGAGTCGAACTCCCGCATCGCCACCTGGACCAGGTCGGGGTGGGCCACCCAAGTGCCATCACAGCCGGCGGCCGCCTCGCGCGCCTTGTCCGCGGTCACTCTGGAAATCGCCATCTCGGTGACTTCAGGATCCCTGCGATTGGGGATGAAAGCCGCCATGCCTCCGATGGCATGGGCCCCCCGGCGATGACATGTCTTGATCATCAGCTCGGTGTAGGCCCGCATGAAGGGCACGGTCATCGTGACCTGGGAACGATCGGGGAGGACGAATGCCGGGTCGTCCCGGAATTTCTTGATCATCGAGAAGATGTAGTCCCAGCGCCCGGCGTTGAGCCCCGTGATGTGGTCACGAAGCTCATAGAGGATCTCGTCCATCTCGAAGGCAGCGAGGATGGTCTCGATTAGGACCGTGACCCGGATCGTGCCCTGGGGAATGTCCAGACGCTCCTGGGCCCAAACGAACACATCGTTCCAGAGCCGGGCCTCCATGTGGGACTCCAGCTTGGGCAGATACAGGTAGGGGCCGGTACCAGCTTCGATGGCAGCCCGACCCCCATGGAACAGGTAGAGGCCGAAGTCGAACAGCGAGGCTGACATCGGCCGTGCCGTCGACCAGGAAGTGCTTCTCGGCGAGATGCCATCCTCGGGGACGCACGAAGAGAACGGCGACCTGGTCGGCGAGGGCATAGGCCTTTTCCTCGGTCTCATGGTGCAGTGTCCGGGTGTAGGCGTCGACGAGGTTGGCCTGGCCCTCGAGAAGATTGAGCCAGGTGGGCGTGGTGGCGTCTTCGAAGTCGGCCATGAACACCCGCGCCCCGGAGTTGAGGGCGTTGATCATCATCCGGGCGTCGACCGGCCCGGTGATCTCGACACGGCGATCCTGAAGGTCGGCCGGGACCGGTGCGATCACCCAGTCCAACTCCCTGATGGCTCTTGTCGAGTCGAGGAAGTGGGGACGGAGCCCACGGTCGAGTCCCTCCTGGACACCGGCGCGGGCATCGAGGATCTGAGCCCGCCGCCCCCGGAACGCCCGTTCCAAGTCGTTGAGGAAGACGACGGCCTCGGCAGTCAGCAGGGTCTGCTCCAACCATTCCTTCGTGGCTTCGGTCATAAGAATGGAGTGTCTTTCTTTGTAGGCTACAATTCGAGACAAGTCATAGTATAAGAAGTACCGATCTTGCGGAGATCACAAACATGAGCGATACCCATCAACTCGACCCCCTGGTCCTGGGACGACGGCTTCGTCATCACCGCAAGCTCCGCGGGTCGACCCTCGACCAGTTGGGAGCAGCCGTCGGCAAGCCGGCGCCCTACCTCTCCCTGCTCGAAAACGGCAAGAAGCAACCTCGGGTCAATCTGGTGCTCGACCTTGCGACCGCCCTCGACATCGACGTTGCCGATCTGCTCGACCCGGCACCGCCCAACCACCGCGACGCCCTCGAGATCGCCCTCCTCAAATCCCAGGAATCGGCGCTCTTCGATGCCCTCGACCTTCCAACAGGTTCGCCCCAGCTCGAGGATGGACACCGAGACGTTGACCCATCTGGTCGGTCTCCACGAGGCGCTCCGCCAGCGCTCCGGCTTGGGCACGGCCGGATCAGAAGACGTCCGCCGCGCCAATGGCGAGGTCCAGCGATGGCTGACCGAGGAAGACGGATATCTCGACGGGGTGGAAAGGGTCGCCGGTGAGGCACTGGAGACCAGCGGGTACGCCGGCGAGGGCCCATTCTCCTCGCGCAATCTGCTGGATCTGGCCAAGCACGCCGGCTTCGAGATCCACTCGATCGACGACATGCCGGTCTTTGCGCGATCCGTCATCGACCTCGACCATCGGCGCGTCCACATCGCGGCAACGTGACGAACTGCGCACCCGACAGGCGCGCAAGGCAGTGCTCCAGACCCTGGCCGGGTTCCTCCTCGGGCACGAGACCGACCCCGACCTGGACACCTTTCTTCGGCAGCGGGTTGAGACCGCCTACTTCGCCGCCGCGGTGCTTGCCCCCGAAGGGGCGGTGGTCCCCAGGCTGATCGAGGCCAAGGAGCGTCACGACCTCGACGTCGAGGACGTCAAGGAGCTGTTCTACGTCTCCTACGAGATGGCCGCTTGGAGAATGGCCAATCTCGCCACCCGCCATCTGGGCCTCGCCACCCACCTCATCATCAGCGATCAGATGGGGAGCGTGATCAAGGGCTACTGCAACGACGAGGTCCCGGTGCCTCGAGACGTCCACGGCGGGATCGAAACCCAGCGTCTCTGCAGATGGTGGGGAGCCCGCTTGACCTTCGAGTCACACGAGCGATATGGCACCCATCACCAGTACACCGACACTCCTGGGGGGACCTTCTTCTGCACCACTCATGTCGAGGCCGGCCGGAATCCCTCTCTGGCGGTGACCATCGGCGTCAGGTTCGCTGACGCCCAATGGTTCCGTGGACGGGAGACAACCAACCGGGAGACTTCGACCTGCCCCGACCCTTCGTGTTGCCGGATGCCTTCCGTAGAGCTCAGCGAGAAATGGTCGAACAAGGTGATTGTGTCTGCCCGATCCCAGAACCGAATCCTCGGTCTCCTTGCGCCTGACCCTTACCCGGAGTTGGACATGCCTGAGGTCCTGGGTCTCGTCGAGGCCCACTCCGACGACTGAAGCCGGGTGGACTGACCCCTATCGGGTGTCGTTGACGAACTCGCGCAGGTCGGCGGCGAGTCGATCCAGCGATGGCTTGTGGACGTACATCATGTGCCCGGCGTCGTAGTACTCCATCCGGACGTTCTTCCGCACCGACTCGTCGAGCCCCATGTGGTTGAACGTGTACTCGGTGGCGAAATGCGGGGTGGCCAGGTCGAAGTAGCCATTGGCCACGAAGACACGGGTCTTCGGGGAGCGGACCATCACCTCTCGAAGCTGATCGGCGGTGTTGACGTAATGGCCCTTGAAGTCCTCGTAATCCCAGGCCTCGTTGACCTTCATCGACAACGATTTGTAGAAGGAGTCGTTGTCGTATCCGAGCTCGGATCGCAGGTATTGATTCAGGGTTGATGTGAACAAACCCATCATCTGGTCTCCGCTTGGATCGTTCTCCAGGTTGTCCCCGTCGGCGAAACGGTCGATCCCTGTGTAGCGGGAATCGAGCCGGCCAACTGTGCGACGCCGATCCCGGAGCAACTCCTTGCAGAAGCGCATGATGTGGATCCGCAGGTCATAGCGGTCGAGGTAAGTCTCGGACAGCCCGGTGTACTCGCTGAGCTTGCTCAGAACCGCGGCCCGCTCTGCGGAGTCGAGCTGGTCCCCGTAAGCGAGGGCGGTCCAATACCGGCCGAGGGCGAACTCCTCCACTTCGTCGAGCAACTCGCGGAGCGGCCGATTCTGATGACCTTCCGAGAGACGCCCGTGATACCACGCAGTCGCTGCGTAGGTGGGGAGGTGGAGGGGGAAAGGGAGCTCGTTCCCGGGATGGAACACCCGGGTGCCCTCCTCGGAGGCAATAGTCTGAAAGCTCAGCGCGACCGAGATGAGGATGATTCCGTTCAGATCCACGCCCTGGATGCTGAACAACTCCTTGGCGATGGCTGCTCCCCGCGTGGTGCCGTAGCTCTCCCCAGCCAGGTACTTGGGCGAGGCCCAGCGCTCGTTCCGGTTGAGATAGGCGACGATGAACTCGGTGAAAGCCTCGATGTCCCGGGCGAAGTGGTGGTAGTCCTTCTCCTTTTCCTTTGGCTCCGCCGTGCTGAACCCGGTTCCGATGGCGTCGACAAGAACCACATCGGCCACGTCGAGGATCGAGTGCTCGTTGTCGATCAGCCGGCCGGGTACCCGGACCGAGAAGCCTTCTTCGTCTAGCTCGACCCGCTTCGGCCCGAAGAGCCCGAGATGGAGCCACACCGTTGACGATCCGGGACCTCCGTTGAAGGCGAACACGATCGGGCGAACTGCGGGGTCGGCCCCGTCCTCGGTGTAGGACACGGAGAAAAAGGCAGCCCGGCGGTCGTCGGCAGTACCGACCCCGATGGTGGCGGCGGTCGCGGTGTAGGCGACCTCACGCCCGCCGAACGTCCCCCGATACTGCTTCGAGACCGACTTCTCCTCGACCTCCGGAACCGGCTGCTTCTCCGCAGCGGCCTCAACCTTGGCCTCGTCAGCCAACGGCTGCTTCCCGTCCGTCGGTGGCGATCCAGTCCTCGAGATCGACACCCAGCCCGTCGGCAACCCGGTTGATGTAGTTGAAGTAGGCGACCACCTGGACCGCGCTCGAGATCGCCGCATCGTCGAACCCGTGGGAGCGGAGAGTTTCGATCTCGGCCGGTCCCACAGTGGAGTTGGCCCAGGTCAACTTCTCGGCAAAGGCGACCAGTGCCCGGTCCGCCTCATCCATGTCGGCCGACTTCCAGTCCTCCATGATCCGGTCCACCAGCAACTGGTCCTCGACCTCTTCCCGATAGTCGTGCCAGTGGGCAATGGTGCAGTACCGGGTTGAGTTGGCGCTGGAAGTCACCGCCGCCAGTAGCTCCCGCTGGGCCCGGCTCAGGGGGGAGGGACCGAACATGACTTCCTTGTACAGGCGCATGGACTCCCGGAGGACCGCCGGCAGTTGACTCTGGACCGAGACGATGTTCCAAATACGGCCAGCGCGTGCGATGGCGGCGTCGTACTCCTCCTTGGCGACACCTGTCGCCTCGTCATAGGGAGTCATTTCGACATATGCCATGAATCAACCGGCCAGGAAGAGCGCCGGCTCTTCGAGGTTCTCACGCAGCATTGCTATGAATCTCCTTCCCAATCCACCGTCGATGACCCGATGATCGTATGAAAGCGACAGTGGCATGACAGGAGCAATCGCGAGGTCCCCATCGACGACGATCGCCTTCTCCTGAGCCCTCCCCACCGAGAGGATGGCAGTTGTGCCGGGCGGCACGATGGGTGTCCCGTGCCCACCGCCCAGGGCGCCGATGTTGGAAACCGTAAAAGTCTGCCCGGTGAGCTGATCCGGCGAGAGCGTTCTGGCCTTGGCGCCCTCGCCGAGCCGTCGGACCTCAGATGCGAGCTCGAGGACGCCTCGCGACCCGGCGTCGCGGATCACTGCCACCAGCAGGCCATCGGGAGTGTCGACCGCGATCCCGATGTGATGCGAGCCGTGAAGGATCAGGTCCTCGCCATCCAGAGTCGAGTTGAATTCGGGGAAGGTCTCGAGGGCCGGGATCACGGCTTTGACCACCAGCGACTCGAGTGGGACTTTCGTGTCGTGACGGGCGCTCAACGCCGATCGGATCTCGAGAAGCCGGGTGGCGTCGATGTCGTCGAACGTGGTGACATGGGGGATTTCAGCCCAACTCCGAGACATGTTGGCCGCGATCGTCTTGCGGAGACGGGATAGGGGACGACGGATGTCCTCTGTGGTGGGTTGGGTGGACGCGGGTTGCGTAGCCCCCTCCGTCGCCTTCGGCGCCACCTCCCCCAACGTCGCTTCGCTCCTGGGGGAGGAAACAGGCTCACTTCGTTCACTGGGGGGAGAAACGGCCCCCTCCGTCGGCCTGCGGCCGATCCACCTCCCCCAACGTCGCTTCGGTCCTGGGGGAGGAAACAGGCTCACTTCGTTCACTGGGGGGAGAAACGGGGTCGGGCTCCGGAACGGGCACAGGCTCTTCCGCGGGTTGCGTAGCCCCCCTCCCGGCTTCGCCGGCACTCCCCCCAACGCTCACTTCGTTCACTGGGGGGCGAGATGGCTCAGCGGCGGCGGCTACGTCCTCACGGGTGATCCTCCCCCCGGGCCCGGTGCCGGCAAGGTCGGACAGATCGACTCCGAGTTCGCGAGCCATCTTCCTCACGATGGGCAGAGCCTTGACCTGCTCGGTTTCGGCGGTCTCAGCGGCTTCGACCGCCGGGAGACTGAGATCCTCTGCATCTTCGCTCAGTGTTCCCACGATGGGGGCCGCCGACATTACGGGTGGCTGTTCGACAGGGGCGAGGATGTCGGCAGGCATCGAGCTCTCTCCGGGCTCGCTGATCACGACCAAAACCGAGCCCACCGCGATGGTCTCCCCTTCGGCGCCACCATGCTGGAGGACGATGCCGGCATACGGCGAGGGGATCTCGACCACCGCCTTGTCGGTCTCCACCTCGACAACCGGTTGGTCGGCTTCGACACGCCCCCCCTCAGCCACCAGCCAGCGGACGATCTCCGCCTCGGTAAGCCCTTCCCCGATGTCGGGAAGCCTGAATTCCTTCGCCACTAATCCTCCAAGGTCTGTTCGGCCGCCTGAACGATCCTGTCCACGTTCGGAAGGTAATGGCCCTCGGAGCGTTTCAAGGGAAAAACGGTGTCCCACCCGGTGACCCTTCGCACCGGCGCCAGAAGCGAATAGAAGGCATGCTCCTGGATGATCGCGGCGATCTCGCCCCCGAGCCCACCGGTTCTTGGCGCCTCGTGGATCACCACGACCCGGCCGGTTTTCTCCGCCGAGGAGACAATGCTGGAGGTGTCGAGCGGTGACAACGTCCGGAGGTCGAGCACTTCGACGGACACCCCACGCTCCCCGAGCGCAGTAGCCGCGGCCCGGGTCTCCTTCATCATCGCCCCCCACGAGATGAGGGTGATGTCCTTGCCCTCACGCTCAACGCGGGTCGGCCCGATCTCGGACGTGTAGTAGATGTCGGGGATCTCGTCCTTGACCGCACGGTAGAGGCGAATCGGCTCCAGGAAGATCACCGGGTCGGGATCCTCGATGGCCGCCAGCAAAAGGCCTTTGGCATCGTGCGGAGTCGAAGGGACGACAACTTTGAGCCCCGGGATATGGGTGTAGATGGCCTCCGTGGACTCAGAATGATGTTCGGCAGCCCCGATCCCGCCCCCGAAGGGGATCCGGATGACGAGAGGGGCGGTGAAGCGATGGGCGGAACGGTTCCGGATTCGGGCCACATGGTTGATCACCTGGTCGTAGGCGGGGTATGAGAAACCGAGGAACTGGATTTCGGCGACCGGGCGCAGGCCGGCGATGGCCATCCCGAATGCCGCGCCCACGATCCCTGACTCGGCAACGGGAGTGTCGAATACCCGATTCTCCCCATACTTCTCCTGAAGGCCGTCGGTAATCCGAAAGACCCCTCCGGTGCGACCGATGTCCTCACCCAGCAGGACGACCCGGTCATCGGCCTCGAGGGCGGTGTCGAGTGCGCTGTTCAACGCCTGCGCCAGATTCATGACGCTCACGATCCGGCTTCATCCTGCTGCTGGCGCAGAGATCCGGTGGGCTCTGCGAACATGCGCTCGAACATCTCGTCGACTGTGGGCAATGGCAGAGCCTCGGCGCTTTCGACTGCCGCCTCGATGGCGGCCGAAGCCCGGGTCTCCAAGTCGTCTTGCCATTCCTGGGTCCAGCCGCCGGCCTTGTCGAGAAGGATTCGGATTCGGATCAGGGGGTCGGCGCTCGCGCCACCCGTCGGCTTCGGCCTCATCCCGGTAGCGGCCGGGATCGTCGGAGGTCGTGTGCGGCCCGAGGCGATAGGTCACCGCCTCGATGAGCGCGGGGCCGTCGCCATTGCGTGCCGACTCGGCCGCCTCGCGCACCGCTACCAGGACGGCTGCCACATCGTTGCCGTCGACCTCCACCCCGGGCATCCCGTAGCCATCTGCCTTCGCCGCGATCGAGGTGGCCATGGTCTGCTCCGACCGTGGATATGAGATAGCGAACTGGTTGTTCTGGCAGAAGAAGACCGTCGGTGTCTTGAAGACCGCGGCAAAGTTCATTGCCTCGTGAAAATCACCTTCCGACGTGGCACCGTCACCGAAAGAGGTGAGTGCGATCCGATCTGAACCTTGAAGACGCTCGGCCCAGGCCAGACCCACGGCGTGGATCATGTGACCACCCACCGTGATCGACGGTGGCAGGATGTTGACCCCCTCCGGCGGTTTGCCACCTCGCTCGTCACCGGTGCGTCCAGCGATGAGAAGGTCCCACGGATAACCCGCTCGCCACATGAGCGCCGCGTCTCGATAGGTCCCCGCCACCCAATCGTCCGATCGAATGGCGGCCGCAGCCCCGATCTGGGCCGCCTCCTGGCCCTCGAACGGCGCATAGGTCGCGAGTACGGCCCTGACGCTGCATCGCCATGCATTTCGTGTCGTAGGTGCGGGCCTCGACCATGTCTGCATAGAGGGCGCGCATCTCTTCGAGAGTCACCGGAAGGCGATCGCGGACCGTCCCGTCAGGGTTTATCAGGCTGTACATTCGGCGGCGAGCCTAGATGGCATATGTCTGATTACACAGGGGGGCGGGAGCCCGATGATCAGATTACGACGGGGCTCTGGCCGGGAACCGTGGGCCGGGCCGTGCCCTTTCGGAAGCTGTAGATGGCGAGGGCGATCAACAGCACTCCTCCGGCGACAGCGGCGGTCCAGCGCCATACGCTGCCGATTGTGACCACCACAACCACAGCCTGAACCACGAACATCGCCACCCGCGATGCCGGTTCGAGCCTCTGGATCCTGCGATGCAGCGACCGGAGCGCTTCGAGTGTGGTGGCTCCGACGCCGAGGAAGATCGCCAGACCACGGACTGTCCCGAACGCCACTCCGATCGCAAGAGCTGCGACGGGCGACCCGGTGAGGGCGGCGATCGCGACCGTGAGGTAGACGGCCGAAGTGACGATGTAGGTCGCCAACCCGACCCCGATCTGCCATCCGAATCCAGTCCCATAGACCCAGGACCGGTAGTGATCGAGCCAGAGCCGGTCGACCTGGCGACCATGGCGAGGCAGTTGGAACCCGCCAACCCTCAGGTCCGAGAGGATGCTGACGATCGCAAGCACCGCCACGATGGCCAGCGCAGCCGAGGTCGAGAGGTCGAGCGCCCGAACAGGGACGGCGAGTAACGCCGCGAGGAGCCCGAGTGAGGCCCCCCCGGCGATCGCGCCGAGGACATACCAGGGAACGGTGGCCCAATAGCGGCGACCACGGGCCTGCTCGGTCACTGGGGTAATGGTGGACAGCATCGAAAGCCCGCACGGGGACCAGGTGGAGCGGGCGGCTGCTGCCAGAGCGACCGCGAGACCGAGAGTGAAAACCAGGTTCATATCAGGGGATCTGGACCAAACCTACCACAGGCTCCGCGGTGGGCCATTCACGGCCAGTGGGCGCTCAGGCCTCGACGGCCGCGTGCGAAAGAGCCTCTTCTAGTTCCTCGACGGTCATCAGGACTTCCCGGGCCTTGCTCCCCTGGGAGGGGCCGACGACCCCGCGGCGCTCGAGCATGTCCATCACCCTCCCGGCCCGGGCAAACCCGATCCGGAGCTTCCGTTGCAGCATCGAAGTCGACCCGAGCTGGCTGCGGACCACCATTTCCATCGCCTCTCGGGCCAGGGCGGCATCGTCGTCATCCTCTTCCTCGGCCTGGGCGGCTGCAGCGGCCGCGACCACTTCGAGGACTTCCTGATCCTGATAGACGGCTTCCTTCTGCTGTCGGACCCAATCAACCACCGCCTGAATCTCGCTTTCCCGCACCCAAGCCCCCTGGATGCGCTGAGCCCGCGGCTCCTTGGCGGTCACCACCAGCATGTCGCCCATCCCCACCAGCTTCTCCGCCCCGGAGCCGTCGAGGATCACCCGGCTGTCGGTCTGTGAGGCGACACTGAATGCAAGACGGCTCGGAATGTTGGCCTTGATCACACCGGTGATCACATCAACCGAGGGACGCTGGGTGGCGATCACGAGATGGATCCCGACGGCGCGTGCCATCTGGGCGATGCGAACGATCGACTCTTCGACCTCGCGTCCGGCAACCATCATCAAGTCGTTGAGCTCATCGATCAGCACCACGATGTAGGGAAATCGGTCAAAGCCTTCGGGATCGAGCCCGCCGGCCTCCAGCTTCTCCCGGTAGCCCTCGATGTCACGGACCTTGGCATCGGCCAACAGGTCGTATCGACGATCCATCTCGGCCACGGTCCACTTCAGGGCGTCATTGGCCTTCTTGGGATTGGTGATCACCCGCGTCAACAAATGGGGCACCCCGTTGTACTGGCCGAGCTCGACCCGTTTGGGGTCGACCATCATCAGTCGCACGTCGTCAGGGTGGGTCCGCATCAACAGTGAGGTGACGATGGAGTTGATGCACGAGGATTTCCCGGCGCCGGTTGCCCCCGCGATCAGGACATGGGGCAATTCGGAAAGGTTGAGCATCTTGGAGTCGCCCGAAATGTCCATCCCCAGGCCCACGGTCAGTGGATGGGACGGGATGGCGGCCTCCGGGCTGGAGAGGATGTCACCTAGCGAGACCAGACGGCGCTTGTTGTTGGGAACTTCCACGCCAATCGCGGATTTTCCGGGAATCGGGACCAGGATCCTGACGTCCGGGGTGGCCAGGGCGTAGGCGATGTCATGGGACAGGCTGGACACCCGGTTCACCTTGACCCCGGGAGCCAACTCGATCTCGTAGCGGGTGACGGTTGGCCCAGGGACGATCTTGGTCAGGGTGGCATCGACCCCGTGTTGGATCAGGGTCTCCTCCAACTGATGTGCGGTGTCCTCCAGCGACCGACGGTTGACCTCCCCACCGGTACCGGCATCGAGGAGTCTTAGTGGCGGCAACTTGTAGCCGGTAGAGGTCAGGTCGACCACGGTCGGCGGAGCGGGTTTCATCGGTGAAGCCATCGGTTTCTCAACAGGTTTGTCCTGCTTGGGTCGCGACCGCTTGGGTCTCTCGTGCTTGCCTCGAAGCGGCGCGGCCGCGGCAACGGCTGACGTGGAAACGTGGGGGGCGTGTGACGTGTGGCCTCCGACCGCGGTGGTAGCGGCCAGCCGACGTGCATTCTTCAGGGCTTCGCCGACACCGAGGAACAGCTCCCGAACACTGGTGTGGGTGGCAACCAGGACGCCCATCGCCATGATCGAGACCAGGACCACGAAGGCACCCCATTGTCCGAGGACCCGGCGTAGCGGAAAGGCGAGCAAGGCGCCGACGGCGCCGCCTCGCTCTTTGACCAACTCGACGTTGGGCATCAGGGCTACTGCCCCGGTCAGTAGGTGGAATAGGGCGAGCGAGCCGATGAAGGCGGCGATGCTGCCCGCCACGAGTCGGCGGGCGCCCTCGCGGGGCTTCCCGACTATCAGGGCAACACCCACCCCGACCAGGGCCAGAGGGACGGCGAAGCGCCAGACCCCGAACAGGAAGATGGACCCGGTCTCGATGCCCTCCCCTACCGGCCCGGCTTTCCTGAGGAAGGCGAGCACGACGAGGATGGCAATGACGATCAGTCCCAGACCCCAGACATCGTCTGTCTGGCGACCCAGGGTGTTCCGTACGTAGTCACGTGACGTCACCAGCTTTTGACGAAACGTGCCCTTCTGCGGCTTGGTCTTTTTCGGTTGTGACACCCGTCTCCGCCCGGTGGAGCCCTTTCGGGTGGGTGTCCTACCTGGCATGTGACAGAAACACTACATGCGAGTTGGTTTTGTTCGTGGATTGCTCAGAGCTCGAAGACCACCGGCACGATCACCGGCTTGCGGGCGATCTCGGCCTTGATCACCCGGCCTGCAGCAGAGCGAACCGTCTTTTGCAGCTCACCGATGTCGCTGCGCCCGGTGGCGTGCTCCCGTATTGCCTCCCGCACCGCGTCCGCCGCCTTCGCCAGGACCGTGGTCGGGTCATCCATCACGCCGTGACTGTCCAGGTCCGGCCCGTAGAGGATCTCCCCGGTGTCGTGATCGATGCCGACCGTTACCACCACCACGCCCTCATCGGCGAGGTGGGAGCGGTCACGGAGCACCGCAGACTGGACATCTCCAACCGAGAATCCGTCGAGGTAGACGTATCCGGCAGGGACCGCCCGCCGCTCGACCATGGTCTTCTTGCCTTTGAGGATGACCTTGTCGCCGTCTTCGAGGACATCGACTGCAGGGACCCCCATCCGGCGCGCCAGCTCGGCGTGAGCATGGAGATGGCGGTATTCGCCGTGGACGGGGACGAAGGCCTGGGGCCGGATCAGATTGAGAAAGGTGAGCAACTCCTCGCGGTTGGCATGACCTGAGACGTGGACGTTGGCGTTCTGACCGTGAACCACGTTGGCGCCACGACGGGTCAGATTCGAGATCACTTTGGAGACTGCGGTCTCGTTGCCCGGAATCGGCTTGGCGGAGATGAGCACGGTGTCGTTGGGACCGAGCTCCACGAAGCGGTGCCTGCCTTGCGACATGAGCGAAAGGGCGGCGAAGGGCTCCCCTTGACTACCGGTGGTTACGAGCAGCTGTTTGCTCGGGGGCAGCTTGCCCAACTCGCTGATGTCGAGCAACGACTTCTCAGGGACATTGAGGAGGCCGAGCTCGGTGGCCACCGTCGTGTTGCGATGCATCGACCGGCCGAAGAAAGCGACCTTGCGGCCTGCGGCGATACCGGCATCGGTGATTTGCTGCACCCGATGGATATGGGAGGAGAAACAGGCTGCAATCACACGGCCGGGCGCATCACGGACGATGTCCGCGATAGGTCGGCCCACCGAGCTCTCCGAGGGCTCGAAGCCGGGTTTCTCGGCGTTGGTCGAGTCGGCCAGCAGGAGGCGCACCCCGCGCCGGCCAAGAGAGGCGAAGGCGGGAAGGTCGGTCGGAATCTGATCAATCGGAGTCGGATCGAGCTTGAAGTCGCCGGAATGGACAATCACCCCTTCAGGCGTGTCCAGCGCCACCGCTGCGGCCTCGGGCACCGAGTGGCTCACCGGGATCAGCTGGAATTTGAACGGGCCGTGGTCGATCCACTTCTTCACCTCGACCACCCGGAGGTCGGCTTCGACCCCTAGCTCCTCGATCCGGCCTCGGGCTAGTTCCATGCTGAGTCTGGTCCCGTAGACCGGGACGTTGATCACTTTCAAGAAGTAGGCAAGGGCCCCGACATGGTCCTCATGGCCATGGGTGACGATGACGCATTCCACATCGGCAATCCGCTCCACCAACCACGACCAATCGGGGAAGACGAGGTCGACGCCGAGCATGTCTTCCTCAGGGAACATCAGCCCGCAGTCGATGAGGGCGATCTTGCCCCCGATCTCGACTGCGGCGCAGTTGCGCCCGATCTCCCCCAGGCCCCCCAGAAATGTTACGGAGACACTCATAGCCCCTGGATGGCCCCCACCGCCTTCTCCACTGCGATCAGGGTCTCCTCGGAGGCGGCCACCAAGGGAAGCCTGACATCTCCGACCGGTTCCCAGAGTCGGTTCATGGCGCCCTTGACCGGCGTGGGATTGGTCTCGAGGAAGCATGCTTCACAAAGAGGCAGAAGCTCGTGATGCAAACGACGAGCCTCGGCAACGTCGCCGGCTATCGCGGCCTTCACCATGGCGGCCACGGTCGTGCCTGCCAGGTGTGAGATCACCGAGACCACCCCGACAGCTCCGACGGCCATCATCGGCCAGGTGTGCGAGTCCTGGCCCGAATAGACGGGAAGCCCCGGGACGCGATTGACGGTCTGGCTGGTGAAATCGATGTTCTCCACGGCGTCCTTGACCGCAACGATGTTGTCGTGCTCGCTGAGCCGGGCGAGAGTCTCGACCTCGATCAGGCGCCCGGTGCGACCAGGGATGTTGTAGAGCATCACCGGCACCCCGACGTCGGCCATCGCGCTGAAGTGGGCCATCAGGCCGGATTGCCCAGGTTTGTTGTAATACGGGGTCACCGCCAGCACGCCATGGCAACCGAGTTCACCGGCTTTCCCCGTCAACTCGACCGACTCTGCGGTGTTGTAGCTGCCGGTTCCTGCGATGACGAACGTGTTCTTGTCCTTGACCGCGTCGACCACGGTCTTGTAGAGGGCGACCTTCTCGTTGGCGCTGAGAGTCGGTGACTCACCGGTCGTGCCGGTGACCACCAGTGCCTGAGATCCGTGCTCGGCGAGGTAACGGGCCAGACGCCATGCCTTCTCGTGATCGATCACACCGGAATCGGTGAATGGAGTGATCATGGCGGTGGCGACATGACCGAAGGGGGCCGCTGGCGAGGGAGTCACCACGTCAGGTTACCGATCGGCCGACTAGAACAGCCCAATGGAGCTGCGTCTCCCCGCCCCCAGCCTCATCGTCCTCATCGGACCGTCCGGTTCCGGCAAGACGACATGGGCAAACGAGCACTTTCGGTCCAGCGAGATCGTCTCGTCGGACCAGCTGCGGGCGATGGTCGGGACCGGCGAGGACGATCAACGCGCCGGCACGGCAGCATTCGAAATCCTGGAGCGGATCGTCGCCGAGCGGATCGGTCGTCGGTTGACGACGGTGATCGACACGCTGGGGCTGGACGACAAGCGCCGGGCGGGCTGGGTCGACCTAGCCCACTCGGCCGGGATCCCGGTCCACGGCATTGTCTTCGACACCGCAGGTGAGGAATGCGAACGCAGAAACGATCTGCGTTCGAAACCGATCCCGAAGTCGGTGATGCATAAGCAGATCAGCCGGTTCCGAATGCTCGTCCCGGCGCTGGAGGGTGAAGGTTTCGACGGGATCCACCACCAGCAGACGGTCGCCATGGTTCCACCCGCGATTGTGAGTGCGGCGCTCAAGCCACGGACCACCGCGCCTACTAGCTCGCACAGCTTCGGGCTGTCCGTGTCCCGGTTTGCCTGGGACGGAGGGCCTGAGGCTATGGCAGAGAGCCTCGCCGACATCGCCCGTCGGGCCGAGCTCGCCGGATTCCGTGACCTCTGGCTCATGGATCACTTCCGCCAGATCCCGGCGGTAGGGCGCCCTTGGGAGGACATCCCCGAGGCCTACACCGCGCTCGGATACATCGCCGGAGTCACCAGCAGGATCCGCCTGGGGACCCTGGTGACAGGCATCACTTACCGGAACCCGGCGCTGGTCGGGAAGATGATCGCCACCCTCGATGTCCTCTCGTCGGGCCGGGCCAACTGCGGTTTGGGCATCGGCTGGAATGAGGAAGAGCACGCCGGATACGGATGGGACTTCCCCCCGGTGAGCGAGCGCTATGCACTGCTCGAGGACACGCTCGAGATGCTCCCGTTGCTCTGGGGCAAGGGCTCGCCCTCTTTCGAAGGGCGCATCTTCTCGGCGTCGGAGCTCGTTTGCTACCCCCGCCCGATACAGGAGCACATCCCGATCACGATCGGAGGGTCTGGCGAGCGGAAGACGCTGGCATTGGTCGCCCGATACGCCGACGCCTGCAACCTTTTCGGGAAGCCTGAAACCGTTGCCCGCAAGGTGGAGATACTGGGCCACCACTGTTCCGAGAACGGACGCGATCCTGCTGAGATCGAAGTCACCCACCTCACGTCGGCGATGGCTGGCCGTGACCGTCGAGGGCTTGCCGAAAGGGTCGACCGCGCTCGTAGTCGCGACCAGTCGGCTGAGGCCTACTCGGATCGGAACAACGCGGGGACGGTGGACGACCTGGTGGAACTGTTCGAGGCATATCACGGCGCAGGTGCAACCCATTCCGTCGTCGGCCTGCCCGACGTGGCGGAGACCGACAGCATCGAGGCCTTCGGCGATGTGATCGCACGGTTCAACCCGCCTTAGACTCCGAGGACCCGATCTCACGGAAGGACCTTCAATCGATGGCTGTCACCTCGACCATGCTCGCCCTGGGCACAGAGGCGCCGGGCTTCTCGCTCCTGGACACCGTGTCCGGAAAGACGGTTTCGCTGGACGACTTCTCTGACTCACCGGCCCTGCTGGTGATGTTCATCTGCAATCACTGTCCCTATGTCAAGCACGTGCGCTCCGAGCTGGCGCGCTTCGGCCGCGACTACGAGGACAGCGGGCTGGCGATAGTCGCCATCAACTCAAACGACCCGGCTTCGCATCCCGAGGACTCGCCGGAAGCCATGAAAGAGGAAGCCGAGATCCAGGGCTACACCTTCCCATACCTGTTCGACGAAGAGCAGACCACGGCGGCGGCCTACACCGCGATGTGCACCCCCGACTTCTTTCTCTTCGACCGCGACCGGCGCCTCGTCTACAGAGGCCAGTTCGACAGCGCCCGGCCGGCAAACGAGATCCCGGTGACCGGTGGCGACCTCCGCGCCGCAGCGCAGGCAGTGCTGTCGGGCGAGCCGGTGAGCGAAATCCAACGGCCTTCCATGGGTTGCTCCATCAAATGGCGGAGTGGCAACACCCCCGCCTACTTCGTCAGCTGACCCAGGCCTCCAATCACCCCTCCAGAAAGCAGAGCATCATGGCCAACCAGTACCCAGGCCCGCCCGACCTGTTGATCGATCTCGACAAGACCTATTCGGCGACGCTCGACACCAACCACGGTGTGATCGAAATCGAGTTCGACGCGGTGCGCTCTCCCATCGCGGTCAACAACTTCGTGTTCCTCAGCCGAGAGGGGTACTACGACGGGATCGTCTTCCATCGGGTGATCGAGAACTTCATGATCCAGGGCGGTGACCCGACAGGAACCGGCAGCGGAGGCCCTGGCTACAAGTTCCGCGACGAGCTCGAGGGTGAGGGCAATTACTCACGGGGAACGGTGGCGATGGCCAATGCCGGACCGAACACCAACGGCTCACAATTCTTCATTTGCCACAAGGACGCCGGGCTCCCTCATTCCTACACGATCTTCGGAAAGGTTACCTCCGGTTTGGAGGTGGTCGACTCGATTGCGGGCACCGAAACCGACCGCCGCGACCGTCCGACCGAGGACGCGATCATCAACTCGATCACGGTGACAGAAATCTGATCGCTCTGTTATCCTCCCGGCGCTGTTGCTGCCTCGGCGGCGACTCGTTCTGACTTCCCCGTTCGAATGACTGGGCTGAGGACAAGGGTCGTACCGGACATTGCGACGTAAGGGCCAAGAGGGCCACAGAGACAAGGACCAGTCAGCATGAACATATACGTGGGAAACCTGCCGTTCAACGCAACGGCACAGGACCTCGAAAACCTCTTCGGTGAGTATGGGACCGTCGAGTCCGCAGCCATCATCAATGACCGGGAAACCGGACGTTCGCGTGGCTTCGGATTCGTCGAGATGCCGAACGAGGAAGGCGCCAAGGCCATCTCAGAACTCGACGGGCACGACTACAACGGCCGCGCCCTGAAGGTCAACGAGGCCCGACCCCGCGAAGAGCGCCCCCGCCGGTAACTAACCCGATCGTTCCCGATGCACATGCCGGCCGGGCACCGGCCGGTGCGCCGGGTCATCGATGAACATCTTCGTGTCTTCGACGTGAAGCAGATTCGGCCCGTAGGCCGCGGTTAGGTTCTCCACGCTCAGCACCTCGTCCGGGGCCCCCCAAGCCGTCACTCGGCCCGACAGCAAGAGCACGTGGTTGGCGACCTGGGCTTCTGCCAGGTCGTGGGTGGTCATGATGATCGTGCAACCACGCTTGGTCTCGTCGTGAATGACGTCGTCGATCGCCTGGGCCGAGGTGAGATCGAGCCCGGTGAGGGGCTCGTCGAGGAGCAACATGTCGTGCTCTTGCGCCAGCCCCTGGGCCACGAACACCCGCTGTCGCTGGCCTCCAGACAGATCGCCCAGATGCTTGTCCTCCAAGTCGATGATTCCCATCCGACCCATGGCCTCATCCACCGCCGACATGTCTTCACGCCGAAGCCGACGCCTCCCACTCGCCGTCGAGTAGCGGCCCATGGTGACGACCTCGCGAACCGTTATGGGCAATACATCGTTGACCTTGGTGGTCTGCAGGACATATGCAATCGAACGGGCGCGGTCCCGGCCGTCCAACACTTCGATTGAGCCCGAGAACGGCTCGATTAGCCCAGCTATCGCGTTCAACAGCGTCGACTTTCCCGAGCCGTTGGGTCCTATGAGCGCGGTGATCCCACCGGTCGGGATCTGAAAGCTCGAATTGTCCAGGGCGATCTTCGGCCCGTAGGCAAGGACCAGATCGGTGGCAGTGACAGCTGGCTTCACGCGCACCGCGAGCAGCGCCCATGGATTTCGAGGGTGTGCCCGCTGGCAGAGAAGGAGAGCTCGTTGGTCACGGTCCCGACCAACCGTTCGAGACGGGACTCGATCTCCTTCGACAACTCAAAGTCCTCGACAGTTCCACAGCTCACGCAGACGAGGTGATGGTGGTGCCCGGACAGCCACTCGGCGAGCTCGTATCGGGTTAGCCCTTTGAGGCTGTTGTGTGGCTCGAGGACCCCTGCCTCGTCGAGAACGCTGAGGCTCCGATACAGCGAGGACAACGGCACATCGCGATCCATGTCGTCGTGGAGCTCGGAAGCCGATCGCGGCCCATCGGCTCGAGACAGCGCGTCGACGACGGCGCGGCGAGCCCGTGTGTAACGGACGCCTGCCGCCCCGAGCCGGGCTTCGATGTCGCGGTCGATGGTGCTTGTCATCGGATTGGAGCTCAATCATAACCTCTGGTAGCTTGATAATGATTCTCAGTTTCGGGTCAGGAGATCGAGTCATGAAGCTGCCGCGTCGAACCTTTCTGGCTCTGCTTTGCCTGATCGCGGCAGGGTGCACCGCTACGTCCGACGCGCCGTCCACAACTCCTCATGTGGTGGCCACCACCACAATCCTCGGGGACATGGCCTCGGCCATTGTCGGAGATCAAGCAATCGTTGAGACGTTGATGCCACCCGGTGCCGACCCTCATGATTTCCAGCCTTCGTCGCAACAAGTCGCGTTGATCAACAGCGCGGACCTGGTGATTGCCAACGGGCTCGGCCTCGAAGAAGGCCTTGCCGACGTCCTCGACGGTGCCAAAGATGACGGAGTCAATGTCCTCGAGATCGGCCCATTGGTCGACCCGATTCCGTTTGCCGAAGGTGGGCCGGAGGAGCTCGGGGACGATCCCCATTTCTGGAACGATCCGATCCGGGCCGCCGCCGGAGCCGAACAGATCGCCGACGCCCTGTCGGACGTCGACCCTTCTGTCGATTGGTCGGGCCCGGCCTCCGACTTCGCCAACGAGTTGCGGGATCTGGCCAATGAGATCGAGGCCATGCTTGGCGGGATCCCGGATGCCGAGCGCAAGCTGGTGACGAATCACGACGCTCTCGGCTATTTCGCCGATCGCTACGGGTTCGAGATAGTCGGCGTCGTGATTCCGGGCGGGTCGACTCTTGCCGAACCGAGCTCAGCGGAGCTCGCTGACCTGGTCCAGGTCATGGAACTGGAGAATGTCCGGGTGATCTTCGCTGAGACCATTGCGCCAGCCGTTCTCGCCGACGCGGTGGCCGCCGAGATCGGAGAAGATGTAGAGGTGGTCGAGCTATACACCGACTCTCTGGGCCCCCCGGCTCGGGTGCCGAGACCCTGATCGACATGCTTCGCCTCGACGCCGAGCGGATCGCGGAAGCCCTGAGTTGACCCTCATCCCACTACCTTGCGGCCGGCCGTGGACTGGCTGACCGAGCCGTTCGCACTTGCTTTCCAGCAGCGCGCCCTGATCGGCGGATCGCTTGCTGCGCTGGCCCTGGCCGTGGTCGGCACATGGGTCGTGATCCGGGGAATGACCTTTCTTGGCGACGCCCTGGTCCACGGTGTCATCCCTGGGATTGCCTTAGCGATCCTGCTCGACTTCAACGTCCTCTTGGGGGCGGCCGTGGCGGCGACGGTGATGATCGCCGGCATCAACCTGGTGCATCGCCAGACCAGCTTCTCCGAGGACACCGGCATCGGCCTCCTCTTCGTGGGGATGCTCGGGCTCGGCGTGATCCTCATCTCGCGCAGCGACTCCTACACCGGCAGTCTGACCGGAATCCTGTTTGGGGACGCCCTTGGAGTCACCGGTGACGACTTGATCGTCCTCGGCGTCGTGGCCGGGGTCGTGCTGTTGGTGTCGACCTTGCTCTACCGAAACTTTCTGGTCCTGTCCTTCAACGAGCACAAGGCGAAGCTGCTCGGCCTCAACCCGCGGCTGGCGCATCTGGCACTGCTCGGGCTGACGACGCTGTCGATTGTGGGGTCGTTTCAGACCGTGGGGACTCTTTTGGTGTTCGGGCTTCTGGTGGGGCCCGCAGCGACCGCAGCTCTCCTTGTCAAGAGGGTGCCGGCGATGATGATCACCGCTGCGGCCATCGGCATCCTGTCGGTGGCCCTAGGCCTGATCGTCAGCTATTACGCCGACACCTCGGGCTCGGCCACGATCTCCGTGGTTCCGATCGTGCTCTTCTTCATCGTTCTCACGATCAGATCGCTCACCCGGAGAGCACCCGCCTTGGCCAGCCACGGCTAGCCGCGGAGACGCGGGTTCTGGGTGTAGGTGCCGGTGACAGAGGCCTCGGC
The DNA here is from genome assembly GCA_963746905.1 of uncultured Acidobacteriota bacterium. Classification (GTDB taxonomy): domain Bacteria; phylum Actinomycetota; class Acidimicrobiia; order Spongiisociales; family ZC4RG35; genus JALYNX01. The sequence continues at coordinate 350,739 of CAVVCY010000002.1, forward strand.
AAGCACGTGACCGGCGATCGCATCACGGACTTCTTGACCGGTGAACTCACCCGTCACAGGCACCTCGTCGATGTCGAGGGCATAGAGGGTGAAGACGTAGTGGTGCGGGATCGAGTCGTTCCAGGGCGGGGCCGGCCCGTCATATCCGAGGTAGTTCCCCGTCATCTCGGGGTCGCCTGCAAACCAACCCGTGTAGTCGTTGAGACCCTGCCTACACCCACCCGGGCCGAAGGCGACGTTCTTGCCGTGTGGCATCACTCCGACACAGAACTGACCCTCGCCAATCGAGCGCAGCTCCGAGGGCAGCTCCACGGTCACCCAATGGAAGAAGTCGACCCGGGGCAGATCCGCCGGTACCTCGCGCCCTTCTTGATTCACATCATCGCCACGGGAGGGGCAATCGGGGTCGTGACAGATGAGGGCGAAGGATCTCGTCCCCTCCGGCACTTCATCCCAGCTCAACTCGGGATTGACATTCCCGGAGAAAGTGACGTGGTTCTCCGGATCGGGAGTCGCAAGCGCATACCGATCGGGGATCGGGCCGCCGTTGCGAAAACTGGCTGTTGTCAGCTTCATCTCACCTCCGCAATCGACCCTACTCAATCGCTGAGGCTGACCTAGTACCCCTGAACGCAGCCGGCCTGGTGCAACACGCTCAGGTGCGCGGCGCTCTCGGTGAGTCCGACAAAGACTCCCGGACCAAAGGTCCGGGAGTCTTGTCACCGGTCGACATGGGCCATCGCCAGTCGATTTGGTTATCGAGGTCCCTGGGTCCGACTATCGCCAAGACCATTGCTTCCGACGTTCGATTCGGGAGCCGTAGCGGGCGGCAGGTAGCCGTCCTGCACCCCCTGGAGCCTCATCCAATAGCTAGAAGCGTTGGAGGCATCGGCGGGAGGTAGAAAGCCGTCCTGCACGAGCTCCAATCTCCTCCAATATGCGGCGGAGTCCCCAGCTTCACTGACGACGTGCATACTGGGCGTGATTGCTTTCGCCGGCTGAGTCTTGGCGTCCTGGAAGATCGCGACAGCTAACGCTCCTAGTAATGCTGCCAATCCGAGCAGGACCAGAAAGTTCTGCTTCCGGTTCGGTCGATGAATCGTAATGGTCATTCTTCTTGTCCTTTTGGTCTCGAGACCATCTCGTGGCGACAGCGTCTCCTGTCTGATGAATTGCTCGACCATTTCGGCCAAAACAGATGGCGCTTGGGTCGTTTCGAGGTGACGTTGGTACACAAGGAGCCTCCTTTCGTCGTGTGTCTCACCTCACGACGAACGTAAGGCTGGGTCGCCCGAAGGTCATCGGGAGACTCTCCCTATGTTGGGGTGATCCCCTCCCCATCTTGTGGGGACAAGCCAAGGGCGGCTGCTGCACCGACCGCCTCACGCCTATTACGGACAGACAACTTGCTCAAGATGGCCGACACGTGGTGGTCGACAGTCTTGGAAGAAACCACAAGACGGCTGGCGATCTCTGAATTGCTGAGATGCTCACAAAGTAGGGCCAGGACCTCGAGTTCGCGGATTGTGAGCCCCGCCGGGCTGGCTTGGGTGGTGGCGCGAGGACCCCGTGGCAGTGTCCGGACACCCAGTTCGCGCCGTGGTTCAAGATGAACTGAGCCTGTTCTAGCGCCTTCACCCACCGGCCTTCTAGGAACGTCGTGAATGACTGCTCAGCAAGCAAACCGTAAAGGGCAAGTGTCAGGTCAGCGGCCGCGGCGATCGCGATTCCTTGCTCGACGTAGGCAGCAGCAAGTCGAGGCAAGAAGGCAAGGTTGAGATGGTTTGCCAGGTTGAAGCAGGCTCGAGCGGCGTCCTCATCGAGTCCAGCAGCGAGGCACCGGGCCAGGTTCTGGCGGAGCATGTCGGGCCCGCGGGCATCCCCGAGGGTGGACATCGCCGTAGCCAGCGTGTCGTGGGCATGGATCGCAATTTCCACCTCTGCGAGCCGATCCGCCATTTCCATAGCCTGCCGCCCCACATCGACGGCGTCATCGAGTTCATCGAGCATCATGTGCTGGCGCGCCAAGGTGGCCAGTGCGCGAGCCAGGTCAGCCGACTCCCCCTGAGGTGTCAGTAGGGCGATGGCTTCGACCACAGCCTGATGAGGCGGATCACCTCGCCCATCTCCTCGACGCTCGCCGAGTCGATCGGGTCGAGCACGAGCTGGACATGGCTGATCCCGGCGGCGGCGTAATCCCTCAACAGTTGGGCTAGATACTCCCGGCTTCCGATGTGGGGGACGTCGTCGGGGAGCACTCCCCGCCCGGTGATCCGCCCGGTGCCCCCAGGAAGCTGGATATACACACTGACTGTCTTCTCGACCTCACCGGGATCACGCCCGGCGAGGGCAGCCGCGTCGTCGATCTCCTCGAGCAGGGGGGCCAGTCGGCTCAGCTCGTTGCCAAACGAGGCATGCCACGAATTCCACATCGACACGTAGGGCAGGGTGATGCCCAGCATCCGGGGCCCGTTTGACCCGACCAGCAGCGGGATGCCCGGTCTCGCCTTGGGTGCGAGCTCGGCACCGCGCACTGTGTAATAGGTGCCCTCGAAATCGATGTGCCCTTCGCTGAGCAGGGTGCGAATGATGGTGAAGGCCTCCTCGAACCGATCGATGCGGTGATCGAAGGGAAAGCCAAAACCGTCGTACTCGGTCTGGTTCCATCCCGCCCCGAGACCGAGAATCAGGCGCCCGCCGGAGATCTCATCGACGGTGGCCGCCTTCTTGGCCAGCATTGCCGGGGCATGAAAGGAGGTGCAGGCGACGAGCGGGCCAAGGCTCACCGTCTCTGTGGCCTCGCCCAGGGCCGCCAGCATGGCCCAGGTCTCAAGGGGCCCCCGCACCCCAAAGGCCTCATCCCGGTAGAGGAGATGGTCGCCGAACCAGATCGAGTCGAAGCCGACAGCCTCCGCAGTGCGCGCCACGTCTCGGATCTCGATCCAACCTGCATCCCGCTCGACCTCCGGGAGTTGGACCCCGACTTTGAGTGTCTCTGGCATGGCGGCATCGTACGGTGCGCTTCGCTATCGAAGTGAGCGGGCTAAACCTGAGGTAGTCGTGAGCCAGCCGAAACCAGCCTCAGAGCTCAATGCACATCAAAGAGCATCCGACCTGGAGCGAATGCGCTTGGAGGTATTCGACATCGCTGTGATCGGTGGCGGGGTGACCGGGTGCGGGATTGCGGTGGACGCGGCCACACGGGGCTTAACGGTGGCCTTGATAGAACAACGGGACTATGCCTCGGGCACATCGAGTCGTTCGAGCAAGTTGTTCCATGGTGGTCTCCGCTACTTGGAGCACCGCAACTTCACCCTGGTCAAGGAAGCCCTCGCCGAGCGCAACCTCATGTTGAACGTGCTCTGTCCCTATCTCTGCACCCCAGTCTCGTTCCTCTACCCGTTGCAGCACCTGTTCTGGGAAAGGCTATATGTCGGCGCCGGTGTCTTCCTGTACGACAGGCTGGCGGCGCGGACCCATAACCCGCTCCCCCAGCACCGGCACTTGAGTCAAAAGAGCGCCCTGGAAATGGCGCCCGCCCTGGCAGAAGCGTCGCTCAAGGGTGGAGTGCTCTATTGGGACGTCATGGTCGACGATGCCCGTCACACGATGACCCTGGCCCGCACCGCCAAGGCTCACGGCGCCGCCCTCGCCCCGAGCACCCGCGCCACCGGGATGTTGATCGAGAACGGATCGGTGGCCGGAATCCAGGCGCGCGACCTCGAGTCCGGCACCGACTTCGAAATCAAGGCCAAGAAGGTCATCGCCGCCGGCGGAGTCTGGAGCGACGACATCCAGGCGATGGCCGGAGATCGGGGCCAGGATGTCCGCGCCTCCAAAGGTGTCCACCTGGTGGTCTCTCGCGATCGGATCAACTCCAGCACCGGGATGATCCTGCGCACCGAGGTCAGCGTCCTCTTCGTCATCCCGTGGGGCCGGCACTGGCTGATCGGGACCACCGACACCCCGTGGTCACTGCGCCGGGCCCATCCCGCCGCCTGTCTCGACGACATCCAGTATCTGCTGCGATGGGTGAACACCGCGCTGTCCACGCCGATCGGTCCCGAGGACGTGGTGGGGGTCTACGCCGGGCTCCGACCTCTCCTGGTCGGGGAGTCCGACGAGACGAGCAAGCTGAGCCGAGAGCATGCAGTCATCGTGTCGGACACCGGTCTGATCACCGTGGCCGGGGGCAAATACACCACCTACCGGGTGATGGCGAGGGACGCAGTCGATGCCGCTGTCGGCACGGTTCCACCATCCCGGACCGAGACGATCCCACTGGTCGGGGCAGCGGGTTATCAGGAGCTGTGGGACTACCGCACCGGGTCCGGGATGGACGAAGAGCTCTTCGAGCATCTCGTGGGTCGTTTTGGCCTTTCCACGTTCGATCTGCTGGCGACCATCGATGCCGATCCCAGTCTGGGCAGGCCCCTGATAGACGAGGCCCCATACCTTCGGGCAGAGATTTCATACGCGGTGACCCACGAGGGGGCGTTGCACCTCGATGATGTGCTCACCCGCCGCACCCGGATCTCGATCGAGACCCGCGACCGGGGACGGCTCGCCGCACCCCTGGCTGCAGAGATCATGGCCGGACTCCTCGGCTGGGATCAGGTCACCGTCGCCCGAGAGATCGAGCACTATCTGGCACGGGTGCAAGCCGAGCTCGACTCACAACGCCAGCCCGACGACCAGACGGCTGATGCCGCCCGGATGGGGGCGCCCGACGTCAGGACCGGGCAGGCCGAGTAACGATCAGAGCGTGAGTCTGAGGACCATTACGGTGATGGTCACCAGGACCAGAAGGGTGTCGATGACCCCGAAGGTGGCGAGGCGCCCGGTGGCCGCCTTGATCCCGGGCTCGTCACCGGCATCGATGGCATCGGCGGCCCGCTTCGAAACCGGGTCGAAAACGAACTTCCCGAACAGGGCGCCGACCACGATCGTGATGAAGCCGATGGTGACAAACAAGCTGCCAAAGCTGTACGCGTCGCTTTGCATCACCATCAGGATCCCGGTCAACAGGATCAGGATGGCCGCTGGCATGTAGAGGACGGTCGACAGCCGTCCCGCGATGCGGTACCAGCCCGACGCGGCACCGGTCCCCTGCTTTATGGCCATCGGGGGAACTACCGCCTGAACGATGTTGGCTCCCAGCCAGGTGCCGGCGCCTGCGATGTGCAGCACCAACAGGAAGTCACGCAACTCCAAAACAACCCTCCATCGTCGTGATCCGCCAAGTTATCGAATTGGCAACCGCCGACGTCGGCATACCATCGCCGCCCCAATGACTCCAGCCAATGAGCCAGCCGGGTGCCGTGACACCGCGATAGCCACCGCTTTTCTCTTGGGATTCGGGATCGTCATGTTCGCCATCGGGCTCACCCTGATCAATCGTGACGGATGCTCGGGAGCGTGCGAGACAGCGGGCCTCGCTCTTCTCTATGCCGGAGGGCCGGTGTCGGCGGTTATCGGGTTCTTCACCGACACGGTGGTCGTAGCCTGGCCGCTGGACGTAACCCTCTGGGTGCTGCTCGGTTTCGGAGTTGCCAGATGGGCAGGAAACCATGACCGGCGACCCCTGGGACCGGCACTTGTCGTGCTGCTCGGCTTCGCTGTCTTCGGACTAGTCCTTTCGCAGTTCGTCGAATTGACCGTTTAGAAACACCCCTATGCACCTACCGTGAGTGGTCGATGCCAAGCGTTCCTTTCGTCCGCACCTCGTCATTCGCCCTCGCCGGTCTCGCCATTGCGCTCGCCATCAGCATGAGCGCGACTTTCCAGGCGTCCCGCCCGGGGGCGGACCTCGCCCCCACCAACGGCGCGGCAGACCTCATCCAGATCCTCCAGGGCAATCAGAACGTCCTGTGGACCTCGCTGTCGGGCAACGTCACCAGCTACGTGGTCCAGGGCTGGCCATCCAAGACAGGAGACACCGTGTTGGGCGGTGCCCTGATGATGGCGCGACCGGCGGACGGGTCGGCTGGCGTGATCGTCTTCGGCGAAAAGCCGATGACTCTCGAGTTTCAGCTCGAGCGCTAGGCCACGAGATACGGTTCGAGGTCGGCTTCCTCGAACGGTCCAACCGCTCCCACAACCCGCTCTCCGGTGAAGAGATCGGTCGCGATCGCCTGAACATCCTCGAGGGTCACCGCCTCCAGCTTGGCCAGCCTCTCGTCGACCGAGAGATGCGGCATGCCCGAGAGCTCGTCGCGTCCGAGGCGGACCATCCGGCTGTTGGGGTCCTCCAGAGAGAGGGCAAGACCGCCGCGCATCGACCCTTTGGCCCGCTCCAATTCCTCTTCGGTGATCCCATCGGCGACGACCTTCGACAACTCGTCACGGATCACGTTGAGGGCGGTGTCTGTCTGACTCGGTGTGGTGCCGACGTAGACCCCCCAGGCGCCGGCGTCGGCATAGGCGAGACGAAACCCGTAGACGGCATAGGCGAGGCCACGCTCTTCACGCACCTCCCGAAACAGTCGAGAGGACATGCCGGACCCGACGACATGGTTCATCACCTCGAAGGCCCACCGTCTCTCATCGGATCGGGTTAGGCCCATGCCCCCAAGGACCACATGGGCTTGCTCGGTGTCACGACGGGTGATCGACACACCCGAAACCAGGGTGTTGGTCCCGAACTCGTGGTCGACGGAGTCTCCCGACCAGTCGCCAAAGCGCGCTGCCACCATCTCGACCACCGACTCGTGCTCCAGAGACCCGGCTGCGGCCACGACCATCGACCCCGCTCCGTAGCGACGCTTCCAGTAGCCATTGATGTCGTCACGGGACATTCCCCGGATCGAATCCCTGGTCCCCAAGACCGGAGCCTCCAACGGATGGCCTGAGAAGATGGCCATGCTGAAGTTCTCGAATGCGACATCGTCGGGGTCGTCCTCGTTCATGTTGATCTCTTCGATGACAACCTGACGCTCCGCGTCGATTTCGTTCTGACGGAAGGCCGGCTTCTGGATCATCTCGGAGAGGACATCGAATCCGGTAGCTAGATCCTGGTCGAGCAGCCTGGTCCAATAACAGGTGTTCTCCTTGGAGGTGAAGGCATTCGACTCCGCCCCGATCGAGTCGAAGATCTCCGAAACCTGGCGGGCGGAAAGAGCCTCCGAGCCCTTGAAGAGGAGGTGCTCGAGAAAATGCGATGCCCCCTGCTCGTTGGGAAGCTCGTCACGGGTCCCGGTGTCGATCCAGCAGCCGAGGGCGATGGACCGCAGCGAAGGCATCGGCTCGGTGATGACGCGGATGCCGTTGGGAAGTGTGGTCAGGTCGTAATGCACGCCGGGAGTGTATTGGGCCATAGGCCCTAGCCCGCCATCCGGCCTGGTTTGACACCCATGAGACAATGACCCGCTATGCGTGGACGCGACCAGACGTTCCTCTCCGACCTGATCGACCCCGAGGAGCGGGCGATCGAGGCGGTTGTGAGCCGCTATCAGAAGGTCGCTCCCGCGGTCACCAGGTTCGCCAGAACCCTCGCCAAGAACCCCAACCTTCGGGTCAGGCTCGGCTCGGAGGCGGCCGCCTCCGACGACGAAGTGGTCTGCGACCCCCGGATCTTCCAGGCCGCCTACACCCGAAATGCCCCGGTCACACCGGACGAGGTGGCGCTCGCATCCGCCCTGCACGAGGTGATGCACCTGGTGACGACCAACTTCGACGAGGTTCGTGAGGTCCCGGAGAGCTGGCCGGTCGACCTCGAAAACCCGCCGGACGGTCCGGTCGACCTCCTCACGGCGCTGGAGCGGACCAACAAGCCCGTTGCTGAGGTCCTCTTCTTCTCCCTCGAGGACGCCCGCCAGGAGCGGCAGGGGCTGTCGGTGTACCCCGGCGCCCGTTCGGTCCTTGCCGATCTCTACATGTCGTCGTTGTCCCAGGCCATTGCACGATCGGGTGCGCTCAGCCAATTCGTGCTCGGCTGCTTCCTCCTGACCGGCGGATATGTGGAACGGGATGTCCTCGAGAAGAGATTCGAGGCGAATGCCGCCATGGCGCTCGACGATGGCTCCGGCCAATGCGAGATGGCCGCCGAGGCCGGCGATCCGTGGGAAGTCGCACAACTCGCCCTCGAGCTCGAAGCCATCGCTCGGGCCAACGGGTTGATCTCGGAAGCGCAGTCCAATGACACCCATGCCAAGCGCCAGATCGCGGCCGAGGCCGAGGCTGAGAAGGCTCGCGACGGTGTAGACGCGGTGCGGATGACCTCGCCGATCCTGGCTGATGCCGACTCCTATCAGGACACGAGGCGCTCGGCCGAGACCCGCTCCGGCCTCTCCGATCGCCGGGGTATCTCGGACATTGCCGGTGAGGATTCCACGGACCAGCTACTTCGGGTCAGCCAGGCCCCCGACGTGTTCCTCCCGACCGGTCAGGGAGGAAAGGTGGTGGTGACGCCGATCCCGGCGAGCTTTGCTCGCTTCTCAGAAGAGGGACTCGCCTCCCTGCGCACCGCATCGCGACGCTGGGACGTCGCCCAGCGCAGGGTGTCCGGGGAGCTATTCCCCCTCTTCACGGCAAATCAGCGGCGGGGTCTCCGCTCGGGGTACGACCAGGGTGACGTTTCGCCGCACGCCGCGCTCTTCATCGGAGCCGGCCTCTACCAGCGTCTCTATGAGCGGAGGGCTGTGCGGACCAGGCGGGAGTATGCAGTGTCCCTCTTGGTCGACGCCTCCGCCTCGATGCTGAGCCCGAGGCGCAACCCTGGAACCGCATCGTCGTGGGCGATGCCGGCCGCCCTCCTCGGGGCGTGGACCATGGCTCATCTCTGCGAAGAGCTACAGATCGACTTCGAGGTGGCGCTGTTCAACCGTGGGTTCGCCGCCTCTCCCGATGACACCGAGCACAGCTACCGGCACAAGCGCTCCTCCGCCGCAGCGGGGCTGAAACAGACTCATGGGACGGCCGCCGACCGTCTCACCTCGACGGTCAATCACTACTTGGTCAAGCCCTTCGAGAGAAGGTGGCGCGACGCCGAGCCGTCGCTGGCCGGTCTCTTCTACACCGCCGCCGAGCCGAGATCGGCCGCCACGCTTGCCCGCCGCGACCCGAAGACCTCCCCGCCGGTCTCTCTGTTCGAGAAAGCAGCAAACGTCGACGAGTTCAACGTCATCCACGCCGCCGAGCGAATGGCCCGGCTCGGGGCCGAGGTGAGGGTCCTCATGGTCCTCGCCGACGGCATGACCCGGGGCTCGGTCGAGGCGCTGGCCAAGTCCGTCGCCGCCGTCGAGAGTGGAGGCACCACTGTCATCGGCCTTGGCATCGGTGACCACACGGTCGACGTTGCGTATCGTCGCCACGAGGTCGTGGAGCAGCCCGAAGGGCTGGCCCAGGCCATGATCGACGGGACCCGGAGCGCCCTGCGCCGGAGTCTCGCTCTTTGGGGCATGGACACCTGGTGGCTGCGCCCCTCCGCTTACCGACCCAAACAGGAGAAATCCATTGCCTGACACAGCAACCTTCCACGACCCGAGCGGAGAGGGACCGACGATCGAGTTGGCCCGATTCGATATACCCAAAGGCATCGAAGACCGCGACCTTCGGATCCGCAAGATCCCGGAGCCGGATCCGTACTACATCGACCTGGGGATGCTCTACCGGTTCGCCCAAATCGAGCAGGCGCGACGCTCCGGTGCCCCGGGGTTGGTGCCGCTCCACGTCGCGGTGCGAGGCCACATGGGCACCGGCAAGGACCACGACATCGAGCAATTCGCCGCTGCCATGGGCCTCCCCTATTTCCGGATCCCGCTGACCGGTGAGGTCCGTGACGTGACCCTGATCGGGTCGACCCGGCTCCAAGGCGACGGCAAAGGTGGGACCGAGAGCCGTTGGGAGGATGGCGACATCACCAGGGCCCTGCGCGGACCGTCGCTGCTCAACCTCTCCGAGTTGAACGCTGCCGGCGCCGAGACCCTGTTCGCCCTCCACGGGCTCCTTGATCGATACGCCGCCCTCGATCTGCCCCATGGAGAGACCGTCGCTCTGCGGGACGACGTGCGGATCTTCGGGACGATGAATCCCACTGACCTCCGTGACTACGCGGGCACCCAAACCCTGAACAAGGCTTTCGCTGATCGCTGGGTGATCTGGGAGAAGAGCTTCCCCGGCGACGAGCAGGTGCAGGCAATGTTGGCCAGGCGCTACCCCGAGCTGAAGTCCGAGTACGTGGAGGCCATCGCCCGGCTGGCGGTCGAGGTCAATGAGTCCTTCGATGCCCAGGACACCGGGGTTCGAGTGGAGACACCGCTCTCTCTCCGTTCGATTCTGGACCGGATCCCCACTGGTCTCATCGTCTACCAGAAGGGCCCGGACCCATTGCGCCGCACCTGGGAGGAGTACGTCCTCCCCCACGTCGACCAGTTCGACCGCGACCACTACGAGACAGTGTGGAATGCGGTGGTGAGGAAAGGCCCCACGGTCAGCCCGTTCTGACCGCGTTTCTTCCCCCAGTGAGAGAAGCGAGCGTTGGGGGGAGTACCGCCGCAGGCGGGGAGGGGGGCCACCCCGACGCGGGGCCGTATATCGTCGCCTCTCATGCCCTACGACCTCGGCAAGCCAGAGCTCGACCAGCAAGTGCGGGAACTCGTCGCCGCCACCTCGAGCAACGAAAACGAGGAGCTCATCGCCGAGTTGATGACGACGGTCCTCAAACTGCATCGGGACGGAGCCAGCAGGGCTGACCTGCGAATGATGAACACCGCCCTCAAGGAGATGCGCTACTCGAACCTGGTGTTCTCCCGTCACCGCGAGCCCAAGGTCACCATTTATGGGTCGGCCCGACTCAGCGAGCAGGATCCCAACTATCAGCTCGCCGAGGACTTCGCGGCGAGGATCGTGACCAAAGGATGGGGAGTGATCACCGGTGCCGGGCCCGGGATCATGGAAGCCGGCACCCGCGGCGCCGGCCCGGACCGATCGTACGGGGTCAACATCAGGCTGCCTTTCGAAGCCGCACCCAACCGCTATCTCGACGAAACCCGGACCGTCAATTTCAAGTACTTCTTCACCCGCAAGCTCGCCTTCGTCAAGGAGTCACACGCGTTCGCCATCCTTCCGGGCGGTTGGGGGACCCTCGACGAGGCGTTCGAGCTCCTGACATTGATCCAAACCGGGAAGAGCGACCTGCACCCGATCGTCCTTCTGGAGGCACCGGGCACTGGCTACTGGGCCCCGATGATCGAATTCATCGAGGATCGCCAGTTGGAGAGTGGGTTGATCTCCCCAAGCGACATGGCTCTCTTCTTTCACACCCACGACCCGATCGAGGCGTGCGAGCACATCTGGCACTTCTACGCCAACTACCAGTCACAGCGTTATGCCGGTGGGCGCCTCTTCCTGCGCCTGGCGCGCGGGCCTGACGACGCCCAACTAGAGGCGCTGAACGAAGAGTTCGGGGACATCGTGGTCGAGGGCGAGATCGAGCGAGCGGAGCCTTCGCAGCCCGAGATCAGCGACGGTGACTCGTTAGAATCAGATCGGATCGCATTTGTCTTCGATCGGCGTCAATTTGGGCGTCTCCGCCAGCTGATCGACCACCTCAACGACCTGGTGGTGACGCCAGAGTCCTTCGAATTGCCCGAGCCGATGACCGAGGAGCAAGCGGAAAGACCCTGGTGAGAGGTTGTTTCGCCTGGGAATAGCTTGCGGGGGGCTACTACCATTGGAACGTGCGAGACATCCTTTCCGACCTGGTGGCCGAACAGCAGTTCCTCGATCAGTCCCTGCAAAGGATCCCGATCAAGATCTGGGACATGGTCACCCCATCGAAGCCATGGACTGTTCGCGACACCATCGCACACCTGGCCGACTTCGAAGAGCTGGCTGCCGACAGCATCGCCGGGGGAAACATGATCCAGCGTTGGCAGAATGCCTCCGACCTCGATGCCCTGCGCAAAGAGGCGATCAAGAAGGGTCGCGGTATGCGCCCCCAGGATGTGATCGAATGGTGGCGTGGAGGCCGAGCCAAGGTCGTTGAACCGCTCTCTCACATGGGTGCGGAGTCGAGGATCGATTGGATCGACGGGGATATGAGCGCCCGCACTTTTGCCACCTACCGTCTCATGGAGACCTGGGCTCACGGCCTGGATATCTATGCCACCCTCGGCCTCGAGGTAGAGGACACCAGCCGGATCCGGCACGTCTGCTGGCTTGGCTGGAAGACCCTCCCCCATGCATTCAAGGAGGCTGGCGAGGACTACGAGCCGGTCCGTGTCGAGGTGATCGGCCCCGGGTATGCCAAGTGGGTATATGGCCCTGTCGAGACCAACCAGGTGATCAAAGGGTCCGCCTCGGAATGGGCCCGGGTTGCGGTGCGCAGGACCAAGGCAGCATCAACCCGGCTGAAGTACGAAGGCGAATACGCCAGAAAAGCTCTCCAGGTAGCCAAGGCCTATCTGTGAGTGGGCTTCCCCACCTGGTGGGGATGGTTCATCTTCTCCCGCTCCCGGGAGCGCCTCGTTTCAAAGGATCGATGAGCGAGGTGCTCGACGCCGCAGTCTCCGACGCCTCCACTCTCCACGATGCCGGATTCCCAGCCCTTCTGGTCGAGAACTTCGGTGACGCCCCATTTCGGGCCGATCGAGTCGATCCAGAAACCGTTGCCGCGCTGACGGTCGCGGTCGAGGCAGTGATGCATGCCACCGCCCTTCCCGTAGGCGTCAACGTGCTGCGCAACGATGCAATGAGCGCACTCGGCATCGCAGCCGTCACCGGCGCATCGTTGATCCGTGTGAATGTGCTCACCGGTGTCATGAACACGGATCAGGGCCCGATCGTCGGGCGTGCGGCGGAACTGCTTCGGAAGCGACGCGAATTCGGTGTCGACGTCGAGATCTGGGCGGACGTCATGGTGAAGCACGCCGCCCCGCCGCCTGGCCTGGAACCGGGGCAGGCTGCCCTCGACACCGTTGAGCGGGGCCTCGCCGACGCGGTGATCGTGTCCGGATCGGGGACAGGTGCCGAGCCGGACGTCGAAGTGGCGAGAGAGATCCGCGCCGCGCTTCCCAAGGGAATGCGGGTCGTCATCGGATCAGGCGCCAACGTCGGAAACCTCGCTCGCCTGGTGGACCTCGCCGACACGTTGATCGTCGGGTCAGGTGTCAAAGTCGACAACGACCCGAGCAATCGAGTCGACCCCCTCAGGGCCATGGCCTTCGTGGAGGCCGCCGCCGGCCACGGCCTCCTCTAGCTGTCGATAGGTCTAGCGCACTAGGCAAAAGGATTAGTCCCGTCGACCCATACCCCCGAGGGCAAATCCGGGCAGACTTCGCATGTGGTACGGACGACGCGGGATTGGTGAGTCATGCTCAGGGATCTGCCCAACGACATTTTGATCAAGGTCATGGAGGACGTCATTGAAGACCTCCACGGCCATGTGCATCGGGTGTCGGACCTCGCAGTAGATCTCGGATCCGGTCTGGACCTCGGAGAAGACGACCTCGACCGCCTTGCGCTGGCCGGGATCCTTCACGATGTCGGCAAGATCCACCTCGACCCCGGGATCCTCGGCAAGCCCGGCCCGCTCGACGAGAACGAGCGTGAGCTGATGCAACGTCACCCCGAGCTCGGGTTCGCGATGACCCGTAACCGACTCGACCCCAAGGTCGCCGAAGCCATCCTCTACCACCACGAGCGCTTCGACGGCACCGGCTATCCATTCGGGCTCGTTGGCGTGGAAATCCCGATTCTGTCCAGGATCGTCCTCGTCGCCGACGCCTTCGACGCCATGACCTCGACCCGGGCCTATCAGCCGGCACTTCCGGTCTCCTTCGCGGTCAACGAGATCCGCAAGCACACCGGCACCCAATTCGACCCGGCCGTGGTCGAGATCTTCCTCGAGCTGGCAGCCGTGGAGCGTCTGCCACTCGTGATGAGCGCCTAGCCACCCAGTAATTGTGACCCACAGGGGTCACATACGGACCTGTGGCACCCAATTACGGGTGCGAACTCTGTCCTTCTCTCCTGATACCTTCCCGGTGTGGACCCACTCGCAGGTTTCAACCCGGCAACCCGCACCTGGTTCGAGGCATCTTTCGCCGAGCCGACGCCGGCCCAGCAACTTGGCTGGCCTGCGATCGCTGGCGGCGCCCACACTCTGATCCACGCCCCAACCGGCTCCGGCAAGACGCTGGCCGCCTTCCTCTGGACCCTCGACCGTCTCCTCTCCGAGCCCCAGCCGGAAAGGTCGGCTCGCTGTCGGGTCCTCTACATCTCGCCACTCAAGGCCCTGGCCCATGACGTCGAGCGCAACCTTCGCGCCCCCCTCGCAGGGATCCGCCATGCCTCCCAGCGCCTCCTGCCCGAGCCGCTGCCCGAGCTCGAGACCTTCCTCCGGACCGGCGACACCCCTGCCGAGGACCGGCGGCGCATGCAGCGCCAACCGCCTGACATCCTGATCACCACCCCGGAATCCCTCTATCTGATCCTCACCTCGGCCACGCGCTCCATTCTCGAACCTGTTCGCTGGGTGATCGTGGACGAGGTGCACGCCATCGCCGGCACCAAGCGCGGCGCTCACCTGGCTCTGTCCCTCGAGCGACTCGAGGAGATAACCGAGGTGGCGCCACAACGCATCGGCCTCTCGGCAACCCAGCGCCCGCTGGAGACGATTGCGCGCTTCCTCGGCGGTGGAACCAACGACAGCGGAGTTTGGGCCGCCCGCCCGGTGACGATCATCGACGTCCCCCACACCCGTGAGCTGGACATCGAGATCGTGGTGCCGGTCGAGGACATGACCGAGCCTGGGACTCCGGATCCCCTCGACCCCGACCGTGCACCTTCCAGGTCGATATGGCCGGCGGTGTACCCCAAACTGCTCGAAGCGATCAGAGCGCACAACAGCACCATCGTCTTTGCCAATTCACGACGGCTTGCCGAGAGGATCTGCTCCGAGGTGAACAACCTCGCCGGCGAGGAGATCGCCCGAGCGCACCACGGGTCGGTCTCGAGGGAGCACCGTCTCCAGATCGAGGACGCCCTGAAGCGTGGCGAGCTGCGAGCTGTCGTCGCCACTTCTTCACTCGAGCTGGGGATCGACATGGGGGCCGTCGACCTGGTCATCCAGGTTGAAGCACCGATCTCGGTCGCATCGGGGCTGCAGCGTGTCGGCCGTTCCGGGCATCAAGTTGGCGGCGTATCCAAGGCCAAGGTGTTCCCCAAATACCGGGGGGATCTCCTGGTGGCCACGGTTCTCACCGCTGAGATGGCCAAGAGAAACGTGGAGAGCACACGGATTCCGGCGAACCCGATCGACGTACTCGCCCAACAGATCGTGGCGGAGGTAGTCAGCCGGGACACAACGGCCGATCGGCTCTTCGACCTGACCCGGAGGGCCGCTCCTTACTCCGAGTTGAGCAGGAGCGTCTTCGACGCCACTCTGGACATGCTGGCCGGCCGGTACCCATCTGACCTCTTCGCAGAGCTTCGGCCCCGGATCAACTGGGATCGGGTGAGTGGCGAGGTCACCCCCCGCCCTGGCTCGAGGCAATTGGCGGTCACCAATCCGGGGACCATCCCCGACCGAGGCCTCTATCGCGTTGTCTTGCCCGACGGGAGCCGCGTGGGAGAGCTCGACGAGGAAATGGTCTACGAGTCCCGGGAGGGCGACAGCTTCCTGCTCGGCTCCAGCTCGTGGCGGATCACCCAGATCACCCATGATCGGGTGGAGGTAGTTCCGGCGCCCGCTGACACCGCGGCTCGGATGCCCTTCTGGCACGGAGACTCACTCGGACGCTCCCTGGAGACGGGGAAGGCTGTTGGCCGGTTCGTTCGGGACACCTCCAGGCTCGATCCCGAAGTGGCGGAGGACGTGCTGATCACCACCCATCATCTTGACGCCCGCGCTGCCGCCAACCTGGTCGCCTACCTGGCCGAGGAGAAGCAAGCGACGGGTCTTCTGGCCACTGACCAGACCATCATCTTCGAGAGGTTCCGTGACGAGATCGGCGACTGGCGGCTGGTAATGCTCTCCCCGCTCGGGGCTCGGGTCCACGCCCCATGGGCGATGGCACTCCGGCATCGCTTCCGCGCCAGATACGGCACCGATGTCGACGTCATCTGGTCGGACGATGGGATCGCCTTCCGATTCCCGGACTCCGACGAGCCGCCAAATACAGCCGACATGATGTTGGAGCCCGATGAAGTGGAGCCTCTGCTCATCGAACATCTCGGGGACACCGCACTCTTCGCCGCCAGATTCCGCGAGGCGGCAGGGCGCTCCCTACTGCTCCCGCGGCGCCGGCCCAACCAACGGACCCCGCTTTGGCTGCAGCGACGGCGCTCGGCCGACCTGCTAAATGTCGCCCGCCAATTCGGGACGTTCCCCATGATTCTCGAGGTCTATCGGGAAATCCTTCAGGACGACTTCGACCTCGCCGGGCTGCAATCGGTTCTGACCGACATCCGCTCGCGGCGGATTCGGGTCGCTGAAGTCGAGACCGACGGCCCAAGCCCATTCGCGTCCTCTCTCCTGTTCTCCTTCGTGGCCGCCTACCTGTACGAAGCCGACGCCCCGATCGCCGAACGCCGGGCCGCGGCCCTCACCCTCGACCGTGAATTGCTTCGGGAGCTGCTCGGGGAGGGTGACCTGCGAGAACTGATCGATCCCGAGGTGGTGGCTGCAGTCGAATTGGAACTCCAGCATCTCACCGATGGGCGCCGGGCCATGCACCCTGATGCGATCCACGACCTGCTCAGGGATCTCGGGCCCCTTGGCACGACAGACATCGAGGTCCGAAGCACTGGTGTTGATGTCGCAGCAGCGCTGGAAGCACTGGAGTCGGCCCGACGAATCGTTGACATTGTGATCAATGGCGAACCGAGGTGGGCCGCAGCAGAAGATGTCTCCCGACTCCGCGACGGGCTCGGGGTCCCTCCCCCACTCGGGGTCGCCCACGTGTTCCTGGAGGCGGTAGCCGACCCCCTTGGTGACCTAATCGGTCGCTATGCCCGAACCCATGGTCCGTTCACCACCGGCGACATCTCGGCCCACCTCGGATTGCCCCCAGCGGTGGTTGAGGCCGTCCTCCGGCAATTCGAGGAGGCAGGCAGGGTGGACGCCGGCTCGTTCCGCCCTGGAGGTGCTGGACGGGAGTGGATCGATCGCGAAGTCCTGCGACGACTCAAACGCCGCTCCCTTGCTGTGCTGCGCAAGGAGATCGAGCCGGTCGAGCCTCAGGCCCTGGCCAGGTTCGCGGTCGCCTGGCAGGGCGTGTCTCTGAGCCCTCCCCGCGGCCAGCACGCCCTACACGACGCGGTGGAAAGGCTTGCCGGCACACCAGTGCCGGCTTCGATCCTCGAGCGCGACGTGCTGGCAGCCAGAGTCGAAGGGGCACCGGCCGGCCTGGATCGACTACTCCTCGACGGCAGCCTGGTCTGGATCGGGATGGGCGGGTCCGGGGTGGCCGACGGGAAGCTTGCCCTGTTTCCCAGAGACAGCCTGGGAGCCCTCTGGGGCGGCCCGGAGCAGGCACCGGATTCGCCACAGCATCTCGCCATCATCGAGCAACTGGAAGCGAGAGGGGCAAGCTTCTTCCGAGACATCTACGACGGAGTGGGCGGCGGCGACCCGGCGATCGCCCTCGACGCACTATGGGATCTGGTTTGGGCAGGACATGTGACCAACGACACTCTCGAGCCGGTGCGAGCATTCGTGAGTCGGCGCCGGGGGCGCACGTCAGGGCGTCCTTCGATCTCGTCGCGATTCCCGGCTCATGCCGGTGGGCGCTGGTCCTCCACCGGTCACCTTGCGACATCGGCGCCTACAGACACCGAGCACAGAACCGCCTGGGCACAGCTGATCCTCGACCGTCACGGGGTGGTCACCCGGGCCACAGTTCTGGCGGAAGCCTTCCCCGGGGGCTTCAGCGCCCTGTACCCCATCTACACCCATCTCGAAGAGACCGGGCGCATCAGGCGCGGCTATTTCGTCGAGGGGCTCGGGGGCTCGCAATTCGCCCTCCCCGGGGCCATCGATCGACTCCGACAGGAACAGAGGCCCGAGATCGTGGCCCTGGCTGCCGCCGATCCGGCCAACCCCTACGGCGCGACCCTCGGATGGCCCTCAGTCGAGGGAATCCGACTCGCCCGCGATGCGGGGGCGTATGTGTTCCTCCACGGTGGAGAGTTGATCGCCTTCCTCGAGAAGGGCCGCAAGAGCCTCAATTTGCTCACATCGGAGCCAGGGCACTTCATCGCAGTGGGCCAGGCCCTGGCGGCGGTCGCCGCCCGTCACCGAAGGACCACGGTGACCACAGTCAACGGGAGCCCGGCTCAAACCTCTCCACTGGCGCCGGCACTGGCGGAGTGGGGCTTCACCACAGCCGTCAAAGGCCTCAGTTACCGGGGCTAGCGTCCCAGCCCTACTCCAGAAAGGCCACGCGTGAAGAGGATCGGCTTTCTTTCGTTCGGCCACTGGTCACCGACGCCGTACTCGCTGGTCCGGACTGCAGAGGACTCGCTGCTTCAGTCGATCGAGCTGGCCGTGGCTGCCGAGGAGCTCGGCGCCGATGGCGCCTACTTCCGGGTGCATCACTTCGCCCAACAGCTCGGCTCGCCCTTCCCGTTGCTGGCCGCTGTCGGGGCCCGAACCAGCCGGATCGAGATCGGCACCGCCGTGATCGACATGCGATACGAAAACCCCCACTACATGACGGAAGACGCCGGCGCCGCCGACATCATCGCCGGTGGCCGGCTCCAATTGGGCATCAGCCGCGGATCACCTGAGCAGGTGATCGACGGCTTCCGCCACTTCGGGCAGGTGCCGCGTGAGGGCGAGAGCGATGCCGACATGGCCCGACGCCATACCGAGATCTTCCTCGACTTGCTCGGAGGTGAGGGGTTCGCCGAGCCGAATCCCCAGCCGATGTTTCCCAACCCGCCGGGCCTCCTCCGCGTCGAGCCACACTCACCAGGCCTACGGGACCGCATCTGGTGGGGGTCTGCCACGAACGCCACCTCGGTATGGGCTGCGACCCTGGGGATGAACCTGCAGAGCTCGACGCTGAAGTTCGACGAGAGCGGCGAGCCGTTGCACATCCAGCAGCGGAAGCAGATCGAGGCCTATCGCGAAGCATGGGTCGCGGCCGGGCATCAGCGCGAGCCCCGTGTGTCGGTGAGCCGCAGCATCTTCGCTCTGGTGGACGACCGCGACCACGCCTACTTCGGGAGCCGTCAGCAGACCAGTGATCAGATCGGCTACATCGATGCGGGCACCAGGGCGATCTTTGGCCGCTCCTACGCAGCCGAGCCGGAGGCCCTCATCGAAGAGCTGGCACAGGACGAAGCGATCGCAGCGGCCGACACGCTGTTGCTCACCGTTCCCAATCAGCTCGGGGTCGAATACAACGCACACGTCCTTGAGAGCATCCTCACCCATGTTGCCCCGGCCCTCGGCTGGCGCTGACTCAGCCCTTCTTCAGCTCCAGGATCTCGTAGGTGGTGTTCCGCAGGGCCGGAGATCGGCCCGCAGCCTCGATCGCCTCACGGAACTGCTGAGGCGTGACTTCCTGGCCGTGCTCGGCGCCGGCCGACCGCGTGATGATCTCCCCCATCAGGGTTCCCCCTAAATCATTGCAACCCGCATCGAGCAGGCGGCGCCCGCCATCGAGCCCGAGCTTCACCCAGGAGGCCTGGATATTGGGGACCAGACCGTCGAGGGCGATTCGGGACACCGCGTGGATGAGGACGACTTCGTCCCAGGTGGGCCCGGGCCGGGCCCGTCCCCGGAGGAAGATCGGTGAGCCCATGTGGACGAACGGAAGGGGGACCATCTCGGTGAACCCGCCGGTGCGCTGCTGGATTTTGATGATGACGTCGAGGTGCTTGGCCCACGACCTGGGGTGGTCGATGTGGCCGAACATGATCGTCGAGGTCGCCCGCAGCCCGAGCTCGTGAGCCGTGATCATCACTTCGGCCCATTGCGAGGTTCGGATCTTGTCGGGACAGAGATGGGTTCGAACCTCGTCGTCGAGGATCTCTGCCGCCGTGCCGGGGAGGGTTCCCAACCCGGCCTCTTTGAGCTCCTCGAGGAACTGTCGGACCGGGATGCCGAGAGTGTGTGCCCCCTGCCAGACCTCGAGGGGGGTGAAGCCGTGGATGTGCATGTCAGGCAACTCGGCCTTTATCGATCGGACAACGTCGACATAGAAGTTGCCGGTGAAGTCGGGGTGGATGCCCCCCTGAAGTGTGACCTCGGTGGCGCCCCGGGCCCAGGCCTCCCTGGCATTGCCGACGATCTCGTCGATCCCCATCAAGTAGGGCTCTCCGCGCAGATTCAGGCTCTTCGGACCTTTGGAGAAGGCGCAGAACCCGCACTTGAAATAGCACAGGTTGGTGTAGTTGATGTTGCGATTGACCACATAAGTGACCGTGTCCCCCACTGCCTGCTCTCGAAGCCGATCGGCTACGTAGGCGATGGCGTCGACCTGGTCCCCGCGAGCGCCGAATAGCGCCTCGACCTCCGGGGTCGTAGGACGGCGGCCCTCGAGAGACCGCTCCAGGATCGGTGCCAGCTCACCGGCAGCCGAAAAGCCTTCCGGGGCGGAACCCGCGACCCAGGAGGAGTCCATCCACTCTGCCGAGAATCGATGTTCGGGGACAGGCGGCTCCAGATCTTTGCCCGGCGCCCATATGTGGCGGGGCCTGGCGACGCCCGAGCCGTCGACCTGGCTGAGCCAGACCTTGAAAATCTCCGAGGAAAGCATCTCGCGGGCCTCGTCGATCTCGACTCCTGGAGGAAAGACGGTGCGCTCGACGAGGAGGCACGAGCCCAGAGCTTCACGGAGCTGCCCGATCCGTTCCACATCCCAGTCCCGCAAGAGCAGGTCGCCGGCTCCCAGGTCGACCATTCGCACGGCCTGAACCACATCATCGACGAATACGGAGACCGAGGCCTCGATGCCAGGGAGTGAGACCAGTTGCGCCATCTCCTCGACGGTCGATCGGGTGGCCCGAAGAAAAGCGGCGCCGGACCTCGCAAGCCCGTCGAGGATTGATTCCCGTGTGGCGTCGCCGACGACCGTGAGCCGCCACCCGGGAATCCCCTTGGAGGAAAGGGTCAAGGCGTCCTCGGGCCCGACAACCCACGCCGCGGGCTCGGCATCACCGATGGTGGAGCTGGTGGCCAGCACTCCCCCGGCGGCCGCCCCGGCCAGATCCTCGGCGTTGGGATCGATGAGCTCCACGGTGGTGGTCCCCTCTCGGCGCCTGCTTTCGGCTGCGAGTTGGGCCATGGTCTCGGAAGGTCTCAATCTCAAGAAGGTGACGGTCATGACGCTCCGACGTGCTGGGGGATGTGGGCAAGGCCATCGCCATCTGACGAGGCAACAACGCTGTCATACAAGTCGGGATGGATCCATTCCGGTGTGATGAACTCCGGATAGACGGGGAGCCGGGGCCGGAGCGTGAAGCCGGCGCTCTCCGTTCGGCGTTTGAGTTGGTCGAGGTGGGGCCATGGCGCTTCCGGGTTGACCCAATCAATGGTGAGGGGTGACACCCCACCCCAGTCATTGATTCCGGCATCGAGGTACACCTCGAAGCGCTCGGTGAGATTTGGCGGGACTTGGACGTTCGCCTCGGCTCCCATGATCCACCTCGCCAGGGCAACGACCCTGGCAAACCATCTCGGCACCGGCTCGGCAGACCACCGCATCGGAGTGTCGGCCTTCGCCCGGAAGTTCTGGATGATCACCTCCTGGATCGCACCCGTCTCGTCTGACAGTCGCCGGAGCTCAAAGAGGGAGTCGACTATCTCACTTGGGCGCTCGCCGATCCCGATCAGGACGCCAGTCGTAAACGGGACGTTGTTCCTTCCAGCCGCCTCGATCGTCGCCACCCGCAGGCCAGGCTCCTTGTCCGGGCAGTTGTGATGGGGCATGCCCGGCTCCATGAGCCGCGGTGAGATGTTCTCCAACATCATCCCCATAGAGGGATTGGTCGGTCGGAGCCGTCTCATCTCGTCGTCTCCCATCAGACCCGGGTTGGCGTGGGGATACAGCGCGGTCTCGGCTCGGACCAGGGCCGACATCTCGGACACATACTCGATCGTCGATGAGTGGCCCTTCCCGGCCAGGAACTCGACAGCCTGCGGCCAGCGATCCTCCGGGCGGTCACCGAGCGTGAACAGAGCTTCGGTGCACCCTGCTTCGTCGCCGGCCTGAGCCACGGCGAGGACCTCGTCCGGCTCGAGATAGAGACCGCCGGCGCCGGGTGGCTTGGCGAAGGTGCAATAGGTGCAGCGATCGTTGCAAAGCGTGGTCAGCGGGATGAAGACCTTGCGGCTGTATGTGACCGTCCGCCCATGGCCCAGGTCGCGAAGACGCCGCGCTTCGGCGAGCAGTGGCTCGTCCTCAGCCGCGCCATCCAGATAGCGAAGGGCCAGGTCGGGATCGGGGTCAGGATGCATCACGTCGAGAACTTCAGGCTATGCCGGACGAGGAGGCTTCGGTCACACCACCGTCAACCGGCAAAATGACTCCTGTCATCCAATCAGCGGCGTCAGAGGCCAGGAAGACGATTGCCCTCGCCACGTCCTCCGGAGTTCCGAGGCGCCCCAAGGGATGCATGCGGGCGGCCATGGGCTCATCGGCCCATAGCATCTCGGAGAGCCTCGTCTTGACCACCGCGGGAGCAACGGCATTCACCCTGATCCCCGGCGCAAGCTCGAAGGCGAGCTGACGGGTCATATGCACTAACCCCGCCTTGGAGATGTTGTAGGCGCCGGTGACCGCGCTGGCGCGAAGACCCCCCACTGATGCCACGTTGACGATCGAGCCTCCGTTCTTGCCCATCGAAGCCCGGTATGCGGCACGAACCCAGAGCAGCGGGGCGCGCAGATTCACGGCCCACGTCTTGTCCAACGCTCCGAGATCGACATCCATGAGGGGACCAGCCGAAGGATTGGTGCCCGCGTTGTTGATGAGGATGTCGCAAGACCCGAACCGCTCGACAGTCTGCGCAACTGCGTCGTCAGCCGACTCCTCGGAGTCCGAACGAGACGGAAGGGCCAGGATCTGCTCGAGAGCGACTCCGGCGGCCTCCAGCTCGGCAGCGGCTTGTGCGATCGTCTCCGCCTTGCGCGATGTGATGGTGACGCCTGCCGCACCGCTCCTGGCCAGCTCGAGGGCCGTGGCGAGGCCGATGCCCCGACTCGCTCCGGTCACCAGGGCGACCTTGCCTTCAACCGAGATCTGCATAATGCTCCTGTGGACCGATCCACGACGACTTTCGTAGCGACGCGACGGGACTCGACACCCTAATCTCAGCCCGGTGCGCATCCTGATCGCCACGACCGGGGTCCTTCCTTCCGCACCGGTGGCAGATCTCTGTGACCGTCTTCGGTCCGAGGATGGACATGTCACGGTGATGACCGTGGTGAGAGTCCCCCGGTCATTCCTCGAGGCGCTGGACGATGACGTCCGCCGCTCATTCCTCGACGACTCCCCGATCGACTCGTCCGACGCCGAAGCGAAAGCCGCCCGCTATCTGGAAGAGCGTGGCTTGCGAGCTGTGGAGCCGATCGTGGCCGCCTTGCAGGCGGCCGGCATGTCTGCCGATGTCCGCTTCGTCGAGGGCGACGATCCGGCGGAAGCCATCATCAACACCGCCGAGGAGGTGGGGGCCGAGTTGGTGATGATGGGAGCAACCAGGCGGCTGTTCACCGAGGAGGCATGGCGCAGTGTCTCGGCGCGGGTGATCGACAAGTCGCATCTCCCCGTGTTGCTGGTCCCCGGGACCCGGATCGACGACACCCAAGAAGTGCCGATCGTGGAGCTGTAGCTCCACGATCGGCAGTACTTGGTCGTCGGTACTCGGCCAGAAAAATCTGTCACAGCCTCTTTCTAGCTTGGCCCTCATGAGCGTTTCTCACTTGTGCGAGCACCAGCCGACCTGGGTGGGTCGGGTTGCGGTGACTGCCTGCGCCGACTGCGGGCACGTCGATTGGTTCTCTGCCACCGGGCCCGTCGACCCCGCAGAGGGGATGGCATATCTATTCGGGAGCTACGACCTCATCGACCATCTGGACGCACTCGCCGCCCCCGCCCCCACGGTCCTTGTCTATGCCCCACCTTCGGCGCGCAAGCGCCGCCATCTCGACGCGATTCCCAAGAACGTCTGGCTCCGGGTCGGGCCCAGCCTCTGGCTGTCCCACGACTCGCAGACCCTGCTGCTCGCCACCAATCAGCAATTGCTGATCGACAACCTGACCCGGGGCGCCTGATTCAGGCCGATGCCGACTCGGCGAACTGGGTCCGATATAGCGTGGCATAGAGACCGCCTCGGGCCACCAGAGTGGCGTGATCTCCCCGCTCCACTATCTGGCCCTCATCGAGGACCAGGATCTGGTGGGCCGCCCGCACCGTCGACAAGCGATGGGCGATCACTATCGAAGTTCGGCCCTCCATGACCACCTCGAGCGCCTCCTGGATCAAAGCTTCGGACCTCGAGTCGAGGTGCGAGGTGGCCTCGTCGAGGATCAGGATTCGAGGATCCTCGAGCAGGACCCGGGCGATGGCAATCCGCTGCTTCTCTCCCCCAGAAAGCCGGTACCCGCGCTCTCCGACCACGGTCTCGTAGGCCAGGGGAAGCTTGGTGATCATCTCGTGGATGTTCGCCGCCTGACAGGCAGCGATCAGCTCGTCGAGCTCGGCGTTCGGCTTGGCGTACCTGAGGTTGGCAGCGATGGTGTCGTGGAAGAGATAAGTCTCCTGGGTGACCACACCCACCGATGCGGCAAGCTCCCGGAGGGCGACATTACGCACATCGTGGCCGTCGATCAGCACGGCACCCTCGGTGACGTCATAGAGCCTCGGCACCAGATATGAGATGGTCGTCTTGCCGGCTCCTGAGGGTCCGACGAGGGCGGTCAGGGTTCCCGGATCGGACACAAACGACGCATTCCTGATCGCCCATTCCCTCGTCGAGGCTGATGCAACCGACGGAACTGCGCCAGGATCCCGGTCCCAGAAGCGCTTCACCGCTTCGAGGCCCTCGGGGCCATCGCTCTGATAGCGAAACGACACATCGCGAAGTTCGACCCTTCCCTCGGCCGGGACCACGGGCTCGGGGTCCACCGGGTCAGGGATGTCGACCTCGAGGTCCATTACCTCGAACACCCGCTCGAACGACACGAGAGAGGTCGCGAACTCGACGCGGGAGTTGGAGATCCCGGCCAGGGGGCCATAGAGCTGGACCAGTAGGAACGAGAACATGACGATGTCCCCCGTAGTCAGTTGATCGTTGATCACCAGATATCCACCAACCCAGAAAACAGTTGCGGTCCCAACCGCGGCCACCAGACCGAGAGCAGCGAAGAACCCCCGGCCCACCATGGCCCGTTTCACCTCGAGGTCCCGAACCTGAGACGCCTGATCCCCGAATCGCTCAGCCATCTCGTCCCATCTCCCAAAGAGACGGACGAGGAGAGCCCCGCTGACGTTGAAGCTCTCCTGGAGGGTGCCCGACATCTTGGCCTCTTGCTCCATCAACTGCTGGGTCATGCGTCGAAGGACTCTGGCCACCCGCCGCGCTGGGAGCACAAAGAGAGGCAGTGCGGCCACAGCGAGCAGGGTCAGCCGCCAATCCGTCGCGAGCATGACGGCGAGGATGATCACCACCATGACGATGTTGGAGATGATGGTCATCAAGGTCCCGGTGATCGCCGATTGCGAGCCCTCCACGTCACTGTTCAGTCGATTCATCAGCTCACCGGTCTTGGTGGCGGTGAAGAACCGCAGAGACATTCGCTGCAGGTGGGCAAACAACTCCCGACGAAGATCGAAGATGATCCCCTCACCCACTCGCGACGACCACCAACGCTGGGCGATGCCGACCACTGCACTGATCAACGGCACGAGGATCATCGCCAGCCCGAGCAGGCTCAGCAGGCGT
Organism: uncultured Acidobacteriota bacterium; assembly: GCA_963746905.1. Classification (GTDB taxonomy): domain Bacteria; phylum Actinomycetota; class Acidimicrobiia; order Spongiisociales; family ZC4RG35; genus JALYNX01. The sequence goes on from CAVVCY010000002.1 coordinate 376,635, forward strand.
ATGTCCTTATCCGGGATCGCGTCATCGAGCAGGAGTCGAATCATCATTGGTGGGACTACACCCAGCCCGGAGATGATGAAGATGGTGGCCAGGATCCCGATCAGGCTGGGGAGATATGGCCTCCCATAGCTCCAGACGCGCCGAAGCAGGGCACGATCGATGTCGGGGCGATCGTGCTCCTCGTCATAGCGCATGTATGTCCACCAGCCACTGGAGCTGAAGATGGTGGGCCTCCTGACCTCGGGACTCGGCCGAGGTTATCCCGCGAGAGGCTCTAGGTCCGCAAGAGCCACCGACTCGACCGCCATCTCCTGCAAGGTCTGCGTCGGGACAAATGGCCTGCCAAACAACTCGTAGCGATAGATCCCCTCAAACCAGACCAGGGTCGTGCCGTTGTCGGCAGTCAGCGACCAAATAGGCCTCCCCTCGATCGAGAAGCTCTCACACACGGTTGTGGTGCGGTCTGCGAAGCGGGCGCATGACACGTCGGCGTCAGGCTGCTGCACCGCGGCTGACGCTTCGGGGTCCGAGGAGATCTCGAGAACTGCCATCTGGGCGACAGACCGCGACCTGGTGTACGGCTCCGAGGACCAGATCCCGAAGGTGGCGACCGGGTCGGCAGACAACTCGCCGTCGTTGTCGAACACCACCTGTGAAGTCACGTACTCCGCGAGGAAGGGCGCCGTAGCCGGAAATCTGATCTCCGGCAGGATGGACAGGATCTCGGCGCGGCTGGCCTGTATGAAGAGGTCACCGGCCCTGCGAGCGAATATCTCGTCTTCGACAGCGGCCGCGTCCTCGAGCGGCGCAGTGGTGACGATGGTGTCGTTGAACCACTTCAACACGTCTGAGCCGCTCACAGAGGGCACGGTGATCGGGACCATTGTGGTGGTCACGATGGTGGGCTCGGAGATCCAATCGGAGCTCCGTCGACCCAGCGAAGCGAACGGGGCACTACCACAGGCGAGGAGAAGCGCGGCCGCTGCGGCCAGCGCAAGAAAACGAGACGCCTTTCGCACGCACCCTCCTTTCGATTGCCTATCACCCGCAAAATCAACGGATGAACCGGCCTTCGACGTTCCCGAGACGGCGCGGTTCCTCAAACGGTAACAGTGGACTCCTTATCCTCCTGGTTGTGGAAAGACTCACACTGGTCGAGGATTCCTATGCAGACCATCCGGCGATGGACGTGGCAGTTGCCCACGCCACCCTCTCTGCGGTGGCCCGTGGGGAGATCGGCGGCGTATTCCGCCTTCATGTGCCCGGGCCGGTCGTGGCTTTCGGGCGGGCTGACCGAGTTCAGCCCGGCTACCCGCAGGCGGTCAGAGCCGCCGAGGCCCATAGGTTTGCCGCCGTGGAACGGCTCGCCGGTGGCCGGGCCGCCGTCTTCCACGGCCTCACTCTCGCCTTCTCGCTGGCGCTGGCAGATGGCGATCCGCAGGGTGGCATCCACAGCCGCTTCCAGATGATCTCAGGAGTGATGATGAAAGCCTTTCAGAGCCTCGGCATCGACGCCCGAGTCGGCGAGGTTCCAGGCGAATACTGTCCCGGATCCTGGTCGGTCAACGTTGGAGGCCGGGTCAAGGTCATGGGAGTCGGTCAGCGCCTGGTTCGCGGCGCAGCCCACATCGGAGGCGTCGTCGTCGTCGACGATGGGGAGAGCATCCGCGACGTCCTGATCCCGGTCTACCGGGCCCTCCACATCGACTGGGACCCAAGGACATCCGGGGCCCTCGCCGACCGGTCGCCGGGACTCGACAACTCCAAGGTCATCAAGGCCATCAAGAAGGCGATGTCGGGGATCTACGATCTGGAGCCGGGTCATCTCCCCGAGAGTTTGGTGGAGGAGGCGCGGAGTCTCGTTCCCGAGCACCTGCCAATGGTTGCCTGATGCGCGTCCTCGTTCTCAACGGCCCAAATCTCAATCTGCTCGGAAGCCGGGAGCCCGAGGTCTACGGGTCGACAACTTTGGGCGATCTCGAGCGCCAGATATCAGAGTGGGCTGGCTCGCTCGGAATTGAGGTCTCCTTCTGCCAATCCAACCACGAAGGCGAACTCGTCGACGCGATTCAGGGTGCCACCAATGGCGATGGCATCGTGATCAACCCTGGAGCGCTGACCCATACCTCGCGAGCGCTCGGCGATGCCCTGCAATCAGTCGGAGTCCCCGCAGTCGAAGTCCACATCTCGAATGTGAGAGAGAGGGAGCACTGGCGAAGGGTGTCGCTGGTGTCGCCCGCGTGCGTCCGAACCATCTATGGCCGCGGCCTCAAGGGCTACCAGGACGCCATCCGCCATCTGTCCAATCGCGCCGCGGTGCCTTTCGAGACCCTCCGCTATGGGCCTCATCCGGACAACGTCGGCGACCTGCGACTCCCCGGATCAGGGCCAACAGGGCTGGCCGTCCTCGTGCATGGCGGTTTCTGGCGTCAGGAGTATGAGAGAGACTCGATGGAAACCCTGGCGGTCGACCTGGCCGACAAGGGATGGGCCACCTGGAACATCGAATACCGGCGGCTGGGAAACGGCGGGGGCTGGCCCGCCTCGGGGCAAGACGTGAGGCTTGCCCTCGATCACGTCCACCAGATGCCGCAAGCCAATGGGCTCCGCCCGTCGATCATGGGTCATTCCGCGGGTGGCTATCTCGCCCTATGGGCCTCCAACCGGGCGTCTGGCTCTCCGATCGGGCTGACCGTGGGCCTGGCGCCGGTGACCGACCTCTCGGCACTGGCTGGGGCCGGCGGACCGGGCAGTGGAGAGGCGAAGTCGCTTCTGGCCGCGGGAGCCCCGCCGGCCCTCGATGCGCCCTCACCAACACTCCTGGTGCATGGCGGGGAGGACGAATTGGTGCCGGTCTTACACAGCACGAGGCTGGCCGATACTACCCGGGTGGAGGTCTTCCCCGGGCTCAGGCACTTCGACATGCTCGATCCCAAAAAGGCCCACTGGTCGACGGTTTTCGCGGTCTTGGGCGATGCCGAAAAGTGACCCGAACCGAGTTGTCGCACTTATCCACAACTGGGTAGGGTTTGCAAAGATTGGGCAGCGGTCTAAGCCGCTGGTGGAGTCGCTTCTTATGCGTTTGAGACGTCTGTCGTTCGTCGCTGGATGGGCAGCTGTGGCCCTTCTGGCAATGGCTGGATTCGCCGCGTTCGACACCCAGGACCCGACGGTTGATCAACTGGAGACCGAGGCGGCCGCGGCCAGCGTCGGCCACGCCACTGGCGCCTATGCCGGGCTCACCTTCGCCCTCCTCGCCGGGGAGACTGCCGAGCTCTCCGTGGCCGGTGACACCTCGACCGCCGATGACACCCAACAGGCCACCGATCCTTCCGACTCTTCGGTCTCAGATCAGCCATCGACGGCGTCCATTGTTTCGGAGACGTCGGGCTGGCTCTCCCAGGTCCAGGTCAGGGCATTGGTTTCGCTCTACTTTGCCGCCGAGGATGTCAACCGGGCGGTGCGGGTGGCGTGGTGCGAGTCGAGATTCGACCCCAACTCGACCGACCTGCGCACCGGTGCCGTGGGTCTCTTCCAGCATCTGCCCCAGTACTGGGAGGAGCGGGCCTCAGCCGCCGGGTACCCAGGTGCCGACCCCACCGACCCTGCGGCGTCGACCGCCGCGGCCGCCTGGGCGGTGTACGACGGTGGTGGCTGGGACATCTTCGCCTGCCGGGGCTGAATAGAGAGCCGGTGGCCGATCGCAACGTGCTGGGCGGGAAACTCGAGCCCTGCGGCATCGACCCGCTCACCGGTTTCTATCGGGACGGGACTTGCGTCACCGGACCCGAAGACATCGGCAGCCATACGGTTTGCGCGGTGGTGACTTCGGAGTTCCTTGAGCACCAACGAGGCATCGGAAACGACCTGAGTTCGCCGATGCCTGAGTATCTGTTTCCGGGACTGGTGCCGGGCGACCGATGGTGTGTGACTGCCTCGAATTGGCTCCGGGCGCACCACGATGGGGCGGCGGCCCCTGTCGTCCTCGCCTCGACGCATGAGCGAGCCCTCGACCTCATATCGCTGGAGATCCTCCGGGAGCACTCGGTCGATGTGCCCGCCGATCCGGGCATCCTCGAGGCCTGACGTGGCCACCTGGGACGATGTACGGCGTATCGCCCTGGAACTGCCCGGGACGGCGGAAGGGACGTCGTATGGCAACCTGGGCTGGAGCGTCAAGGGCAAGGGCTTCGTATGGGAGCGACCTCTGCGGACGGCCGACTACAAGGCACTGGGTGACCTGGCCCCCGACGGCCCGATCCTCGCAATTCGTGTTCCCGACCTCGGGGTCAAGGAAGCCTTGCTGACTGACGACCCCGAGGTCTTCTTCACCACCCCCCACTTCGAGGGCTATCCGGCCGTCCTGGTGCGTCTGGAGGAAATCGCCGTCGACGAGCTCGAAGAGGTGATCGTCGAGGCATGGCTCGATCGAGCCCCGAAACGGGTCGCCAGGGACTACTTGGACTCGATGACATGACGATCACCTTCTCCCGACTCCCCGAGGCCCCATTCGATGAGATCCTGCGTCTGATCAATGAGCCTCGAAACACCCGCCACATGCCTCTGTTCAGCCAATTCACCCCGGAAGAGGCAAAGGGTTGGATCGCGGGGAAGGACGGGCAATGGGACGAGTACGGGTATGGGCCGTGGGCGTTTTACATCGATGGTGTGTTCGTGGGTTGGGGTGGTTTCCAACACGAGGACGACGGAGCGGACTTCGGGCTGGTCTTGCTCCCCGAGTTCTGGGGCCACGGTCTTGACATCACCCGGGTGGCCCTGGAAAAGGGCTTCACCGAATTCGGGTTCGACGAGGTCTACGCGCTGTTGCCGCTCACCAGAAACGCCGATCGGGCAATGGCCAAAGTCGGCTTCGAGACCCTGAGCGTCATCGACTACGACGGGATTCCGTTTCGCCAGTACCGGCTCGGTCGCGATCAGTGGGAGGAGCGGTCAGGCTCCTGAGTGCCCAACCTCCTGGACCAGCCAGCCGTTGCCGTCCGGATCACTGAATGCTGCGTATGAGCCGTAGTCGGACCGCTCCGGGTGAAGACCGGGGGTCTGACCGGCGGCACCAAAGTGGAAGGGATCGCTGATCTCGATGCCACGACTCTTGAGGTCTTCTAGCGCAAGCTCGAGGTCAGTCACCACCAGGTGCAGGCCCTGGATCGACCCGGGCACGGCTTGGCTGATCCCTTTCCCGAAGCTGACCGAGCATGCCGACCCCGGCGGGGTCACCTGGATCACCCGGAAGTCTTCGCTCGCCTTGTGGTCGACATCGACGTGGAAGCCCGCCTTCTCGTAGAACTCCTTGGCCCGATCCGGGTCCGAGACCGGCAGGATCATCAATTCCAGTTTCATGTCCATTGGTTCTCCTCTCTCATCGAAAGTCTCGTGACTGCACGGTTTGCACGCCAATCGCCTGGAAGTCCCGGGCGACGATGTTGGTCACCCCGTCGTGGTATTCGAGCCGGCCTTCGATCACCAGAGCCGGGCTCTTCCTGACCACCTCTCGATGCTTGGCCCAGACATCGGGCAACACCACGATGTTCAACAGCCCGGTCTCGTCCTCCAGATTGAGGAAGTAGACCCCTTTGGCGGTGCCCGGCCGCTGCCGGTGGGTGACCACCCCGGCCACCTTGACCCGGGCCCGATGACGCTCCACTTCCAGGGCCTCAGCAGCGGTGAGACATCCCACCATCTGATCCCGAACGAAGCTCATCGGATGACGACCCGACACCCCGGTCGCCCACAGATCGGCCCGATGCTTCTCCTCGTCACTCATCCCCGGCAGAGGAGGCGCCACCACCCCCGGTGAGAGCGCCAGTCGCTCCGGGTCGATCTCGGCCAATGCCCCGGCCGCCCACATCCCCTCCCGACGACCGAGCCCGATCGACTCCAAGCGCTCCCGAAACCGCAAGGCCCTCCAGGGCGTCCACCCCGAGGCCGGTGCGAAACGCCAGGTCTTCGGGAGATTCGAACGAGCCCGCCCAGGATCCGGGCCGCCTCGATCCGGGTCACCTCCCGCTCCCCCAGGTTGCGCACGTAACGCAGCCCCATCCGCACCCCGACCGGAGGGCGGATCGGGTCGTCGGCAGTTCCCCGCCCCCGCCGCCACTTCTCGCCCAGATAGGTCACCACGTCGTCGCGATCAGCCTCCACCGATTCGATGGTGCAGTCGTGCCAGGACACGTTCACATCCGGCCGCAGGACCACAACACCGTGACGCTGCGAGTCCTGGACCAGGGAGTTCGGGCTGTAGAACCCCATAGGTTGGGCGTTGAGCAGCCCTGCCAGATACTCGGCCGGATAGTGGAAGCGGAGCCAGGCGGACATGTAGACGATGTAGGCAAAGCTGACCGAGTGGCTCTCCGGGAACCCGAACGAGGCGAAGCCCTGCAGCTTCTCCCAGATCTCGTCGGCTGCGGCGTCGACGATCCCGTTGGCCGCCATCCCGACGAACAGATCCTCACGGAGCTTCCCCATCGCCTTCTCCGAGCGTTTGTGGGTCATCGCTTGTCGGAGACGGTCGGCCTGGCCACCGTCGAACCCGGCGCAGATCCGGGCCAACTCCATCAATTGCTCCTGGAAGATGGGAACCCCCAGCGTCTTGGCCAGGATCGGCTCGGTGGAGGGGTGGGGGTAGCGGACCGGCTCCTCCCCGCTCCGCCGCCGCAGATAGGGGTGGACCGACTGGCCCTGGATCGGGCCGGGACGAATCAGGGCAACCTCGACCGCCAGGTCGTAGAAGGTCTTCGGCTTCATCTTGGGCAGGGTGGCCATCTGTGCCCTGGACTCGATCTGGAACAAGCCGACGGTGTCGGCCCGGGTGATCGAGCGGTAGATCGCAGTCTCCTGGGGGATGACCGCCAGGTCGACATCGATGCCGTGAGTGTCCTCGATCAGGTCGTGGGCGAGATGGAGGGCGTTGAGCATCCCCAGGCCGAGCAGGTCGAACTTGACGATCCCCACCGCCGCCGAATCGTCCTTGTCCCATTGGAGGACTGTTCTCCCCTCCATCCGCCCCCACTCCAGTGGCACCACCTGCCACAAGGGGCGGTCGGCAATGACCATCCCCCCGGAGTGGATCCCGAGATGACGGGGGTAGCCGTCGAGACGCCAGCAGATGTCGTAGATCCTCTCACTGGTCAGACCCTCGGGAAGCGGGGTGTCGAGACGGAGCTGGGCGGGGTCCCTGGTATCCACGTACTTGGACAGCCCATCCACCTGGGCCTGAGTGAAGCCAAAGGTCTTGGCCACGTCCCGGAGCACCGATTTCGCCCGGTAGGTGATGACATTGGCGACCATCGCCGCCCGCTCCCGCCCGTACTGGCGATAGCAGTACTGGATCACCTCCTCCCGGCGGTCGGCTTCGAAGTCGATGTCGATGTCCGGTGGCCTCCCCCGCTCCTCGGAAAGGAAGCGCTCGAAGGGGAGTTGGAGCCGGATCGGGTCGACACGGGTCAGGCCCAGACAGCGACAAACTGCCGAATCAGCACCCGAGCCCCGAATCTGACAGTAGATGTCCTGGGTTCGGGCGAAGTCGATGATGTCCTTGACCACCAGGAAGTACCCGGGGAAGCCGAGCTTCTCGATGATGTCCAACTCGTGCTCCAGCCGGCGTCTCGCCCCGGGGTCGATGCCGTCTTCGGAGCCGGCGTAGACATCCCTCGCTCCCTCCCAGGTGAGATGACGCAGGTAGTCCATCTCGTCCTGGAAGTGGCCGGGCATCGGGAAGTCGGGGAGATTGGGAGCGACCAGGCCAAGGTCGAAGGCGAGACGCCGCCCCAGCTCCCCGGCCCGGGCCACCGACCCCGGGTAGCGGGCGAATCGCACCGCCATCTCCCGCGGGGACTTCAGATAGCGCTCGTCGCTGGCAGGTCGGAACCCGTCGGCGAGGGCCAGAGTTCGCCTTCCCCCGATGGCGGCAAGAACCTCTGAGAGATAGGCGTCTTTTCGCTGGTGATAGTGGACCTGGTTGGTGGCGACAACGGGAAGGGCAAGCTTCTGTGACACCTCCCACATCAGGTCGTTGCGGGGGTCGTCTTCGGGCATGCCGTGATGCCACAACTCGAGATGGAGCCGGGACCCGAACAGCTCTCTCAGCTTCGAGCTCTCCCTGATCGTCGCCCCCAGCTCTCCTCGGGAGGCGGCCTTGGGGACCGCCCCGAAGTGACAACCGGTCAGTGCATGGACGTCGGGGTTGCGAGCAGCCTCCGCCAGGTCGTCCCAGACATAGATCGGGTGATCCTTCTCCCCTCGCAGCTGGGCCCTGGTCACCAGATTGGAGAGGGCCCGATAACCATCGGGCGAGCCGGCGAGAAGCACCAGATGATCGGTCTCCGGAAGATCGGTCGGCTTGGTGCCATGGGCTCTGACGCTGCGACCTCTCCGCAAACGGCCCTGGGCACCCTTGGTCCGGGCGTGTCGCTGTTGGTCCCAATACTGGGCCCGGGTCACCGGGTCGGCCGCGCCTCGGGGATCTGTCTCCAGGCCGATCTCCACCCCATAGATGGCGGGCAACCCGGTCTCTTTTGCCACCTGCCAGAACCGGGAGACCCCATAGAACCCGTCGTGATCGGTGACGGCCAGTGCCTCATAGCCAAGCTCGATTGCGCGCTCCACCAGGTCTTCGGGATGGGAAGCCCCGTCGAGGAACGAGAAATTGGTGTGACAGTGCAGTTCGGCGTACCCGCTCACCCACCGCATCATATCGAACATATGTTCGACGTGCGCCGCCTAATTGGGTTGCAGAGGTCATATTCGGACCTGTGGACCCCAATTAGGGGGCTCACCGCCCGTTTGAAGAGAAGTGCATCCAATCCTTGAGCGTCTTCCAATTCCCACCCCAGGTCCAGCCCATATCGGCGAAGGCCTCGACCACGACGTCGCCATCGGTGATCATTCCGGGTCGGATGTCTTCCCGGTCGGTGTAGGTCGAAGCCAGTTCCGGCAACACCAAATCCGCCTTCTGATAGGGATTATGGAACGGGTTGACATCGACGGCCAGGCCGTAGGCGTGCTGGGACCAGGAGTCGGAGCCAACTGCGGGTCGGCACACGAAAGACGTCGTGTCGTTCCAATCCCCGGTCGGCGGGGCATCGATCTCCTCCTTGGTGATCACCCGCATCTGCTCGATCGGGAACCGGGCCTCGTGCAGCTTGCGGAACACCTCCACCACATCCTCCGCGACGTCTGAGTTGACGATGATCTCTCCGGTGTGGAAGCGACCATCGAATCCCCAATGACTGACTGTGACATAGGACAGCTGGTCGAGCGTGACCGGGCACTCGGGAACCCAGCTGGCTCGGGCGAGCACATCCGGCGGGATGGGGCCGGTGGTGGAATGGAACTCCTCGTCCGGGGGTGGGGGTAGGTCGTCGGGAGTCTCCAAGGCGCGGGGATCGAACTCGGGCGGGGTCGGCTGCACTTCGCCATAGCCATCCGGGCGGAGCGGGAGGATGCGGGTGCCCATCCAGTCCGGACGGGCAAAGGGATTCACGGTGGTGGTGGTCGCGGGGACCGTGGTGGTGGTCGGTGGGATCGTGGTCGTTGTGGTCGTGGTTGCGATGCTCGGAGCGGTGGTGGAGCTCGAGGGAGGCTCCTCACCAAACAGCGAGCAAGCCGAGAGCAAGATCATGGCCGCGAGCAAGGCCCGTCGCACTCACAAGACCATAAACCAAACCCCGCCGAAAGCTGGTCAGACGCCGAGGCCTACGATCTCGTGATGTCCCACATCTCCCAACCCGTCCGCGACCTACTCGCCACCGGCCCTCTGGGCCACGTCGTCACCATCGATCCGGACGGAACTCCACATGTCACCCTCGCCTGGGTAGGCGTGGATGGCGACGAGCTGGTGTGGGCGACCTTCTTCGATCAGTTCAAGATCGACTGTCTCCGCCGTGATCAGCGAATAGCGATCTCATTCCAGGCTCACGAGCACACCGGCGAAGGGCTCCACCCCTACCTGGTCGTCCAGGGCACGGCTCGTATCGACGAAGGAGGCGCCCTCGAAGTGATGGATCGCCTTGCCGCGGCCTACATCGGTCCCGGGGCGACCTTCCCGATGCGGGAAGTCCCCCCAGGTCTGGTCATCCATGTGTCCGTGGACCGGGTCTACGGTGTCGGGCCCTGGATCGAGTCCGACCAAGGCTGAGCGGGCTCCCGAAGACTCAGACCTCGGCCCGGCGAAGTCGGGGACGCACGATGCGGCGCCACACGAACCAGGCGACGCCTACACCGATGACTACCAGGACCAACTTCTGAAAAAGCGCCATCGGCTCCTCCACCTGCTGCCACTGCTCCCCGAGCAGATAGCCGGCGCCGATGAGCAACACGTTCCACACGAGACTGCCCAGAAGGGTGTAGATGCTGAAGGGAATGAGGGGCATGCGTCGGAGCCCGGCCGGTATCGAGATCAGGGACCGCATCAACGGGATGCAGCGACACACCAACACGGCCATCGACGCTCGTCGATCGAACCATTCCTCGGACTTGTCCAGATCGTCCTCGTCCAGCCCGAACCACTTGCCGTACCGCACGACAAAGCTGCGCAGCCGAACCGGGCCGATCGCGGCCGCGATTCCATAGAGGGCATACGCCCCCACCATCGACCCGATGGTTGCGGCGATAACCATGCCCACCACCGAGGCGTCGCCTTCGACGGCGACGAAGCCGGCCAACGGGAGGACCACTTCAGAGGGGATCGGGGGAAAGAGGTTCTCCAGGGCGACCAGGGCGGCCACACCCCAATACCCGAGACTCTCCACCACGGATATCACCCATTCGACGAGTCCTTCGAGCACCGGCTCAGAGTACTTCTGCAGGTATCGCCATTCGTGGCCAACCTCAGATCAGGACGACCACCAGCGCACCGGTGCCGAAGGCGAGAAGCCAGCTCGCCAGGGATCCGACCAGGACGTACTCAGGGTCGATGGTCGCCGGCTTGGCGCTGATTTCCGGATAGCGAAGGATGCTCTTCGCTGCCACTACCAGTCCGGCAGCCGCCGCGGCTCCGGCCAGCATCAGCACATAGATCAGCAGCCGCTCCAGGATCCCGATCCAACGCCCTGCCTGGTTGTGAGATGGCGTTGTCTCTTTCCTGGTGAGGCGAAGCACCTGTCTCACTACCCAGTTGGCGGGCAAGGTGAGGAGAAGCCCGCCAATCGCGATCACTCCAAGGTCGGACCAGCTCATGACCGTGTGGGGATTGACGGCACCCAGATGCTCCTTGCCTCGATCAGAGCAAGGATGCCATGCGTGTTGGCCCGACGGCTCACCGAGGACTTGTTGATCCCCAGTTGTCCGGCCAACTCAGTCTGGTTGAACCCATCGAGGAGTCCCACCGCGATCCGAGCATCGACTTCGTCTAGGCCGGAGAGCACCGTATCGCGAAGCACCACGTATCCGTTGAGTACCGAGTCGAGATAACTCTCGGCCCTCACGGCGGTGCGCAACCCCTGAGGCCGACCTTTGGATGAGCGATCGACCGCTTCGATCGCATCCCGGGCATTCCACCAACATGGCCCGTCCTGCCCGAACGGAGAACGGGCGGGATCCTCGGCTATCAACTCCCCCCAACCGATTCCGATCCGCAGCCTGATGAGTCCCAGACTGCGCAGATGGAGTTGGAGCGAGGCTTCGATTGCATCGTGCAGGGTCGAGTAGCGCGCCTGAAACTCGTCTCCGATGGTGAATGTGGGGTCGCCACCTACCACCCGGTTGACTTCGGAGAGGATCTTCTCCATCTGATGTTGCAGTTCGATCCGATCCTGAGCCTTTCGGGAACCGACCATGTCACCGATCAGGGCGGCTACGAAGGGTGGGTGTTGCTGCATGAATGCAACTCTAGGCTAGTTGCCTGCTATCTGCAACCTAGTTGCTCTTGCCAGTCAACTATGGCGTAGTTGTGGCCAGCGTGCAACTATGCGCCAAGCACGGTGTCGACAGCGAGATCACCTGCTCGATACGAGATGGCCCGGGCGCGGGCTGCCGCCTTCAAATCGAGCTCGGCCTGACGTATCCAATCCAGGATCTGAGTTGGGGCGGCGATGTTCACCGACTCGACTCCCGATGCCATGGATGCCCTCGCCTCAGACTTTGCCTTGCGCACCGAAGTGATCACCAAACTGGTCATCTCGAGGACACCCGGTTCCCCGCCAAAGTCCAGTTCGTTGGTCTTTGGCCACGACTCGCGATGGACCGAGCCTGCCCGCCACCATGACCACACCTCTTCAGTGACGAACGGAAGGAAAGGGGCGAACAAGCGGAGATAAACCCCCAGAGCAACCTGGAGGGCGGCGTGAGCCGACGCACCCACCGCTCCCCCGTCGTAAGCCCTCCCCTTGACCAACTCCAGATAGTCATCAGTCCAATCCCAGAACGACTTCTCGGTGACCTCGAGGGCCCGGGCGTAGTCGAAGCGATCGAAGGCAGCGGTGGCCTGTTCCACCACTACCGCAAGCGTTGCCAGCATCGATCGGTCTAAAGGCTCGGTGATGGCGCCGGGGTCGACATCGTCGGCGAACCCGAGCGCGAATCGGGCGGCATTGAGGATCTTCAAGGCCAGTCGGCGCCCGATCTTCATGACCCCAACATCGACCGCCGTGTCGGTGCCGGGACGGCCGTTGCAGGCCCAATAGCGAATGGCCTCCGCCCCGTGCTCCTCGATCAATGGGACCGGAGTGACCACGTTGCCTCTCGATTTCGACATCTTCTTGCGGTCGGCGTCGAGTATCCAGCCGTTGATCGCGGCATGGGTCCACGGCAAGAACCCGTGCTCGTAGTGGGAGCGCAGCACCGTCGAGAAGAGCCAGGTGCGAATGATCTCGGGGCCCTGGGGCCGCAAGTCCATCGGGAATACCCGACCGAAAAGATCGGGGTCGTCGTCCCAGCGCCCGGCGATTTGCGGAGTCAGCGACGAAGTTGCCCAGGTGTCCATGACATCGGGGTCTCCTGCGAAGCCACCCGGGACGCCGCGTCGTGACTCGTCGTACCCGGGAGGGGCATCAGTCGTGGGGTCCACCGGTAGGTCAGCCAGGTCGGGAAGGATCGGGTGCTCGAAATCGAGCTCGCCGTCACTATCGATCGGATACCACACCGGGACCGACACCCCGAAGAATCTCTGTCTCGAGATCAGCCAGTCACCGTTGAGCCCTTCCACCCAGTGCTTGAAGCGGACTCCCATGAAGTCGGGAACCCAATCCAGCTCGTCGCCCCGGCCCAGGAGCGCCTGGCGCAGCCCGTCATCCCGTCCCCCGTTGCGGATGTACCACTGCCGGCTGGAGATGATCTCCAGAGGCCGGTCGCCCTTCTCGAAGAATTTCACCGGGTGGGTGATCGGCCGGGGCTCGCCGTCGAGATCCCCGGCCCCGGCCAACAACTCCGCCATCTTGCGCTGCGCCTGGTTGGGGTAGAGCCCACCGATCTCGGCATAGGCAGCTCGTCCCTCGACAGATTCGATCCACTCCGGGGCGTCGTCCTGGAGCCGCCCGCTCTGTTGAATGACCGATCTCGTCGGCAGGTCGAGCTCCCGCCACCAGGTCACATCAGTGGTGTCGCCCCAGGTGCAGATCATGGCGATCCCCGACCCCTTCTCAGGATCGGCCAGCTCATGGGCCACGACTGGCAGTTCGACCCCAAAGAGCGGCGAGGTCACCGTCTTGCCAAACAGTTCCACATATCGCCCATCGTCGGGATGAGCTACCAGAGCCACACAGGCACAGACCAGCTCGGGCCGGGTGGTCTCGATGTAGAGCGGGCTCCCATCCGATCGACGGAAGGCGATCCGGTGGTAGGCCCCCGGCCGTTCCCGATCTTCCAACTCGGCCTGGGCAACGGCCGACTTGAAATCGACGTCCCAGAGGACCGGCGCCTCCTGGGAGTAGGCCTCTCCGCGCTCGAGATTGCGAAGGAAGGCCTTCTGACTGGTCCGCTGCGAGGTCTCGTCGATGGTGGCGTAGCTCTGGGCCCAGTCGACAGACAGGCCCAGAGTCCGCCACAGGTCCTCGAACACCTTTTCATCCTCGGCGGTGAGCCCGTGGCAGAGGTCGATGAAGTTTCGGCGGCTGATCGAGATCGGCGGATCGGGCGGCTCTCCCGGAGGGGTGAAACTGGGGTCATAGTGAAGGGTCGGGTCACATCTGACCCCGTAGTAGTTCTGGACCCGGCGCTCGGTGGGGAGGCCGTTGTCGTCCCACCCCATCGGATAGAAGACCTCCATCCCCTTCATCCGCTGGTACCGGGCGATGGCGTCGGTTTGGACGTATCCGAACACCGACCCCATATGCAACGAGCCGGAGACGGTCGGGGGCGGGGTGTCGATGGAGAAGATCTCGCCGCGGGTCTTGGAGCGGTCGAATCGATAGGTGTCATCGACCCTCCACCGGTCCAGCCACTTCGCCTCGAGACCTTCGAGCGCAGGTTTTTCGGGGACGGATCGGGTCATTGGACGGTAAAGGGTAACGGTCGCAAGGGACCAGGCCGTAACGCTCTCGGAACGACCTTGGCCTAGTTTCTGGCTGTGGACCAGTCCATCGCCCGGCGCATTGCGATCGGCGTCGCCGTTGTCATCGCCTTGATCTACCTCGCCACCCTGATCGTGTACACCAGGATCGAGTCATGGGAGTTGGCCGACCTGGGAGACACCGTCGGCTTCAGCGTCTGGATACTTGCGTTCACCGTGGTGGGCGTGATCATCGCCTTTCATAGGCCGGGCAACCCGGTGGCATGGATTTGCCTGGGCTTCGAGCGCGGCGTGGTCGATCTGGATCCTTCTCGACGGCCTTCTCGTCTACGAATCGGCGAACCCGGGGACTCTCGCCAGACCCGACCTGATTGCCGCACTGGCCTACCCGCTTTGGGTGCCGGGTGTCGGCCTCATCGGATTTCTCCTCTTGCTGTTCCCCGACGGGCATCTCCCCTCCCCCCGCTGGCGGCCGGTCGCCTGGCTGCTCGGTGGCACCATCGCCATCCTCGGTCTCACCGAGCTCTTCCTCCCGGGGGTGTTCCTGGATTGGGAATATGTGAACCCGCTTGGCATCGAAGCGTTGGCGCCGTTCCGTGAGGGTGCACCTGGGGTCACTCTGGTGCTGATCCTCGTGTTGTGCATCCTGGCTTCGGCCGTGTCCGTAGTGGTCCGCTACCGCCGGGCGGTCGGGATCGAGCGTCTGCAGCTGAAATGGATGATGGCAGCCGGACTGGTGGCCGCCCTCGCCTATGCGCTCCTTTTCTTCTGGGACGGGTTCTACATCCAACTTGTCTGGACGGTGATCCCGGTTGCTATCGGCCTCTCCATGCACCGGCACCGGCTGTATGACATCGACCGTCTCATCAGTCGCACCTTGGCCTACACCCTGGTTGTGGGTCTCCTGGCCATCGTCTACGCCGGAGCTGTCTTCCTGTTACGCGATCTCCTGCCGGGTCGGGGAAACATCGCGGTTGCCGCTTCGACCCTGGCGGTGGCGGCCCTGTTCAACCCGCTGCGACGTCGGGTCCAGGCGCGCGTAGACCGCCGATTCAATCGGACCCGCCACGACGCCTGGAAGGTCGCCGAGACTTACACCCGAGGCCTCAGCGACCAAATCGACCCCGATCGAATCGTCACTGGATGGATCGGGGTCATCTCCGAAACCGTGCAACCGGCAACGGTTGCGGTTTGGGTGCGCTCGGAGGCGTGAGCGGGCCCGCTATTGCCTTCCTCGGACCGGCATGGTTAGGCTCGTGTCCAACATGAACCGGCTTCTCGCCCACGCTCACCGTCATCACCACCCCTCGAGGGCCGGCTGACCACGGGCGCATAGCGAAAGCAACATCAGCGACCACCACGCCGACCCCAGCGGTCGGCGTTTCTCGTTTTCGGGCAACCCACCGCAGACCCGGCGGGAAAGAGCCCGAATGTCTTCACTCGAAAATGGACTGACCACCCACCTCGCGGTCCCCAAAGGCCGGATCGAGGCCGGTGTCACCAATCTGCTTGCCGCTGCCGGAATGGAGCTCCGGGCAGGGCCCCGCGGTTATCGCCCCGTGCTCTCCGTGCCCGGCTACGAGGTGAAGATGCTGAAACCGCAGAACATCGTCGAGATGCTGGCCGCCGGCTCCCGTGACGTTGGTTTCGCCGGCGCCGACTGGGTTGCGGAGAAGGCGGCCAACCTCATCGAACTACTCGACACCGGTCTCGATCCGGTGCGGATGGTGGCGGCGGCGCCCGAGTCGGTTCTTATCGACGGCTCCCTCCCAACGCGGCACCTGGTGGTGGCGAGTGAATACGAGCGCCTCACCCGTGACTGGATCCGGCGCCAGGGCCTCGAAGCGACCTTCGTCCACTCCTATGGCGCGACCGAGGTCTTCCCTCCCGAGGACGCCGACGTGATCGTGGACATCAGCGCCACCGGCGAGACCCTGGCCGCCAACGGCCTGGTCGTCGTCGACGAACTGCTTCGCTCCTCGACCCGTCTCTATGCGAGCCCACAGGCATTCGACTCACCGGAGAAGAAGACGACCATCGATGGGCTGGTCCTCAGCCTCAGGTCAGTGATCGAGGCCCGGGACCGGGCAATGGTCGAGCTCAATGTCTCCCGGGACGATCTCGACTCGGTGATCGCCATCCTCCCTTCGATGCGAGAGCCGACCATCGCGACCCTCCACGGCGGGGACGGCCTCGCAGTGAAGGCGGCGGTGCCTCGCTCCGAGCTTCCGACCTTGATCCCGCTGCTCAAGGCGCGGGGAGCCACAGACATCGCAGTGTCTCGCCTCGAGCAGATCGTCCCATGAGCCAGCCCCCCAGCTACCTGCCCCAGCAGTTCGCGGTGCCCATCGATCTCGACCTGTCCAAGAACGAGGGAAGCACCGAGGCGTCGGAGCTTCTCGCCTCCCTCGTCGATCCGAGCCGGGTGGCGAGCCGCTACCCGGACACCGCAGATCTGAGACGGGCGCTCGCCGGTCTCCATGGCTTGCCCGAAGAATCGGTCCTGGTCACCGCGGGAGGCGACGACGCTCTGTTCCGCTGCTTCCTGGCGTGGGTGGCTCGGGGCGAGCAAGTGATTTCCACCACGCCCACCTTCGAGATGATCTCCCGCTACAGCGAGCAGCGCGGCGCCGAGTTGATCGAAACCGCCTGGTGGATGGGGCCCTTGCCGACCGAGGAGCTCGTCGCTTCGATCACCGACCGGACGGACGCGGTGTTCATCGTCTCCCCCAACAACCCCACGGGGTCGGTCGCCATCGGCGCCGACCTCGAGCGGATCGCAGCCAGGACGCCGCTATTGGTACTCGACGCCGCCTACACCGAGTTCGCCGCTGAGGATCTGACCCGGGTGGCGCTCGACCTCGGCAACGCGGTGGTCATACGAACCATGTCCAAGGCCTACGGACTGGCGGGGCTCAGGGTTGGCTACCTCCTCGGCCCACCCGAACTGGTAGCCGAGATCGGTGCCCACGGGAACCCTTACCCGGTGGCCTCCATCTCGGCCGCGTTGGCCACGACGCGCTTGGGTCGTCCGGCTTCCGAGCTCACCGACTTCGTGGAGGAGGTCAAGCGGGAGCGAGTCGAGCTCGCCTCTGTGCTCAGCGACCTGGGCACCAAGCCTCTTCCATCGGAGGCCAACTTCGTTCTCACCGAGTGCCGGGACCCTTCATGGCTGATCTCGGCGGCCGCCGCCATGGGGGTTGGGCTTCGCCAGTTCCCCGGTCGACCCGGCCTGCGCGAAATGGTGCGGATCACTCTCCCCGGGAACCGACTCGATTTCCAAAGGCTGGTCGACACCCTGGAGGCAGCGCTGGCGCCCGAGGCCATCGTCTTCGACCTGGACGGGGTTCTGGCCGATGTCAGCCGGTCACAGAGCACCGCCATCATCGAGACCGGCCGCAGCTTCGGCGTCGAGATCGATGTCGGTGACATCGAGCGGGCCAAGGCCAATGGAAACAGCAACGACGATTGGCTCCTCACCCAGAGTCTCTGTCGCCAGAAGGGGACGGAGGTCGCCCTCGACGCGGTGACCGATCGCTATGAAAGCCTCTACCAGGGCTCAAACGGAACACCTGGGCTCAAGACCCACGAGTCCCCGATCGTCGATGGTGCGACATGGTCGCGTGTCGGGCCTCCTCTCGACCCCTGGCAGTAGTCACTCGGCCGGCCCCGAGCAGATGCCGAAGAATTTCTCGATCGATTCGACCTGTCCCGACAGGTCTCGGCACTGGTGACCCGGGACGATGCACCGCTGAAGCCCGACCCGGCGCCAGTGGGCCTGGCTCTGCAGATTCTGGGTGTCCGGCGAGCTTGGATGCTCGGCGACACACCCGACGACCTCACCGCCGCCCGAGAGGCCGGTGTGATCCCGATTGGCGTAATCGCCCCCGGCGACGACCCCGAGCGGTCCCGTCTCAGCTTGAGGATGCGGCCCGCATCCTCGATAACACCAGCCAACTGGAGGCACTTCTGCCATGACACGAAACTCAGAGATCAACCGGGCGACATCGGAGACCAATGTGGAGTGCCGGTTGGAGCTGGACGGGGGTGGATCGTCGGACGTCAAGACCGGACTTGGCTTCCTCGACCACATGCTGACGGCACTGGCCAAGCACGGCCGGATCGACCTGACCCTGCTCGCGACCGGCGACACCCACGTCGACGACCACCACACGGTCGAGGATTGCGCCATGGTGCTGGGGCTGAGCACTCAACGAGGCTCTGGCGACCGCCGCCGGATGACCCGATTCGGATATTCCTGATGCCCCGCTCGATGAGTCCCTGTCGAGGGCGGTGGTGGACCTCTCAGGGCGACCCTGGCCCAACACTCCGAGCCGTCGTTGGCTCGGGACACCATCGGCGATGTCGCTTCCGAGAACCTCACCCACTTCTTCCGAACGCTGGCAATCGAAGCCCGGATGGCACTGCACGTCGATGTGATCCGCGGTGACAACGACCACCACAAAGCCGAGTCCGCCTTCAAGGCGGTGGCACTTGCCGACGCGAGGCAGTCGCTGTCACCGGCGACGAGGTCCCGAGCACCAAGGGGTCTTTGACTTGAGACAGGTGATGATCGTCCCCACGGGGACGGCGAACAC